>JASFMY010000043.1:0-44618 GCA_050117315.1 Ignavibacteria bacterium
AAGCTTAGAAAAATGGCTTATACACTGAGAGCTTTGTGCCATAAGCAACATAGGTTTGAATTTTGCATCTGAGAACTTCAGCAATCCCTAATTATATTCAACTAATTTTCAGCTAAATCAAAAAACATTTAATCGACAGATTTGTGAGATTTAAAATACAACAATAATATTAATTGTTAAATAGGTGTGTCATTAATTTATTTAATAGACATGGGCTGCAAAAACTCCCGGATTTAATTTTGGCAGCATACAACAGTCCCGGCTTTTTATTTCTAACAACCGGTTTTGGGTAGAGTGAAAAACAAAATTGAAGAAAGAGTCAAAGAGTGACTTGCTTGGGCGTTAACCATACTTAAAAGTCAAGGTCAAACCTGTGTCACTCTAAAGAACTGTACTTCTATAGATGGACTGCGTTTATAAAGACCACTTGAATCTAAAGATATAATTTTGGATGACAGAGTACATACACAAGCCAAATTGGTTTTGGGATTTTGCCATAAAGTCCTCTCCTTTTTAAGACCTGCCTGCCGTATGAGACTTTGGGAGGCGGGGAGGATTTAGGTGAGTTCTAAATAAAAACAAAATCACAAAAACAATTTGCAACAAGTATATAAAGCACATGAGATACTTAACAAAGTACACTAAAATCTCAAAATCACTAAACTGCTGCAGATGTTTCGCTACAATGCAGCGGGGAGACACTTATAAATTTCTGCCGATAAAATTTAGCATTAACAGCGGAGCAGCGTTACATTAGTAAAAAATAACACCCGAAAAATTAAAAGCCTAGTGAAGGTGAAACAAAATTTGCCGGATATTATCTGATCTTACAATGAGCGGTTATTTCATCACTTCTATACCGCTCCGCCGTATTTATAAACCAACTTCCTTGGAGGAAGTTGGTTTATTCTATAAATAGTTAGTAGATAATTAAATCAAAAATCCATACATAGGAGAGGGACGTAATATTTTTAAGCTGACGCTTTATGATACGCTCAGCGGAGAAAAGTTGGGTTTCTTGCGGGACTGAGTTTCTTGGGAGTACTAACAAAAACGTTAAAAATTATTCAAAAAATGCATCCGGCTCCAAATTTATCCCATTTAGCTCTAAAATTATTCCATTTAACTCCGTAATCATCTCATTATGACACTGAATCGTCTCATTTAGATACCGAATTATTCCATTTAACTCCGCAATTATTCCTTCCAGCCTGAAAATTATTTCATCCAGCCATAAATTTATTCCATCCAGCATCAAGTTTCTTCCATCCAATCATTTAATCATCCAATCCAACAACTTGATTCTTTCATCCAGCCCGAAAATTATTTCATCCAGCATCAAGTTTATTAAGCAGTCGTATTTCATAATGTTTAACAGCTCCGGCATTCAGAGTGTGTTGCAGAACTCAATTAGGTACTTCAATAGCCACGTACTCACCTTCGTGAATAGCAATTATTATTCATAACTATTAAAAAAGAAGAAACCATGTCATACATAAGAATATGGCTTCATTGGGCAACACGAATTAATCTGTAATTACATTTGTAATTAGATCTTTATCAACCCTTTCAAAATAAATGTTATTTATCTGCAGTTGAATCGGGGCATCATTCCATATTTCTACAGATGGGTATTCTTTGGGATTAAATTCGTTTGAATTGGAAATTTTGGATTTATCCGCCAGCACATAAAACGGCTTTCTGAAATACCTACATAAAATTGCGAGCTGCTTTGTTCCTATTTTATTTATTACATCACCGTTGGATAATATTTTATCTGCGCCTACAACCACTGCGCCGGATGCTTCAATATCTCTTGCAGACATTGCTTCTGTTGTAAGGCGTGTACTTATGTTTAAGTCGATAAGTTTTTTGCAGAATGTTCTCCCTTCCAAAACTGGGCGTGATTCGCACACAGTAATAACCATTTCTTTAATTTCTTTATTCAACATTTCAAAAATTCTAAGCAAGGTATTACTGTTGGAAAAAGTAAGAAACGTATCAACATTTTTTACAAGCGGGAAAAACTTTCTGAAAATTTTCAAATAGACATTTTCAATATCCGATTCAAAATTATAAAAATATAATTTTAAATTAGTATGATCCGGCTGATAGTAAAGATTATAAACTTCCTGCAGGTAATTCACAATTGTTTGAAAGGTGCTGAATTTTTCCTGGAGAAATAAAATAAACTCTTCTTTATTTTCCTGAAGCAGAAAGTTTTTTTTAAGGTAGTTATTCAATTTTAAGTTTATCTCAATACTGCCTGATATATTATCGGATAGTATTTTACTTAATTCATCATCGGCCTTTATCTGCATAGTCATACGTTGAATTTAAAACCTTTAATAGGCTCTCTTAACGAAAGTACCGGACAGGGCGCTTTTCTGACAACTTTCTCGGCGGTGCTGCCGAAAAGGAGATGTTCAACACCTGTATGCCCGTGCGTAGAAATAATAATTAAATCCGCATCGCACTCGCGTGCAAATTCGTTAATTTCCACAAAAGCCTTACCGGTTTTAATCACTACCTCCGAATCAAGTGCATCGGCAAGATACTCTTCAGCAAGCGAAGTTAACTCGTCCTTGGCTTTCTCGGTAATATCCATATCAGGAGCGGGAATAGCAACCTGGCCGAGACTGAAATCTGCCGGATAAATTGCCGGTTCAACTACGTAGATTAAATAGACTTTAGCTTTAAAGTGTTCTGCAAAATCAGCAGCATAGCTAAGCGCGTTTTTGGAATAATCGGAAAAATCTACAGGAACTAATATTTTTTTAATCATTTGCATCTTCTATTTCCTGCATATTTTTTAGTGTTCTATTATACAAGGCAACATAATCTTCATTCAGTCTTCTGAGCCTTGTAGTTATTATTTGCGAAATTCCCCTTAAAATTTCAACACCTTGTTTAGGATATTTGTCAATAAACTCATCAAGGTCCGGACGGAAAACTACATACAGCTTAGAATTTTTTAATGCTACTGCAGAAGCTGATCTTACTTCGTTATCGAGCAGAGCAAGCTCGCCAAAAAAATCACCTTCCTTAAGAATTGCAAATCTGTGTTCGTATCCGTGTTCTGTTTTGCTTGAGATTAATATCTCGCCTTCCATAATAATGTAAAGTCCTATACCGGGATCGCCTTGATGGAACACATATTCATTGGCTTGATATTCTCTATGGTGCAAGGTTGTTAAAAATAATTTTAAATGTTTCTTATCAAATTTTCTAAAGGCCGGAATTGTTTTTAAAATGTTTTGGATATCGCTTTTTTCCGTTGGCAATTTAAATAGGTTGTTCCAAAAGCTGTTTGGTATGAAATTTTTGTTTTCTTCCATTTGAACCTCAATTGAAGATACCTGATTCGGCTACACGCCAGATTTTTTGACACGGGAATTTATTTTCATATAAAGCTCTCCCTATAATTATGGAATCTATATCGTCGTTGGAAGAGTCTTTTACTTTTTCCAAATCTTTATAACCGCTTATTCCTCCGCTTAATGTAACTCTTTTACCGGAAATATCCGCAACTAATTTACACAATTCAATATTAGGTCCCTGCAGCATTCCGTTTCTCTTTACGTCGGTTACAACGATTCTTTCAATACCGAAAGAACTTATTTTTTTTACATACTCTTTAACCGAAATGCCCGTCTTTATTTTTCTTCCTCCAACAACAACTTCATTGTCAATTACATCCATTGCCGCCGAAATTCTTTTTGTTCCGTATTTATTTAAAAGAGTTTCAAACTCTTCCGGATTCTCATAACACATTGTTCCGATTACCAATCTAAAAACACCAAGGTCAAAAATTTCTTCAGCTTCTTTTATTGTATGAATACCTCCGCCAAGTTCAACGGGTATTACAACAGAGTCACATATTTTTCTAATTATATCATAGTTTTTATGAGAATGAACATGTGATGAATCAAAATCTACTAAGTGAATTACTTTTGCGTTTTCCGCTCTCCAGATTAAAGCCATTTTTACAGGATCATCACCATACTCTTTGCAGTGAAGTTCCGGAATACCTTGAACTACTCTAACCGTCTTTCCGTCTTTAATGTCAATTGACGGGATAACTAAAATTCCCGACATTTATAAATTCCAGTCCCCTTTTTTCTTTAATACTTTTCTCGAGATAATCATTTTTTGAATTTCACTCGTACCTTCAAATATACGCAATATTCTAGCGTCCCTATAAAATCTTTCAATCGGAAGTTCGCGTGAAAATCCCATTCCGCCGTGTATCTGCAATGCTTTATCAGCAACATCCGAAACACCTTCGCTGCAAAACAGCTTTACTATTGCAGCTTCCTCGGCTATATCTTTCCCCTGGTCGTATTTTTCCGCTGCACGGTAAAGCATGCTTTCCATTGCATAAATTGTAGTGTTCATTTCCGCAAGCATAAACTGTATTGCCTGAAATTTGGAGATTGTTTGCTTAAATTGTTTTCTTTGTATGGAATACTCGGTAGACAGTTTTAACATTTCTTTTGCTGCGCCGATACAGCATGCGCCAACACCCAATCTGCCGGTATCTAGAGTATGCATAGCATTAATGAAACCCCTGCCTTCTTCGCCGATCATATTTTCTTCCGGCACTTCAACATTATCAAAGGTGATTGTGTTGGTCACACTACCTTTGATTCCCAATTTTTTTTCGTTTGGTCCTATACCAACACCGGGAAAAGATTTTTCAACAACAAACCCGGTTATTCCTTTTTTCGTTCTGGCAAAAACGGAAAATACATCGGCAATTGCTCCGTTTGATATCCAGATTTTTTCTCCGTTTAAAATCCACTTACCGTTTTTAAATTCTGCCGATGTTCTTAAATTAAAAGTATCGGAACCTGCTTCCGCTTCAGTTAAAGCGAATGCTGCAATTTTTTTACCTGAACATAGGTCGGGCATGTACTTCATTTTTAATTCTTCCGAACCGCCTAAATAAATTGCATTAGTTCCTATTGATTGATGCGCACCAATGGTACATGCAGTAGAACCGCAAGCTTTGGTAACCTCTTCCTGGGCAATGCAGTAGCCTATTTCACCAAAACCGCCCCCGCCGTATTTTTCAGGGAAAGCAGTTCCCATTAATCCGGTCTCTCCTAATTTAGTTAACAATTCATCAGGTATTCCTTCTTGTTCATCAATTTGAGAAGCTATTGGTCTAATCTCTCCATCGGTAAAATGTCTTACCATGTCCCTGAGCATATTTTGCTCGTCAGTAAATTCAATTTGCATAAGTCGGTATTCTCTATAATTGGAAATATGCAAAATAATGAATAAGGTTTTAAAATAAAATTTCACAACCCACATATATTTTTTATTTAACAACCGGAATTATATTATGTGAAGTTAAAAATATAATCGAAATTCTTGACTTTTGAACGTGTAATAGCCATATTTGGAACCATGGGCGAAAATACTGTCTTTGTTGCGAGCGATAACGAAAAAATTAATATCACATCATTTGGTAGAGAAAACTTCCAATCAAATAGATTTTTAATTTTTGTACACGGATTTAAGGGATTCAAAGATTGGGGTTTTAATCCTTACTTAGGTAGGTACTTTGCAGATCGCGGATATTATGTAGTGACGTTTAATTTCTCGCATAACGGTGTGGGTGACGATTCATTGGAATTTGACGAACTTGATAAGTTTGCTAAGAATACTTTTTCGCGTGAAGTTAGAGAATTAAAAGAAATAATAGAAGCTCTTAAAAATAATTTTTTTGGCGAAGTTGATAATCCTTCTATCGGATTGATCGGACACAGCCGGGGAGGCGCTGTTGCTTTGATTACGGCAAACCTGGTTGATGATATCAAAGCGGTTGTAACATGGGCATCTATTGCAAAACTTGACAGGTACTCTGAAAGGCAAAAAAAAGAGTGGAAGGAAAAAGGTTACTTTGAAGTATTAAACAACAGAACACAGCAATTAATGCGGTTGGACGTTGATTTGTTAAATGATATAGAAATGAATAAAAACGGTTCTTTGAATCTTGAAAAATCTGTTGCCGGTTTAAATAAATCATTGTTATTAATTCATGGAGACCAGGATTTGGCAGTGCCCTGTGAAGAAGCAAACCAGCTTTATGAATGGTCTGATAAGAGAAATACGGAATTGTTTATAATAAACAAAACAGGCCATACTTTTGATTGCAAACATCCTTTTGAAGGAAGTAATGAAAAGTTTGAGATGGTTTTACAAAAAACAAATCAATTTTTTAATAACTCCTTAATTTAATTTTACGGGTAATATGGAACTGAAAAATATTGTCTTCATAATTGTGTTTTTTCTTTCGTTCGGTTTTTTGGGGTATAGCATTAAAAGGTTAGTAAGTTATTTATCAATTGGAAAGGAAGACAACAGGTTTGACAACATCGGGAAGAGAATTAAAAATGTTTTGACTATTGCTTTCGGGCAATCAAAATTACTGCGTGATCCGGTTGCAGGTACATTACACTTTTTTATTTTCTGGGGATTTATGCTGTTCCTTTTTGTAGTGCTTGAAGGAATTATCCAGGGATTTTATTCACCTTTCTCACTTGAATTTCTTGGGCCTGTTTTTTCGTTGATTACGGTTGTTCAGGATATATTCGGAATTCTGGTAATTGGTTCGGTAATGTTTTCATTTTATAGAAGGCTTATTCAAAAAGTTGAAAGGCTTGACGTAGGCAAGGAAGGTCAACTGGATGCTGCATTCATCTTAAGCCTTATTTTGATTGTAGTAATATCAATGTTCGGTCAGAACGCTTCCGGTATTGCAAAAAATTATTATACACTTGCCGAATACGAAATAAGGCCGATTTCTGCTGCATTAAGTTCCGTCTTTTCTCATTCCTCTTCCGCATTGTGGTATGAGATTTTTTGGTGGATACACATAGTAACAATTTTTGTTTTTATGAACTACCTCCCTTTTTCAAAACATTTGCATGTATTCAGTTCTATCCCGAATGTTTTCTTTACAAAAGTCGGAGATAAAAAATATGCACTAAAACCTTTGGACCTGGAAGATGAAGAGGCCGAGCAATTTGGTGCGGCAGACGTTGAACACTTGACATGGAAACAGATGCTGGACGGCTTTGCATGTACGGAATGCGGAAGGTGTACCGGTGCGTGTCCCGCGGCCAATACCGGTAAAAAATTATCTCCAAGAAAAATAATAGTTGATATACGTCACCGTACGGAAGAAAAAGCTCCCTTAGTTTTGGCTGGCGTAGAAGATGAAAATAAAATTTTAGAAAAAACTTTAGTAAATGATTACATTACGGCAGACGAATTATGGGCTTGTACAACATGTATGGCTTGTGTGCAGGAATGCCCGGTTGCAATTGAACATGTTGACTCTATTGTTGAAATGAGACGGAATCTGGTTTTGATGGAATCAAATTTCCCGTCTGAACTAAACAACGTATTTAAAAATATTGAAACAAACTTTACACCCTGGGCTTTTAATCCGCAGGATAGAGCTAACTGGGCAGAAGGATTAGGTATAAAAACTATGACGGAAGATTCAGACTGTGAATATCTTTTCTGGGTAGGCTGTGCGGGTTCGTTTGACGCCAGGTACCAGAAAGTATCTATTGCTTTTGCAAAGCTAATGCAGAAAGCCGGAATCGATTTTAGAATTTTGGGTGCTGAAGAAAAATGTAATGGAGATACTGCAAGAAGACTGGGCAATGAGTACTTAGCTCAAATGCTTATTCAAGAAAATGTAGAGACACTTAATAATTATAAGGTTAAGAAGATTGTTACCGGTTGTCCGCATTGTTATAATACCTTGAAGAACGAGTATCCTCAATTTGGCGGCAACTTTGAAGTGGAGCATCACACCGAAATGATAAACAGACTGATAGAGGAAGGGTTAATTGAAATTAGCGACAAAGAAATAAAAGACAAAGTTACGTTTCATGATTCATGTTATTTGGGTAGATATAACGACATATATGATGAACCGAGAAAATCTCTGGAAAGTATTGGAGGACTCGAATTAGTTGAAATGGAAAGAAGTAAAGATAAAGGTTTTTGCTGCGGCGCCGGTGGCGGTAGAATGTTCATGGAAGAAACAGAAGGTACAAGGGTTAACAACAACCGGACGGAAGAAGTATTGGCTACAGGAGCTGATACTATTGCTTCTTCATGCCCGTTCTGTATGACTATGCTGACAGACGGCGTAAAAGAGTTTGAGAAAAATGAAGAAGTTCAAATAAAAGATATTGCTGAAATTATTCTCGAAAATTCAAAATAATTTACAACCATTAATGGAGGAACTATGAGCGAAAAGTACTACAACCTAATCGAATATCTAAAAAGTCTGGAACCGGATGTGCAGAAGTTTTACGCAAAAGGACAAGCCGCAGCAGGTACAAGACTAAGAAAAGGTCTTAGCGAATTGAAAAGAATGGCGCAGGATATCCGCAATGAAGTTCAGGATGTTAAAGCTCAAAGAAAGGACGAGAAACAGGATTAAGTTAGCAGGAGTATAGCTTTTATTTCATAGGCTGAATTTTATTCAGCCTATTTTTTTATGGGAAAAGAGAATAAAATATTATCCGGAATTTTCTTCTTCTATCTGTTACTGATTTTGGCAATGGGAAATCAAATAATTTCCCAGGTGCAAAACACTCGGGAAATTATTCAAGTTTCCTTTTGTGCAGTAGGGGATCTAATGGTGCACGGCTCACAATTGAAATATGCAAAAGTTGATGATTCAACTTATAATTTTCACCCTGTATTTTCTGAGGTGAAACCGTTCATTGAATCTTTCGATTTTGCAATGGGAAATTTGGAGACAGTATTCGCCGGGAATAAAATGAGCTACAAGGGGTATCCGGTTTTCAATACCCCGGATTCATTCTTGGATGCCTTGAAAGAATGTGGTTTTGATTTGCTTTTTACTGCAAACAATCATGTGTTCGATCAGGGCGTTAATGGGCTGAAAAGAACAATACAAAAAATAAATGAGTCCGGTTTGTATTTTTCAGGTACTAATCTGACAGCGGAAGACCTGGATTCAATAAAAATCATTGATATAAAAGGAATTAAAACCGCTATTCTGTCATACACATACAGTACTAATAACGGGTTGGCTAATTCCCATTATTTAAATAGAATGAATGAAGAGAGAATAAAGAGTGATCTGGAGACGGCTGATACTAATGGTTCTGAGTTGAATATTGTTTATTATCATTTTGGTCAAGAATATGAAAGAGAACCTAACGAATACCAGTTAAACATTGTTGACAGCACATTTGCCTGGGGTGCCGATGTAATTTTGGCGAGTCATACCCACTCAATTCAGCCGGTAAAAATTTATAAAATTAACAACAACTTAAAAAAAAGCTTTGCAGTTTTCTCAATGGGAAATTTTGTTTCAAACCAGAGATGGCGTTATTCGGATGCGGGAATAATTCTTGGGTTTACCGTTGTGAAAAACTTGCATGATAATTCAATCGAATTAAAAAAAATTAATTATTTACCTACATGGGTATATAAAGGAGACACCGGTAAAGCTAAACAATTCAAGATATTCCCCGCAGAAATTTCGTATTCGTCCGAAGTGCCGTCCTATTTTTCAGAGGAAGACGTAAGGCTAATGAAAGAGAGCTTCTGGGACACAAAAGAAATAATTACGAAATATACGGATGAAATAAAGCTAACCAGAATAAACAAAAAATTTAACATCAATCTTGCCGACTTACAGAAATTTCCTTCCATGAAAATAGAAAAAATTAAACGGGATTAATTTCTTATCTTAACGACTTAATTTTTAGAATAGTACACTTGGTCTGATGAACAAAAAATCAGCAATGACAATTGTGTTTTTTACTGTATTCATAGACATGATGGGTTTCGGAATTTTAATACCTATCTTACCGACTTTTGCAAGTATTGAACTGAATGTACCGGACTACGGGATAGGTATTGTTGTCGCTGTATACTCACTGGTGCAGTTTTTATTTAACCCGGTTTTTGGAAGAATATCGGATAAGCATGGCCGTCGCCCCATAATTTTAGTAACGCTTTTAATCACAAGCTTGTCATATATGATTTTTTCAGTTGCGGATTCATTTTTTCTTTTGCTGTTGGCAAGAATTATGGCCGGATTCGGAGGAAGTAATCTTGCAGTAGCCCAAGCCTACATGGCTGATATTACAGAGCAAAAGGACAGAGCAAGGGGAATGGGACTTATAGGTGCTGGCTTTGGACTTGGTTTTGTATTCGGACCGTTGATAGGAGGGTGGCTTTCAGGATACGGTTATGCTGTAGCCGGATACGCCAGCGCAGCGTTTGCTTTCTTTGCGTTTTTATTCGCTCTATTTTCTTTGGAAGAATCTAATAAAAATAAAAACCCAAAAGGTGAAATCGATTTAAGGCTTATTGATGCGGGGCTTGCAAAGAAGGTTTTAACAAACCCTTCAATTGGAATTTTAGTAATAATATTTTTTATACTTATCTTTTCAATCGCAAATATTTACGGTACGTTTTCTTTGCTTGGTTACAAACATTACAACTTTACCGATCAGCAGAACGGATATCTTTTCGGTATAATGGGGATTGTGGGAGTTATTGTTCAAGGCGGCTTAATACGACTTCTATCGGAGAAATTTTTGGATAAAACTTTACTGCTCACAGGAACAATCCTAATGATGCTTGGTCTCGGATTTATGCCTTTTGGAATTACTTTCATGGGCGTAGCAATTGTGGTTGCGGTTTTATCTATAGGAACAGGAATGCTTCAACCCACTATTTTAAGTATGATTTCAAAATATTCTCCCGATAACCAGCAAGGGGAAATACTCGGGGTAAATCAATCTTTCGGAGCGCTTGCAAGGGTGTTCGGGCCAATGTGGGGAGGACTTTCGTTTGATTTCCTTGGGTATCAATTCCCGTTTTTAACAGGGGCGGCATTTACTTTAATCGTGTTTTTTATTACACTTTTTTTATTGAATACCAAAAATTTGAAAAAAGTTGAACATGTTTAAGGTCGGAAGTATAAATATAGAAAAAGCTTTGCTGCTTGCTCCAATGGAAGATGTGACAGGTATACCGTTCAGAAAGCTGTGCAAAGAATTAGGTGCTGATGTTGTTTACACCGAGTTTGTAAATTCAGACGGGCTTATTAGAAAAAATAAAAAAACTCATAATAAACTTGAGATTACAGACGCCGAACGGCCTGTTGGTATTCAGGTTTACGGAGGCAACTTTGAACCGATGATTGAAGCTGCGAAAATTTCCGAAGAAGAAAATCCCGACATAATTGATATAAACGCAGGATGCTGGGTAAAAAAAGTTGCAAGAAGAGGGGCCGGAGCAGGATTGCTGAAAGACCCTCCTTATCTTCAAAAGATGTGTGAAGAAATTGTAAAAGCTGTGAGCAAACCAGTTACTGTAAAAACAAGAATCGGGTGGGATAACGATTCCATAATGATTGAAGAGATTGCAAAACGTCTCGAAGATATTGGAATACAGGCATTAACAATCCATTGCAGAACAAGAAGCGACGGGCATTCCGGCGACCCCGACTGGACGTGGATACCAAAAGTAAAAAAAGTAGTTAATATTCCTGTAATTTTAAACGGCGGTATATTTACTGCGGAGGATGTTAAAAGGGCATTTGATGAAACCGGGGCAGACGGTGTAATGATTGCACGCGGAGCTATTCAGCACCCGTGGATATTTAAAGAAGCAAAAGAACTGTTGAACAACGGATTTGTTTCAACAGTAATTGATGCAAGTAAAAGAATTCATACGGCTCTTCGTCACCTGCGTTACGAACTGGAATATAAAGAAGTAAGACGCGCCGTTATACCGTTTAGAAAATATTATACAGGTTATTTGAAAGGATTGCGAAACTCCTCTAAGATAAGACAGAAACTAATGGAGTTTGTAGAGTACAAACCTATCGAAGAGCTTTTATTAAATTATCTTGATGAGCTGAACAAAAATGAATTTGCAGAGTCGGCGTGAAAAAAGTGAATGATTTCAAAAAGAAACTCGCACGCGTCATTTCTACATTATTTGTTCCTCCGATTTTTAATGTATTTATTTTTGCTTATGCGGCTTACTATTTCCGGTTAAACGAATCGTCAAAATCTATTGTTGTTTTAGTATCTTTGATGAACGGCTTTATCCTGCCTGCGATTGTATTTTATGCATTAATGAAACTAAAAAAAGTTTCTGATATTGATGCAAGTGTTCAAAAAGAAAGATCCCTTGGTTTTGTAATCGGAATTTTTCTCTGCGTTACTTCTATAATTGTATTATATGCATTCAATACAAATTTAATTATTATTTCATTATGGGTTTGTTATCTTTCAAACATTGTTATGATTTTACTGGTTAATAAATTTTGGAAGGTAAGCGCACATGCAATCGGCGTTTCAATTGCCATAGGAATTATGATTTATTTAAATTCAATGCTGGTTTTCCCGCTGATTTTGCTGCTTGTTATAATTGCCTGGTCCAGGCTTGAATTAAAAGTGCACACTTTTATGCAGGTGATACTGGGGGGCATACAAGGCACTGCGGTAACTTATTTAACATTATTACTTATTAACAATTAATTAAAAATGCCTTTTAAACAAGAAATTATATCCACGCTTAATACCTACTCCGATATGCTGGAATTTAACGGTGAAAATAAATTCAAAGTGAATGCTTATAGGAATGGTGCATTGGCTTTGAAAAAATTGGATGCTATAGAGGAGCTAATAAAAAATAAAACTTTGGGAGATATAAAAGGAATAGGGAAGGGGATTCAAGCTTTTGTTTATGATTATTACGAAAACGGATTCTCAAAAGATTATAATAATTTAAAGAGCAAGCTCCCCGACGGGATTATGGAATTATTTGATATCAAAGGTATAGGGACAAAAAAGATAAAACAAATTTATGATGAATTGAATATTTCTAATCTTGAACAGCTTGAGAATGCCTGTAATGAAAATAAAATTGCTCCGCTGAAAGGCTTTGGGGAAAAGACACAATCAAAAATTATAGAAGAAATAAAACGTTTAAAAAGTTCTAAAGGATTATTGAGATTAAATCATGCTTTCGTTAAAGCTGATGATATAATAGAGAAATTAAAAAAGCTAAATGCTGTAAAAGAAATTGAATACACAGGTGAGCTAAGAAGAGTAAGAGAAGTAATATCGAAAATTGAAATAATAATTTTAACGAACGATTTTAAAGATGCGGTTGAAGAAATAGGGAAGCAATATTCATACGATTTGATTGATAATAAGAATTATAAAACTCTAAAAATAGAAAATGATCTTGCAATATTAATTCATATTACCGGTGAAGAAAACTTTGACGAAGTTTTATATTTAACCACTGCCGAAAAATCATTTAAAGAAAATATGAGTTTTGCAGCTTCAGTTAATATTATTCCAGAAATGATGGAAGAACAGTATTTTGATTTAAATGAGAAACTCAAAGGCAACAGTGATCTTGCCCAACAGGATTTTAAGGGCTTCTTCCATTTTCATACAATGCATTCCGACGGTATGAATTCACTCGACGAAATGGTTGCAGAAGGTGCTGCAAAAGGTTTTGAATACTTTGCTGTTTGTGATCACAGCAAATCTGCTTTTTATGCAAACGGGTTGACTGAAGATAGAATTTTACAGCAAAGAGAAGAGATTAACCAGTTCAATGAAAGCAATAACACAAAAGTGTACCATGGAATTGAAAGCGACATTTTGCGGGACGGCAGTTTGGATTATGATAATGATTTTATGACCAATTTTCAATTTGTAGTAATTGCTGTCCATTCTATTTTTAATATTGATGAAAATGAGATGACAAAACGTGTAATCAAAGCAATTGAAAATCCTCATTCCGATGTACTTGCACACCCTACGGGAAGGCTGCTTCTTTCACGGAACCCGTATAAAATAAATATCACGAAAGTAATAGATGCATGTGTTCAAAACAATGTCGCTATTGAGATAAATGCAAATCCCCGGAGGCTTGATTTAGATTGGAGAAATATTTTTTATGCAAGAGAGAAAGGATGTAAATTTGCAATTAACCCAGACGCCCATTCAACGAAAGGAATATCAGATATAAAATATGGAATTATGATAGGAAGGAAAGGCGGACTGCAGAAAGAGGAAGTAATAAACTGTTATTCCGAAAAAGAATTTTTGAATTATATCAATAGAAAAGTTACAAGAACTTAAGGAGTAAAGATGAACTTAAAAGAACTAATCAGAAGTGTACCCGATTTCCCGAAAGAAGGAATTGACTTTAAAGATATAACAACATTGCTAAAAGATCCGGGCGGCTTTAAAGCGGCTTTAGATGAACTTTACCAATTAGCAAAAGATAAAGATATTACGAAAGTAATAGGAATAGAATCTAGAGGGTTTATTTTTGGCGGTGCGCTAGCAGAAAAACTTGGCGCCGGGTTTATCCCGATCAGGAAACCGGGTAAGCTGCCTGCCCCAACTGTAAGCGAAACTTATGTTTTAGAATATGGAACAGACAAAATTGAAATTCATCAAGATGCAATAGAGCCGGGTGATAAAATTTTGCTTCATGATGATTTGCTTGCTACCGGAGGTACAATGGAAGCCGCATGCAATTTAGTTGAGAAGGTAAATGCCGAAGTTGTACAGATTTCTTTTTTAATTGAACTGTCATTTCTACAGGGAAGAGAAAAACTTAAAAATTACGAAGTGCATTCACTCATTGAATATGGCAGCGAATGATTGCTTAAAAAAAATAAACAAATTGAAAAACAGATTAAGTATTAAAGAATACTATAAAAGCCAAGTGTGTTAAATAAAAAAGGAGCAAAAATAAGGAGCACAAATAAAAACAGTTAATGAATCTGTGCGAAAATAGCCAACCCACAGTTTTAGAGTGTGTGTGAAAATAGGGTGTCAAGAAAATTTTTGTTTCGTTTTCTTAATGAAATTAAAACATTTTTCAAAAAAACGAATTATCACACACCCTCTAAAGAGAGCGGTCAAATGAAAAGAAACCATAAACAACCGGTAAGAAATAATAAACCGTCGCCAGGAAATGATATACTACCGCAAAGAAATAGTATCCTATCACAAGGAAATGATAATCGACCGCTAAGAAACGGTATCCTACCACGAGGAAATGATAATCGACCGCTAAGAAACGGTATCCTATCACAAGGAAATGATAATCGACTGCTAAGAAATGGTATCCTATCATCAAGAAATCATATACCACCATTAAGAATGATATCCTACCGGTAGTTAATCAATACAAAGCATCAGCCTATAATACGAATGGAAAAAAATATTTATTATTTAGGAAGTTATTTCCAACCAATCGGAGCGATAATTACAACAAACTCACCCTTAATAGTTTTTGAATCCAGCTCTTCAATAATTTGTGAAGGTAAACCTCTCCAGCATTCTTCAAATTTTTTTGTTAACTCCCTGCAAACTACGGTAAACCGGTCGGGCATATATTCACTCAATTCATTTAAAAGTTTTTCTATTCTGTAAACAGATTCGTATAAAACTATAGTCCTTTTTTCTTTTGCTAATTCTTTTAGTTTTTTCTGCCTTCCTTTTTTTTGAGGAATAAATCCCTCGAAAACAAAAGAATCTGTGGGGAGACCTGAAATACTCAAAGCCAGTATTGCAGCATTAGGTCCCGGTATACCGACGACTTCAATAAATTCATTTATTGAAGCATGAACAAGTCTTACCCCTGGGTCGGATATGCCTGGTGTACCTGCATCTGAAACAAGTGCGCACGATTCACCATTTAAAATTCTTTCAATAACATATCCTATCTTTTTTGTTTCACTTTTGGCATTGAATGAAATTAATTCCTTAGAAATTTTTAGATGTTTTAACAGTGATCCTGTAACCCTTGTATCTTCGCAGCAGACAAAATCTACTTCATTTAAGGTATCGATTGTTCTTTTTGAAATATCTCCCAGATTGCCTATAGGAGTAGCGACAATGTATAATTTGTTTTTCATAGAGCCCAATTATATTAAAAAATAATTTAAAGAAATTAAATTTTACCGGGAAATCCATTTTTTAATTGCAGATTAATTTTAAATATGTTACACTATGTGTAACAGTTTAACAATACTATGTCGGCTTCTACAAAATTATCAAATTCTGTAAAAGCTTTGTGCTTTTTGGCAGAAACATATCCCGAACCTCAAAGCAGTGTATCTATTTCAAACAAGATAGGCGTGAACGCATCAAAGCTCAGAAAACTGCTTTCATTACTGGCTAAAAACAATATTGTTGAAAGTGTAAAAGGAACAAACGGCGGTTTTGTTCTTAAGAAAACCCCGAAGAAAATACACTTGCAGGAAATCTATTGTTCTATTGAAGATAGAAAAGCTTTTCACCTGCATGTCAACAAGGATGGCGGTAATTCGCAGGATGTCTCGCAGAAATTTAACGACTACTTTTTAGATTTGTTTGCAGATGTGCAGGTCGATATAGAAAAAAAAATGATGAAAATCAGTCTAAAATCAATACTTGAAAAAATAGGAATAAAATCAGCATATAAAAGTTAAATGGAAAAATGAAACGATCGAGAGGTTAAAAATGGAATTCTTAAAACAACTTGGAATAAAAGGAAAAAATTACGGCGCGTCAACAGGATTAAAATGGTACGGTACAGCAAAAGGTGAAGAACTAAAAGTGTATTCGCCTATCAACGGGAAATATATTGCAAGTGTATACCAGGCGAATGAGAAAGATTATGAAAGAGTTGTTGCAAAAGCTCATGAAGCTTTTTTACAATGGAGAAAAGTTCCGGCTCCAAAAAGAGGAGAAATTGTTAGAGTCATTGGACATGAATTAAGAAAATACAAAGAACCGCTTGGAAAATTAGTTACTTACGAAATGGGTAAATCAATCCAGGAAGGTTTAGGCGAAGTTCAGGAAATGATTGACATTTGTGATTTTGCGGTTGGCCAGTCGCGCCAGCTTTACGGTTTTACAATGCACTCGGAAAGGCCTTTGCACAGAATGTACGATCAATATCACCCGCTGGGAGTAGTTGGGATAATCTCTGCATTCAACTTCCCGGTTGCAGTCTGGTCTTGGAACGCTATGATAGCCGCTGTTTGCGGCGATTCAAATTTATGGAAACCCTCGTCAAAAGTTCCTTTAACCGCCATTGCAGTTCAAAACATTTTAGCCGGGGTAATAAAACAATATAAACTGCCGGAAGGTTTATTTTCATTAGTTATAGGCAGAGGCAAAACAGTCGGCGAAAGAATGCTGAATGATGAACGGGTTCCTTTAGTTTCAATCACAGGTTCCACAGCAGTCGGCAGGCATGCTGCTGAAGTAATTGCAAAAAGATTCGGGAAATACATTCTTGAACTTGGAGGAAATAACGCAATAATTTTAACTCCTGACGCTGATCTTAAAATGGCAATCCCTGCAATAGTTTTTGGTGCTGTCGGTACTGCGGGTCAAAGATGTACATCGACAAGACGTTTAATAATCCACGAGTCGATATATGATAAAGTAAAACAGACTTTGGTTAAAGCATACAAAACTGTAAAAATCGGCGACCCGATGAAACAGAAAAATCACATGGGTCCATTAATTGATAAAGGCGCTGTGGAAGATTTTAAAGCTGCTTTGGAAAAAGTAAAAGAAGAAGGCGGTAAAATTCTTATCGGTGGGAAAGTACTATCCGGTAAGGGATACGGAAGCGGCTGTTATGTTGAACCGGCTATAGTTGAAGCAGAAAATCATTATGAAATTGTGCAGGAAGAAACATTCGCACCGATTTTATATTTAATAAAATATAAAGGCGAAGTTGCCAACGCTATTGAAATTCACAACGATGTTGTGCAAGGATTGTCTTCTGCAATTTTTACAACAAATATGAGAGAAGCGGAAACATTCTTATCACATTGGGGCTCGGACTGCGGTATTGCAAATGTAAATATAGGAACATCAGGCGCTGAAATTGGCGGCGCTTTCGGCGGTGAAAAGGAAACCGGCGGAGGACGTGAATCGGGTTCGGATGCATGGAAAGCTTACATGAGAAGACAGACAAATACATTAAATTGGAGCACTGAGCTGCCGTTGGCTCAAGGCATTAAATTTGATATATAAGAGTAATTGGCATTTCGAAACCCCCGACATTGTCGGGGGTGAGAAATCTTATAGTTGCAATGAGAAAAATTCATTCACGAAGTAACTATGAAAAGAATAATCGGCGTAAGAAAAGAAGATAAAAACATTTGGGAAAGAAGAGTCCCGATAATTCCGGAACATGTCAAAAAGTTAAAAGAAGAATTTGGAATTCAGACGGTTGTTGAACCTTTTGAAAGAAGAGCTTTTTCGCACGAAGAATACGTTGAAGCTGGAGCTGAAATAAATTCAGATTTAAGTAAATGTCCCGTTATTTTTGCCGTGAAAGAAATACCTGCAAAACTTTTAATGGCTGATAAAACTTATATCTATTTTTCGCATACCATTAAAGGTCAGGATTATAACATGGGTATGCTGAAAAGATTAATGGATTTGAAATGCACTTTAATTGATTATGAAATAATAACAGATGAAAAAGGAAGAAGGCTTGTTTTCTTTGGCAAATATGCCGGCCTGGCAGGAATGGTTGATGCGCTTTATGGTTTCGGACAAAGGCTAAAATCCCTTGGATACAAAACACCTTTTCTAAAAGTTAAGCAGGCTTATCAATATAAAGATATCTCGGATGCAAAAGAAGAGATCAAAAAAGTCGGAGAAGAAATAAAAGAGAAAGGCTTGCCTGATAATTTCGCCCCGTACATTTTCGGGTTCGCCGGATACGGTAATGTGTCAAAAGGCGCACAGGAAATTTTTGATCTTCTCCCGTTTGAAGAAATTACTCCCGGATATTTGAACAGTACTTTGTTCCCTAAAACAAATTTATTGTACAAGACTGTGTTTCAAGAAAAAGATTTGGCTGAGCCTATCAATATTAACAATTTATTTGACCTTCAAGATTATTACCAGCACCCGGAAAAGTACAAATCAAAGTTTGAAAATTATCTAAAGAAAATAGATGTATTAATAAACTGTATTTACTGGACCGAAAAATATCCGAGGTTGGTTACAAAAGAATTCCTTCAAAAGGAAGAATATAAACTGAAAGTTATTTGTGACATAAGCTGTGATATTAACGGCTCGGTTGAAATTACTTACAAAGCGACGAAACCCGACAATCCTGCATTTATTTATAACCCTCAAAATGATAATTACACCGACGGTTTTGAAGGTGAAGGAATAGTAAACATTACTGTTGACAACTTACCGGCCGAATTGCCCGTTGATTCCTCTGTTGAATTCAGCAACTCGTTATTCTCGTTTGTAAACGGAATTGTAGAAGCTGATTTGTCAAAACCTTTTGACGAAGCCGGATATCCACCGGAAATTAAAAGAGCAGTAATTTTATATAAAGGAAAATTAACACCCAAGTACGAATACATAAAGGAATTTATGTAAAGTATTTGCCCTTGAATGAGTAATTAAAAAAATATTTCCAAACTATCTAAGGAAATTGAAATGAAAAAAGTTCTCGTTCTCGGAGCCGGACTTGTTACAAAACCGCTTGTAAGATACCTGTTAAATCAGCCGGATATTGAGTTATTAGTTGCCAGCAGAACAGTAAGCAAAGCGGATGCTTTGATTGACGGTCACCCGAAAGGTAAAACACTTGAATTGAATGTTAAAGACGGAAACAAACTGGAAGAAGTTGTAAAAGATGCAGATGTTGCGATAAGCCTTTTGCCCTATACCTATCACGTAACGGTCGCAGAGTTTTGTTTGAAACACAATACCCAAATGGTTACAACCTCGTACGTCAGCCCGGCTATGAAAGCTCTAGATAAAGAAGCAAAAGAAAAAAGAATTTTACTTTTAAATGAAATTGGATTGGACCCGGGCATTGACCACATGTCTGCAATGAAAATAATTCACGAAGTTGAAAAGAAAGACGGAAAGATAAAGTCGTTTGAATCTGTCTGCGGGGGACTTCCGGCGCCGGAAGCAAACGATAACCCGTTCGGGTATAAATTTTCATGGAGCCCGCGGGGTGTTGTAATGGCGGGAAGAAATTCCGCTCACTACTTAAAAGACGGCAAAGATATTAGAATTGACGGCAAAGATTTATTTAAGAACCATTGGCAGAAAAATGTTGAATCGCTCGGTGTAATGGAAGTTTACCCGAACCGGGATTCAATGATCTATAAAGATTTATACGGGCTAGATGATGCAAAAACTATTTTCAGGGGAACCTTCAGGAATAACGGCTGGAGCGATACATTATTGAAAATAGCAAACCTAGGGTTTTTAGATGACACGGAAAGGGAAGAACTAACAAATAAAACATTTGCCGAAGTTACGGCTTCATTAATAGGTTTGGAAACTACAGAAAATTTGAAAGCTAAACTAGTAGCTAAACTTGATATTGATACTAATTCTGAAATAATGCAAAGACTGGAATGGCTTGGACTACTCGGTGATGAAAAAGTTAGTGCAAATCCACCGAGTTATATTGACATTTTGGCTAACAGGATGCTTGAAAAGATGCCCTATAAAAAAGGCGAAAGAGATATGATACTGCTGCAGCATGATTTTATTGCGGAATACCCGGACGGTAAAACAGAACACATCTGTTCATTGTTGATTGATTACGGTATTCCCAATGGCGACAGCTCAATGTCACGAACAGTCAGTCTGCCTGCTGCTATAGCAACTAAACTAATAATTGAAGAAAAAATTAATTTAACCGGGGTTTATATTCCAAATATGCCTGAAATTTATGAACCTGTTCTTAAAGAATTGGAAAGTATGGGAATTAAATTTAAGGATACTGTGAGACAATTAAATTAGAATTTCCTAGATTTCTGTTGCATAACAGAAATATGATGGCAGAATAATTGCGTGATCAACAAGTGTTACGATCTTTTCACCAAGAATGTCGTCAACTTTCGGAGAGACAACAACCTCATACCCAGTCTCTCCCCTCTACATGCAAAGAAGAGGGGATTTGTCTTAAGAAATTATTGGCGCTTTCTACTCTTCGCAAGCAATACTAACAACCGATTTAGCAGGCATTTTAATTTTTAAAATATTCGAATCACTTTCAAAGTCATCAAAAGATTTCATCCTTACTACTTCTTTATTTTCAAAAGTATTATGTGATTGAATAGTTTCTGCAGTAATTACCTTTCCGGAAAAGGTTGAGAATTCATTGCCGCGAAAATCTAAAGTAATTTCGATTGAATTACTAGGGTCAACATTAACAAGAGTAATATTAACATTCCCGCCTTTGTCTTTTGAAGCTGAAGCATTAACGGCGGGCACCTTTTTATCACCGGCTATATAATCAGGGGATGAAAGGTATAGGGGGATAAGTTCAGCGTCGTGGTGAACTCTAAACATATCAAAAACATGATAAGTTGGAGTAAGCAGCATATCATCATCTTTAGTTAAAATTAATGACTGTAGTACATTAATTATCTGTGCAATGTTTGCCATTTTAATTCTATGGCAATATCTGTTAAAAATATTTAGACTCGTTGCAGCAGTAATTGCATCACGAAGTGTATTCTGCTGATAAAGAAAGCCCGGGTTTGTTCCAGGTTCTACTTCAAACCAGTTGCCCCATTCGTCAACAATCAAAGCTACTCTATTATCCGGGTCATATTTATCCATAATGTTTATATAACTTTTAATTTGATGTTCAATTCCCAGGCAGCTATTAATTGTTTTGAAATATTCATTTTCATCAAATTCAGTTGCCGAACCTTTATATTGCCAGTTATGTGTAATAGTATAATAATGAAGCGCAATACCTTGCATTAAATTAGGTCCAACATTTTTCATAACTGTCTCAACCCATTCAAAATCGCCCGGTACACCACCGCTGGCTACTTTGAAGAGTTTGTTATTGCCATAGTTACGGCAGTAAGTAGCATATCGTTTATATTGATCTGCATAAAATTGCTCAGACATATTTCCGCCGCAACCCCAATTTTCGTTTCCTACAGCCCAGAATTCAACTTTCCAGGGTTTTGCTCTTCCATTCTGTTTTCTTAAATTACTCATAGGGCTCTCGCCGTCGAATGTTAAATACTCAACCCATTCAGACATTTCCTCTACAGTCCCGCTACCAACATTTCCGCAAAAGTAAGGTTCTGTTCCAACGAGTTCACAAAAATCCATAAATTCGTGTGTGCCGAAACTGTTGTCTTCAACAACTCCGCCCCAATGAGTGTTTATCATTTTAGGTCTTTTCGCTTTTGGACCAATTCCATCCATCCAGTGATATTCATCTGCAAAACAGCCGCCAGGCCAGCGAACGTTTGGGATCTCAATTTTTTTCAATGCTTCAAGCACGTCGTTTCTAATCCCCTTTGTATTGGGAATTTCGGAATCTTCACCAACCCAGATTCCTCCGTAAATACAGCGACCGAGGTGTTCCGAAAAATGTCCGTAAATATGTTTACTTATTACATCGCCGGTTTGATCAGCATTAACTATTATTGTTGCTTTTTGCTGTGAAAAAATACTAACGCTGCATAAAATAAAAAACGCTAGCAGTAGGATTGAATTCTTATTTTTCATATCTGATCCGTCTTTATTATGAAAGATTTTATTTTGGATAATGAATATTCAAAAATAATAAAGTGGATGAAAGAATGGTAATTTTTTTGTAAAGTTTTATTTTCAAAAGAACCAGTAACGCAGATTGGAAATCTGCATTACACGTAAAGTGTCTTTTTTATTTCAGCAAAGTTATTTTCCTTATTTAAGATAAACGATAGTGACGATAATTTATATACTTGTTGCAAATTGGTTTTGGGATTTTGCCATAAAGTCCTCTCTTTTTAAGAGAGGATTTAGGTGAGTTTTAAATAAAAACAAAATCCCAAAACCAATTTGGCTTGTATATATAAATCCCGCTTGAGAGATTACTGCCGTTAAAATTTACTTCATAAATTCTCGGCTGTTTTTGTTCGTTCACCAGTGTTGCTACTTCGTTGCCGAGGATATCGTAAACTTTGAGAGAAACAAACGACCTCACCCCCGACCCCTCTTCTTGGGAACAATACTGTCCACTTAAGACTATATTGTTGTTATATATGAGTCATTCCCGAGTGCCTTTATCGGGAATCTTGCAGCAAAATAGCTCCCGTGTAAACCCATCACGGAATGACAATCCTTAAGTTGACAGCATTGGGGAAGGAGAGGGGAGTGTGAATTTTATTGTTGTTGTAGGATTAAACAGATTCGGGTAATTTTGAAATAATTCAAATTCCGTTAGTAGTGTTTGAGGTTTCATGAATGAAATCTTTGCGGTATTTGAATATTCATACGCTCCGTCAAAGTCAATTTGTTTTAGCCTATATCACAACTTTTACTTTCACAATTTCGGCAAATGAGAAAAAGGAGAGAAATAATTATTTATTAACTGAATAAAATTTTTACTATCGTCACTGACCCCCGAATTGCGCATAGGCGTCAACTTAACCCACGTTGATAGGCAAAATCCTAAGTTGATTCAAAATAATAAGTTATAATTTCTTCGGGGGCAACAAGAACAAATACTTGGTGGCAAATTTATCAACATGGGTTAACAATGAATGTAATGTTTTATAGCTCCGGCATGAAGGGTGTGTTGCATTACTAAAATAAATAATCATAGCCACGATCCCCGCCGCTGCGGGCAGGCTTCAGGTCGTGGGCAATAAGTACGCCTGGCAACAAAAACTCTGGGCTTTAGTTCTCTAATATTTGGGCTTCACGGAAGTGATCCCCGTGTGAAAAGCCCGGATTCTATTCGGTTTCTTTATTTCCAACGTGCTGAAGCACGTGGCTATTGAAGCACCTAATTGAATTCTGCAACACACTCTTCATGCCGGAGGTTAATATTACCCTAAAATTCTCGGACTTTAGTCCAAAAAAAAACTAATGATTTGGGCTATCCGAAGGATCCTTTACCGTGAAAGTCCATAGTTGTGTGTCAATCATCCTTTCCCCAACTTGCCCCGTAGGGATTCATCTTGAAAAAGTTGGGGCTATTGCTAAAAAATAAATATTTCGTATTAAGCTGACGCCTATGCGAAATGCGGGATTCGACAGATTTTTTATTTTGCAGAAACTTTATTCTTTTCCCTAGACAGCCTCAGTGGTAATCGGTTAAAGGTACGGTGTAAATATTCAAAACCATGTATGTATTTCTATAGTAAGTAGTTTGTTAATATAGATTGATATTTTAAAGCTTGACATAAAAGTGAATATTGATTAATTAATAATTGAAATATTTTTCCTCTTCAGTGATTCAATGACAGAAATAAAGACCTTACGTAAATAAGTTTTCTATTGTTATGCTACGTTGTTTTTGTAGCTATTTGTCTTTGGTGAAATTTCTACATCCATTTAAACTAAAGCTTGATTGGATAATAGTATCCGGTATGTTTAGTTGAATTTATAATAATTTAAAAATCGTATTGAGAATAAACCAAAAGCTAAAATATAATACAAATATAGAGGATAAAAATGAAACGGTTAGTAATAATATACTTGTTACAAATTGGGTTTGGGATTTTACCATAAAATCTTCTCTTTTTAAGAGAGGATTTAGGTGAGTTCGAAATAAAGACAAAATCCCAAAACCAATTTGGCTTGTGTATATATCCTTGTGCTGCTTACTTTTTAATTGCTGTGAGGGTTCGGTTAATAATAATTAAACAGTACAGAAAAATCTAACCAAGTACAAAAATACATGTTTATTAACCAATAAATCCTTTGATAGCAATAATATTAAAAATGATTTTCAAATTTCTGGTAAATATTAAACAAAACTAATCAACTTTTATAGGAGGTGAAAATGTTAAACAAATCTTTTCTCGTTTTATGTTTGTTCGTTTCCACTTGTTCGATTTTCGGGCAAGATATGAGCAAATACAAGAATATTAGTTGGCGTATTTATCACCAATTAAACTTTTCGGATTATGTTGATATCAATTCATCCGAATGGAAAAGCATATCTCCGAAAGAAAAAAAAGAACTTATGCAAATCCCAAACAATGAACTGAAAGCAATGTCAACCGAAGACTTGATAAAAGCATATATTAATTGTGCATATACCAGGTCATTCTTTCTGTTTTCTGAAGTAGATGAATACTACGAACAGCTTTATCAAGGATTTAATGGAGTTGGTGAATTACTTAATCGACCAGATGTAACCAATGAAGTCATCAAGTATTATATCCAAATGGATCCACAGGATAATACAATGAGTGCTTCAGGTATCCAAATGCCTTTTCAAATTCAGTTTATTGAATATTTAATTGGGAACCCCGTTTTAGTTAGTAAATTCGACAGTGAACAGTTACGTTTACTGACTTCAGAATTGGTAAAAAAATACAAAATAAAAATCCAAAAGCAATCTGTCATTATAGAAACACTTGAATCAAATATATATTCATTATCAAGATTACTCAGCAGGAATGAAACAGGCAAACAAGATATAATGCTTACGATAGAAGGAATTAGTTATTTACAGAAGAACGGCAGGATACCAAATGATGAAATTACTTCTCAAATAATCAATTTATCCAATGATTTCATTGGTAATTAAAGGAGGTGAACAATGGTAACTTTTAAATCAATTAAGGTATTTCTGACACTAGTAATATTAATTCTTTTTTCTTTTACAGAAAAAATGCATTCGCAAACTATTTATACTCCGGAAGGAAGAGCTGTAAGTGCAATGATTTTAAGTGGAACGCCATATTACGATAATGCCTGGGCGCAATATTGGATAAATTATTATAGTTTAGATGCTACAATCATAGATGACCCTACCAGAGCTCATAATTGTCATGGTTATGCGTGGGCCGTAACAGAAGGAATCGGAGATTATTGGCTCCAAAATGACGAAGAATTAAAATTCTTTTCTGATTCAGCTTATTCAAACGATGGACAACCCTCATATATTTCTACTTCTGAAGGAAGTGCCACTCATGGTTGTTATGAACCATATAGCGATCATTCAATCCGTGTAATTCAAGATGGGTATCCGGTTAGCAGCAGTGGATCGCAGACACAGGTTTCAAAATGGAACGATGGCCCTCTCGTTCGTCATGGTTTACGAGGAGATGTTTATGCAGCATATTACGCTGCTAATCATGATAATAATCCTGTCCCAATAAATTTTAGAGTCTTAAAAACTACTCACACCGGCACACTTTCAAATTATCCCAAAACATGGATAGGAGCCGGTGGGAAAACACATACAATCACAAGTGATATTTTGTGTCCTAATAATCTTACAATTAAATCTGGCGTAACAGTAAATTTAAATGACTACTCCATAATTATCGATGGCGGAACGTTAAGCGTAAGCGGAAGTGCAACAGTAAACGGTCTGCGTGCAAAACTAGGCCCTCACGGTGAAAACGGTTATTGCGGTTTAATACAAACTGCAATAGATAATTCTGATTTGAATGATAATATTTACATAGTGCCAGGAACTCATAATGAAGATATCAGGTTCGCCGATAAATCGAGTACTGTTTATGTTTATGGTGATGGCCAGTATTCTACAATCGTTAACGGCAAGATCGGCATACTTAACTCATCATATCCGCAGTTGTATTATTTGGCCGCAAGAAGCCTCAGCATTAGCAGTTGCTCTAACGCCAGAGTTGAAGAAGTTCTAATAATACCCTGGTCTGAGGAAGAGGAAGGATGCTTATTCACATTTAATTCAACAAATTTATATTTAGGGGGTATTACCCTAAATAATGTACCCGACGCATACGCAGGGTACTTTTTTAATACTTCAGGTGAAATAGCCGGTGGAAACGGAACTTACTTTCAAAATCACGAACTTGCTACTTGGTACATAGGCGGTTCCAGTTTTACTCTGGGCGGTGTAGAATTTTGCAATAATGAACATGATATTTTAACAGACGGGACATCGTATGTCTATGTTCAGAACGGCGGGACCTTTAGCGGTGATCCCTACACAACTACAATTGGAAATGTTACCTGGGGCAACTATGATATATGCAGTGGTTTATTAAAAAACTCTACATCATTATCTGGGAACACGGGTACAACAAATGAGGAATTTGGAAAGATAAATAGTTCTTACCATGGAATTCTCTCAAAGGTAAATGATGAAATATCAAAAGGGATTTTTGATAAAAACAAATACTCCGGTGATTTTCAATCAATAATAGAAGAATGTAAATCTTTTATCGGATCAAACACCGCATCCGTATTTGCATCCACTGCTCTTAATCTTGCCGTTCATTCATACAAACAAATTGAGGACTATGAAGGATTGAAAAGTTTTGCCGAAGCAATAATGAATGATAAAGAGCTGTCGATATTACACGGTAAGGCAAAACATAAATTGATAGATTATTATATCTATAAGAAAGATTACGATAAAGCATTAAAAACAGCCGATGAAATACTATTAAGTTACGGCGGGGAAAATTCAAGAACATATAATGAAGAATTGATAGGGGAAACACTCTTGTCAAAGGGATTTCTTTACGAATATGTTCTTGGAGAAAGCGAGAAAGCAATAGAAGTATACGGTGAAATGCTGGCAAGCTATCCTGAAAATGCTGCTGCAAAGTTTGCTAAAAACCAACTAAGAAATTTAGGGCAAGACGTTATTATTCCTTCACAAGAAGAAATAACAACAGATATTGAAGAAGAGCTGACTCTAAGCAACTACCCGAATCCCTTCAACCCCACAACAACAATAAACTACAGCATACCATCGGAAGGAAGAGTACAAGTAAGAATATACGATATACTCGGTCGTGAAGTAGAAACGCTTGTAAATGAAATTGGTTCTGCTGGGACTCACAAAGTAGAATGGAACGGAAGCAGATATTCATCAGGCATATATTTTTACAGCATTACCTTTATGGACAAGACGTTATATAAAAAAATGTTGATGGTTAAGTAGGGGATAGGATTAAGTAGACAGCTAAGACCTTCGGACTTTCTAAATCCCCGTAATCTTTCCCCTAACGGGATAAATAAAGATTTCGGGGATTTTATATTGTTCTAAGTTCAAGAGATAAGTTTCAGGTTCTATGGATATTTAACAAATACAATAAATAAAACACACCAATCAATTAAAACCATTTATTTCTTATATTTCTTAGTCAATTTTGGTTTTTATGTATAAACCCGGTAAAATATTAATTGTCGGCGGAAATGCGGCCGGACCCGCCGCTGCGGCAAAAGCCAAAAGAGTTAATCCTGATGCTGAAGTAATTCTCTTTGAAGCGGGAGAATTCATTTCCACGGGGACATGTGAGCTGCCCTATGTTTTGTCCGGTGAAATAAAAGATTATAAAGATATTGTCTTTTTCACGGCTGAATCATTCTATAAAAACAAAGGCGTAAAGGTTTATACCAAACATTTTGTAGAAAGTATTGACAGGCGCTACAAAAGTATATCCGTGAAAAACCTAAATGATAATTCCATTGTAAATTTCTCTTACGATAAACTTATACTTTGTACCGGCTCTGTTAATAACAAAGTAAGGCTGGATCTCTACAATCCTTGCAATCTTTTCTATCTAAAGTCTGTTTCCGATTATTTAAAAATCAAAAATTATATTGAATCAAACAGTGTGAAATCAGTTGTAATAATCGGTTCCGGTTATATCGGTTTGGAGTCCGCGGAAGCTTTTGCAAAGCAGGGAATGGAAGTAATAGTAATTGAAAAAGAAAGAAATCCGCTGCCGTCTTCCGAAACCGAAATTCAAAATTTGGTTAAAGAACAATTAACAAAAAACAATATTAAATTTTACGGTAATCAATCCGGCCTAAAATTCTTTTATAAAGAAAATAAAATAACAAATGTGAAAATAGACGGCAGGTTTATTGAAGTTGATCTGGTATTGTCCGCAGCCGGTTTCAAACCGAACAGCAGTTTGGCGCAAACAGCAAATTTGGGTTTAGGGAACTATAACGGTATCAAAGTTGACAATAAGTTAAAAACAACAGACCCTAACATTTATGCTGCCGGAGACTGCTGTGAAGTAATAAACAAAATAACCGGCAGGCCGATGTATTTACCGTTGGCAACATTAGCGCATAAACAAGGACATGTTGCCGGCGAAAACGCCGCCGGGGGGTATAGTTTTTATAAACCTGTTATCAAAAATATTGCAGTGAAAATTTTTGATAATGTTTATGTAGCTGTTGGCTTAAGTTCCGAAGAAGCCGGGCAAACAAGGTCTAACTTTGAAACAATAAGTGCAGTTGTACCTAACCTGGTAAAAGTTATGCCGGGAAGTAAAAATGTTTTTGGGAAAATTATTTACGACAAGTATTCAAAACTAATTTTGGGCGCTGAGTTTTTCGGTAATGGTGAAGTAACCGGATACGGAGATTTAATTTCGTCTATGATTTATAATAAAAATAAAGTAACAAGTTTAACGGAAATAGATTATAATTATACGCCTCCTTTTTCACCTTTTGTGAGTCTGTTATCTATTTTAGGTAGAAAAACACAATAGTATTAATATTTGCAGCAATGAATAAAATTATCGTTATCATATTATTCGTATATAATATCAATGTATTCGGCCAATCATTTCCCGATGCCGAAGTTGATTCGCTATTGAAACACGGAATTAACGAAATTTGGAATCACAACTACGATGAAGCCGTAAAAATATTTAGTGAACTTGATGCGAATAAACCGGGTTTACCTTTTGGTAAAATATACCATGCTGTTGCTTTAATGATGATGCAGAACGATTTGAATATAGAAAATGATGATGAAATTACCGGGCTTCTGGAAGACGCTGAAAACTTAAGCGAAGAGTTGCTTGATAAGGACGATGATGATTTATGGGCAAATTATTTTTATGCATTGACCAAAAGTTACGTCAGTCAATACCATACTCTTACAAAAGATTATTTAAACGCTTTGGCGGACGGACTAATTTCAATCGGTTATTTTGAAAGATGCCTTGAGATGAATCCCGATTTTTACGAAGCTTATGTTGCTATCGGGGCTTATAAATACTGGAGCAGCGAACTGACAAAGGATTTGAACTGGATCCCATTTATAAACGACGAAAGGGAGGAAGGCTTAAAACTTATTGAAGAATCAATAGAGTTATCTTTTTACGGCAAAGAAACAGCTTATAACATTTTAATCTGGACGTATATAAGCAAAGGTGATTACAACAAAGCGGTTGAAGTCTGCAATAAAGTACTTGAAGAATATCCGGGCAACAGGATCTTTCTTAACGGGCTGGCCAAAGCATATTCATTATTTGACAAAAGGAAAGCAATAGAAACATACCAGAAGGTTATTGATTCTTATGCATCAAATAACCAGTTGAACATCTACAGTGAAATCGAATATAAAATGAAGATCGCTAATTTATACCGTGAAATGGGCGAAGATTTATCTGCAGTAAGCAAATATAATGAAGTTATAAAATCATGCGGCGATAATGAAAATCTTGACGAAAGTATAAAAGAAAAGAAACTTCAGGTGGAAAATATTGTTGCACAACTAAAGGGACAAATTTACGGGGAATAATTATTTTGTTGATTTTTTGAAAAATCTAATTAAATAATAGGGTAAAAAAGTAGGCAGATGGACATTATAAATCCCAAACATAAAAAGATGATTGACGATTTGCTTGAAGCATGCCGGATAAATCTGCCCGTTTATAAACCTGAATTAATAAAGAAGGCTTTTTCGCTTTCATACCAGGCTCATAAAAATGATTTCCGTGCCTCGGGAGAACCTTATTTTTACCACCCCTACCAGGTAGCTTTAATAGTAGCAAATGAAATTCCGCTTGACCATGTTTCGGTAGTAAGCGCACTTCTGCATGATGTTGTGGAAGATACGGATATAAGTCTTGATTTTATAGAAAAAGAATTTGATAAAGTTGTTGCCGAGATTGTTGACGGTGTAACAAAAATCGGCGGTGTATTTAAAGGACAGGACATAACACAGGCTGAAAATTACAGGAAAATGCTTTTGTCAATGGTAAAAGACGTAAGGGTAATGCTTGTTAAATTTGCTGACCGCCTGCATAATATGCGAACACTTGATTTTATCCCCCCGAATAAACAAAGGCGAATAGCAAAAGAAACACTTGAGATTTATGCGCCGTTTGCTAACCGTTTTGGGTTGGGACAGGTAAAATGGGAACTGGAAGACCTTTCCTTTAAATACCTTAATAAGGAAGCCTATAACGATCTGGCAAGAAAAATAAAAAGTAAAAGAAAAGAAAGAGAAGCATTTATAAATAGTTTCATAGGACCGATTGCGGAAAGGCTATTGGATCACGGTTTAAAATTTGAGATTGGCGGAAGGCCTAAACATCTTTACAGTATTTACAGAAAGATGATAAAACTTAACACAACATTTGAAAATATTTATGACCTGCTTGCCGTAAGAATAATTTTGGAAAACGACGACCCTAACGAATGCTATTATGTGCTGGGAATAATAAACCAGCTTTACAAAGCAATACAAGACCGCTTCAAGGATTACATCTCAATCCCCAAGAAAAACAATTACCAGTCGATTCATAACACTGTTATCGGGCCGGGCGGAAGGTTGGTGGAAATACAAATCCGCACAAGAAAGATGCATGAGATTGCGGAAAGGGGAGTTGCCGCCCATTGGAAATATAAAGAAAACATTCATGCAAAAGACCAGGACCTGGAGGAATGGGTTAACTGGATTCGGGATGTTTTTCAGAATGCTCCCAAAGATGAAGCAACACAGGAAATACTGGCAAGTTTCAAACTCAATCTTTACCAGGATGAAATTTATGTATTTACCCCTAAAGGCGATTTAAAAAGGTTGCCGGTCAATTCAACACCGGTTGATTTTGCTTTTGAAATTCACAGCAAGGTCGGTTACCAGTGTATAGGCGCAAAAGTAAATGCTAAGATTGTCCCTCTTGATACAAAATTAAACAGCGGCGACCAGGTTGAGATTATTACTTCTAAAAATCAATCCCCCAACAAGAACTGGCTTCGTTTTGTTCAGACTCACAAGGCCAAACAAAATATTCGTAAATACGTTAAAAAAGAAGAAGATAGAATTATAGCTGCCGGAAAAGAAATCTGGGAGAAAAAACTAAAGAAAGCAAAAAGAATATATGACTCTGACGAGTTCAACAAGCTTGTAAGAAAATTAAAGTTTGATAATTTCAACCAGTTTTACAAGGCAATATTTGAAGATAAAATAGACCCAGATGAAATCATCAACACCCCTGATGAAAAAGAGGAAAAAGATAGCCATGATTTATCTTTCAATGATTTTGCAGATATAGCAAGGAGCAGCGCGGGTGGTGTTGTTGTTGAAGGTGATCATAAAGGGTTTGAATATTTTTATGCAAAATGCTGCAACCCTATTCCAGGTGATCCCATAATAGGTTTTGTAACAACGGGTGAAGGAATAAAAATTCATAGAAAGGACTGTAAGAATATTATTGCAATGGCGAAGAGTTCGCCTCACAAATTAGTAACCGTGCAATGGCCGCGCGGCAACGGTTCATATTTTGTTGCAGGCATTCGTATTAAAGGAGAAGATGCTCCGGGCCTGTTCAATGATATCTCCAACAGTATCACTTCGTATAAGAATACCAACATAAAATCAGTTAACATAAGTACTAACGATTCACTTTTCTACGGTACAATTGCAGTTTTAGTAAATGATCTGGATCATTTAAATCGCTTAATGGAAAGATTAAAGAAAAATAAGTTTATTTATTCAGTGGAAAGATTTGACGCAGAAAGTTCAAACTAAATGTTATGACCGAAGAGAAGAAAAGAATAATTTGTATTGATTACGGAATTAAAAGAATAGGTATTGCAATTACAGATCCTCTAATGCTGTTTGCCTCTCCGTTAGTTACCTTTGAAAATAATGCTAATTTTGGGAAAGAATTTCTAAAATTATTCAAAGAATATTCTGTTGAAAAAATTATTCTGGGGTATCCCCTAAAAGAAAGCGGTGAGAAATCGGAAAGCACTTTGCTGGTAGAAAAATTTAGAGAAGAGCTGGAAAAGAAAATTAAAATTCCAATAGAATATTTTGACGAGAGATATTCATCTGAAATTGCTAAAAAAAATATTATGGAATCTGTTGTATCAAGAAAAAAAAGAAGAGATAAATCACTAGTCGATAAAAATGCAGCCTCGGTAATTCTGCAGGATTATCTTGATTCCATTAAGTAGTAACAGCCTTTTTACAATTGACATTTATATCGCTATAAGCTATTTTCGATAACACATTTAACCAAAATTGGGAGCACTTCTATGACACTTGATGCACTCGGCATGATAGAAACAAAAGGATTAGTAGGAGCAGTTGAAGCAGCAGACGCTATGGTTAAAGCAGCAAAAGTTGAATTGATAGGTAAAGAAACAATTGGCGGCGGTTATGTTACGGTTATGGTAAGAGGTGATGTTGGTGCCGTAAAAGCAGCTACTGATGCTGGTGCGGCTGCAGCTCAAAGAGTTGGTGAATTAGTTTCTGTTCATGTAATTCCTCGTCCGCATTCAGATGTTGAATTGATTATTCCGAAACGTTCAAAGTAAAACCGCGTAGAACATGCAATTAGCCCTTGGATTAATTGAAACCAAAGGATTAGTAGGAGCTATAGAGGCTGTCGATGCTATGACTAAGGCAGCCAGTGTTAAACTAATCGGGAAAGAACTTGCCACCGGAGCATTGGTTACCATAAAAGTTGAAGGCGAAGTAGCAGCCGTAAAAGCTGCAGTTGATGCCGGGTGTGCTGCCGCTCAGAGAGTTGGTGAACTGGTTTCCTCTCATGTGATCCCGAGACCTGACGACAACATAGATGATATTGTTTATAACCATTATACTAAAGATGAGCCGGAAGAAGTTGTAATAGAGGAAGTTAAAGAAGAAACCGCTGAGAATGATTTGTTCAGTGAGAATATTTTGGAAGCGGAACCCGAAGCCGCCATTGAAGAAGAGGAGCAAAAAGAAGTAAACCTTTCCGAACTTCCCCTGATTGAAGAACTTGAAAATATGAATGTTCACGAATTAAGAAAACTTGCACGGTCTGTTCCCGAATTCCCGATAAAGGGGAGGGAAATATCAAAGGCCAACAGGGAAACATTATTAAATTTCTTCAGGGAATTTTCCAATCATTAATTTTCTTTCCTAATTAAACGGCTGTAATTCACTAACTTTTTTTATATTTGTTTTATGAGAAGGAAGTTTTTATCAATATTGACGACAATGTTTTCGGCATTTCTGCTCTGGATTTTTGTCTCACTTGATGGTGAATATTTTACTACTGTGGACTTTGATATTAAATTTACTGATATACCGGAAGGGTTTTCAGTATCTTCAGTTTCTAACGAAAAAATTAATTTGCAGATTAAAGCGCAGGGGTATACACTTGCCAAGTTTATTTACGGCCCGAAAAATGACTTTAATATTGTTGTAAAAGAAAATGAAAGGATGCAGAAAATAAACTTGTTTAATGAGCTTGACAACAACCCGTGGGCTACTTCGAGCATTCAGGTAAACGATATTTCTCCGACCAGTATTGAATTTGAAGTTGAGAAGGTTGATACAAAATATGTCCCTCTTGAACCTGTGCTCAAGCTCGATTTTAAATCCGGTTACGGGTTAATTGGAGATATTAAAGCTACTCCTGATACAGTTAAAATAAATGGTCCGGTAAGCATATTGGCCGGTATAAATAGTTTAACTACAGTTTCTAAACCTGTTACGGGGATTGAGTCTAATCAAAAAATAGTAGCGGAAATTAATGTTCCCGAATATATTGAAAGCAATATTGCAAACTGCGGGATAGAATTTGAAGTGCAAAAAATAGTCGATAAAACTTTTGAAGAAATTCTGATTGAAACAAAAGGAGTACCCCGCTCAAAAGAGCTGATTATATATCCTGCCAAAATACAGGTTATTTTAAGAGGAGGAATTAATATTCTCGGACAGATGAGCAGTGACCGGATCAAGGCTTATGTTACTTATAACCAGGCTATTACGGATACGCTTGGCTCATTAAAACCAATTGTAGAGTTTCCCGATAATGTTGAATTTATCGACACCAGACCCAATAAACTTGAATATATAATAAAACAATTCTAATATGTTTATCACATTTGAAGGAATAGATTTTTCCGGTAAATCTACACAGGTAAAACTTTTATCGGAATACTTGCAGAAAGAAAATAAAAATGTAAAAGTCCTTAGAGAACCGGGGGGAACATTTGTTTCCGAAAAGATAAGAGAAATTTTATTAACCAAAGACGAAATTCATATGTCGGATGCGGCCGAGTTGTTACTATTTTCCGCAGCGCGTTCACAGTTGGTAAGAGAAGTGATTTTACCTGCCCTGGAAAAAAACTATTATGTTATCTCGGATAGATTTCATGATTCAACAATTGCTTATCAGGCTTACGGCAGAGGATTGGATATAGAATTTACAATACAACTTCAGAAATTTGCAATTAATAATGCCCTGCCCGACATAACTTTTTTTATTGATATTCCTATTGAGGAGATTGTCAACCGCAGGCATAAATTTGAGCTGGATAGAATTGAAAGATCAAACGGGGATTTTTATAGAAAAGTACGTGAAGGATATTTAAAATTATATAAAAGCGAGGAACGATATATTAAAATTGATGGTACAAAGACCATTGAAGAAATTCATAAAATAATTGTAAAAGAAATTAAAAAACTCGAAAGCAAAAGGAATGATAGTCATGCTTAAAAAAGCTAAATATATCATAATTCCGATAATTGTTGTTGTATCATTTGGTTTTATCGGAAGCAACCAGGACCTATATTTCAAAATTTCAAAAAGTATCGACATTTTCGGCAGAGTCTATAAGGAAATAAGCATAAACTATGTTGATGAAATAAATCCTGAAGAATTCATGATTTCAGGAATCAAAGGAATGCTTGGTTCCTTAGACCCTTATACTGTTTACATCGATGAGAATTTACAGAAAGATGTAGACATAATAACAAAAGGAAAGTATGGAGGCATCGGCGCAACAATAGGTTTAAGGGAAGACAAGGTAACTGTCGTTGACCTGCTCGAAGGATATTCGGCGCAAAGGCAGGGGATAATGATCGGAGATGTAATTACACATATAGATGGGATTAAAGTAGACAGATCAAATTACGATGAAATAAGCTCCCTCATTAAAGGTGACCTGGGAACGGATATAGATTTAAAGATTTTAAGAGACGGTGAAAAAGAAACATTAACATTTGTTCTCGTAAGAGAAGAAATTGAAATTAAAAATTTAACCTACGCAGGATTTTATCCGGAAGATAGCGACAATGTATATTTAAAGTTAAGCGGATTTACAAGATCTGCAGGCAAAGAAATAGGAGACGCTTTAAAGAAACTTAACGAGCAGAAAACCGTTAAATCAATAATTCTTGATTTGCGCGGTAATCCGGGCGGCTTGCTGGATGCCGCAATAGATGTTAGTGAAAAGTTTTTGAATAAGGACCAGTTGGTAGTATCGGTGAAAGGCAGGGATAACATAGGTGAAACAAAATATTTCGCAAAAGAACAGCCGCTGGCAATGCAGAGCAACTTAATTGTTTTAGTTGACGAAGGCTCTGCATCTGCAAGTGAAATTGTTGCCGGTGCTATACAGGATCATGACAGGGGAGTAATCCTGGGAACAACCTCATTCGGCAAAGGGCTTGTCCAGACACTTGTTCCGTTATCTTATAATACTTCGCTTAAAATTACAACTGCAAAATATTATACCCCTAGTGGAAGGTGTATTCAGAAAGTAGATTATTCGGAAAATAATAAAGTATTTGACAGCTCAGGTACAAATGCAAAACTTGAATATGAAACCGATAACAAAAGAATGGTGACATCGGCAGGGGGTATCGTACCGGATACAATTGTAACCAACGGTTCTGAATCATCACAGATTAAAAATTTATTGGCAAAAGGAATGTTTTTTAAATTTGCGACACATTATTTTAACAGCCATAAAGAAACAAGTATAAATGAATTTTCCAACGAAAATCTCTTCAACGAGTTTGAAACATATTTAAACGACCAGGAATACAATTACACTTCGGAAAGTGAAAGATTAGTTGACAAACTGAAAGAGATATCCAAAGAAGAAGATATTTATACTTCACTGAGCAGCCAGATTTCAGAGTTGGAAGCGATAATCGGTAAAATCAAGAGTGATGAAATGGATAAATATAAAAGTGATATTATTATTGAAATTAAAAAGGAATTGGCGGCAAGGATTGACGGCCGCAACGGAAGAATAATCGAATCGTTAAAATATGATAATCAATTTGATGTTGCACTGAAAATCTTAAACAATGAACCTATTTATAGTGGTTTATTAAATTTTGACTGAAAACCGAGAAAAATTTTTCAATAAGCTGCGTAATCACGTGGCTTTTTTTATGCAACCTATTTAACAGATAATGAAATTTTAATTAGAAAAAATTATTTTTACACGTTATAAATTAGAATAAAATGAGGTAATGAAAATGAGCGATATGAAAACAGAAACTGCAAAATTTGAATTCAAAGCAGAAACTAAACAGTTGCTTGATATACTGGTTCATTCTCTATACACGAACAGGGAAATATTTTTGAGAGAATTAATTTCCAATGCATCCGATGCTTTGGATAAACTACGTTTTCAATCGAATAAAGGAACAGAGATCGTTGATTCCGATCTAAGTCTGGAAATCAAAATGGATTTCGATGAGAAAAAGAAAACAATAACGGTTGAAGACACCGGTATTGGAATGACACGAGATGAAATTATTACCAATATCGGAACAATTGCAAAATCGGGATCATCGGATTTTCTGAAACAGCTCCAGGAAAACAAGGAAGACGCGAACAACATAATTGGTAAATTTGGCGTTGGGTTCTATTCCGTTTTTATGGTGGCGGATAAAGTTACGATAAAAACCAAATCGTTTATCCCTGATGAAAAAGCTATTCAATGGGAATCAGACGGTTTGGGGACTTATGAAATTACAGAATTGAGCGAACCTAAAAAACGCGGTACCGAGATCATTATTCATTTAAAGGAAGATACAAAAGATTATGCGGATAAATATAGGCTTGAAACAATAATTAAGAAACATTCTAATTTTATATCGTTCCCTATCAAAGTTAAAGGCGATCAAATAAACACTGTTTCCGCACTTTGGAGAGAGCCGAAGTCAAATATTAAAAAAGAACAGTATAACGAGTTTTATAAATTTTTATCATACGATAACGACGAACCGCTTGAAACTATTCACGTATCGGTAGATGCTCCAATTCAATTCAGCTGCATTTTGTTTATTCCCAAAAAGGATATGGACTTCTTCGGCTTTAACAGGGATAATTACGGCCTGGATTTGTATGTAAGAAGGGTTTTGATTCAGCATCAAAATAAAGACCTGCTTCCCGAGTATTTAAGCTTTGTTAAAGGTGTGGTCGATTCCGAAGATCTGCCGCTGAATATTTCAAGGGAAACGCTTCAGGAGGATGTTATTTTTTCAAAAATTGCAACAAGCGTAACAAACCAGATTTTATCTCACTTAGCAAAGCTTGTTGAAAAAGATAAAGAAAAATATATCGAGTTCTGGAAGCAGCACAACAAGGTTTTTAAACTTGGTTATAGCGACTTTACAAACAAAGAAAAATATGAAAAATTATTACGCTTCAACTCATCAAAATGTGAAAACAAGGATGATCTCATTTCGTTTGAAGATTATGTTGAACGGATGAAAAAAGATCAGAAAGAAATTTATTACAAAACCGGCAGCAGCAGGGACTCAATAAACCAGGACCCGCATCTGGAAATATTTAAAGGCAAAGACCTGGAAGTTCTTTATTTGTATGACCCGATTGATGAATTTGTAATGAGTTCGCTGAATAAGTATAAAGATTATGAGTTGAAATCCGTTGACCAGGTTGACTTGTCTTCGCTTGATAAATTTGAGTTTACCGAGAAAAAAGAAAAAGAAGTTGAAGACCTGTCAAAAGATGATTCAAAACATTTTGACAGCCTGCTTGCAAAAATAAAATCTTATCTTGGCGATAAAGTAAAAGAAGTAAAAGAGTCAAAACGATTAAAAGACAGCCCTGCATGTTTGGTAAATCCAGATACCGGGATGTCGGCAACAATGCAGAAAATTATGCAGCAGATGAATAAAGATGTATCCGTACCGCAGTTTATTCTGGAAATAAACAAAGATCATGTTTTGGTGCGCAACTTATTAAAGGTATTTAAAGAAAATTCCAATGATGAATATATCAAAAACGTATCTGAGCAGATATATGAATCGGCATTACTGCTGGAAGGTTATCTGGTTGATCCGCATAATCTGGTAGGTAAAATAAATAAAATGCTGGAAGACTCAAGTAACTGGTATGTCTCAGTAAAGAAAATGTAGATCTTAAATAGGGATGTCTTAAAAGGTAACTAATAACGATTAAGATAAATTTCTTTTAAGGTATCCCTTTCTTTTGTCTGAATAATTCCACAAAAGTATCATTTTATCATTCCAATTAACACTGTTGGAATAAATTAGTAATAATCATTTATAAATGCTTATAAGAAATTTGTCTTATGAACGGATTATTGTTATTTTTGACAACTTAACAATTCCTTAACATTAATTTAATAATTAGTTAATATTAGGCTTGCGGTGTTTGAAATTCCTAAAAATATAAACCAAAAAAGAATAATCGACACAGTTAGTCAACATTTTACTATAGAGAGAGAGGACAATCTCACTGAAAATTATATCTATTTTGATACTTATGATTGGAAATTATTAAATAAAAATCTTCTTTTAATAAAAAAAGATAAAGAGTATGTCCTTCATGAAATTAAAAACAACAAAGAAGAAAAATTAGGGATTACCAAAATCCCCAAATCAGTATCGGATTTTCAAGGTGATCCAAAATATAATTATTTAAAAAAGATAATTGAAAACCGGGCACTTCTCCGGTTTGTAAAAACCAGGAATAATACCAAATATTATTTGGTAAAGAATAGCGACGATAAAATAGTGGTGAGATTCGCAATTGAAAATGTTAAAGTCATTGATTCGAAAAGGGAGATATTAGTTGGCAACTTTATAGATATCTCTCCTTTAAGGGGGTATCTTCAAGAAAAAAAGATATTTGAAGCATTGCTGTTGGAATTAAAACTCATCCAAATTAATATCCCTTTGATTAATAAAATCTCTGAAAAAGCTTCTTTAAAAATAGGTGAATACACAAGCAAAATTGATTTCAAATTTGACAAAAATGAACCTATTAACGATGCCGTTGTAAAGCTCTATCTGTATTTGATGGAAATAATGAAAAAAAATGAAGATGGAATTAGAAAAAATGTTGACATAGAATTTCTTCACGATTTTAGGACTTCATTAAGAAAGACTAGAGCGGGATTGAGCCAAATAAAAGGAGTTTTCCCGGAAGAAGTTGTAGCGGAATATAAGGAGCGTTTTGCAGATATACAGAGGAAGACCAACAATGCCCGGGATCTTGACGTCTACCTTTCGGAAAAGTGTGATTATTATGAAATAACACCGGCTGAAGTTCATGAAGGGCTCGATGAGTTTTTTAATTTGCTCGAACTTGAAAGAAAAAAAGAACAAACAAACTTAAAAAGGTTATTGTCTTCAAAGTTTTACAAATCAACTCTTAGCGACTGGAATAGTTACTTAAATAATTATAAACCGCCGGATGAAAATCTAGTAAATGTTTTGGTAGCAGCTAAAATCTATATTAATAAAAAGCTTAAAAGCGTTATTAAAAAAGGGAAGAAAATTACTTCGAAATCAGCAGAAGCGCAACTCCACGACCTCAGAATTGAGTGCAAGAAATTACGATACCTGCTGGAGTTTTTTAAATCTGTTTTTCCTAAAAAAGAAATTGAATTTATTATAAACCAGCTAAAGAGTTTGCAGGATTATCTTGGTGAGTTTAATGATCTTTCCGTTCACAAAGAAAAGTTAAAAATTTTTTTGGAAGAATACTCGGAGGATTCAAAAGAACCTATTATGTTTGCAACGGCTGTAGGAGCGCTTATTTCTATTAAACATACAAGGCAGATGGAAATAAGAAAACAATTTAAAAGTAAATTTCATAATTTTATAAAGGCTGAAAACTTGAATAAGTTTGAAGCATTATTAAAATGATTGGAGTTTTTTTTGAGAGTAGTTTCATTGTACAGCATAAAAGGCGGAGTAGGTAAAACAGCTACATGCGTAAATCTTGCTTACTTATCTGCGAAAAACGGGTTTAAGACTTTGCTTTGTGATTTGGACCCTCAAGGCTCTTCAACTTATTACTTTAAAGTAAAGCCCTCCAAAAAATTTGATTCCAAAAGATTTATATACGGCACAAAGACTATTAAAAACAACATAAAAGAAACCGACTACGAAAATCTGGACATCTTGCCTTCGGATTTTTCTTTTAGAAAAATGGAAGTACTGCTTAGCGGGATAAAAAAATCAAAGAAGGTTTTAAGGGATAATTTAAAATCGTTCGGGAAGAATTATGATTATGTTTTTTTAGACTGCCCGCCAAATATAACGCTTGTTTCGGAAAATATCTTTTATGCTTCCGATCTTATTTTGGAACCTTGCATCCCTACAACTTTGTCAATGCTGACTCATAAAAAACTGAATTTATATTTGAAGAAAAAGAGTTTCAAAGATTTGAAATTCTATTCCTTTTTTTCCATGACGGAAAAGATAAAAAAACTCCACCAGGAAATTCTCAATAAACTTTTAGGGAAGGGGAGATTTCTGAAAACACAAATTCCTTATTCTTCATTAGTAGAAAAAATGGGGATTTACAGGGAACCTGTTTGTATATATAATTCACAGAAAGTTAAACAAATCGGCTACGACTCACTTTGGCAGGAAGTAAAGCAGATTTTTTCAAACGGTTTAAGTGAGTAGAACCCAGACTTTAAAATATATTATAGCAAAAAAGACCGACAGAATGTTGCCTACCAGAAATTGGTCGTTTGTCACTTTATTATTCGAATGATCCAAGCGGGTGCCCAATTTTATTGCGCCGAAAAAAATAATTGCAACAGGCAGATCGTTTACCAGGCTGAATGTTAGAAAAGTTCTTTCCAAAATTCCTTTTAGAATTGAAAGGGTATTTTCCTTAAAGCCGTAACCTCTGTACATTCCTATTATTGCAAAGATCATTATCAATATTAATTCGCCTTCAACCAGGACAGCTATTAACAAATTTAACTTAGAGTCTAAGTTCATAATTTTATTATCTCATTTATTAATTTCTTAGTTGTGAAGTATTGCTGAATTTGTAATGTCTTAGCCTTTCGCCAGGTGTTGCCTTTTTCTCGCTTCATTTTCTGAGCAACAATTTTGTAATCCCCGTATTCAAAAAAATTCGTTAATAGTTTAAAATCACTTTGTTTCCATTTGTCAATTATACTTGAATAAATGAAAAAAAGCATATTAAAAGTTTGTGATTTCCGGTTTTGCAGTTCCAATAAAATTCTGTTTTCAGCCGGTCTTAGATTATTGAGTGACTCTCTCGCTTTGGTCAGACCGTCGCCAAGCATACCGTAAGCCGATTCTTTATTTATAGCCGTATCGATGGGCCCGTAATAAAGGATGTATCTTAGTTTGAAATTATATTCCTTTTTTATAATCGTTTCTTCAATTTGAAATATTATGTTGATACCATCGGATAATGATTTGACAACACTCTGAAATTCATCTCCGAGCGTTATGGTAAGCGGGGAAAGGAAAGTGTCTTTGTTATTACTCGATATATTTTTCACCAGTTTCTTGAAATCAGAAATTAATTTTTTGCTTTCCTTGTTTCGGCTGCCTATTATGTCGGCCATTAAAATAAACTTATTATTATTTTTCGGCATTGTACCACCGTTGTTAAATAACTACAACAGATATATTAGTTGTCAATAAACTACAACAAATGTATTTATTGTAAAAAAACTACAACAAAGTAATGAAGCATGTCAAAAAAGACAAGAACAAACGTACGGTAAAAAGAGACTAGACAGTTTGCAAAAGTTCTTCCATTGTTTCAAAATTTTTAAGATAATAAACCTTTACACGGTCCCGATTTTTAACCATCCAGCTCAACGAGATTTTTATTTTTTCAAAATCTTTTTTATCGATGCCGTTGAACAAATGAATTGCCCCGTCAAAGTAGTCCCTCATAGCATTTTCAAATTTTCCGTGCTCATTGCCGAAATAATCCTTTATGAAAACTTTGCCCTCAATCATCAGTAGATAATCGTTTTTGGGAAACCCCTGAACTTCGATCAGTAAATTAGCATTATTGATCGGCTCGGAGATTATTGAAGACTTATTAAGCTGGTTGAGCACTGAATTAACTATGTCTCTTATTTCCGCTGCTTCTTCATATTTCTGTCTTTCCGAAAAATATTTCATTTTGTTCAGCAGGCGGTTAACCGCAAGCTGGTTGTTGCCCGATAAGAATTCAAAAACTTTTTCCGTTTCATTTTTATAGTTTTCGGTGATGCCTTTGTCAATGCATGGGGCAAGGCACCTTTCTATATCGGCCAGGTAGCACTTTTTATTTTTTTGAAATTCCTTTTCGGTGCATTCCCTTAGTTGGAAAGTCTTTTCAATTATCTCTTTTAAGTTTACCGCAGTATCCCTTGAATTATAAGGCCCGAAATAATCATTGCCGTCAAAGTCGAATTTGGAAGTTACCTTTATTGACGGAAAATTTTTTTCCGTTTCAACCTTTATGAAAAAACTTTGCGAATACCTTTTCAACTGGTCGTTCAAGGGCGGGTTGTTCTGTTTAATTAAATCTGCTTCGGTTAATAATGCAGTTAATTCGGTGTTCGTTTTATAAAAACTTAAGCGAGACGAAAGCCGTACAATTTTTTTTGCTTTCCGAGAAGCAGTATTTGAAAAATAATTTTTAACCCTTTTGCTCAAATTTTTGGCTTTGCCGATATACTTAATTTCCTCTTTAGCGCCCTTAAAAAAATAAACACCGGGGGACTCCGGCAGCTTTGATAAATCAGTTACCAGCTTTTTCTTTATCATTCTAAAAGACGATTTAGAAGACGGCAGCGCTTGAAAATTAATTAAATCCGACAGCGTTTCTACGTGGTGTTCTTCTTTTAATTTATCTATCATCTTTAAGAGAATCTTTGCTGTTGCAATGGCATCGCCTAAACCACGGTGAACATTTTTATGAAGTATTTTTAAGTACTTTACCAAGTTGCCGAGAGATTTGCTTTTTAATTCGGGGTAAAGCTTACGCGCAATTTTTAGCGTACACATTTGAGGATTTTCAACAAATTCAAATCCTGCCCTCATAAGTTCATTTTTAAGGAAAGATATGTCAAACTGTAAATTGTGTGCGGTTAAGACAGAATCACCAAAAAAAGTTAGAATATCGTTTGTAATATCTTCAAAGAATGGAGCATCTCTAACATCATCATTTGTAATTCCGGTTAAGTCGGTTATAAAAAAAGGAATTTCCACACCTGGATTTATAAAAGTTGAATATGTATCAACTATCTGGA
>JASFMY010000044.1:0-44348 GCA_050117315.1 Ignavibacteria bacterium
GATGCTAAATGGGACGGACTCAAGGGTTATATAACTAACACCGAATTATCTAATGAAGAGGTAATAGAACAATACAAACAGTTATGGCATATTGAAAAGACATTCCGAATATCTAAAATGGATTTACGTATACGTCCAATCTTTCATTACTTAAAAAAGAGAATAGAAGCTCACATTTGCATATCATTTGCAGCAGATGTTGTTTATAAAGAGCTGGAGTGTCAATTAAAAAATCTAAAATCTCAGTTAAGTGTTGAAAAAGTAATAGATATATTAAAAAACATTTAGGCTATAACAATTACTACTCCTTATTCAAAAACAAAGTATACCAGGTTGTTGATTAAAAATGATGAACAAGCTCAATTACTAAACTTCTTCAATATCCCTTTTGCGTGTCCCAGTGCGTAAGTCAGGAGTTACTAACGTACCTATGCCTTGAATGCTCAATTTGGCGTATATTTTTAACTGGTCATTTATTGTTGCAATTATGCTTCTCTTTCTCAAAATTAACTTATCTTCTAGTGAAAAAGTTTGTTTTTCATGTTTTTTTATCGTGGTGAACAATTTTATAGAATTCCTCGGTGTAAAGTGCCCTTTAGTCTGAAAGCAATAAAATAGGTAGCATTGGATACATGAATATGAGGTAATAAATTTCTTCTATGAAAATGAAATTTTTCCATTATGTCATTTTGTTTGTAACTCAGATTTCAAATCTGAGTTACAGATTTATCTCTCCCACGGAATATAAAACTGCAGCACCGGAAATATTAACCCGGTTTCCTAAATTTTCAAGAATCAACTCACCGCCGCGTTTTGAAATTTGTTTTGCATTCATTTTCTTTTTTCCAAGTCTTTCCGACCAGAACGGTGTAAGCAAAGTGTGTGCAAAGCCGGTTACGGGATCTTCGTCAATTCCTGCACTCGGCACAAAATAGCGTGATACAAAGTCAACACCTTCACCTTTGGCAGTAATTATTATTCCGTCTGAGTGTACTTCTTCAAAAGTTCTGAAGTCGGGTTTTATATCTAAAATTTCTTTCTGAGATTCAAATACAGCCAAATAGGATTTGTTGAAATACAATTCTTTTGGCTCTTTGCCCAAAGCTAATCCAACCTTTTCGTTTGGCTCTGTTTTTTCGGGGATGTTAGAAGGGAAATTCAAAGTTATCAAGTTACTGTTGCTGGTAATTACTAATTCGCCGCTTTTGGAATTGAATCTTATTTCGCTCACATCTTTATCAATAAAATTAAATATCACAAAAGATGATGCAAGTGTAGCATGTCCGCAAAGAGGAACTTCAGTAGTGGGTGTCATCCAGCGAATATCGTAATGATCCCCGTTTTTAACAAAAAAAGCTGTTTCAGAAAGATTGTTTTCCATAGCAATGTTTTGCAGAAGTTCGTTGGGCAGCCATTCCTTCATGGGACAAACCGCCGCAGGATTTCCACCGAATAAATTTTTTGTAAATGCATCTACAATATAAATTGGTTGCTTCATTTGTTCTTCTCCCTTTTTACAAATTCATATTTCAGAAGACCATATCTTAGCACACTAATGTATTTCCCATTTTGATATTTTGCCTCTCTTAATTCTCCTTCAAAAATAAAACCTAAACTCTCAATGATTTTTCGTGAACGCTTGTTCGTTTCTATAACCTCAGCTTCTAAACGGTGAAGATTCATCCTGTTAAATGCAAAATCAATTATCTTTTTTAGAATTGCTTTTGCATATCCTTTCCCCTGGTGTTCTTTTTTTAATATCAAACTTTATTCGGCTTTTCTGTTAAACCAGCGTAACCTGTTGAATGAGACTTCACCGATTATCTCATTTCCTTTTTCAATTTTAAATGAAATTTTTTCCGGCATCTGAGAAGGGTAAGACCTGGTTTCAGACATTTGATCCAGATATTCTTTATCGTAGCCGATAGTTTCTAAACTTTTGTCATCTGAAGAAAGTGAGGTAAGCTTTAGCTCATCAAATTTTATTTCAATTGGATTCATTTTGATGATAAAAGAGACTTATTATAACATCATTTGTAAATAATTGATAGCCCTGCCCTTAACTAAGGTTTAATTAATATCCTTTTTTTGAAACTAACTCAAAATCTGCTTTAGCCATAATTTTAACTAGTTCGCTAAATTTAACTTTCGGTTTCCAGCCGAATAGTTTTTCAGCTTTGGACGGATCGCCGATCAGCATGTCAACTTCAGTCGGCCGGTAATAGTGAGGGGAAACTTCAACTACAACATCGCCTTTTTTTATTTTGTATCCTTTTGCTTCGTCAAAATGTTTCACAATTCCTGTTTCGTTTTCATTTTCACCTTGCCATTCCAATTCAACACCGAATTCTTTGAAGGTTAAGTCTGTAAATTCCCTAACTGTATGAGTCTCTCCTGTGGCAATTACAAAATCTTCTGCTTTTTCTTGTTGGAGAATTCGCCACATTGCTTCACAATATTCTGGCGCATATCCCCAGTCGCGTTTAGCGTTCAAGTTCCCGAGCACCATTTTTTTATCGATACCGTGTAAAATTCGTGCGGCAGTTCTCGTAATTTTTCTGGTTACAAAAGTTTCACCTCTTCGCGGTGATTCATGGTTAAACAAAATTCCGTTACTGGCAAAAATGTTATAAGCTTCACGGTAGTTTACAATTATCCAGTAACCGTAAAGTTTTGCAACCCCGTAAGGTGAGCGCGGGTAAAACGGCGTGCTTTCCGTCTGCGGTACTTCCTGTACTTTTCCGTATAATTCACTTGTAGATGCCTGATAAAATTTAACTTTGTTAAGCCCGGTTTCTCTAATTGCATCTAAAAAACGCAGTGTACCTAAAGCATCAACTTGAGCTGTGTAATCCGGGATCTCAAAAGAAACTTTTACATGACTTTGTGCAGCCAAATTATAGATTTCATCCGGTTCAATTTTTTCAAGTAATCTGTTCAAGTTGCTAGTGTCTACCAAATCACCATAATGCAAAAACAATTTTTCGTCATGTATCTCGGGATCGTTAAATAAATGATCAATTCTTTTAGTATTAAATGAACTACTTCTTCTAATTATGCCGTGAACTTCGTAACCTTTTTCCAAAAGAATTTCCGTTAGATAACTTCCGTCCTGCCCGGTTATTCCTGTTATCAGCGCTTTCTTATTCATATTTATTTTGATTCTCCAAATACCATTTATACGTTTTACTAATTCCTTCTTCCAAACTAATTTTATGTTTCCATCCCAGGTCATGAATTCTTGATACATCCAGCAGCTTACGCGGTGTGCCGTCAGGTTTGGATAAATCTTGAGCTATCTCGCCTTCAAAGCCAACAATATTTTTTATTGTCTGAGCCAATTCACCTATACCTAAATCTTCACCTGTACCGATATTAAGTTGAGATATATTTTGTTCATATAGATCAGAAGCGTTAACATTTTCCAAAAGAAAAACAATTGCATCTGCCAAGTCATCAACAAACAAAAATTCTCTTTTTGGTTTTCCTGAACCCCAAACAACAACATCTTTTTCGTTGTTTATTTTTGCTTCGTGAAATTTTCTAATCAGCGCCGGTAAAACATGGGATGTTTCCAAATTAAAATTATCATTTAAGCCGTATAAGTTTGTAGGCATTGCTGAAAAGAAATTAGAGTCGTACTGTTTGTAATAGTTTTCACATAATTTAATGCCGGCAATTTTAGCTATTGCGTAAGGTTCGTTGGTGTATTCAAGAGTATCCGTCAGAAGATATTCCTCTTTTAACGGCTGCGGGGCAAGTTTAGGGTAGATACATGAGCTCCCCAGAAATATTAATTTCTCCACGTTATTTTTATAAGAGGCATGTATTATATTTGATTCAATCATTAGGTTATCATAAATAAATTCTGCCCGGTAAGTATTGTTTGCAAGAATACCGCCGACTTTTGCAGCAGCTATTATAACAATGTCGGGCTTTTCTTCATCAAAAAATTTTTCAGTGTCTACCTGTCTAATTAAATTTAATTCTTGTAGTGACCTGGAGACAATATTTATGTAACCTTTCTTAACCAAACAACGGGTAATAGCAGAGCCTACCATGCCGCTGTGCCCTGCTACGTATATTTTTTTCTCTTTCATCAATTTAATATTTCTCAAGTGGTTTGTATTGCATAATTCTTTCAGGTGTTTTCAATTCGGTAAAGCCGAATTTTTCATACAGTCCGTGTGCATCTTTTGTAGCCAGCATCCAACCTCTTAAACCTTGCAGCTCTTCATGGTTCATAATTTCTTGCATCAGCCATTTTGAAAGACCTTTGCCTCTGTGACTTTCTAAAATAAAAACATCAGCCAAATAAGCAAATGTAGCATTATCTGTGACCAGTCTTGCAAATCCAGCTTGGTCATTATGAAAATAAACTCCGAAGCACATAGATTTTTTGATTGATTTTTTTACAATGTCAAAAGATATGTTTTCCGCCCAGTATGATTTTTTTAAATATGAGTGGATTAAAATTGGGTCTAGCTTCTTTTTGTCTGTACTGATTGTGTAACCTTTGATATGGAATTCTTTCATAGTTTTTCCCGGGTGAGTTTTTTATTTATGAGCAATGTAAACAAATGCCTCGCCATGAGTTGAAATTATTTTTTTCCTTTCAATTTGTATTCTGCTGAACCCAGCTTTTTCAAGCATTAGTAAAAACTCATACTGTCCATACCATCTCAATATTATTTCACCGATTACCGTTTCATTCAGCCTGCCGTTTTGATATAGCTCATACTTGTATAAGCCGTTTATGGTTTGTTCATATAGATTGTTTTTGTTTGATACATATACTAAAAGCTTTTCTCTTTTATTGTTGTATCCTTCCCTTCCTTTCACCCAAACGCCGTCGTTTAATAAATTATTTTTTTCCAGAGGTGTGAACAAATCTAAAATTAAAACACCGCTGTCCAATAAGTGGTCATGTATTTTACCCAGCGCTGTTTGTGCATCTATCCTGTTGGAAATCAACTGGAATGAACCGCCTGCTATAAAAATTGTATTGTACTTTTTAGGTAATTTTAATTCTGCGAAATCTTGTTCGTATATTTCCGATGATAAATTAATCTCTTTAATTTTCCTTTTGCAAATTTCATTCATTTCGGATGAGAAATCAATGCCGTCAACAATAACTCCTTCTTTCAAAAGCTCGGTTAGTATTCTTCCGGTACCGCTTGCAAGTTCTAAGGCCGGCCCTCCAAATCTTTTTATTATATCTTTGTAGAATATGATATCATTTTTCTCGGACTCTAAAATGATATCATACCATTCTGCAACTATCCCACAGTAATGGGATTTGTTGATATTGTTGCTCATAATATTTCCTTAGCTTCAATTCATTCGTAAATCGAATGCAGACTTAGTAGATCTGTACTTTTGAATATTCAATTGCCTGTTTAATTCTTTTAGCGTTTTAATTTCCGCTTCAGAAATATGCAACTGATGTTTCAAAAGCATCAATCCGGCAAGCGGTCTTTTGCCGTCAATTTCATAACTAAGTATTTGCTTTTTTAATCTGAATAATGAACTTTCCAAATCTGCTAATTTCTTTTTTAATAATGAAATTATTTTATCTTTTGTAAGATTTTTATTTAAGAGAAGAGCAACATCGATTTTGGAAATTTCGTCTTTCGGTTTTGCTAAGTATTCTTCTAAAGTTTCTTTTAATTTTTCTTTTCCTTCAATTGTTAGCTTGTAAAAAGTTTTTACCGGTAAGTTACCAGATTTTTCTTTTCTACCTTCAACAAATCCGGATTTAGATAAATTTTTTATTGTAGCATAAACCGTTGAATCTGCAATTGGAAACCAATTCGTTGTCTCAAGATTTTTGAGCATCTTGGTAATTTCATAAGGGTTTAATTCTTTCTCGGATATTACACCTAGAATTAGTGCAGATAATTTTGATAACATTTTACAAAAAGTTGTTTTATTGGTGGAGCACTATAAAAATAAAGGAAGAAATCTGCAAAGTCAATTGGTGGTTAATATTTTTTTTAGAATAGTTTTCTTTGTTACCAATTCTTCAAAAGATATTTTGACGAATCTAATATTTTTGGTTAATGATAGATAGTTAGTCTTTAATTTTTTCTCTTTCTTGGGATTAATGATGATTAGTTCTTTATCATCATTTACATGTTTTTTTAGTAACGCTTTGATATTAATATCTGCATTAGAAAGTGAGTACCCTATAAAAACAATTTTTTTTGCAACTCTTATTTCTCTAGATGCTTCGTTAAATAACTGTGATAAAATTGGATGATTCCAATTCTTAACAAATGACGGGGGCATGATTAATGTTTGAAATTCAGTGCCGTCGATAGGACAGACATATTCATATTCTTCCCCGTCCGGATGTTTTATCCCAATTAATTTCCCATGTTCCAAATCTATTTTCCTGTCCCAAGTGGTAAGCAGAACCTGGTTGCAGCAGTTACAGTATTTCCAGTTTAAGCTGCCGTGTACTTTTAGAACTTTAAAGGATACCGGATTAATAAATTCCTTCGATTTTATCGGCTGCCTGGGGTTTATCCAGAAATTAAATTCTTTTAATTTATCTCCCTTTTCATAGTTCATTAAATGAGTGCAGTAATCAATAAACCCGATTTTCTTTTTATAGAATTCAGCGAAGGAATGCTCCAATAAGTTGTCGTAGTTCAAAGTAATAATAGAAACATTTGAGTTTTCATTTATTATTATATCCCAAAAATCATGGTAATATTTCGAAGGTTTATCGGTTTCTTTATTAACAATATGATGAATTAGTTTAATTAGATATTCCTTAATGTTAATAAGCTTAGAGTTAGTATAGTAAAAACTCAAGCTTTCATTTTGCTGGATGAAGTAATCTAAAAAGCCAAATACAGCTTCTAATTGTGGATATATATTTTCTTCATGTGAGATATAAAAGTTTTCGTGAATGAATTTATGAACTTCTTTACCGATAAGTGAATTTTTAATTTCTGCATTCTCATCCGATAGAAGCATGGGAAGAATATGTTTCTGCAAGGGTACGCCATCAGGATGTGAAGCTCCGGCACCCAAAACAAAAACAACGTCTCTTCTGGGTTTATATTCAAAAAATTTCATATAACAAGATATAAAAAGACCGTGAAATTACGGAGCGGTAAAATGAGTTTAACAAAAAGAAAATATAAGAAATCTATTACTTCGTTAATTCAAGCAGAATTAATTTCTTACCTTTTTCATTCTTTGTGTTAGTAGGTTTATAGGCAAGTTCAAAGATGGTTGATTTCTTTATATATGCCTTATACTTCATTTCAGCAGTTTTAAATTCCTGGTCTAGGTCGCCACCTTTAATAGAGATTAAATATGCTTTATCTTTAATTAAAGGAATTGAATATCTGAATAATATTATTAAAGGAACGGTTGCTCTGCTTACAATAAGGTCAAATGTGTTGGCATACTTTTCTTTAAATTCTTCGCTTTCCACTCTGCTGTTTTCCGCTTTAACATTGCTTAGTTTTAAGTTGTCAATAAATTCCTGTACGGCTTCAATTTTTTTAGAAGTTGAATCAGCTAATACTCCTTTCATTAGAGGCTTCATAATAGCAACTGGAATACCTGGAAGTCCGCCGCCAGTACCGATATCTAAAAACCTGGAAACTTTATCAGGAAGATATTCAACTATAAGCGAAGAAATAAAGATGTGATTCTCAATTATCTTCTCAACATCTTTCCTAGAAATTAGATTGGTTACTTCGTTTTTATCAACTAAAAGTTTAGCATAGTGTGCCAATCTTTCAAGTTGATAAATGTCAGGATTAAGACTGTTATCCCAGAAGAACTTTTTGAGTTCACGAAGATAAAGTTCTTGTTTATCCAAAAATCCCTCAGATTAGTTTTTCAAATATACTAATAAAATTGAAATATCAGAAGGAGAAACGCCTGAAATTCTTGATGCCTGCCCTATTGATCTTGGTTTGATTTTATGAAGCTTTTCTCTTCCTTCTAAGGAAATAGTTTTGATATTCTGGAAATCAAAGTTTTCCGGTATACGAACTTTTTCAAGCTTATTCATTTTGGCAATCATTTCGTGCTGCCGTGAGATATAGCCTTCATATTTTGTTTCAATCTCTACCTGTTCAAGTGCTTTATCATTTTTCAGCAATGCTTCGGCAATTGGATATTTTTCTTTATCAATTTTCTTAACAATATCTTTTAAGTTTACATGAGGTCGTTTAGCTATTTTGTAAACTGTTTCAGCGTTGTTTAGGAGCGTGGAACCCGATTTCTCAAGAACTGAATTTACAACCGACGGCTTCAGTTTTATTTCAGAAAATTGTTTTTTCGATTCTTTAATTATTCTTTCCTTTTCATTCAGCTCGTCAATCATGGTTTTATCAATAAGTCCGATACCAAAAGCTTTTTTCATCAATCTCCTGTCGGCATTATCCTGTCGTAAAATCAACCTGTGTTCCGCACGAGACGTAAACATTCGATAGGGTTCGTTAGTAGATTTACCAACTAAATCATCAATTAAAACACCTATATAAGCGTCACTTCTGCCTAATGTAAACTCTCCCCTTTTCTGAATTTTGAGTGCTGCATTTATTCCTGCAATTTGTCCCTGTGCTCCAGCTTCTTCATAACCGGAGGTGCCGTTTATCTGTCCCGCGAAATATAAACCTTCAATTAATTTTGTTTCCATTGTAAGATCAATTTGATATGGAGGGAAATAATCATACTCAACCGCATAAGCAGGACGAACCATTTCTGCGTTTTCCATTCCCTTAATTTTGTGCAAAGCTTCAAGCTGTATTTCTTTAGGTAGAGATGAAGAAAATCCGTTTAAATAAATCAGAGGATCGTCCAGGCCTTCCGGTTCTACAAAAAGTTGATGTCTTGGTTTGTCTGCAAACCGAACAATTTTATCTTCAATGGAAGGACAATATCTTGGACCAGCTCCGTTTATAATGCCTGTAAAAAGAGGTGATCTGTCAAAACCTTTTCTTAAAACTTTGTGAACTTCTTCATCAGTATAAGTGATATGGCAACTAACCTGAGGCAAAAAAGGAAATTTTGAAATATCTGTTCTGATGGAAAAAGATTCGGGATTTTCATCACCAGGTTGTTCAGCTAAAACATCAAAATCTATAGTGTCCTTCTTAAGACGCGGCGGAGTTCCTGTTTTAAGTCTTCCATATTCAAACCCTAATTCTGCCAACGATGCTGTTAAACCAGTTGCTGATTCTTCTCCGAATCTGCCACCTATAGTTGAATTAAGACCAGTATACATCAAACCGTTAAGAAAAGTGCCAGAACATACAACTAATGCTTTACAATTTATTTCATTCCCGGATTTTGTTTTAGCCCCAATTATTTTTTTTTCTTCAACAATGACCCCAATAACAGAATCTTCTAAAACCTCTACACCTTCTGTTTCATTAATAAATCTTACAGCTTCTTCCGTATATAATTTTCTATCAGACTGGCATCTTCCTGCCCAAACAGCAGGACCTTTAGATTTGTTCAATACTCTGAATTGAATTCCGGTTTTGTCAGCAATTAACCCCATAGCCCCACCAAGGCAGTCAATCTCATGAACCAAATGCCCTTTTGCGCTTCCTCCAATTGCAGGATTACAGGACATTCTGCCGAGTGCATTCTTATCCATTGTTACCATTGCAACCGAACAGCCAAGTTTAGCACCGGAAACCGCAGCCTCAATCCCCGCATGACCGCCGCCAACTATTACTATGTCAAAATATTTCATTTTTACCTTTCTGTTTCACGTGAAACATTTTTTATTCAGATTTTCCCTTTTTTATTGAACCAGATTGTTTCACGTGGAACATTTCTATTTTCCTATACAAAATTTTGAAAAGATGTTGTTTAGAATATCATCAGTAGTAACTTTTCCTATAATTTCACCTAACGTACTTTCGGCATTTCTTAAGTCCACAGAAATATATTCTCCGGTCATTCCGTTGTTAATTGATTCTATACTATTATCCAACGAGATTTTAGCCTTTTCAAGTGCTTTGAAATGTCTGATATTAGTAACTAATGACGACCTCTCTGTAAATGGATTTTCTCCAATAGACTTTTCTTTTAGTTTATCAAAAAGGTTTTCAATTCCTTCCTCTGTTAATGCTGAAACCTTCACATCACTATTAGATGATGCTTCATGTGATAAATCAATTTTATTCATGAGTGTAATAATTTTTTCTTTTGATGTAAGTTCCAAAAGCTGGTTATACAACTCTACTGAAAAACCATTAATTACATCATTTATAAAAATTACAATGTCTGCATTTTTTACCACTTCCCTGCTTCTAATTACTCCTTCTTTTTCAATTACGTCTTCAGTCAATCTTATTCCTGCTGTGTCATAAATTCTAAACAAAAAACCGTCAATAGAAATTTCTTCACGGATTATGTCTCTTGTTGTTCCTGGAATATGGCTTACAATTGCCCTGCTTTCTTTTAATAGTAAATTCAGCAAAGATGACTTCCCTACGTTTGGAATTCCTACCAAAGCAACATTTATTCCGTCTCTTATTACACGTCCGTAAGTAAAACTTTTTAAAAGTTTTTTTATTTCGGAAATTACCGAGTTTATATTTTCTTTGATTTTCTTAAGCGACATAAACTCGATATCTTCTTCAGCAAAATCCAATTCCAATTCAATGAGTGATGAAGTATTTATCAATTTCTCACGCAATGAATTAACATGTTTTGAAAGCATTCCATCAAGCTGATTTCTTGCACCTTTTAGAGACGCTTCAGTCCTAGAGTTAATCACATCAGCAACAGCTTCTGCTTGAATTAAATCAAGTTTACCGTTTAAGAAAGCTCTTTTGGTGAATTCACCCGGTTCCGCCAATCTCACATCAAGTTCAACAAGCTCGTTTATAATTTTTGAAGTTATATATGGATTACCGTGGGCACTTATCTCAACAGAGTCCTCTCCCGTATACGAGTTGGGATTCTTAAAAACTGAAACTAATACATCGTCAATAACTTGATTACCCTTTTCAATTCTTCCATAATGAATTTTATGTGATTCGCTGTTTATCAATTTCAGTTTACCACCAAATAATTTATCTACTGCAGAGATACTTTTATCACCGCTTACTCTAATTACGGAAATAGCACCAACACCCGCCGGAGTAGCAAGTGCAACTATGGTGTCATTATCAGATGGTAAAAAAAAGTCCATTATATTTTAATTTTTCAATGTTTAATTTTGAGCAACAGAAAAAGATAACTCTAAACTTAGAAAAAGAAAAAAAGAATATCAATAGATTGAAAGCTATTAATCTATTACTATTATTATGGATTAATATTAAAGACATTTAAAGTGAAGACGTGACAATTATATTCAATTTTTATTTAAATATTCCGATAATAAATAATAGGTTATGTTGAGAATGTTTTGATCTAATGGAGATTACAATGCCGTTACTTAATTGTTGGGAATTTAAAAAATGTGGTCGTGAGAAAGGTGGAAAAAATGTAAAAAAATTTGGAATATGTCCAGCCGCAATAGAAGTTAGAGCAAACAATATTAACAATGGTATTAATGGCGGAAGAACTTGCTGGCTTATATCTGGAACATTTTGCGACGGAAAAGTCCAGGGTGCATATGCATCAAAACTTATAGACTGTATGGACTGTGATTTTTATAAAGAGGTAAGCGGAAAAGCTAATTTGTTAAGCTCCAATGAAATATTGAAAATTCTAAAATCAAAATGAAATTATCCTACCAGATTTATCTTAGTTGTATCTAAGATAATCAACGATAACAACTTAACACTAGAACAAATTGCTAATTAAACTGTAGTTAAACCTTTAAATATAGATTATTAATTTTGAAATCTGAGATTTACCAAATTTTCCCGCTCTTAACAATGGATCAGAGTATAAATCATTCAATAATAGCAAATAAGTTAAAACCCGGATTCAATAATTTAGAATGTTTCTTGTTATTCCAAAATATTTCTAATGTGAAAGATGTTTTACATTTTACTTCAAATTGAATTCCTTTTAACAATGGTGTACAGATCAAATCTACTTTTTCTTTTTTGAAATTAAGATTCTTAATTCCGTGCTTATCAGTTCTATTTATACGCCATGTAATTCTATTTTTACTGCTGTTAACTTCAAGGCCGATTATATTTTCAATCAGCATTGCAATTGGACTGAGCCCAGACCATCCGACAAAATCCTGCCGCGAATAAAACGTATTATCCCAGCGAGTTGCAGGTTCAATAAATTCAGGCGAGTAACACTCCCATATTGTTTTATAACCGTCCGCATATCTTTCTTCAAAAGCAATTTTGTCTTCATCGGGTTGAAATGTTTTATAAACTTCGGAAATATTTTTTATATGGTTTTCTGCAATAGCAAAAGCTATATCATAGTATTCGTATTTTTCTAATCCTGCTGTCAGCATATAGTTTGTAGGCGCCCAAACACCACCGAGCCAGTAGTGACCGGAAGAATTATATTGAGAATCATTAGCTGATAGTGTCGGTACAAGATGTGGTCTCCAAAATTCATTAGGATTTGTAAGGTGATTTATCAAACCCTCTAAATGTAGACTATCTGCTACCCCCGAAATTAATGTCCAGAAACTGCCTATATGTTTTGTGTTACTTAACTCCCCTTCTCTTGATACATCATAATAGAATTTTTCAAAGTCATCCCAGCAGAATTTATTAACAACATTTTTTAAATCACTATATTTTTTATAATAGTCGGAAGCAATTTTTAATTCATTTATAAGCGAAGCAATTTCAGCAATTGATTTCGCCACCAAAGCTTGCTGTGAAGACATATCAATCCAACCACCTTTAGCAACGCTTTCACGCGGAGTATTATCCATGCCACTTCCTAAAGGGCTGTTATAAAATAATCCGTCAAGCGAAGCCGTAGACATATTCTTTTCTATCCATTCGTAATAAGCAACTAATTTTGGGAGGACTTTTTTTAATCTCGAATCGTCACCTGTTATTTTATAATACCGTAATTCAAGCCAGGCAAACAACGGCGGGTTTACCATCGGCTCATCTTTTGTTGGTTCACTGGCAATTGAACCATCCTTTTCCCAATAAACTCTTTGAATGTATCCGTCTTCCCTTTGTTTTAAATAAAAGTTATCCAATGATTGCATTGCAGGAAAAACATCAGAAGCATACATTGCAAAGGCCGCCATAAAATTTGTATCCCACTGGTAGATCAACCCGTTAAATCCTTCGTCGATATATTCTTTTACAAAACCGTTTTCATTTGTTCCTCTTACAATTTTATTCCAGCATATTTCCCATGCTTTATAATATAAATCAACCCAATCGGGATTATCTGTCAATATTGGTTTGGGCAGTTTAAATTTCGGAAGTTTTTTTCTACGGGATTTTCTTTTTGGTAAGGGCGGCTCGCCGACTTTAATTATCGAATTAAAACTATCGCCGCCGTCATTAATTTTCCAATTATTGTTGGGGTCCGGGATCCAGTTGCCGTCAACAACAAATTTATAATAATAATAACCGGCTTTTAACGGTATAGTAATTTGCCATGTATCGTCTGTATATTCTAATTTGTACTCCTGCCCGTTCCAGTTGTTAAAAGAACCGGCCAAATAAACTTCTTTAGCTTTCTCCGAATCAAAACTAAAATTTACTAATTCTAAATTAGATTGAGCTTCAACTGTAATACATAATAGGAAGATAGTAATAAATGCCTTCATAAAATTATTCTCTTATTTTAAACGATGTTGTTTTAAGAAACTTTTTAAAACTATATTTTGTAATATGCGTAAATTTGATAAAGTATTATTTATTATCGGAGTTTAAGCTATGGCATTTAATTTTAATAAGCTAACGATTAAAGCACAAGAAACAATACAAAATGCTGTTGAGATAGCTCAGAATTATAACAACCAAATTGTTGAACCCGAACACATATTTGCTGCAATGATGCAGGATACATCGAGTACAACCGTATCAATAATTCAAAAAGCAGGTGCCAATTTAAATCAAATAAAAATTAAGATAAACGAATTCCTAGAGAAGCTTCCCAAAGTATCCGGGGCAGGAGTAGGTAATCAGCAGCTATCAATGATCAGCGCTAAACTTCTGGATCTAGCATCCGAAGAAGCAAAAAAATTAAAGGATGAATACGTTTCGCTGGAACATATTCTGCTTGCTTTTACAGAAGACAAAACAAAAATAGGAAAGCTGTTATCTGAAAACGGAATCAACAAAAATATAATTTTAACGGCATTAAAAGATGTTAGAGGAAATCAGCGGGTAACTTCTCAAAATCCCGAAGATACCTATCAAGCTTTAAAAAAATACGGACGAGATTTAAACGAGCTTGCGAAATCAAATAAGCTGGATCCCGTTATCGGAAGAGATGAAGAAATACGCAGAGTGCTTCAGGTGCTTTCACGAAGAACAAAAAATAATCCCGTTTTAATCGGCGAACCCGGAGTAGGTAAAACAGCTATTGCCGAAGGCCTGGCTCACAGGATTGTTTTAGGTGATGTGCCGGAAAATCTAAAGACAAAAAGTATTGTTGCATTAGATATGGGTGCTCTTGTTGCCGGTACACAATTCCGCGGACAGTTTGAAGAACGCTTAAAGTCGGTTGTTAAAGAAGTACAGCAATCCGAAGGGGAAATAATTTTATTTATTGATGAACTTCACCAGTTGGTTGGAGCCGGAAAAACAGAAGGAGCAATGGACGCAGCAAATATTCTAAAACCCGCTTTGGCAAGAGGTGAACTTCACGCAGTCGGCGCAACAACATTAAATGAATATAAAAAATATATAGAAAAAGATGCAGCTCTTGAGAGAAGGTTTCAACCTGTTTTAGTGCAGCAGCCGAATGAAGAAGATGCAATTTCCATTTTACGCGGGTTAAAAGAACGTTACGAAGTTCACCACGGGGTAAGAATAACAGACGGCGCTATAGTAGCGGCTGTGCAGTTATCTAACAGATATATTTCCGATAGATTTCTGCCGGACAAAGCAATCGACTTGATTGACGAAGCGGCATCCAAAATAAGAATAGAAATTGATTCAATGCCCGAAGAACTTGACGTTGTTGAAAGAAAAATAAAGCAGCTTGAAATTGAAAGAGAAGCACTTAAAAGAGAGAAAGACGAGGACTCTGCCAAAAGACTGGATGAACTTAAAAAAGAGTTAAGTAATCTCAACGAAGAAAAGAATCAACTTGGTTCAAGATGGCAGATTGAAAAGGAAAGGATACAAAAAATAAGACTATTAAAAAGCAATATCGAAAACGCAAAAACGGAAGCGGATAAATTTGAACGTGAGGGAAATCTCGGAAAGGTTGCGGAAATAAGATACGGCAGAATCAACGAACTTGAAAAAAAACTGAAAGAAGAAACAGAAGAGCTTCATACGATTCAATCGAACAAAAGAATGCTGAAGGAAGAAGTTGAAGCCCAGGACATTGCCGAAATAGTTGCTAAGTGGACAGGTATACCGGTCAGCCGGATGCTTGAAAGTGAGAGAAACAAACTGTTGCGGATGGAAGAAGAACTTCATAAAAGAGTTATAGGGCAGGAAGATGCAGTTGCCGCTGTTGCTAATGCAATTAGAAGATCGCGAGCAGGAATGCAGGATGAGAAACGTCCTATCGGCTCGTTTATTTTTATAGGTACCACCGGAGTCGGCAAAACAGAACTTGCACGAGCTTTGGCTGAATTTTTATTTAATGATGAACACGCAATGATTAGGATTGACATGTCGGAATACATGGAGAAATTTTCCGTTTCAAGATTAATCGGTGCGCCTCCCGGGTACGTCGGTTACGAAGAAGGCGGACAGCTCACTGAAGCAGTGCGAAGAAAGCCATACTCAGTTGTACTGCTTGACGAAATTGAAAAAGCCCATCCCGAAGTTTTTAATGTTCTCCTTCAACTTTTGGATGAAGGAAGACTTACAGACAACCAGGGCAGAACAGTTGATTTCAAAAACACGATTGTTATTATGACCTCAAACCTCGGTTCGCAAATGATACAAGAAAAGCTGCATGAAATGACCGAAGATAATTACGATTCAATTCTGGGTGAATTGCGTATGAAACTAAGCGAACTTTTACGTAATACAATCAGACCAGAATTCCTAAATAGAATTGACGAGATCGTTTTATTTAAACCGCTGCTGAAGAATGAAATTAAACAAATAGTTGATATTCAAATTCAGCTTGTTGCAAAAATGCTTGAAGGAAAGAATTTGAATTTAGAAATTCATGAAGATGTGAAAGATTATTTACTGCAGTTAGGATACGATGTAACTTTTGGTGCCCGTCCGTTAAAAAGAACCGTTCAGAAACATTTGATTAATCCGCTATCAACCGAACTGTTGATGAATAAATATGATGCAGGCGATACAATTGTTGTTACTTATCCCGGAGGAGGAAGGCTGGACTTTTCCAAGAAAATATGATCGATTTAGAACAAGATTCAGTAATCCTGTTATATGTTATTGCAATCTTTAAGAAAATGATAGTAATAACAATTAGACTTTTTACTGAATCCGTTTTTGCTAAGGGAGAGATATTTTCTCTTGACTTTTTTCTTAATAGACATTTCGAACCCGTTTTTTAGGTGAGCCTGTCCGCCGTCTTTTTGGCGGGAAATCTTTCAATTAGAGGATGATTTCAAAGATTTCTCCCTCTCGCCATACCACCGGCGAGGCAGGCCGGTCGAAATTGACAAACCGTTTAGATATCTAATTTTGCAGAAACTCTATTACTTTTAATCACACGTAAACATGCGTTCCGGACAAAAAATACACCCGTGAAGGGTGGAATAAACGTTCCAACCAAGAAAGACGCATCGGTGAGCGTTGGAATAAATCTTCCAACCAAGAAAGACACGTCGGTGAGCATTGGAACGTTTGTTCCATACCACTTAAAAACAGTTTCTTTGAAAAATTTGTTCATACGTTCTAAAAATGATGACATGAACATTTTTTTAAAAAACCGAATTATCACACTCCCTTTTAAGGGGCCGTTTGATTTTTATTTTCTACCATAACGGAAGTTCTACCGGATTTCCAATTATAAACCAACTTCCTTGAAGGAAGTTGGTTTATTCTCATGTGTTATTTGTCGAAGGAGCGCTTTTCCCGGAGAGAACCGAGCCTGCGAGCTCAGCGAAGAGCCTGCCCGTAGCGGCGGGGATCGTGGCTATGATTATTTATATTTTATAGGAGTTATTCCCGAATGCTTTAATCGGGAATCTTCTAAAAAAACAGATTCCGTGTAAAACCATCACGGAATAACAATCCTTAAGTTGACAGCATTGCTTACCAGGAAAGCCCATAGTTGTGTGTACTAATCAATCATTCTTTCCCCAACTTGTCCCGAAGATATTATGAAAAAGTTGGGGCTATTGCTAATATCTCGCATTAAGTTGACGCCTATGAGTTTTTCAGGATTTAATTTGATATTCAGGTATTTCGCCCACCCTGAACTGCATCGTCTTCTTTCTTCAATTGTGCTGATGTTATCTTTATAGGTAGGACAATTGGAACAATCACATCCGCATCTTGCTATGCTTATTTCCATTGCAGTACCTTTTTATTATTGGTGCTAACTTTCGTATATAAACAGCCTGAGGTTAAAGCGAACTACAATTTTTCAATTTACAAACAACCCGCTTAATTTTTATATACCCTGTTACCTTCAGGCTATTCCTTACCCAGCCCGGTATAAGTTAAGGAAGGCTTTGAATGATAATTTTCTTTTTTCCAGAAACGCAGTAAAAAATCAATATCTTCTAAATATTCCTTGCCAATATCATCTTTAAAAAAAGGCAGCTTGGTTTTACAATTGTCAATACAGTACTTAACCAATTCCGTTGACATTTCTTCAGACATTAATAAATGTAATATATCACCCTCACTTTCTTTTATGTTATAAAAGGGATTATTTTTCAAAGGGAATGCACTGTTAACACCCAGGGCAATTTCTACACCGGTTTTTGGATTAAAGAAGAACAGCCCTGTCTCAGAAATTTCCGTAAAATCGGGTTTTTCTTTATTTTTCTCTCCAAAGTAACCTTCTTTTTTTGCCCTGTTCTCAGCTTGTTCCATCTCTTTTTTAGAAAGGTTTAAAGAGTTATTGAAATACTCTATGTAACTTTCATAGAAATCATTAATCTTACCAGACCTCATAAAAGCTATAGGAGAACCGTTATTAAAGGTTAAAAAGGCGTCCTGTTGTTCTTGAAGTACATTGGCTGTGTCCTGTTGATTATGGTCTAAAAAGTTTACTTCCATCCTGCTGCTTAGTGAATTTTTTTCATCTAAAACTAAATTTGGATCAAATTCTGTTTGAAAACTTATTCCCGAAAACCACCATTCATTTTTCCATTGAACAATTCCAAGAAACATTATAGTATCGATTTCTTCCAGTTCCGAATACCTGTCATAAGACTTTTTGGTTAGTTCAAATTTTTTCCCCGAAGCAATATGTTCTAAAAATATGTTTTGTTCGTCCTGACCTTTATATAAAAAGAATCCCCTAATTCTTTGAGACATATTAAGTAACCCGGTACTTGCCGGGTGTTCTTCTCCCAGTATTTCCGCCGCCCATTCATTCCCTTTTAAGCTTAATAACCGCGTACAGTTTTTATGTAAGAAAGAATCTCTATGTTCCCGTAAATACATTAATGTATCTTCATCGGTTTTTTCTTCAGTTTGTTCTATTAATTCATATTCTTGTTCTTCTAATTTTAAAGATGTATCGGGAAAGAATAAATACGTATTAAAAAGAATTCTATCAATAAAATGACGCATTATATAATAATCGTCTTCGTCTTTATCTATATTGTAGAATGATTTTAGATGTTTATTTTCAGGAGCAAACTCATATTCTTTTTCCAGTACCTGCATAACTTCCGAGGCAATATCAATAATAAAATCGTTAAACGGGGTTACAAATTTTTCTTCCTGGAATGTGTTTAAGAAATACCACACCAAAAACGAAATATCCTGTTCATTAATTTCATTTTCGTAATATTCGTCGGTATTGTAAAACGGAAGTTTCTTATTGTAAAGTTTAGAGTGATAATTTATAAATGAATTCCAGACATTTGTTTCGGAAATAATATCTTCAAAATATGATGCTAAAAAGCAAGACATTAGATCACTCCCTTCTTCACCTAAGTATATCTCTAAATCATAGGAATATCCTTTCATTAAGGTTGTCTTAATGTTATTCGATAATTTAAGATAATAACTATCTGTTGATGTTTGCTTGTCGTATGGTTTTAGCTCCAACCATTGCTTTATGTATATTCTTCTTTTCATTTTACCTCAATATTATTAGGACATTTTTTGTTTGCAGGCAGCATAGTAATAAACGTGTTACGCTCATTACAAAATGAGTTAAATTGTTATATTTTTGCCGTACAAGTTAGATGCAGAAGTATAAAAAAGCAAGAATTAATACTTAGCTGCTTGTATAAAACAAAATCTTAAATATATAGAAATACGCATCGCTTGAAAGACGGCTTGCATCAAATTGAATTCATAATTTCCCGGTGTTTTTTTTCGTTTACAATGAACTGCTTTGCTGCCGGAAGGGCGTAAATTTTTTAATGTTGCCTGTATAAACACGCCCTTCCACGATAGGAGGGTAAACTTTCCACACAACGTAGTTTTTGCTGTTGATATACCTATAAACCTCTGGCAAAAACTTTGCGCTTTTCTTTCTAAAAAGGATTTACTATAGTTATGGTTAGTCCTCTCTTTACATTGAGAAGTACAAACAAAAAATCAAAGGATAACGTGTTAAATCTTTACAACGCCAAGTCAAATGTAATGGCTTCATTTTATCCCCGCAACTTGAATGAGCCAACTTACCATGGTTGGGTTCATTAGCTTTTGCTGGTTATATTACATTAAATTTTATACCTATTCCTAAGCTTATATTAAACTTTGTATTGACATCTTGAACTGAGATATTAGAAAAATAATATTTACTGCCAACAGAATATAAGATGTTATTATTAATCAGTTGACCTCGATATAGTAATTCCAAATATCCAACATATTCAACCTTTGTAGAATATAATGCAGAAGAGAAAAGTTTCTTCTGCGAGACAACTGACGCTTTCCCTCCATAATGGATGCCTAATAACAATTCTCCGGTATCAATTTTATATTTCCCCCCAATACCAGCGGAAATAGCAGACAAACTATATGAATTATCATCTACGTACCTCCCATTTGAATAACTCATCTGAAAATAGATTTCCTTGAGAATTTTTGGTGAAAAGTTGAATAGCACTTCTATATTTTCTGCTCGATTGGACATAATATTTAACATACAAACTACATCTTGCAAAACTTTATTTTTTCTTAATTGTGGTTTTTCGTATCTAGCATTCCCCATTTCTAATATAAAATCATCCCCATTTTCAATCTTCTCTACATTAGATACATAAGTTAATATTGTGTCTAAAATATTTTCATTATCGGTAACAATTTTAGAAATAACTTTATAACTCACCGTTTGATTGTCTTCCAAAGTTAGGCCATAAGATGCAACAGCAATGATTTTAGAATCAATTCTGTTTTCGACAGATTTAATAAAAATTTTAGTTGAATTATCTTCAGTAATCTTTGATTGTGAGTTAACCAAGGAAACAATAAAGAATTGAAAAAATATCAGAACTAAAAGAAACTTTCGCATAATATTTCCTTTTGTATTTTTGTAAAAAAATAGATTTTTAATTCCGGCACCGCTTTTTGAACCATGTCTTCTTTGTAGGTTTTTACAGTAAAGATTATATTCGGTTAAATATTAATTCTAAAATATGCAAACTGCTTTTTATACTCAACCATTAAAAATTTGTTTTATTTAATTCCCCTTTGTGTTCACTTTGGCAGAAGTGAGAAATCTTTGCATTCAGTAAGATTTTTCTCTCTCTCGGCAGCATTTGTGTATTTGTATTTTACTCATCTCTTCCGGGCAATGTATTATATCATAAACTTTTATTGTAACAATTATTGGGGACGCTACGGCGGATTGCGTCCTCTATAACTAGACCAATAATATGCCGCCCCGTTTTTTTCCGGTGACAGAGCAACTAGGGATTAATACTGCCTTTTTCTACAGACACTAATATCAGCAAGTCAAAGTTGGGATTTTGAATTTTGTTTTTTAATACTTATTGAATTATTTTACGCGATAAACGAACAACAAGTGAACATATAGACCCAATACACCCAATCCGTGTATTGGGATGTTAACGGTCTTTGGTTACCAAAAAGGCAAAATATAAAAGGAACTGTTTTATGGACAACGGAGAAATGATTAGAAATTTTTATGAAAATATTGTATCTAACAATCTGCTTGAAGAGATAGACAAGTATGTTTCTATAGATTGCACAGCAAGAAGTGGAGAACAAAATACCCCAATTGGAGTTGAAGGAATGAGACAACATGTTATTGATGTCAGAAAGACCTATCCTGATTTAAAGATTAGAATTATTCGTCAACATGTTGATAATGATTTTGTTATTTCAGAAATAATAACGGAAGCTACACATCTTGGAGAGTGGTTGGGAATTAAACCCACCGGGAAAAAAATAATTTTTACTGGTGTAAACATTGACCGGGTCATTGATAATAAAATTGTTGAACACGGCGGTGCAGCAAACATATTCGATACTTTTTGGGCAGAAAAAATAATTCAAGCATGTTCATAAAACAATGGCAACCAACGATCCAATAACAGCAGTTGTGCGCAAGTTTGGCAGACCATAACAAAACGAGATAACACATGATGATAAAACATTTAGATAAAGAACCCACGATTGATTCTTCTTCTTTTGTAGCACCTAATGCTGTGATTTGTGGAGACGTTAGGATTGGAAAAAATGTGAGAGTAATGTTTGGTGCGCAGATTATTGCTGAGAGTAGTCCGATTTTGATTGGAGATAATTGTATTATTCTTGAGAATGCAGTTATTAGAGGAACAGATAAGTTTCCCGTGTTAATTGGAAATAACTGTTTGATAGGACCCAATGCTCATCTTGCGGGTTGTATAGTTGAGGATAACGTATTTATTGCAACAGGAGCATCGATATTTCATGGAGCAACCTTAAGGACAGGTTCCGAGGTGAGGATTAATGGTGTGGTTCATCTAAAAACAATATTACCAGAGAATACTTCTGTGCCGATTAATTAGGTAGCAGTTGGAGACCCTGTTCAAATCTTGCCATCTGATAAACATGATGAGATATGGGCAATTCAAAAACCATTGAATTTTCCATTAACAGTATATGGTATAAATAGACCAAAATCCAGAGAATCGAATAATATGGCTGAGATTTGTAAGGTAATGGCTGAAAGATTAAAATCTCATTTGGATAATGAAATAATAGAAAATGAGTAAAAAAACACAGCGCTAGCCAAAATAATGATAGATTCAAAAAATCACAAAAAAGAAATTTTATTTTGGTTATAGCGATAAGATTAGGACCTATCTTAACTCAGAAAATCTTTTCACAGGAGATAATAGCTTTCATGAATCAGACAAATATACACAAGCCAAATTGGTTTTGGGATTTAGTTTTTATTTAGAACTCACCTAAATCCTCCCCGCCTCCCAAAGTCTCCTACGGCGGGCAGGTCTTAAAAAGAGAGGATTTTATGGCAAAATCCCAAAACCTATTTGCTACAAGTATATGTACGTTTTAGACAAACAGAAAACAATAGAGCTTCCGTTAAAAAAAGGTAAGAATGGGTTAATAATGGAAATATCAGAGAAAAATTTCGGTTGGAGATTTACTACACAACTAGAAAATCTAAAGGCATAGAATTAATAAATGAATTGAATACAAAATAAAAAATCGTATGAAACACTTTAAAGAATTGGTATTACTTATCGGAATTTTATGTTGTCTTTATGCTTGCCAACAAACCGATAACGCAGTATTTAATTAGATTTACAGTTTAATTGAACAAGAGAATTACTTCAAAGCGAAAGAGCTCTACGATTCCAACAAAAATGATTTATCGAAAACCTATTAACAATTTACTGAAGCTATTTTAAATAATGCTTTTAATCAATCGAAAGAATCGGAAAAGGACATTGATTATCTGATAAAAAACAAAATGGATATTCCCGATTCCTTGAAATTGGAGTTGTATGCTGCTCATAAAAGTAATTCCTTAAAATTATTCAATTACAAAGGAGCAAAAAATGCAGTTACTATTATTCTAAAAGATTATAAAGAATATCTTAACGAATCGGAAATAAAAGATTACGAAAATGATTTTAAACTTTACTCTGCTTTGGAAAATGTTCCCCCGCAAAAAGTAGTTATTCGTGAAAAATCAACCATTCAAACAACAAAAGATATGGTTGGGCTGTACTCTTTAAAAGAAATACACATAACACAAGACGGCAAATTTATTGTTCCGAAAGAAGATACCAATTTTACCGGGAATTCCAACTTTGCGATGGACGGCTTGATGCCGATGATATACATAGAAGGGAAACATTTTCGTTTTGATACCGGTGCTGATTCAACCGTTCTGTACCATAAGTACTATGTTGAAAATCAACAAGAAATAGAACAACAATATCAACTCCAAAAATTCTGTTTTGCCGGAGCCGGCGGACAGAAGAGTATGAAGGATTTATAATTGACCGCTCATTTAATATCTTAGGAAAGGATGTAACCTTAAAAAATGTAAAGCTGCTAAAAAACAAAATTTATGATGACGAAACTTATTATGGAAATATAGGTCAAGATTTAATTCAGAAATTTGATCAAAAGTTCATCAGATTTAAATAAATAGTGTCCGGTCGGATACACATATGTATTTACAAATAAATAAATTATATACTTTTTTTGACTCGAATTATTCCAGATGGCTAATTTGCCACACCCCCCTACTGGCGAGGCAGGTTGTTTTATTCCCGTTGAAGCTTTGTCTCAACTATTTTAGCATTGAGCTATTTAACATTTGATACGTTTATTCAAGCGTGAAATACTTTGGATCTTATTTGTTTATATCTATTTGCTGATATTCGACCAGATATTAAAATTACTAACAAAAAAAGTTTTTGTAACCAGCCAGAAATAAGAGGAAAATTTATAATTTCAAATTTATTTTTATTTGTTTATACTCCTTCCAAAAAAGCGGAATCAAAAGAGAAATTACAAATATTATAATACCTAGACCAAAAAAGAAATACCCTACTTCTTTAGCATTCTGTAACATATCTATTTCGCGCAACAAATAAGTCCAATCATGATAAACTTTATTGCCTCCAAGTAGAGGTAATTTTCTTTCAAGAGCGTCCCCTGCATATACACTTATGTTAAGCAAATTCTGTCCCATCCAAATTAAAGAAATTTGTGCTCCTAATTTCTTTTGGTTCGAAACAAAGTAGTAAACAAAAACAAGCGGCAGAATTATCTGCATTAATGTCCCGCCTAGTGTATAAAGAAACTTCGGAAAGATACTAAATATCCCATGCCCGCCTTCATGAATCAATAAATTAAAATGATCAAGCAAAGGAATAAATTTCCCCTGGTTCATAATAACCAAAACAACGACCGGCAATAAAATTAATGAAGGTACCCATTTTTTCATTCAAAAATCTCATTCTTTCTCTTTACCATAATTTTAATCCTCGAACATCTTTCTAAGTTTATTTTCATCATCAGTAATTCCGAGACAAATAATAAGTTTAATCCTCGCTTTTTGCCCGTTAAGGTACTCAGCAAAAATAACCCCTTCCTTTTTCAGCCATTTCCCTGCGCCGGGATAACTATATGCATCAATTGTTTCACCCGACGGGCATCTTGAAACAAGAATAACAGGTATCCCTTTTTGTCGGACATATCTAATTCCTTCGAATACTGCCGGGGGCACGTTTCCAACACCCATAGCCTCTACTACAAGTCCGTCTATATTTGTCTCTGCAGAAAATTTAAAGAATTTTTCATCCATGCCGGTATAAACCTTTATTAAATCAACATTAGTATTAATTTTATCTGTAACAAATGTCTCAAGTTTGATTGGCGCCCTATTAAAAAAAACATACTCTCTGTCAACAAAACCTATTGCACCAAAGTCAAGGCTGTGAAACGTCTCAAGATCTTCCGTATGTGTTTTTGTTACTTCACTTGCTGCATTTATTTCACCATTCAAACAAACAAGTACTCCAAGGTTTTTACTGTTTTTATTATCAATTATTCTTATTGCATCTATCAAGTTGGCAGGACCATCCCAATCCGGTTCCGTACTGGTTTTCATCGCTCCTATTATAACTACCGGCTTTTCCGATTTTACTGTTAAATCAAGAAAATATGCTGTTTCTTCTAAAGTATCCGTACCGTGCGTTATAATTACACCGTCTATGTCATCCTTTAATAAAAATTCATTTACTTTTGCAGAAAGCTCTAACATAATCTCAGGAGTAATATGTGGACTTGGATAATTACCAAATTGGTAACAATCCAACCTTGCTAGTTCTTTTGCAGCAGGTATCAACTCAAGTAATTGATCTCCTTGATAAAAGGGTACTGCCCCTCCTGTTTCTTCATCTATTTTCATTGAAAACGTCCCGCCGGTAAAAATAACTTTTATGTTTTTCATAATAATTTTTCTAAATTTTTTTCACAAAAATTAGTAAAAAAATAGAGGACTGTTGTTAATTATTTTTAACGAAATATAAAATGGTTTTTGTAGACATGAACTACCACGCCGCAAGCGGCGGGGAACTTACCCTAAGTGATTAAAAACCAAATTTAAGTAAAAATTTTATCTCATTATTTTTTAACGGCTTAGATATAACCGATAGATTTAATTTGCGGCGAAGACAAAATAATTATATTTTCATTCCGCTCAAAGGGCATCAAAATTATGTTAACAACTTGTTGATAACATTCGTTTGTGAAACGTTTCACAAACTGCTTATTAAATGCTTACTGAAATAAAAAAAAACGTTTTTTGTTTATTTGCTAAGTCTCTTTCTTATAACCTTTTATAAAAAAGAGACTTAGCAAATGATGTTTTTTGTTGATATGTTGTGAATAAGTTTGTTTTTTCTATTTAATGTTTTAAAAAATCTTTCGTTTTTAATTTATTTTTTAGGATTTGTTTTGTGGATAACTCTTTGCTAAAGCCGGAGATTTTGTTAAATAAAAATAGCATTACTCCTAAATTAATTTGGGGTGATTTCTTAAGGATTATTAAGGAAAACGTACCAACCATTACTTTTAATACTTGGTTCTTACCTATAAAACCTATCGAAATAAACAACTCGGTATTAAAGATCCAGGTGCCTAATAGTTTTTTTATAGAATGGATTGACGAACATTATAATACATTGATTAATAATGCTGTGAGTAAATTATTAGGTGAAGACGGTAAATTGATATATCTAGTTAATGAATCGGAAGAGAGTGAAACGCCGTTATTTAAAGATGACTCATCTCAAATAAGCAGGGTAAAAGCTAATAATCATATCATTGAAAACGAAGATGGTCATGAATATGAAAATTATTTAAACCCCCGCTACAATTTTGAAAACTTTATTAAAGGTGAAGGCAACCAACTTGCAAGAGCTGCTGCTTATGCAATAAGCGAAAACCCAGGAAAAACAACCTTCAACCCTTTGTTCCTTTATGGCGGTGTTGGTTTAGGTAAAACTCATTTAATGCATGCTGTCGGAAATAAAGTTATTCAAAACTTCCCAGATAAAAAAACAATATATTTATCATCCGATATTTTCACCGTTCAATTTGTTGAATCTATTCAAAATAATAAAATAAACGAATTTTCAGCTTTATATAACAGCATGGATGTTCTAATAATAGACGATATCCAATTTTTAATAGGTAAAGAAAAAACACAAGATTTCTTTTTCCATCTTTTTAATAATCTACATCAATCCGGTAAGCAAATAATTTTAAGTAGTGACAAACCGCCAAAAGATTTAAAAGGATTAAATGAAAGATTAATTTCAAGATTTCAATGGGGTTTAACTGCCGATATTCAACCACCGGATTTTGAAACTCGTATTGCAATTCTAAAAAACAAAAGCAAAAGCTACGGAATTGAGTTGTCAAATGAAATAATTGAATTTATAGCACACAATATAACTTCAAATATTAGAGAACTTGAAGGCTGCCTTATTAAATTACTTGCAAATGCTTCACTTAATTCAAAAGAGATTGATTTTGAATTAACAAAAAAAACCGTAAAAGAAATTGCCACCGGAAGGCAAGTAGATATATCAATTGATTTCATAACTAAAGTTGTTTGCGAGTACTATAAAGTAGACGAAAACAAAGTAAGAGAAAAAAACCGCAAAAAAGAAATTGTTATTGCCCGCCAGGTTGCAATGTACCTTTCTAAAAAAATGACAAGATCTTCTCTAAAAACTATTGGTCTCCACTTTGGTGGGAGAGATCATTCAACCGTAATTCATGCATATAATAACATAGAAAGAATTATGGGCGATGATTTACAAACAAGAGATTCAATAGACTCAATCCGTAATAAGATAGAAATGAGTGTCGCTTAAAAAAAATCTTTATTTTCCTTAGAAGAGCACCGTCCTTGCCAAAATGTTAATAAATTGTTTACTACTTTTTTTTAGTTGTTGATAAACAACCAACAACTAACATTGTGTTAATAAATAAAAATTTTTATTAAAGTTATCAACATTATCTTCTATAAAAAACATCTCGTTTTGAGAGTTAGTGATAGAAAAAAAGAGTTATCAACCTATCCACATTACTATAATTACTATGATTATTTTAAATAAAATTTACTTATTAATAATAGATGTTTATAAACAATAATTTGTCTTTTGTAAATTGATACAAAGCCTTTTTATTGCTATATTTACATGTTTAATTGGGAGTTAAAATGCAATTCAAAGTTAATAGTAAAGAACTCGAAAAACATTTAACAAAAATAATTCCTGCTGTTCCTACAAGAACACCGATGCCTATTCTTGAAAACTTTCTTTTTGAAATTAAAGACGGTTTGTTAACTATTTATGCAACAGATTTGGAAATATCTTTAAAGTCCAGTTTAAATATTGTTGCTGAAGAAAATATTAACTTTGTTGTTCATGCTAAACTTTTGTATGATGTTGTAAGATCATTAAAAGAAACAACAATTAACTTTGAAATTGAGAAAAACGGGAAATTAAATTTAACTACAGACAGCGGGAAATATGTGTTAAGCTATTTAGAATCTGATGAATATCCTGAAATACCAAATTTTCCCGGCGAAAAAAAAGATGAAGAATTACGTGAAATATCTATAAACGGAAGTGAATTAAAATATGCTTTTGATAAAACTTCTTTTGCGATGAGTAAAGAAGAAATGCGTCCTGCTATGATGGGAACCATGGTTAACTTTTCCGGTGAGGGTTTAAGAGTTGTTGCAACGGACGGGCACAGGCTTGTTAATTTATTGCTGACGGACATAACGACAGACTTTGAAGAGCAATACATTATACCAGAAAGAGCAATATCTGTTTTATCAAAAATATTAGATGAAAAAGATGTTAAATTATATTTAAGTAAAAGTCATATATCTTTTACGCTAAATGATATTGAATTAATTACAAGGCTAATTGGTCAAAAATACCCAGATTATTCTGCAGTTATACCTCTGGAAAATGAATTCTTACTAAATGTAAAATTAAAAGAAATTCATGACGCTATTAAAAGAATGATGCTTTTTTCAGCAACAAACACGAGAAGAGTAAAATTCTCAATAGATGAAAATAGTATTGAAATATCTGCTGAAGATTTGGATATAGGAGCATCTGGTACGGAAAACATTGAATGTACCTATAAAGGCGAAAAAATTGAAATTGGTTTCAACTCCTCTTATGTAAACGATATATTAAGCCACATCGGATCGGAAGAAGAAATTGTATTTAAACTTCATTCACCGACAAAAGCAGTGATTGTTATTCCGGCTGAAAAAAGTGAAAAACACGATTTAATGATGCTGCTTATGCCTGTTCGATTGAATAACTAAGATGATATTGAAAACTTTAGAATTAAGAAACTTCAGGCTTCATGTTGATACGAAAATTACTTTTAACGATAGCCTGAATTTTATAATAGGTGGAAACGGACAGGGTAAAACAACCATCCTAGAAGCAATTTACTATCTTTGTACATCTAAGAACATTAATCAATCTCCCGATCTGGAAGCAGTAAATTTTAAAGAAAGGTTTTTTGAAATAGAAGGTGTCTTTGAAAATATTACCGATCACAAAAATAAAATTCTTTATTCAATAGATTTGAATAAGAAAGTATATGAACTTGATAAAAAACAAGTCGGCAGAGCATCGGCAATTATTGGAAAATTTCCTGTTGTTATTTTAACTCAATCGGATCATTCAATAACTCTGGGTTCCCCTTCATATAGAAGAAAATTTGTTGATTCCGTTATTTCGCAGGCGAGTGATACTTATCTTAAAATTTTACTTGAGTACAATAAAACATTAAGGCAACGGTCATCCTTGCTGAATCAAATAAAAGAAAATTATTCTTTTAACTTGATTGAAGAACTAAACGCATGGAGTGATTCGTTAGTAAAATTAGGCACAGAAATAGTAAAACATAGAATAAATTTTATTAATGAATTCAATAATTATTTGTTTTCTTCATACCGGAAAATAATGGAAGGAGTTGAAGAACCGAAAATAAATTACAGTTTTTTGGATAACTCTAATTTGGAAAAAATAGAAAGTTTATTTAAAGAAAAATTGGAAGAAGTAAGAAATCAAGAAATGATAAGATGCACAAATTTAATAGGTCCCCATAGGGATGATTTTATATTTTTAATAAATAATTATGAACTTAAAAAATACGGATCACAAGGACAGCATAAAACATTTCAGGTAGCTTTAAAATTTGCAGAATTCTTTTTCTTAAAAGATAAGATAGGAAAAACACCTATATTTTTGATGGATGATGTTTTTGGTGACTTAGATATAAACCGCTCAAAAAAAATCAGTAAATATTTAAATGAGATTGGACAGGCATTTATAACACTAACAGATTTTGGAAAGATTGAAAAAATTGTGAATAAAGAAAAAGACCTTGTTCTTGGAATAGAAGAAGGAAAATGCACTTATGCATAGTGAGTTTAGAAGAGTAAGTGAAATTATTTCCAAAGAAAAAGAATTTAAAATTTTTAGAAAATCTGCAAAAGAATATGAAGTAATGAACATTTTTTATGATGTGTTTCCGGAGTTAAAAAAAGTTGTAAAAGTAAAAAAAATAAAAGACGGTATATTAACACTGATTGTTGAAAATTCCGTCTGGAGAAGTGAATTAAAATTTAGGCAGAATAGCATATTAGAAAAATTAAATTGCTACATAAATTCTGAAGTAGTTAATAAAATAAGATTTACATCAAAATAATTTTGGGTAGAAAGTGACAAAACAACAAGCACAAAAAGAGTACACAGCCGATAATATTAAATTGCTTAAAGGACTAGAAGCTGTAAGAAAAAGACCAGCAATGTATATTGGAGATGTTAGTTCAAGAGGACTTCATCATTTGATTAATGAAGTGGTTGATAATAGTATTGATGAAGCACTCGCAGGATATAACGATACGATAAAAGTAATTTTAAATAAAGACGGAAGTGTAACGGTAGAAGATTACGGCAGGGGCATACCTGTAGATATTCATCCGGAAGAAAAAAAATCGGCACTTGAAGTAGTAATGACCGTCTTGCACGCAGGCGGGAAATTTGATAAAAACTCATATAAAGTTTCCGGCGGTCTGCATGGTGTAGGTGTTTCGGTAGTTAATGCTTTATCTGAGTGGATGAAAGTAGAAGTAAGCAGGAATGGAGAAATACATTTTCAAGAATACAAGCAAGGTGTTCCTCAAGCACCGGTGAAAGTGATAGGAAAAGCAAAAAAAGGAAAGTCAGGCACAAAAGTAACTTTTAAACCGGACACGGAAATTTTCAAAACAACTAAATTTAAATTTGAAACCGTTACCGAAAGAATGAGAGAACTTGCTTACTTAAATAAAACAGTTACAATTTCGGTAAAAGACGAGCTTGAAGGCGAAGAAGAAGTTTTCAGATTCAAGGGCGGTTTAATAGAGTTTGTAAAATACCTTGATGAAACAAGAACACCGCTTCATAAACCAATTTACATTGAAGGCGAAAAAGATAATACACCTGTTGAAATTGCTTTTGAATACAGCAATGCCTATTCTGACAATATATGTACTTACGTTAATAACATAAACACGCACGAAGGAGGAACCCATCTCGTAGGCTTTAAGACAGCATTAACAAGAACGTTCAACACCTATGCAACAAAAAATAAACTTATAAAAGAGAATAAAAAAATATCCCTCACCGGGGATGATTTTAGAGAAGGATTAACAGCGGTTATTTCAGTAAAAGTAATGGAACCCCAGTTTGAAGGACAGACAAAAACAAAGCTTGGAAATAGTGAAGTTAAATCAACAGTTGAAACAATTGTTGGTGAAAAACTTGGTGAATATTTAGAAGAAAATCCTGCAATAGCGAAAAAAGTTATAGAGAAATGCATAAGAGCTGCAGAAGCAAGAGAAGCAGCAAGAAAAGCACGAGATCTGATCAGAAGAAAAAATGCTCTGGACTCAATGCACCTGCCAGGAAAACTTGCCGACTGCTCTATAAATGATCCTGAACACTGTGAAATATACATAGTGGAGGGTGACTCTGCGGGAGGTTCTGCAAAACAGGGAAGAGACCGAAGATTCCAGGCAATACTGCCGTTGAGAGGAAAAATCCTAAACGTAGAAAAAGCAAAAATTAATAAAATACTTGAGAACAATGAAATAAAAGCAATGATAGCTGCCATAGGTGCGGGGATAGGGACGGAATTTGAGGCTGATAAAACACGATACGGAAAAATTATTATAATGACTGATGCGGATGTTGATGGCTCTCATATTAGAACGTTGCTTTTAACTTTCTTTTACCGGCATATGAAGGATTTAATAAACGTGGGAAAAGTTTATATTGCCCAGCCGCCTTTGTACAAAGTTAAAAAAGGAAAAGAAGAAGTTTACGCTTTTGATGATGAAGAATTGGAAAAAGTACTTGAGAGAATAAGAAAAAACAGTAAGGCCGAAGTTGATGAAGATGGAAAACCGAAAGGAGTTGTAATCTCAAGATACAAAGGGTTGGGAGAAATGAATCCCGACCAACTCTGGGAAACAACAATGAACCCGGAATCACGTACAGTACTTCAGGTTAACTTAGAAAGCGCAGCAACGGCTGACAAAATATTCGAAACTCTTATGGGTGACTCTGTTGAGCCAAGGAGAGATTTCATAGAAAAGCATGCAAGGTATGCGAATTTGGATATTTAAATTAGTTATAAAGAGCTCTAAGTGAGTTACAATAATTTCTTAATCATAATCTTACTCCTAATCTTAATCAAAGAAAGAACAAGAGTAAGATTATGATTACGAGTAAGAAATAAGAGAATAACAAAAAATTAAAAAGAGATAGAAAAACAAAATGGCAACTTTTTTTGAAAAAATACTACCAGTTTCATTAGAAGATGAAATGAAATCTTCTTATATCGATTATGCAATGTCCGTTATTGTAGCGCGTGCTCTTCCAGATGTGCGAGACGGCCTAAAACCTGTGCACAGAAGAGTTCTTTTCGGAATGCATGAATTGGGATTAGGATATAATAAACCATATAAAAAATCTGCAAGAGTTGTCGGTGAAGTACTTGGTAAGTATCACCCGCATAGCGATACCGCGGTTTATGATACGATGGTAAGGATGGTTCAGGATTTCTCTTTAAGATATCCTTTGGTTGACGGTCAGGGAAACTTCGGTTCAGTTGACGGCGATGCACCGGCAGCAATGCGTTATACAGAAGCAAGACTGAAAAGAATTGCAGACGAAATGCTCCGAGACCTTGATAAAAACACGGTTGACTTTGTGCCTAACTTTGATGAATCTTTACAGGAACCGCAGGTGCTCCCTTCTTATTTGCCAAACCTGCTTGTTAACGGCGCCAGCGGTATTGCAGTTGGAATGGCCACCAATATTCCTCCGCACAATTTGAATGAAGTAGTTGACGGTTTGATTGCATTAATTGATAAACCGCAGCTTTCAAATGAAGATTTAATGCAGTTTATAAAAGCACCGGATTTTCCAACAGCCGGAATTATTTATGGCTATGACGGCGTTAGAGAGGCTTATACAACCGGAAAAGGAAGGGTTGTAGTTAGAGCAAAAGCAAATATAGAAACACTTAAAAACGACCGAGAAAATATTGTTATTACCGAGCTTCCTTACCAGGTTAATAAAGCAAACCTGATAGAAAAGATTGCCGACCTTGTGCGTGCCGATAAAATTAAAGATATATCAAACATTAGGGATGAATCAGACAGGGACGGAATGAGAGTAGTTGTTGAGCTAAAAAGAGATGCTCAGCCAGCTGTTGTGTTGAACCAATTATTTAAGCATACACAAATGCAGCTAACATTCGGAGTTATTATGCTTGCGCTGGTTAACGGCGTTCCTGAAGTCTTAACTCTTAAAGAGATGATGCAGCATTTCCTTGACCATAGAATGGAAGTGCTGATTAGAAGGACAAAATATGAATTAGAAGCTGCTGAAAGAAGAGCACACATATTAGAAGGTTATATTATAGCCCTTGATAACATTGATGAAGTAATTGAAACAATAAAGAAATCAAGGGATGTTGAAACAGCAAAAAACAACTTGGTGCACAAATTCAAGCTGTCAGAAATTCAGGCAAAAGCAATTTTGGATATGCGCCTTCAAAGACTGACAGGATTAGAAAGAAAGAAAATAGAAGATGAATATAAAGAAGTAATAAAGTTAATTGAAAAATTAAAAGGCATTCTGGAAAGAGAATCCAAAAGAAATAAAATTATAATAGATGAACTGGTTGAATTAAAAGAAAGATACGGCGACGAAAGAAGAACGGAAATAGTTTACAACACTGTTGAATTTTCATTGGAAGACGTAATAGCGGAAGAAGATGTTGTTGTTACAATTTCTCACAAAGGATTTATAAAGCGATTCCCGGTAAGCGGTTACAGGAGACAGGGACGCGGCGGAAAAGGCGTAACCGGCGCAGGAACCAAAGAAGAAGATTTTATTGAGCATATGTTTATTGCTTCAACCCACCAGTATATAATGTTCTTCACCGACAAAGGAAAATGTTACTGGCTTAAAGTTCACGAACTGCCTGAAGGAGGCCGCGCAACAAGAGGTAGATCAATCTTAAACTTAATTGAAAAAGAAAAAGAAGAAAAAATAACCGCCTTTGTGAGCGTTAAAGAATTCAGCGACGACAGGTTTATAATGATGGTTACCGAGCAGGGAACAGTTAAGAAAACAGTGCTTACAGCTTATTCAAATGTAAGACGCGGCGGTATTAATGCAATTAACCTGGTTGATGGTGATAAACTTGTTGAAGTAAAATTAACCGAAGGAAATAACGATATTGTTATAGGTACAAGAAAAGGAATGGCGATTAGATTCAGCGAGGAAAATGTCCGTGATATGGGCAGAACTGCAACCGGAGTTAGGGGAATTAGGTTAGATAAAGATGATATCGTTATCGGGGCAATTGTAGTTAGAAGAGAAGCAACGCTGCTTGTGGTAACCGATAAAGGTTATGGTAAACGCAGCAACCTTTCCGATTACAGGATTACCAACAGGGGCGGCAAAGGTGTTATTACTGTCCGTACAGGTGAAAAGAACGGTAACTTAATTGCAATGATGGAAGTAAATGATAAAGATGAGTTAGTAATAATTTCGAATCAAGGAATGGTCATAAGGCAAAGCGTAAAAGATTTACGCGTAATGGGAAGAGCAACACAAGGCGTAAGAGTAATTAGGTTAAACGAAGGCGACTCAATTGCCGACATTGCGAAAGTTGTTGTTGAAGATGAGGAAGAAAATAATCAATAGAAAAATGTTTTTTAGAGAATATTTATTAAAACCCCGGCAAGCACCGGGGTTTTTTATTAGCACTTAACATAATTATAAAAACAATATTTCTTTTGTTCAATTGATATTAGCAGAAGCATATTTTATTTTTAATAAATAATATGTTGCCGTATTATTTAATTAAAAATAGTTTTAAACTTATTCGATAATATTGTAGAACTAAAAACAGGAAATAAAAATGACAGATAAAAAAATTATTCATTTCGATTCAAAGTGTGTTCATTCAGGCGTTGGTGAATACGAGTACCGACCGGTTGTTCCGCCTATTTATCAAACATCTACTTTTAAATTTGAATCTGCCAAACAAGGCGGAGCTTTATTTAAAGGTGATGAAAAGGGCTATATATATACAAGAATGAGTAATCCTACAAACGAAGCAATGGAAAACAGTATTGCAGAACTTGAAGGCGGATATAAAGCACTGGGCTGTGCAAGCGGGATGGCGGCCATAAATACAACATTAACAGCTTTGCTTGAAGCAGGTAATCATGTAATTTGTACAAAATCTGTTTACGGACCGACCAGTACTTTATTGAGAACAATTTTTTCTAAGTTTAAAATAGAAACATCATTTGTTGAGACAGCTAACATAGATCAGATTAAAGAAGCAATAAAACCGGAAACAAAAATCATATATATTGAAACACCGGGTAATCCTACGTTATCTATAACAGATATTGAAGAAGTATCAAAATTAGCAAAGTCAATAAATGCTAAAGTTGTAGTTGACAATACATTTTTGAGTCCCGCATTGCAGCAGCCTTTAATGTTTGGTGCCGACATTGTTGTTCACAGCATGACAAAATTCCTAAACGGACACGCAGATGTAGTTGCAGGAATTATTGTTGTTAAAGATGAAGAAACCTATAAAAAATTCAGGTCAACACTAAATCAATTGGGCGGAGTAATTGATCCGTTCAATGCATTTTTGGTACACCGCGGCTTAAAAACGCTGGCCGTAAGAATGGAACGGCATAACCAAAACTCGCAGGTTATTGCTGAATATTTGGAAAGGCATCCAAAAATAAAATGGATTCGTTACCCTGGGTTGAAAAGCCACCCTCAATATAAAACAGGGTTGAAACAGCATAAGGGTCATGGCGGAATGATTACATTTGAATTAAAGGACGGTTATAAATCAGGTGAAACATTAATGGACAGTGTAAGACTTTGCCAGTTGGCTGTAAGCCTTGGCGGAGTTGAAACTCTTATCCAGCATCCTGCAAGCATGACCCACTTAACAATGGGAAAAGAAGCACGGGAATCAGCAGGCATTACGGATGGTCTCGTAAGACTCTCAGTTGGTATTGAAAACGTTGATGATCTAATTAAGGATTTGGATCAAGCTTTATCAAAATTGAAATAAAATAATAGGTAAAAGAAAGATAATTTATGAATATAGTTCAGATATTTTTGATGTACCTGTTATATGTAAATGATATAGCTTAAGATATAATTAAAAATCCTCTGGATTATTATTACCACAGATTTGTTTAATTTTGGGTATTTTTACAGTAATTCTTATTAAGGAAATTCTATGTCAAAAAAATTCATACTCTTTTTTTTAATCATATTCTTACTCATTCAAGTTAAAAACTTTGCTCAAAACAAAAATCTGTTTGTTCCTTTAAACATACAAAATGCTTATCAGAAAGGTACAAGAAACTATGACGGGACACCTGGAGAGAACTACTGGCAAAACAAAGCTATGTATAAAATTAAAGTAGAAATTGAACCAGAAACCAGAATGTTATCGGGAAAAGAAACAATTAAATATTATAATAACAGCCCGGAAGTATTAAATGAAATTTATCTGAGGCTTTACCAGGATATTTACAAAAAAGGAAACGTCCGTGATTTTGAATTTCCGCCTGAGGCAGTTCATGATGGGACACAGATCTCGTACATTACAGTTAACGGTAAAAGAGTTGACAATATTACCGATTTTAAAAAAGTAAGTTACTCGGGAACGAACCTCATTATATATCCGGATTTACCGGTTATGCCTAACGACTCCGTAGAATTAAAAATTGAATGGAAATTTAGAATTCCCAAAGAAAGAAACTTAAGAATGGGCACTTATGCAGAATATGCTTTCTTTATCGGTTATTGGTACCCGCAGGTTGCCGTCTTTGACGATCTTGACGGGTGGGATCAAATTGATTATAAGGGCCTAACCGAATTTTACAATGATTTCAACGATTACGAAGTTGAAATAAAAATGCCGCAGGAATTTTTGGTATGGGCTACAGGCAAATTTTTGAACGCTGATGAAGTATTGCAAGAAGAATATTATGAGAAATATGTGGAAGGAATGGAAGCGGATAGTGTAATAAAAATAGTAACTAAGGAAGATTATGAAAATAATAACAAGTTAACAAAAGGCGAAGAATTCAACACATGGAAATTTAAAGCCGAAAACGTACTGGATTTTACATTTGCAACAAGTGATTTTTATTTGTGGGATATTACAAGCGTAGTTGTTGATGAAAACACAGGCAGGCGTGTTTATACCGATGCTGCATATAATCCCGAATCAAAAGACTTTTACGAAGTTGCATTTATTGCAAAAGAAAGCGTAAGGCTTCTTTCAACAGATATGCCGGGCGTTCCTTTTCCATACCATAAAATTACAACATTTAACGGCTCCGGCGGAATGGAATCCCCGATGATGATAAATGACGGTTCATACCCGACACGTGAAGAAACAGTAGGCATTACTTTGCATGAAGCAACACATACATATTTCCCTTTTTACATGGGCACAAACGAACGTAAATATTCCTGGATGGATGAAGGATGGGTAGATATGCTCGGTTTTGGTATGGGAAAAAAAATTGAACCGAAATACGATAGGCTCAGAAGAAATGTCAGAGAATATGTTGTATTAGCCGGGCACGAAAGAGAACTACCGCCAATAGAATTATCATATTACCCGGAAAGGCTGTCTTACCGTATTCACGCATACAGAAGACCGTCTTTGGCCTACCAGTATTTAAAGGATATGTTGGGCAAAGAAAAATTTAAAGAAACGCTTCAAGAATTTATGAGAAGGTGGAACGGAAAGCATCCGATGCCTTATGATTTCTTTTTCACATTTGAAGATCATCTTAACCAGGATCTAAGCTGGTACTGGAAGCCCTGGTTTTTTGAAAACGGTTATCCCGATCTTGCTGTTAAAGGTGTTAGAGGCAACAAGGTAAAAATTGAAAAAATAGGGAACGTACCGATACCCGTTTTGTTAAATGTTATTTATAACGACGGCTCTGAAAAAGAATATTATAAAACTGTAGAAGTTTGGAAACACGGTAACAAGCAAATAGAAATTGAAATTGAGAGACCGGAAGACGTAACGCAGGTATTATTAGGTTCCGATTATATACCGGATTCAATCCAAGAAAACAATATTTATGTAAAAACAATAATAAATTAATATATTAGTATTTTGTATGAGATTTTTTTAAACTAAACTTTTACAGAACTAATAAGAGATTTTAAAATGAGATTATACCGAATTGTTATTCTAGCCTTATTTATTGGTGCTTCTAATTTTGCCGGATCCAACTACATCGAGAAAGACGGTGTAAAGTATTTTGCCGACAGAATAGTCGTAAAATTTAAAAATACTGTAAATGTTAATTCGTTAAGCAAAGCCGGTTTAACGGAAAGTACTCAAAAAGTCTTTGATAGCTTTGGATTGTCGAGTATCAGCAGTAGATTTCATATAACCAAAAACAGCACACCGGAAGAAATAGAACTGAGCAAAATAAAGCTAATTGAAAATCAATCTTCTTATGATCCGTTATTTATAGCAAAGAAACTGGAAGCCCAGTCTGAGATTGAATGGGCAGAACCTTATTATATTGATGAGATAGATTACGTGCCGAACGATTTTAGGACAGAGGATCAATACAACCTTTTGTTAATTAAAGCTCAGGAAGCGTGGGAAATCTCAAAAGGTGCTACTAATGTTGTTATTGCAATTGTTGATACGGGTGTTGATTGGGATCATCCCGACTTGGCAGGTAATATCTGGACTAACAGTGGTGAAATTGCGGGAAATAATTATGATGATGACGAAAACGGATATAAAGATGACGTAAGAGGCTGGGATTTTGGCGGATTAAACGGAACGTCCGATAATAATCCCACAGAGGACCGGCCGGATCACGGAACATTTGTTGCCGGAATTGCTTCTGCTGTAACGGATAACGGGGTTGGAATTGCTTCAATTGGATTTAACTGCAAAATAATGGCGGTTAAAACTTCCCGTGATGATGTTAGAGACGACAACGATTTGGCATTGATATCATATGGTTATGACGGGATAAAATATGCAGCGGATAACGGTGCTAATGTAATAAATTGCAGTTGGGGAGGCTCTGCATATTCACAAGCCAACCAGGAAGTAATTGATTATGCAATATCAAAAGGCGCTCTTGTGGTTGCGGCTGCAGGAAATGATAATGAAGCAGAAGTTAATTATCCGGCAAGATATAGCGGTGTCTTGTCGGTTGGTTCATCAGACTCGCATGATGTTAAATCCGGTTTTTCAAATTACGGGATTGGTTTGGATGTGGTAGCGCCCGGATCAGAAGTTCTTTCAACCTGGCAGGAAGAAGATGGTTATATTTTCGGTAGCGGTACTTCATTTTCATCTCCTTTAGCGGCAGGGTTGGCAGGATTAGTCTTTTCAGTATTCCCAGAATATTCACCGTTACAGGTTGCGGAACAAATTAGGATAAATGCAGATAACATAGATGAAAATAATTCTGGGTTAGAATATAATTTAGGCAGCGGCAGAATAAATGCTCTTAAAGCTTTATCAAATTCGGACTCAAAGTCATTGAGAGCAGACGAAATTACCTTTAATGACGAAGGAAACGGCGACGGTATTTTGGAACCGGGAGAAAACGTGTCAATTGAGATTAGTTTTACGAATTATTTAGCTTCATTAAGCGCACTAACTATAACAATTGAAACAAGTTCACCGTCAATAACTTTATTGAACAATACTTTTAATAAAGGAGCCGTAGGAACCGGGGATACATTTGATAATTCATCGAATAAATTTGTTTTCACTATTGGCGAAGATGCGGAAGAAAACCTGGAAGCAGAATTTTTACTGAGGTATTCAGACGGTGATTATGATGATTTTCAATTGACATCTGTTTTTGTCAATCCTACCTACAAAACTCATAATAACGATATGATTTCTTTAACAGTAACCAGTAAAGGCACCCTCGGATTTAACGACTACCCGAACAATTTAGAGGGCGACGGTTTTTCATATAGTGAATGGGAGAATCTTTTATATGAAGGAGCATTAATGTACAGTATTTCGGCAAATCAACTTAGTGATGCTGCTAGGGATGAAACGGGGGATTCACAGTCGGATGATTTTACCCGAGTTACTCCATTTGATATCAGCGAACCCGGTGATTTAGCGGATCAACAGGGCTATACTGTTTTTAACGACGATAATGCCGGGTCAAACAAATTTGGAATTGAAACAGAATTGTATACATTTTGTTATGACGACTCACCAAATAATGAATATATTATTCTGAAATACCTGCTGAAAAACAATTCATCTTCTAATTACAATAATTTTTATGCTGGTCTTTACTTCGATTGGGATGTTGGCACTGATGATGTTACCAAGGTTTCCAGCACAGATAATTTTGCTTATCAATATAACTACGAAGGATCGGGTCCTTACATAGGGGTAGCTTTATTATCGCAGGGGAATTTAGGGTATTATGCTATTCATAATAACGGTGGTGACGGCGGATTCGGAGTTTATGACGGCTTTACAAAAGCAGAAAAATGGCAGGCATTATCAAACGGGGTTTCAAAAGATGAAGCCGGTCCCTACGATGTTTCTTATGTAATATCTGCTGGTCCCTTTAGTTTATCGTCAAATGATACATTAGAATTTGCTGTAGCCATAGTAGGCGGAGAAACTTATGAATCTTTATCCGATAATATTGAAGCAAGCAAAGAAAAATATGATGGTTTGGTTGTTACAGGTATAGAGGATGATGAATCAGAAGATGAACTGCCGTCGGAGTACAGTTTGAACCAGAATTATCCAAATCCGTTTAATCCGGTTACCACAATCAAATATCAGATACCCAAAGATGATGCAAACACTGCGTCATCTTCGAAAGTGTTATTAAAGGTATATGGTATCCTGGGTAATGAAATTGCAACACTCGTAAATGAAGAAAAATCACCGGGAGAATATTCAGTTGAATTCGATGCCTCAAATCTGCCGAGCGGTATTTATCTGTATACACTTAGGAGCGGAAGTTTCGTTTCAACAAAGAAAATGGTTTTAATCAAATAGGGAATTACAAAATATATATGAAAGAGAAAACGAAAAAAACTATAGATTTTATAATTATAATGGTCGTCTTTGCAGTAACCGGTTCAACAACGGCATTTTTGTCCGGGATAATTATGACTGCAATCGGAGTTGAATCATGGACCATTCAGTATATCCTTATATATATAATTTTAATTTTTCCTATTTATCAAATGTTGATTTTAATATTTGCAGCTATGTTCGGGAAGTTCAATTTTTTTTATTCAAAACAAAAAATATTGTTTCTAAAAGTTAGCGGTTACATTAAAGAAAAGGTATAAGTTATACATTCGTGGTAGTTGAAAAACTAAGAGCTTTCATTTAGTTCATTTTTAGATTCCCGAAATCTTAAAGATTTCGGGGATTTTATATTGTCAACAGTCTCAAAGTTATATACCTTTTCTTTTCCAGACAGCTCTTTCGTAAAGTTCCAAATATTTTTCTGCCGACTTAAGCCAGGTAAAATCTTTATTCATCCCGTTTGATTGTATTTTACGCCAGACAGGTTTGTTATGGAAATAATTGATTGCCCGTTTAAGCGCATGTTCCATTGCGTAACCTTCATAAGCCTCGAATGAAAAACCGTCGCCTATATCCATTCCGTAAGAATTAATTTCGTCCCAATCTTGAACAGTATCCGCAAGCCCACCTGTTTTACGCACAACCGGAACAGTACCGTACTTTAGAGAATACATTTGATTTAACCCGCACGGTTCGTAATGTGAAGGCATTAAGAAAATATCTGCCCCGGCTTCAATTAAATGAGCAAGCTTGTTTTCGTAACCGATATAAACGCCTGCTTTATTAGGAAATTGCCTATGCATTGAATTAAACATTTCCTGATAATCCCACTCACCGCTGCCTAGAATAGTCCATTGGCAGTCAAGATTTACTAAGCCCGGCATTGTCTGCTCAATTATATCGAATCCTTTTTGCGGTGCCATTCGTAATACTATTCCGACAACAGGAATTGATTCGTTGAAAGGCAAATTAAATCTTTGGCAAAGCTCTTTTTTATTTTTTAGTTTATTGGAGAGATACTTGCTTGAAAAATTAAACGGAATTAGTTTATCTTTCTCAGGGTTCCATTCATCGTAATCAATTCCGTTTAATATTCCGTAAAGATCGTTAGCCCTGCTGCGTATAATATCATGCAGCCCGTGTGCAAATTCGGGAGTTGTAATTTCTTTTGCATAAGTTTCGCTGACCGTGCTGACTACATCAGCAAATACAATTCCGGCTTTCATAAACGAAACCGAGTTTTCAAAATTAACATTGCCCGACCCGTAATAATGGTGACCTGCAATTTCAGCCCGCTTTAAAGTTTCTGTTCCAAATCTTCCCTGGTAACCGATATTATGAATGGTAAACACAGTAGCAGTGTTATTGAACATCCTATCCCAGTTATAGTTGTCTTTAATGAACAAAGGCATTAAACCAGTTTGCCAGTCATTGCAGTTTATAACATCGGGAGCCCAGTTTAATCTTTGCAATGTTTCAATAACTGCTTTTTGAAAAAGGATAAACCGTTCGTCTTCGTCCCAATCGTTTGTGTAAAGTTTTTCCCTATGAAAATAATGCGGGTGATGAATAAAATATATTTCAACATTTGATCCGGGTAAAAGTCCTTTAAATAAATGTACGGGGTGGTCCCATCCGCCGACACGAACTTTAAATTCGCCGATCTCACCGACGTATTCGTGTCCCCATTTATATTCATTCACGGGATAATATTTCGGCATAAAAACTTTTACTTCACAGCCGATTTTTGCTAATTCCTTTGGAAGGCTGCCGGCAACATCAGCTAAACCGCCTGTTTTTGCAAACGGGAAAACTTCACTTGAAACAAAGGCTACTTTCATATTTCCTTATTTTTTTTCGAAAAGATAATGAAATGAATTTTAAGTTACTTTTGTTATTTATCTGTAAAAGTAAAATTTGTTGTTTTTTAATATCTGTTTCAGAAAAGGACTCTGATTAATTTTTTATTGGTCACAGAAAGATTAAAAACTATACACTTAAGTGCATGTGGCTTTAGCTTCTAAAAAAGTTGTAAATTAGAGGGATGGAATATCAAAGAACCTCAGGTCACACCGTATCTCGTTTAACAGCACATATAGTTTGGTCAACAAAATATAGGTATAAAGTATTAGATGGAGATAAAAGACAACGATGTAGAACAATAATAAAACAGATATGCGAATCAGAGGACGTAGTAATACTCAAAGGAGTAGTTTCCAGAGATCATATTCACATAAATTATCTAGCTTAAATGAGTATAAGCAATTTGGTAAAAAAGCTAAAAGGAAGAAGTTCAAGGAAATTACAGCAAGAATTTCCAGAATTGAAGAACAAGTACTGGGGAGGTCACTTTTGGTCAATAGGGTATGGGTGTTGGAGTACAGGGAATATAACAGATGAAATGTTAAATGAATATCTGGAAGATCATAGGAAGCCAGAATCAACAGATGACTCAAATTTCATAATTGAAGATTGACTTTTAGTCCATAGTGGTTTATTTTCTGAGAAAGACTTGTCTTTATTGCTGATAGTCCTAAGAGGGGAATACAATATATTTGGTTTTAGAAATAAAGATATAAGAATGAGACTGCCAGAGTTTAATACAGGAAAAATATCGAGTTTGATTAAACGTTTGAAAAATTTTGGCTTGATAAAAAAAGAAGGTAAAAGCTATAAATACTATTTAACAAAATTAGGAAAAGAACTCGTTATTACGGCTGAAAGACTCAAGGAAACCGTGTTACTTCATGCATTAAATTATTAAGTTTTGCCGAATCATACAAAAATATTAAAGGAGGCTTTGCATAACCACCATATATGTTTTTAAGCTATTATATACTACGAAAAAAAATATTTAATCAATCCGTCCAGCGGGTTAGCGTAACCATTTCATTTTTTATTCCCTTAAAAACCTGCCTC
>JASFMY010000045.1:0-44227 GCA_050117315.1 Ignavibacteria bacterium
TGTTGCAAATTGGTTTTGGGATTTTGCCATAAAGTCCTCCCCGCCGTACGAGACTTTGGAAGGCGGGGAGGATTTAGGTGAGTTCTAAATAAAAACTAAATCCCAAAACCAATTTGGCTTGTGTATATTACGAACAGTATTATGAAAATTATTTTTTTATCATAAATCAGCCTTCACCAGTCTTACTCCCCCAATTGCCGGGTTAACTCTCGGCAGCAATTGGAATGTTATCAACTATTTAATAACCGGTGGAAGAATATCTTTGCCCCAATCACTTGGATGCGATGACATTTCAAAAACAAGTTCGCCGCCGTTTACAATATCTTTATGGTCAATCCACGCCTGGTTAAACGGTTTACCGTTAAGCATAGCGGATTTAATAAAAACGTTTTTGTCGGAAAGATTCCTGGCGATAATTTTAAATTCTTTACCATGTTCAAGTTTAAGCGTACTCTGCTTAAAATACGGTGCAGTAATAAGATAATAAGGCTGACCAGCGTTGGGATAAAAACCCATCATATGGAAAGCGAGCCAGGAAGACATTGCACCGGAATCGTCGTTGCCCGGAATTCCGCTACGTGAACTATTATAATTTTTGTCAATGATTGTTCTGGTGCGTTGACTGCTGAGATCCGGTCTGCCTATCCAATGGTATAAACAAGATGTAAGAAATGACGGTTCATTTCCTACGTTGTAATATCCGTTATCAAAAAAAGTATCCAATCTTTTACGGAAAGCTTTATTCCCACCGCACTTTTCAACTAAACCGGGAATATCGTGAGGGACATAAAATGAATATTCCCAGGAAGAACCTTCGTAAAAAAATCCACACCACCAACAGACACAGATAGGCCATTCATAAGTTAAGGGAGTATACCGAACATAATTATATCTCCCATCGTTTACGTCGCACTGAACACTATCTACCCATTTACCAGAAGGGTCTTTCGGCATAATAAATCCACGCGAACCGTGATCCTCAATGTCACGCCACAGGTTTTTCCAATTGTTTGATTGTTCTATAAAACGCAGATATTCACCCATACGTTTTTGCCCTTTTGCTACTTGGGCAAGACAATAATCGTTGTATGCATATTCAACGGTCCTTGTGCCTGCACGTACAAATCTGGAAGAAACATAACCAAGACTATTATAATCTGTGAGCCCACCCCTCCCTTCTCTCTCTTCTTTACCGCCAGGAGGATACATTGCATCTTTAAGCATAGCCTTAAGTGCTAATCCGTAGTTAACTCCCTCTAGTCCTTTCACAAAAGCGTCTGCTATTACTACTTCCGCATTTGAACCTCCCTGGGTACGACCATTACAGTTTCCGCTTCTGGCATCCGGCAAATAGTCGTCGTATTTATAAATATCGAGCATCGCGTTAACAATATCTATCTGGCGTTGTGGAGCAACTAAAGTAATAAGCGGACTCGAAGAACGGAATGTATCCCAGATTGCATAAAAGTCATCGTAATAAGGTTTTGAAGAAATCCAGAGCGGGTTCTCACCGGTTCTATCAACTGGCATAAGCATTGTATGATACAAAGCCGTATAGAACATTTTCTTTTGATCGGGTGTTCCGTCTATTTCAATATTCTTTAAAAGTTTTTCCCATTTATCACAAGTTTCCTGGCGCTCTTTATTAAAATCCCAGTGAGGTATTTCCTGTTCAATATTGTATTTTGCCTTTTGCGAGCTGACAAAAGATATCCCTACTTTTAACTGAACAACGCCACTTTGCAGGCCTTTAAAATACATGAACGTACCCGTCTTTTCTCCGGTATCAAGCTGACTTTTTTCATCCGTAAATATTTTATTACCCTTCCACGTTCCGCTGGCAGTAAAGGGGTGATCAAAAACTGCGTAGAAATAAACTATATAAGCTCTACCGTTATTCCAACCTCCGCGAATTCTGCTGTATCCTTGAATTTCAGTATCCGACAAAATCTGAACTTCAGAACCTACGAACTGCTGAGCTTCACGACTATCTGGTATAGGAGTTTCACCGAGGAAAAAACCCGCGTCTATTTTTATTCCTTTCCTATCATCGCCTTTAAAAGTGTAACGATGGAATGCTGCCCGATCCGAGGTTGTTAACTCAACCTTTATATTCCACTTTTTGAGGTTGACTCTGTAATATCCGCATTTTGTTTCTTCGTCTGATCGGAGCGACTCTTGATATATTGAATTGAAATCCCCGCCAAAGGGCATAACAGATATATTGCCGTACTTTGGCCCCCCGCCTGTACCACTAACGTGTGTTTGGCTGAAACCGGAGATTGTTGCAAGTGAATCAGGGATATATCCACTATTCGACCAGGTGCCATAATCAGGGCCCGGTTTTACCATGCCAAACGGACAGGAAGGACCAACAAAAACATTTCCTTTTCCAACTGAACCTATAAAAGGATCAATATAAGTATGCAAAGGTTGTGATATTATATTGATAAAAACCGAATTCATAAAAATAATAAGGATACTTCGAGAAGTAAGTTTTGATAAGATATTTGTTACTTTCAAATTCATTTTAGGAACCTCACTATTACTATAATAGAGTTTCTGCAAAATTAGATATCTAAATATTTTGTCATTTCGACCGGAGGGAGAAATCTTTGAAACCGTACTCTAATTGAAAGATTTCCCGCCAAAAAGATACGCCAAAGGCGCACAGGCTCACCCCCAAAACGGGTTCGAAACGACAGACTTTTTATTTTGCAGAAACTTTAATATGAATACTCTATAGAATTAACTTATTCAACTTGAAAAAGCTCATTTAGCTTCGAAACATTTAATATCAAAAAAAATCATTCCAAACAGTTATATCATATCAACAAGTTTTGCAAATCTCCTAAAACACCTTTAATCTATTAATGAACAACTGGTTTTCACTAATATATTTTCACAACTAAAAACATTACACCAATAACAAGGAACACAATGAACGTAGATATCAAAAATCCGACACTATCTTGTTTGTTCCATTTATAAACTTCTAAATTTGTATCCGGGAATAGTAAAACGTCTTTTGTCTTTTGAGGATTAACAAAGGATTCTTCAACATCTTGTTTATCCACGTCGGGACCTAACCCCCTTACCCTTGTCCGCATCTTTAAGAAAAATTGTTCTGTTGATTTGTCATTGTTTTGTTTCGTTAACAATGACACAACGACTAAAATAAAAAAGGGAAATACTAGTCTTATGAACATTCTAATTGTTTCATTGAGTGCATACGGTTTTTTCTGAAGTTCAGCTCCCATTGATTGAAGAAGAATAAGTTCGGGGTAGAAATAACCATGTGCTTCAACTATACGTTGTTGATTTACCTTTGGCTGTTGCGACCAAAAAATAGCTTTGGAGGGCAGAGCAAATGTTTTTATAAATTTCTGACCTTGTTGAATTTTTTGAGGACGTTCTCCCACAGCCATCCCTTTTTCATTTAATTGGATCCAATCTTCTATTTCTTTATCTCTTTGTTCTACGTCTATTGCTCGTGCAGTATAAGTACGTTCTACTTGTTTTGATTCGGTTTCCGTCAGCATAAAACTGTTGGTTGTTAATGATGGGAAAATATTTGGAAGCAACACCGGGAAGAGATAGAAAATACACAACGTTGCTAAAATAGAAGCCCATGCACCCTGTCTATTTGCGCGACGCCATTTTAATCCAAGCCAAAATGCTGCTGCAAAGATTACAAAGAATTCCCAGATGAACTTTAATATTTCAAAAATACTTGTAAACTGAGTTGCTATTACTGCACCCCCTATTAAGAATAGGGCACCAAATATTCTTCCCGCCCAAACATAATTTTCTTCGCTCTTATCTGGAAAAAGCGGACGATATATATTGTGGAGCACTAAGCCTGAAACAGTCAACATTAATGTTGTAGCGGTCGACATCAATGCAGCCATTAGAGAAGCAACCATTAAACCAACAAGACCAAATCCTATAGGTCCTAACAAATCGTGTGTAGCATATCCCCATAATAAATCTGAGTTTTGTATTTTTCCGGTATAAAGTAGTATAGCGGAAAGACCAAGCACTCCCCATAAAATAGTACAGAATCTTTTCAAAAAGACTCCGGTCACAAAACCGAAACGTGCTGAGTTTTCATCTTTGGCGGCAGCGTTTGTAACCAACTGGTTAGGTTGAGTAACAACCGTGATTCCTGCAACAGCCGCAGCAGCTATAATATAATACCAGGTAAAATCCATTAAAGTCGGGGAACCAAATATCTCAAAAAATGATTCCGGCAATTTTTCATGGAGGATGCTTAGAGCCGACTCTCCGCTGCTTCCATAAATGTCGGTTATTTTTGACCAAGAAAAGGGGATCAATATAATCGAAAGAATAATAATAAATGTTCCCTGAAGCATATCAGTGTAAAAAGCCGCTTCAAGACCTCCCATAACGGCATATAGAATAGTAATAACACAAACCAGCCAAATTAAAAAAGATTCATCTACATATGAAAACACACTACTAGGATTTATTAGGCGTAGTTCGTTTAGCCTTTCCTTCTCATCTGGAGTAAGAGTTTGGGAATCTTTCTCTTCTAACGAGCTTAATTCCATAGCCATGTTATATTCTTTACTTTGCTCAACAGTAAGGTCGGAAGCATTTTTAGGGGTAATGGCCACCACCGTTTTACTCATTGCTGCATAACCAAGCGAAAGCAAACCCATCATACCCACTGCAGCAACAACCGCATAAGCGGCTGCCATTCTTTTTGAGCCGTATCTTTCTTCATAAAAATCCCCCATGGTAATCACTCTCATTCTTCTCTGCCACGGTGAAGTAATCCAATAAAGTGGTGTGGAAAATACCATAAGCATAGAACTCCAGATACCTGCGGCTCCGTTTCGGAAAGTTGTAGTTGCCACTCCAACCGGCCCGTCTGCTGAGGTTGCTTGTCCAAAACTTGCAAAGGTCTGGATAAGTTTGCCAAATTTTCTTCCGCCTAATAGATAATCTTCCTGATTCTTAATTCGTCTACTCGCCCAAATTCCAATACCAATTATAAGTGCAAAGTAAAACAGAATCACAATTACATCTACGGTTTGAAGACCAAACATTAATTTTCTCCGTTATCATTTAATAATAAAAAACTTTTGACAATTTTTGATTTCAAAAGGCTTTGGATCTTTACACTTGCGGCACTATTCATGTTATTTGCGCATAAAAACTTTTTTGAAATAATAAATTTTGTCTCCCTTCATTTCAAGGAACAACCTTTTATGCAATGTCTGAGACAGTATCAAAATAAATCAGGCAAGCATTTGTTTTTAATCAGAAGGCTGGAGATCATATAATACCAGTCTTCGTCTTATGTTTTTCCACTATCTCAACATTTACATTCGTGCTATATATCCCATTTCGGCCTAAAAAGTCTGTTGTATAACTAAAAATTTGTCATTATACAAGGTGAACCGTCGTCATTTTGAAGGAGCGTGTTTTCTGCGATTGAAAAGTTTTGTAAACCGAGGAAAGAAAATTTCTCACATCCTCTTCGTTCTCGTTCGAAATAACAAAGCAGACTTGTGCAACACACTTCAAAGGTCGGAGATGCCTTTTGTAAGTATATAAACTCAAGGCGATTATTTAATCTCCCCAAACCTCAGTAACTTTAACAGGACGTTCTTCTTCAATAGATTTTTTAGCTGCTAACCCGATAACAACCGCAAGAAGACCGTCTCTTCCACCAACCGAAATCTGTTTATCTTCTAAAATTGCCTCACAAAATTCTTTTATTTCACTTGCGTACGCTTCAATGTATCTATCCATAAAAAAGTTTAAAGGAAGAGAAGCATGGACACCATTTTGGTTATAATATTTATGATTATCCGGTGCATTATTGTCAACTTTTATCATCCCTTTAGAGCCGAATATTTCAACTCTCTGATCATATCCATATACGGCCTTTCTACTGTTATCTATTACACCCATTGCACCGTTTTCAAATTTTAGAGTAATGAGTGCAGTATCAATATCTCCTGCTTCACCGATTTTCGGATCAACCATAACACCGGCAACAGCATACACTTCGTCAACTTCACTACCAACTATATAACGAGCCATATCAAAATCATGAATAGTCATATCCAAAAACATTCCACCCGAAACGCCTATATAGTCGAATGCAGGTGGAGCGGGGTCGCGTGAAGTAATTTTTAATATGTGAGGATCACCAATTTCACCGGCAACAACCATTTGTTTAATTTTTTTGAAATTGGAATCAAATCTTCTGTTAAAACCTACCATTAATTTTACACCATGCTCTTTTACTACATCAAGTGCTTTTTGAATGGCATCTATTTCCAACTCTATTGGTTTTTCACAAAAGATATTTTTTCCTGCTTGCGCAGATTCGATTATATATTGCGCATGTGTATTTGTTGGGGAACAAATTACAACAGCATTAATATCAGGATTATTGAGAATATCCTGATAATTGCTTGAATAATTTGCAATTCCGAATCTTTGCGCTAAATTTTCGGCTTCTTGTAGATTTACATCCACAATGGAAACTACTTCAACATCCGGAATACTTTGAACAATAGTTTCCGTATGGACTTTCCCTATTCTGCCAGCGCCAATAATACCTACTTTTAATTTTTCCATGTTATATTCCAATATTAAATTTATAATCCAAAAGTTTTAATAAATTCACGATTATGTAGAGCACATTCTTTTGGTTTTCCCATACCAGGCAAAACATCTTGCTCAACAACTATCCATCCGTTGTAATTCATTTTATTTAGTTCCTCAATAACAGATTTAAAGTCACATGATCCTTTTCCTAATTCACAAAAGACACCGTTTTCCACTGATTTAAAGTAATCCCATTTTTTTTCACGCGACATTTCTGCAATTTGATCATCACAATCTTTGAAATGAACATGCCATATACGTTCCGAATATTTTTTTAGAGCTTCAATGGAATTACCTCCTCCAAATCTGAAATGTCCTGTATCCAATACTAGGCCCAATAATTTGGGATCAGTATTCTCCATTAAAATATCCGTCTCTTCCGGTGTTTCCACATATCCGGCACAGTGATGATGAAACACAGTTTTTAAACCGGTTTCTTCTTTAACATTTGCGGCCAATTTGTTTGCACCATCACAAAATACTTTCCATTCGTCCTCGGTAAGTCCCAAATCAGGAGTTACGCGGCCTGCATTAATAGTTCGTTCTTTGATTGTACCGTTGTTATCAGCTAAAACAACAAATGCGTTTGAGAAACCGGCATCGTTCATTAACTTTGCAGTTTTTACGGCGACATTAATACCTTCTTCATGTTTAGTTTTGTCTTTTAACAATACAGGAACAAAAGCACCAACCATTGTTAGTTCACGAGCTTCTAATTCTTCTTTTAGCTTATTCGGGTCAGTTGGCATAAACCCCCAATCACCCAGTTCTGTTCCTACGTAGCCAGTCTCTTTAATTTCGTTAAGAACTTGAATATAATCAGGAGCTTCACCTTCAAGTTCAAATTCCAAAGCTCCCCATGAACAAGGGGCATTAGCTATTTTTATCATATTTTTCTCTACTTAGTTATTAATAAATATTTTCTTTCCTATTAGTAGTTCCAACTATTATAGATACTTTATAATGTGAAACTTCTACTCTTTTTAATTGATCTACTGAGCATAAAACATTCTCTTTCCAACCTTATACAGAAAAAGCCAAAAGCAATTTATTTGGATACCAATCCCATATTCTAAACCAAGATAGTCATTACCTTCCCATCCAACCACCATCTACTGTTATAACGCTTCCATTTAAATAACTTGAGGCATCGGAACATAAAAACACAACCGTTCCCATTAAATCTTCTGGTAATCCCCATCTACCAGCAGGAATTCTATCTACTATTGCCTTACTACGAATCGGATCTTCTCTCAAAGGTTTTGTGTTATCCGTTGCAATATAACCAGGTGCTATAGCGTTCACTGTTATTCCCTTATCAGCCCATTCGTTTGCAAAGGACATAGTTAACTGCTTAATACCACCTTTAGTTGCTGCATAACCCGGGACTAGAATTCCCCCCTGGAACGATAGCAATGATGCAATGAAAACTACTTTCCCATATCCCCTATTAACCATATCTTTGCCGAACTCGCGAGTAAGAATAAACTGTGCGGATAAATTAATTTCTAAAACCTTGTCCCAGTATTCATCAGGATGCTCAGCTATCGGTTTGCGTAAAATAGTACCGGCGTTATTAACCAGTATATCAATTTGTTGAAAATCTTTTTTTACTTCCCCAATAAATTTGTATAAGTCTTTTCTATTGGAGAAATCACTTACATAATATTTAAACTTTCTTCCACATCCGGTAATCAATTTTTCAGTTTCATTAAAATCATCAACATAGGAAACACCTATTATATCAGCCCCTGCCTCTGCTAATGCTAAAGCATAATACTGTCCAATTCCTTGATTTGAACCGGTAACTAACGCTGTTTTACCATCTAGTTTGAACTTATCTAATATCATTTTATTACCATATTTTTATTAACAATTTATTTCAATTGAGCCATCGGAATTGCATCCATATCATCAAACACTTGGTTTTCTCCACCCATAGCCCAAATGAACGTATAATTTTTTGTTCCACATCCCGCATGCATTGACCAACTTGGAGAAAGTACTGCCTGCTTATCTCTTATCATTATATGCCTGGTCTCTGTCGGCTCTCCGAATAAATGCACTACTAGAGATTCCTTATCTATATCGAAATACATATAAACTTCAGAACGACGTTGATGTGTGTGTGCAGGCATTGTATTCCATACACTTCCTTCTTCAAGCTCTGTTAAACCCATTACCAATTGGCAGGTAGGCATAGTACCGGGATGAATATATTTATAGATTGTTCTTTTATTACATTCTTTATCGGAACCAAGTTTAACAGGTGTTGATTTTGCAAACTTGATTTGTTTTGTAGGATATTCTGCATGTGCAGGATAACTTACAAAATAAAACATCGACGGATTTTTACTGTTTGCACTTTTGAATTCTACGTTATGGTTTCCTCTACCAATGTAAAGTGCATCCTTGTGATCCATTTTATATTCTTTGCTACCGACTTTAATAGTTCCTTTACCGCCAATATTTATTACACCTACTTCACGTCTTTCGGTAAAATATTTTGCCGCCATTTCTTTTTTTGAAGCCGATAACTTTAGCGTTTTGCCCGATGGAACAGCCGACCCGGTAATTGATCTATCAATATCGGAATATGTCATCGGTACTTTATTTTTTTGAAAAAGGTCGTTAATTAAAAAGTTTTCTCTTAGTTCATCGGTTGTCATATATTGAAAACCTTCGCGATCTGGTGAATATCTTACATCCATTTTTTCTCCTTTCATTTCAACATTTAAAGACATTACTGCATAAGGTCTAGGCAGATAGTCTTATGATAATCCAATATGATTACCCTAGAATTTTCTTGTCCATTTGTTATGCCATCTTTCTATCACTACTTTTGTTTGGGTATAAAATTCTACAGCATGTTTAGATTGACCGTGTAGATCTCCAAAGAAAGACTCTTTCCAGCCACTAAACGGGAAGAATGCCATCGGAGCGGCCACTCCTATATTAACGCCAATATTTCCAGCCATAACATCATGTCTGAACTTTCTTGCAGCCGATCCGCTTCCGGTAAAAATACAAGAAGCGTTTCCGTATTTACCCGAATTGATTAGTTCCACAGCTTCCTCAAGAGTATCGACATATTTTAAGTTCATTACAGGACCAAATATTTCCGTTGTGTCCGCTTCGGCATCCGCTGAAACATTTTCTAGTATTGTAGGAAAGATATAGTTTCCTTTTTCATAATCTGGAACTTTATTCTCTCTCCCATCAAGTAAAAGATTCGCGCCTTTTCTTTCGGCATCATTAATTATGTTTAGAATTCTATCTTTGCTTTCTTTTGTTATAATGGCACCCATTTGCGATTCTTTATCCAAACCGTAACAAGTTGTTTTTGACTTGGCGGCTTCAACGATTTTGTCTTTAAATTTTTCCTTTGCTTCACCAACTAAAATAACCGTTGAAGCGGCAAGACATCTTTGTCCCGCGCATCCGTAAACGCTGTCGGCTATAATTCTTGTTGTTGTATCGATATCAGCATCTGGCATAACAATTAACGGATTTTTTGCGCCGCCCTGAGCCTGAACCCTTTTGCCGTTCTCTGCGCCCTTTGAGTAAACATATCTCGCTACATTAGAGGACCCTACAAAGCTGATCGCTTTAATTTCGGGATGCTCTAATAGTGCATCCACAGTATCCTTTGCTCCGTGGACCATATTTAACACGCCTTTCGGAAGATCCAGCTCTTCGAATAATTCAAAAATTTTGGTCATTGTTTCAGGTACCTTTTCGGAAGGCTTTATGATATAGGTGTTTCCGCAGGCAAGCGCGTAAGGGAAAAACCAAAACGGTATCATTATAGGAAAATTAAATGGTGCAATACACGCAGCAACACCTAAAGGTTGACGAATAACAAATTCATCGATACCGGAAGAAATATCCTCGGAAAATTCGCCTTGCATTAAAGTCGGTATTCCGCAAGCAACTTCAATATTCTCGATTGCTCTAACCATTTCCGCTTTTGATTCAGCTAATGTTTTACCGGATTCTTTTGTAGTTATAATCGCTATTTCATCTCTGTTTTTTTCAAGAATATCTTTCATTTTGAAAAGGTATTGAATTCTTTTTACCGCAGGCACATTGCGCCATTCGTCAAATACTTTTGAGGCAGCATCTGCGGCCAATTCAATATCTTCCTTGCATCCGGCAGGTACTTGACTTATGATTTCACCAGAACCCGGGTCTTCAACATTAATATATTTTTCGGATTTACTTTCTATCCATTCTCCGTTGATATAATTTTTCAGTTTTTTCATTTTTACGATATTCCTTATTACAAATAATATTTTTGATTTTTCTTGTTTTCTACATAATCTTTATAAGCCTTTTGAACAGAATCCATTTCGGAAACTTCGGCAACGGCAACTTCCCACCATGCGTATCCTTCAACGCTTTTCTCCAAATCTGTTTCAATATAAATCAATGTTGTCTTCTCTGATTTTTTTGCTTCTGCCAAAGCTTTATTTAAGGATTCAATACTGTCAGCACCGATAACATTAGCGCCAAGACTTTCCGCGTTTTTAACAAAATCTACGGGTAGAATTCCGCCGTCTATTTGTCCTGTTTCATTATTTCTAAATCTATACTTTGTGCCGAAACGTTTACTGCCGATCGATTCCGAAAGCGCCCCAATACTACTGAAGCCGTTATTGTTCAAAAGAACAATTGTAACTTTTACACCTTCTTGAACAGCCGTAATAATTTCATGGTTGTTCATAAGGTAGTTTCCATCTCCGACCATTACATATATTTCTCTATCTGGGCACGCCATCTTTGCGCCTAATCCGGCTGCAATTTCATACCCCATAGTTGAATAGCCGTATTCAAGATGGAAGCCTTTCGGGTTTCTGGTTCTCCATAATTTGTGAAGATCGCCCGGAAGACTGCCAGCAGCACATAGTACAACATCTTTCGGCTCACATAAACTGTTAACGGCTCCGACTACTTCTGCTTGCGTAACAGGAATTTGCTTTTTATCCGTGTAGTATTCGGATACTTTTTCATCCCAAGATTTATTAAACTCAGCAGCTTTCTGATGCCATGCCGGATTAACTTTATAATTTTTAAGACCGTCAATAAGTTCAACGAGTGCTTCTTTGGCATCGGCAACTACCGGCAAGGCGGAATGTTTGTATGAATCAAATTCAACAACGTTTATATTTATAAACTTTACATCAGGATTTTGGAAAGCTGTTTTAGAAGCGGTTGTAAAATCACTGTATCGTGTTCCTATTCCAATTATCAAGTCTGCTTCTTTAGCCATAGCAACTGCACCGGGAGTTCCGGTCGCACCAACAGCTCCCAGTGATTCGGGTTTATCGTATGACAGCGCACCTTTACCAGCAAATGTTTCTGCAACCGGAAAGCCCGTCATATCAACCAATTTATTTAACTCATTGACAGCATCGCTGTAAATCGTTCCGCCGCCAGTTATTATTATTGGCTTTGAACTTTGTTTAATCATTTCAATTGCTTTAGTAACAATATCTCTATCGGGACGAATTCTTTGGATATTCCAAACTCTTTTTTCAAAAAGAGCTTTAGGGAAATCGAAAGCCTCACCCTGTACATCCTGCGGCAGCGATAATGTAACAGCACCCGTTTCCGAAGGCGAGGTAAGGACACGCATAACTTCGGGCAGCGAAGTAATTAATTGTTCAGGTCTGTTTATTCTATCCCAGTATTTCGATACCGGTTTAAAGCAATCATTCACCGAAATATCCTGCATTGCTTGTGATTCCAATTGTTGCAAAACAGGGGCTACATTTCTTCTTGCGAAAATATCTCCGGGAATTAATAAAACCGGCAGCCTGTTTATTGTAGCTGCAGCAGCTCCGGTAATCATATTTGTAGCACCCGGTCCAATAGACGAAGTACATACAAACGTACTAAGCCTGTTTTTCATTTTAGCATATGCAGCAGCCGTATGAACCATGGCTTGTTCATTTCGTGTTTGATAATATTTAAAGTCGGGATTTTGCTGAAGTGCCTGCCCTATACCTGCAACATTGCCGTGCCCGAAAATCCCAAAGCACCCGGCAAAGAATTTATTTTCAACACCGTCTCTTTGAACATATTGATTCTTTAAAAACTTTAGTGCTGCCTGTGCAACTGTTAAATGTATTGTTTCCAATTAAAATCCTCCTTTGGATTCAATAAAACTCATTACTTCATCATAGGTAGGATTAAAGTTAGCACAGCCGTGTTTTGTAACGAGTATAGCACCGCAAGCATTTCCTAGTCTACAGCTTTTATACCAGTCCCATCCTTTTAAGAATCCATATATAAATCCCGAAGCAAACGCATCACCTGCCCCAAGAACATTTACAACTTCGACCGGGAAACCGGGGACATCAATTGCTTCACCGTTTTTGTGATGAACTGAAGAACCTTTCACTCCGCGTTTTACTATTAAAGTTTCTACCCTGGTTTTCAAAATTTCTTTTATAGCATCTTCTACATTGCCTGAAATTTCGGGAGCGGATATTTGCTGATTCTTAATTTTTATTTGTGACGGATCTTTTAACATTGTGGCTAATATTTCTTCTTCCGTACCAATAGCCATTTTACAATAGTTCAGAAATGCACGAGTAGTTACTCCATAGGCACGCGGATCATGCCATTGGTCTGCCCTAAAATCAAGATCAACAAGAACAGGGACATCATTATCACGTGCTTTTTCTGCAGCAAAAAAAGCAGCAGATCTCGAAGGTTCAATATTCAGCGCAGTAGCCGAGACTTCCAAAAGTCCCGAATTTTCAATATCGACTTTCATCACGTCGTCAATATTCATTTTGGAATCGGCACAGTTATCCCGGTAATAAACGAGCGGAAAGTTATCGGGCGGTTCAATTCCCAAAATAACAGCGCTCGTACGGGCATTATCTTTAACAGGAATAAAAGATGTTTCAACACCTTCCTTCTTCAAAAAATTTAATAGAAATTTACCTACCATATCGTTTCCAACTGCCGTCATTAAAGCAGAATTCAATCCCAGCCGTTTTGTACCGACTGCAATATTTAATGGCGAGCCTCCTACAAATGCACCGAATTCTTTAATTTCTTCAAACGTGCTTCCTATATTATTACTATATAAGTCAATTGAAGACCTTCCGTATGTTATAACATCATATTTTTTCATTTAATTATACCTCTTTGTTCATCTCTAAAGTTACAAGTGGTAAACGTTCATCCATCTTTTTCCAGGTTCCGTAAATCCATTTGTGATCCGGATCATCGGTATTTGCGAGTGACTGATCACTACCCGCTAAAAAATTTAGATAATAAGTATTGTACCCATGACCGGCGGATACGGGATGGTAACCTTTGGGCACCAAAACAACATCATTCATATGTGCTTCGGCTATTTCGTTTAAGCTGCGGTCGTCAGTATAAACTTTTTGCAACGCAAAGCCTTGCAGTTTATCGAACTTGTAGAAGTAAACCTCAACAAGGTCAGCCTCACTTAGGTTGCCATCTTGATCAACTTTACGATCGTCATGTTTATGTGCCGGGAATGAGCTCCAATTTCCCGAAGGTGTATAAACCTCAACACAGACTAATCTATCGCAATCAGCGCCCGGTGGTAAAATGGAATTAATCTGACGTGATGCATTATCTCCTCCTCGTAATTCTATTCCATAATCATTTACTTTCTGAGGAGTAATAAAATATCCGTCAAAATTATTTTTAGCTTCGGTATACCCATATGCAAAATCTACCTCTTCGCTAAGTGCAGTAAGTGTAAATTCCGTATCCGGGGGTAAATAAGCCGCATGAGGCAGACCGCTGAAAACGTCTTTTCTTCCGTTAATCGTTTCCCAGTCTCCCCATTTGGAGGAAATGGAAAACTTTCCGCCGAGCAGGACTATACACATTTCATTGCTGCCGGTATTTTGTTTCCAGCTATCACCTTTTTTCAAAAGTTTAGCACCAAAGTTTAGAGCTTTCCAGCCTACCTCTTCGGCCGTAATATTTTGATATGTTCCGTAATCACTCTCTTCAGAATGAACTAACAATTTACATTTTGCATCAATTTTCATATCTATTTAATAATTAGTGATTGACATTTTTCTTTAACAAACTTTTTTAATTCTTCTATATATTCTTTTCCCGGTATTATGGGATCAAACAATTCAGGAGTATTTTCAAAAAACTCGCGATGAACTCTGGTCCAGATTAATCTCATATCGGTAGCAATATTAATTTTTGTTACACCAAGACCAATTGCTTGCAACAGTTCATTTTCATCAATTCCTTTTGCTGTTGATTTTAACTTGCCTCCGGACTGATTTATTCTTTTTACCTCGGATTGAGGCACATTAGATGCACCGTGTAAAACTATCGGAAAGCCTGGTAGTTTCTCTTGAATTTCTTTTAAGATATCAAGCTGAAGACCTTTTCCACCGCTCATTTTGTATGCGCCGTGACTAGTTCCAACTGCTACGGCAAGAGAATCGCAGCCGCTACGTTCCACAAATTCAACAACTTGATTAGGATCAGTATACTTCGAACGCTCATCAGAGATATTCAAATCATCTTCCACACCGCTTAAAACACCTAGTTCAGCTTCAACGGAAATGCCTTTATCATGAGCCTTTTTTACAATATCAGATGTGATAGAGATGTTTTTTTCAAAGTCTTCATGTGAAGCATCAATCATTACAGAATTATAGGATCCCGATTCGATTGCGCTATGGCAATGCTCAACATTACCGTGATCCAAATGCACTGAAAAATCTACAGATTGATAGATATTCTGTGCAGCAGTTATCATTCCCTCTAAAAAACCGGGTGTTATATAATTTCTTGAAACAGGAGTAATCTGAACCATAATCGGTATACCGGCTAATTCAGCACCACCGAAAACACCGTGTACTTGTTCGGCTGTAAAAACATTATAAGCAGCTACTCCATATTTGCAATATGCTTTTTTTAATATGTCCAAAGTCGAAAGTTTCATTTGTTCTATTCTTCTATAATGAATTCAAATTTACAGCTCATTAATAAGCTGTAAATAAATGTTTTTTATTTTCTATTTTTTCCATTCGGAATAATTTTTTTACGTTCTTCCTACATAAATACATCATCATACTTTTACCAACTTGGCGCACGAGCTTCTTTCTATAAGTTTATGTTCTAAAACAATTCTTTCACGCGACGGCGTCTCTGAACTGGTTATTTGCTTTATCAAAAGATTTGCAGCAGATTTTCCAATTTCATAAGCTGGCATTTGAATTGTTGTTAAAGGTATCCTTACATATTTGCTTAAATCTATATTATCAAAACCAATCACAGAAACTTTTCCCGGAACTTTTATATTTAGATCCAACAAAGCGTTTATAAGACCGACAGCTACTAAATCGTTATAACAGAATACAGCAGTCGGCTGGTCAATATTTTTCTTAAATAACTCTAACCCAGCATTATACCCATTAGACATGTACGGTTCTACAACTACGATATAGTTATTATTGATTAAAATATTATGGTCAATAAGCGCTTGCTTATAACCTTCCAGCCTTTTCTGCCCGTGACCTGAGTGAGAGGGGCCGGCAAAATATGCAACTTTTGTATGCCCGAACTCGGCCAAATATGATACGGCGTCGTAGGCTGCTTTTATATTATCTATATCTACAGTATTTGTATAATAATTTTTTACCATCCCAAGTGTTACCAACGGATAGTTATTACTAAGTAATTTAGAAAGGTATGAAAAGTCCGATTTCTCGCTTTGCAAAGGAGAAAGTAATAAACCATCTACTCTTTTGTTAAGCATAGCATTCACAATCTCTGTCTCCTTATCAGAGCAAAGCTCGGAACTACCCAATAATACCGAGTAACCAAGTCGCGAACACTCGTCATAAACGCCTTTCATTACTTTTGCAAAGTAAGGGTTATCAATTTCTTTAATGACAAGTCCTATACTTTTTGTTTCTTTCGCAGCAAGTGATTGTGCAATAGAATTGGGGTTGTAATTAAATTTTTTAATTGTTGCTAGAACTTTAGCCCGGGTCTTTTCCGATACACCCGGTTTATTATTGATTACTATCGAGACGGCAGATTTAGAAACATTTGCCAATTTTGCTATATCTGATATAGTCATCTGCATATATTACACCGTTTTGATCATAAGTAATAAGTAGAAATCAACTACTTCCCTTTAATTAAAGATTTATTGCTTTTCAATTTCCATCTCGTTTTTTTCGGTATTAAACTTCAGTTATTAAAAATTTACTGAAGAAAAGATATTTCACAACTTGTGAGACTATAGTAATATTGTTTAGATTATTTTATTTGCAGCTCATCTGGAAAATCCAACTTACCAATACATTTATAAAACTCTTATGAGTATGTGGATTATGAACAAATATAAAGAACAATTTTATGAAATATGCCTAATAATAACACTGTATCAAATCCCAAATACATTAAAAGTGTACCGGGGTAACACTAACCCCGGTACACAAGCAGCATAATTCTTGAGAGGATTTGATAAAAATTATTCTCCATTAAAATTTTCACAGAATCCTTTCAGTCTAAACCATTTTCAAAAAAATTATTTTGTCCTGCAATTTGTCAAAGAACTAATCACTCTCAAAGAAGCTGTCGAACTTTTTCTTCTAATATTACTATTCCTCTTGTTACCTGTTAACTAAATCTGTGGTCGACTTATTACACATGTTTTGACTTGATGACCACAAAAAATTTTTATTCTTATTTTCTTTTAACATATATCATTTGATTATGACACTATTTTACTAACATCATTTTCTTCGATGTAACAATTTTTTTGGTTTTTAATTGATATATATAAACACCGCTCGCAAGATTCGTAGCATCAAAAGTATAGTTATATGAACCTGCTTCTAATTCCTGATTAACAACAGTTACAACTTCCTGCCCGAGAAGATTAAAGATACTTAATTTAGCATTTCCCGCTTCAGGAATACTAAATCTAATTGTTGTACTCGGGTTGAAAGGATTTGGATAATTCTGTTCTAAAGAATATTGTGTCGGCAACGCATCGAGTTTCTCTACATCAGAAATACCGCCGGCATCTTCCCACTCAGTTTTTTTAGCTGGGAACCAATTCAAATCTCCAAGTGGATATCCACCCTGAGCCGAAGTATAGGCAAGATTAGAAGTAGGATAACCGCAATCCAAAGTATCTCTAAGATAAACAGTAGTCTTTCTATCAAAATCCTTGAATGCACTACCACTAGCAGCTGATCCTTCACCAGCTCCTTCAGGGGGCGGAGAAAGAGCCCAGTAAACAAAATCAGCCATTGGTTTTGGTGCCTCCGTAAATTCAACACCGTCGGTTAATTCAACAAAAGCTTTTTCTATATCCGCTACTTGGCTTGCGATAAAGTCGGTTAACCGTGGGGGCACCTTTAATGTTGTGTTTCCGAATTGCCTAATCTGTTCCCAAGTTGAAGTTATTTCCGGTGTAAAATGCCAATAGTTATTAGTAATCTCGAATTCAGTCCCAAACGGTGGATCTTCTTTTTGGCTGTATATCATTGCCATATTTACTTTACCCGGGAACTCGGAACTAAAAGGCTCGCCATTTTCCCCAAAATCATATTGGCGCGTCGCAGCAGTATCTGCCCCAAAGGTCATAGGATCAATAAACAGGTTATCCTTAATCGATACTTTCTCGCCAATAAGACCCATTGCCATTACACCGTATCTACCGCCAAAATTAAGAACAGTATTGTGTTCGAAAAATAGGTTATTAATCCTAGCCGTACTAGAAAGATGTCGGACTACTCTATCGTTACCATTTACGAAAGTATTATTAACTATTAGTAAAGTATCACATGAAGTTTTTCTAATATCAATTGCTCTACCATCCCCAACACCTGCATACGGTGAAACCCCATTATTACCAAATATACAATTGGTTACCTTTACTGAACGAATACCTTCAAAAGTACGGAGTAAGGCTTGAGTAGAATTTTCAAAAATGCACCCATCCGCCGTCAAGGTGTAATCTCCACTAATATTATATACTATTAGTTCTTGCGGAGCCCCATAATCAAATTTCTTATACGATGGATCAATATCAAAAATACCATTAATTGCAACATTTGTTAGATACACACTTTCTTCGGCATTGATAAAATTGTGTGGAACGACATCTGCGTCAGTTTCAACAACACCATAAATAGTTGGAATTGGACCGTCACCGTCTTCCGCTTTTATTCTTATCGGCCACCCCGGGTTATTAATAACACCGTTATAAAACCACATGCCTCCGCGCTGCAGAACATATACTCTTTCAAGATCAGCTCTTTCTCCATTAGCAAGAGTATCGCCCATTATGACACGGTTGATATAAACTGCTTCAGTAGTTGGTGCTTCAAGATACATTTCATGTGATTGGGCAAAGATACTAGCTCCCATAACCAACATAAATACTGCGGTAATAAAAAAACGGAATGATTTTTTCATTGTAACCTCCTTCTTAGTTGTGGTTGTAATTATGATTAAGCTCATATAGTTATCTTCTTTTCTAATTGATTATATAGATACTCTTAACCAAAGGTCACCTGTAGTACCATAATGATAGCCCCTTGTCTTCAGTTTCCAACCTCTGGTCGTATTTTCTAAAAAGGTCCCTTCTTCAGCGTTAGTAATATTATTAACATTTAATCCGACGGATAAGTTTTCCGTCAAATTCTGTTTAAGAGATAAATCTACTCTACCGAATGATTTTTGAATATTATTTGAATAACCCTCAGCAGAATACCCGTTATAAAATTCACCCTGATAGAAATATGATACACGTCCAGAGAAACCGCCTATATCATATCCGACAGAGACGTTGCAGAAAAATTCGGGTGAATTCTCAATTCTGGTAAGGGCTTCATATAATCTTATTCTTGTCCGCTTTGTAGGGAACGGGGAGCCCGGAAGCTGGACATAATATTCAATATATTCTTCTGCCGGGGTATAAGTTTCTGATTTAATGAAAGATAGATTATAACTTAATACAATGTTACTCAACAAGCCGGGGAGATAACGAAAATTTGTTTGTTGCTCAACCTCGAATCCCCAAACCTGTGTTACTTTATCAGAATTATAAGGATATGATACCGAATATCTCCTGCCCGTAATTGGGGGAGTATCATTTGGGAAAACAATCCCAAGGCTATCAGTAGTTTCTTTGTCAAACACTGGAGTTTCATCAAGATAATGAACTTCATTACTGATTCTCTTGTAAAACGCAGATACTGAAAATAGTCCTATTGTGTTGTTGAATATTTGAATATTTGTTTCAAAATTCCACGCATCAGAATTCTTTAGGTTTGTATTATTTAGAGTCACGGAACCACTGCCGTAATAATAAGTAGGAAGTCTGCGATTAAAACCAGGTCGCTTAATTCCCCGATAAGCAGCAAACCGAACATTCAAGAAATCTGTAGGTTTGACAATCAAATGCAAGTTTGGAAGAACTATTGTTTCTGTGTGAGTAGCAGAAGTATCTTTAAACGTTGTCCATTCGGTAACAGGGACATCCGCATAATGCGCATTATAGGTGTTGTCATCCGCCTCAATCCTTACACCAGCGATCAAAGTAAATAACTGACCAATATTTAATGTATTCATTATATAAGTAGAAGCAACATTTTCTGTAAGATTATAATTTGATCCATTAGTAGAGCTCGAAGGTCTGTGCTCAACTAAACCGCTATTCGGATCGTAGCCATACTTATTCATATCATACCAAGCTCTAAAACGATCAGCATCAGTAAGAGGATATAATAAATATTTATCGTATATATCACGTGTATCAGAATCGAGAAAATTTGTTAATAGTATTAAATTTCCGGTTGAAATTTGCAAATCGGTAAAGCCGTAGCGTTCAAAATCCTTGGGGACAACCGTTCCATCAGGTAATTGCAAATAATCATAAAAACCACTGCCGTTATAATAGACACCATTGCTCGAACGATTAGTTCGTCTATGGTATTTTGAACGGTATTTCCCTCCAAATTTAAACTCGCCCATCATGCCAAATAAGTCATAAGTCTTTTTAGCATTAAAAAAGATAGTTTTTTCAAAGTCCAAATTATCTGAAGTACTTGCCGTAGCTCCATTAAAATACGCAACATCAAAATTGTTTAATGCATATGGCACTAATATTTCATACGATGTTGTCTTCCTATATTCTGGGGGGATCCAACGCATACCCGCAATAGCCTGACCGCCTTCTGACAATGACGGCTCATCAAAACCGGCACTGTAGCCATATGGTTTTTCCGAACTGGATTCGCTGTAAGACATATTCCAGGTTATTTCCCAATCAGAAATATTATTTGCTCCCTGTAAGGAAAAACTTGCAATATCAGTATTAATGTCCTCACCTTCGAAGTCATAGTTTACTTCACCAACTATTGGATAATTTCTACTATAAGTTGAGTACCTACGTTCTGTTCTGTTGTACTGTCCACTAAATTTAATCATCCCATCATTAGGCAATTTATAATCAAGCAGCAATCTGCCACCACCTCTTCGTCTAATCTCATTAGTATATCTAACATTGAAATCATCTATTTGATAATCCTGTCGCTCATCTATTGTCTGATCATAGTCAATACTGTATTCCTCACTACTTCTATTTCTTCTTTCAATATTTCCGAATAATTGTACTCCCAGCAGACCGTTGAAAAATCTTTCACCATATCCACCCGTAAAATTATACTGCTTTGCTGTTTCATCTAACGAACCATATGAACCATAAGCATTAATATTTAACTCACGTTTCTCAGGAGCATTTTTTGTAACAAAATCAACATTACCTGCAATTGCCTCACCTTCCATATCTGAAGTAACAGCTTTTGATAATACAATCCCCGATAGAGCTCCTTGAGCAATGGTACTTAAATCAATACCCCTGGAATCTGCCTCTGTAGGTGATAGTTTAACTCCATCAACCGTCACAGTAGTCATGTTTGCATCTAGACCTCTTAATATAATTTTGCTTGCTTCACCTCCGGAACGAACAATTGAAACTCCCGGTAAACGACCCAATGCCTCTGCCGCATTAGCATCTGGGAGTTCCTTAATTTTCTGTTCTGAGACGACGTTAACAATAGCGTTGGAAGTTACCTGCTGGTTGATTGCCGCGGCTTGCCCTAAAGCTTGGCCATATACTACAACTTCACTTCCTTCAATGACATCCACAGCAAGCTGAAAATCAAGGACAGTCGTTTGATTGTCAACTACAGTCACTCTTGTTTCTTTTGCTACGTAACCTATGTAAGTACACTTAACTGTATACTCACCGGGTGGTATGGCATGAATTTCATAATTCCCTTCAATATCAACAGCTCCCCCTAAGCTTGTACCAACTAAAAACACATTAGCTCCAACCAGGGACTCTTGAGAAAGAGAATCTACAACAGTACCGTTCACTTTACCTGAACCGAAAAGAACTGAGGGAATTAATAATAAAAAAACGACAATAGACTTCTTGATAGTTACTCCATGTTTCATTTTACTTTTCCTTTTATTCTCTTGTTTTTATAGCCAATGACTAAATAAAACTATTTAATTTTTTTGATTTAGAGAATGAAAGCTGTTTGGAAAGTTCACTAAAAATGAATGTATAAAATAATTTATTGAACTTATATATATATTTCATTGGATACTCCTTATAACTAAAGCGTTTTACAATAATATATCACTAATAACTATTTTATATATAAATAGTTAATGAAAATTATTACGCTATTACTAAACCGCTTTAGTAACTTATTATATTTTCATAATAATGTCAAGTATTTTTTTTAGAAAGTCGATAATAATGCAACTGAAGAATTAAAAGAGGAATTGTCTCAATATATAATATATTGCTACAATAAAAAAGACCTCCCCCTGAGTGGAGGCAATGCTGTCAACTTAAGACTATATTGCCCGAGTGCCTTTATCGGGAATCTTACAGCAAAATAGATTCCGTGTAAACCCATCACGGAATGTCAATCCTTAAGTTAACAGCATTTGGAGTGGAGGAGGTCTTTCACCAGTTAAATTTGCCAATAACTGTTATCTATACTTGTTGCAAATAGGTTTTGGGATTTAGGTAAGTTCTAAATAAAAACTAAATCCCAAAACCTATTTGGCTTGTGTATATTTACAATACTCTAATAACAAAAGAAGAAGTTAATTTTTAAGTTGTATAGAACCTTCAACAATTTCAAAATTATTATTTTCCAATAAACAAATTATTTCAGCGCCAGCTAACAACACCGGGCCATAACCATGTGCCGCAAATACATTAATTGGACGATAATAGTAAAATGCTGGGTCAAAACCCATTCCCGTTCCAACGCAAGTGCCTTCTACTTGCCCAAGTTTATTAATTTTAGTAGAAACGGCATTCCAGCCTAAAACAGAAATTGGAGCATATGCAGATTTATCAATAAGCCCCATATTTATTGCCTTGGTTATTGAATAAGTAATAATAGCAGTCGCAGAAGTTTCCAAATACGTATCATTACGGTCTAAGAGCTGATGCCAAAATCCTGTGCCAGCCTGATAAGTGATTAATCCGTTAACGTGAGTACGAAACTGTTCAAGTACAATCTTGTAACCTGGATGGGATTCGGGTAATACACTTAATAGTTCTACCATAGCCATTACAGCCCAGCCGTTTGCCCTGCCCCAATAAAATCCGGGATGATAGTCCATATGCTGTACCCATCCATGCATATACAATCCCTTTTCCTTATTGAACATACGTTCCGAGAATTGTACTACTTGTTTAACGGCATCATCGAAAAATTGCTTTTCTCCCGTTTGCTGAGCCATTTGAGCAAGTGCCGGGATACTCATAAACAAGTCGTCAAGCCACAAGGTATTTGGGTATGGTCTGTTCCGGGCCAAAGTTCCATCGGCGAAACGATATTCTTTTATATATATATAGTTAATGAAATTATCGATGAGCGGGCGAAGACCTATTTCCAATCCAGCCTTCTCAGCCTTTATCATAGCAGCACATAACGCCCCGGCATCATCAAGGGCTTGCGGGTTAAGAACAGAGTGAACAGGAGAATGACTATCGACATCAGCAATTTTATTTTCCAGATAATATAAACTCAGGTCCGCAATCATTTTTATTCGCTTACCAGCATACTCGCTAAAACGATAATCTCCCGTAACATCCCCGGCAAGCAGCATACCCGCATAAGTTACTCCCCATTCATAACTAGTAAGGCGAAAATCACCGTCAGCAAACTTTGTATTTTTGTCTATTTCGTTTTCACTGCTGATTTTCAAGTTATTCTCTTTATCGACAAGTCCCTCCGGAGTAGCTTGTTCCAAGTATTCAAGAACTTGTAGTAACTGTTTAGCAATAGTATCCTCTGAGGGTATTACATAAGGAATATCATAATCAGGTTGCAATAAATGTAACGGGGTATTTGAATCATTTTTTTTCATAATAGTCTACTTTTTGTTCAGCTATAATTTCTTCATTTTTTGGGAAATAATAAATTCAGATCAAATTCATCTTTCCTTTTAAAAACTTACTTGGAAAACTCTGTTAATCTTTCATACGAAATCACTTAATTGTCATGGTATGCTTAAATGGAACGGAACCGGTTAGATAAACATGCATTCCTCTGCCTTTTGCAGTACGGCCAGCATACTGCTCTCCATCAAAAGAACCAAGACGATAATAACCACCCATATGATTAGTGGCCGTTGCCGTTCCAGGTCCAATCACAATTGAATCTTCTCCGGATGTATATTTTGCATAAGCGCCCTCCTGCAATATAAAATCGTCTTCCGCTTGAGTACTTGTAACACCTTCCAATTTTCCATCACTTCTAAAACAAAACTCCAAAATTACCGGGACATTTTCTGGTCCATTCACATCGATGTCCATTTTCAAAGAACCGTTATCTTCCGTGAAAACAATCTTTGTATCCAAAGTCAAAGTAGTTCTGGGACGTGAATCAAAATCCATTTTGCTCCAAAATCTATGATCAGAAGACCATGAAAGCTTATAATCCCCGTTTTTATTTCTTTTATCTGCAGTCATAGGGTGAAAATAGTATGCTTCTTTTTTTTCATGAAGAGTATATGTATTTCCATCCTTTACTACACCCTCACTCCGGAAATAGCCCATACTAAAAAAAGAAGATGACAACCTCGCGTATTCAAGAAATGCCGAGCCCTTTCTAAAAGTTAAAAAAGTAGGACAATATGAGCGTCCGGATGCAATAATTATAGGTTTGTCATTTCCTCCAAAAAACGAAACCGAAGTATCTCCCCTTTTAACTCTTGCTAAACCAGTCAAAGGAAAAAGTTTTGCATAATTGGTAGGAAGGTCACCGCCTTCAGGAAGCTTCTTTCCAAGTTCCGGATTTGTCATAACAAAAATCAAAGTTTGACATAGGATATCATGATCAAATCCATCAAAAGTTTCAATTTTACGTGCAATATCAGCGAAGAATTTATCATTATTGTGAATAGCCAGGAATCTGTAAAACGGATACCACTCGTTTATATCTTTGCGACCATTTTGATCTTGCCTTCTTGAATCAACAGTAATCAGTTCTCCATTCGCTTCCAAATAATAGTAATTAGAATTGCAATTCTTCTTAACAATATCAAAATAAGACGGACGATTCAAAAGCCGGCCAATGTTTAGTAATGAATAATTAACAACAGGCGAGTAGTTTCTACTTCTTTCGCAGTACTGACCATCTTCATCAATAAAAACCCCTTCTGCCAGCCATTCATCAACTCTTTTCAGATATCTTTCATCTTTAAAAATCGAATACAAATATGCCAATGACGAGGTAACTTCCCATCTATGATTAGGCGTATGTACTCCGCCAACTATAAGAGCTTCTCCAACATTTAGTAAAAATTTTTCCAGTTTATCTTTAACATCTTTTACTTCATTAAAATTATATTGATTCAGAACTATATAAGAAGGAGCTAAGTGTTCTACTAAGAAACTTGTATCTGGGGGAGATTGTACGTTCCCTCCCGAACCCATTGTTCCGTTAGGATATTGGGCATCAAGAAAACCAGTGATTATCTGATCCATTTTAGTCAGGACGGGTTTTGATTTATAATATTTTGAATCAGGTTGATAATACGACGCAGTAAGTATTGAGAAATCAACACTCGTTCTTCCAAACCTGCCCCACCTTCTGCCATCCTCTTCTGGCTCCATAAGCTGTCCAACTGCGATATCGTTGTATTTTAACAAACGGTTAAAAAATTCTTTGTCATCAACATCATTTTCCGTTTGCTTAGCAGACCATATGTTTGTAGGTATGGCAGTAGCAGCCAAACCCATGGCACTTATTTTAATAAATTCACTGCGACTTATTTTTTTCATATTTATATCCCTTTGTTATTAAAAAAAGAATTATAAAACTCTGTGCCAAATTTTACATACAAATAGCACTATTTCCGACTTCACACAAATACATCTTTTTGAAGTTTAAAAAATAATACAAATAATTACTATGAAAGTTTTTGCTCATGTGAATAAACAACTCCCTACAAACAAAACTAAACCGCTTTAGTATACCATCTTGCATTTAATTTACTTATTTATATCAGTGTTAGACAACAACATTGTTACGAACTAAAACGCTCCAGTAAAATAATAAACCCCTTCATCTAATGCAATAACTTTTTAATTACTAACAAAGCCTATCTATCCAACAACTTGGAGCTATTTTGTTAGTTTGCATATCCCTTGTTCGGATAAATCTTATTTATTTAATTGAACCCAAGCACCTTTTTCAGCACTTTCTTTTACGGCGTCAATCACTTTCATATTTTCAATTGCGTCATCAAGAGGAGTTGGAACAGGTGTACCGTTCAATATTGCTTGCGAGAACATGTTGAACTCAATCGTGTATTGGTTACATTTTTCTGTTGCAAAATCCTCAATCTTACTGTTCACATTTAACCGCAAATTTGCTGAATCATTTAGTTCCGGTGTAAATGGAAATTCAATCTCTATGTTTCCTTTTGTTCCGTTTATAATCATTCGTTGAGAATATTCAGCTCTTATACTACAGACAAAATTCGCAGTTGTGTTGCCAAAATCCAGTAATCCGGCAACAAGTGAATCAACCTTAATTTCCGGTTCAATTTTAATTTCGCTAATTACCCGTTTCGGTTCACGTTCCATAATAAAACGAATTCCGTTAATACAATAGCAGCCTATATCAAGCAACCCGCCCCCACCTACTTCTGCAATGTTACGAATGTTGGATATATCGTCATTGTAAAAAGAAAAACTAGCGAACACAGATTTTATATCACCGATTGCTTTTTCTGCGAGCCACTGCTTTACTTTTTTATACTGCGGATGAAGTCTGTACATAAAAGCTTCCATCACTTTTAAGGTTGTATATTTCTCAGCAAACGACTTCAATTCTTCAGCTTCAGCTGCATTTAATGTAATTGGTTTTTCGCAAAGAACATGTTTACCCGCTTCCAGACTTTTCTTTGTCCATTCCAAATGTTTGTGATTCGGCAAAGGAATATAAACAGCCTCAATTTCCGGGTCGGCAAGCAATTCATCATACGATCCGTAAGCCTTTGGAATTCCAAGTTGTTCGGCATACTGCTTAGCGGAACTTATATTTCTTGAAGCAACCGCAGTCAAGTCGCAGTATTCTGCTTTTTGCATCGCGGGAATAGTCGTTGTCCGTGCAAAATTAGAAGTACTTATTACTCCCCATTTAACTTTAGACATATTCTCCCTTATTCATAATTGTTTCAATATAGTCTATGCTTTCCGACAATGTAGACTCTTTAGTCTCTTCCATCAATATTTCTATATACGGTTTTCTTTCTTTTATCAGTTCGCATAATAATTTATAGTTTAACATACCTTTACCTGGAGCTAGCTGCTTTAGTTTGCCATTCTCAATTACAAAATCTTTAGCATGTATAATCACTATTTTATCACCAAATAAATCAAATGACTCTTTTATAACTTCATCCTGTTTTTTATAGTTTTCTATGCTAAGTAGATTAACCGGATCAAAGATAACTTGTAAATGATTTGAATTAATTTTATCGATCATCTGCTTCATTCTTTTAGGTGTTGAAATAACATGACTTGTAACACCTTCAATTCCTACAAAAACTCCAAATTTCTCCGCTTCTTCAACAAGTTCTTTCAGACTCTCATAAAGCATTTGAAACGCCTCATCACCTTGATTCTTGATATTAAACGAGTAATCTGAATTTATTGAACCGGTCTCTGTTCCCACCACGCTACATCCAAAGTCTCTGGCAAATCTAATATGTTCTTTAAATACATTAACATTTCTTCTTCTTTGGTCCGGGTCGGGATGTATATAATTTAAATAACAACCTAAAACTGAAATTTTAATACCCCGTTTATAAAAAACTTCTCTAAAATAGTTTGCTAATCCCGGATTCAAAATTCCGGTAGGATCATCAATTCCCGCTATTGCTTTTGAAAGCGCAAGTTGTATATATGATATCTTATTCTTTTGAATCTTATCTGCCAATTCCTCAACCGGTAATTTCCCAAGATCATGGGCTCTCATTCCTATTAGCATATTAGTACTCCCACTGTTTCACACTTTTTATTTACTTCTCAAAGTGCAACTTCTTTTTACTATAAGAAACTATTACATAAATTTCTTATACGTCCGTTTAGTTTATATACAAAAATATACCAACACAATTTTATGTTTTAAGACATTCATAATATTCTCATCTAAATTATTTTAAATGCTACATATTAAACCAATAAGTAAACTTAACCATATAAATATTCTCGGGGTATATATCGACTAATTTTTTAGCCGATTTCTGAAATTGCAGTTCCCCAATATTTTCAGATTCGGATCTGGTTTGCGTCCAAACGAAATAAACAACTGAACCTGGTAGATACTCCCAGCGCAAGACCGCATTTCCTCTTAAAGACACAAAGTTGAAATTAGGGTCCATTAAACTAAACTGCTCTGCCGGTCCAGTACCATCAGGATCTATAATATATGTACCATCTTCAAGTCTTATATCATTATAAACATTAAAGTCATAAGTCTTCGGCTTCGCCAGATCTTTTATATTTATGTAACTCCCTGAAGAAATCATTGGCTGTGCATAGAGCTGCAAGCTTAGTTTCGGGGTAAAAGTCCAGTTTATTCTTATGTTTGCGCTTACTGTTTTTTGTTTTAATTCACCGAAAACATATCTTTTATTAAAAGTTGAAGTAGCAGTTGGATCATCAAAAGAATTTATATATTGCGCCGGACTTTTTGAGAAATCATATGAAGGTCCTATACTGAAAGATATATTCGAGGAAGGCCTAAACTCAATGTCTGCACTTAAACCCCATGACCATGAATCTTCTTTTCTTTGGGATACGCTTCCGTTAAAAAACACTACCCAATTCTTTCTTGAATCTGAGCCCATATTGGCTCTAAAACTATAGCCTGGAAGGTTAACGGATAAAGGACCGCCTCGTGTCAACCTATTATCATAAGACTTCGGGTTATAAGACAAGTTCCAACCTATATAATAATAATTCGGTAGAGTTATATTACCATAGTGAGAAATTGCCTGCCATGTAATATCGCCATCATAATCGTAAGTCCTGTATAATGCGGTACCAAGCTCAAGGTAACGATAGAAAGAAGTTGGTTGATCCCAAAAATATCCTGTCCCAATGTGCATATTAACAACATCGGATCTCCATTGGAAACCAATGTCATTCATATCAAAAGTAGGGGAGATAAAACCGATAGCAGAATTAAAAATAATATTTCCTTTTTGCTTATTTATATAAAAACGTCCGGCATAACCTGCCAGAGAAGTTATATTACTGTCCACACTATTATATTTAGAATCAGGTCTCTGGAAATAGTGGCGCGGGCTTTCCTGAACATTAATCATTTGGCGTTTAGTCCCTGAAATCATGCTCATTGCCAGCCAGCCGCTAACAACCCATGTTCTTTCAGAATCCAAAAAGGTCCAGCCGTCAATTCCGCCTGTAAAAGCATTTTTATTAATGTTATCACGCAAAGCATCATCCTTAAACATTCTTGAAGTAAACGTGGAGATAAATCCTAACCCGTGCTTTCCTTCATCAATTTCTTTTTGGCCGCGAAGAACTCCATAATATGTTAATGGTTCAACCTCAACGCTTGATTTATTTCCATTCACTGAATAATCTGCATATTCTCTTCCGGTTAATGCAGAGACGGCACCAACATTCCAATTTTCAAAAATTTTTCCTGTTAACTTGACTGCCCCCAAGATATGGGTTCCACTAGGAACATCATGATAATCACTATAAGGAACATATCCTTGCGGTACTCTCCCAATCCTTCTACTATAAAATAAATTGGGTGTACCCCAGTCATAGCTTTTATATTCTTTTGCACCTCCCGTTCCAAAATCAAAAATTGTAGAACCTTCAATAAAGAAAGGTCTTTTTTCCTCAAAAAAAGTTTCACCATCACTTAAGTTGATTACTGCCGGGTCAATTTCAACCTGCCCGAAATCAGGATTGACCGTAGCATTTAAAGTCAAATTTGTTCCTAATGCCATTTTAAAATCCGCACCGACCGCAGGAGTATATTTTGAACCGTCGTTAAATGGGTTAAACTGGTCACGACGAGAATATTCCGCTTTGGTTGTGATATAAGGAAGTATTTCTATTCCGTTTGAAGAACTCACATTATTAATCCCGTGTAACTCTGCAAAGCGAGAAACAAACCCACTTTCATTTTTAGGCACATAAACCAAGAAATCTTCTTCATTTCTTCTAGCAATTACCCTCTTAAAATTTATACCCCATATGTTTTCAGCTTTGTCCTTAAACCTAAGTTGAGAAAACGGGATACGCATTTCGACTGTCCATCCCTCACTATCAATATTAACTTTGCCTTCCCATACACCGTCCCAAGAGCCATCCTCCCAATCATCATTATATAGAACACCATCATATTGAGTGCCGGCAGCAGATAAAGAAAAATAAAACCCACTTCTCCTATCGTAATAAGGATCTAAATAGACAAAGAAACGATCTGTATCAATATCTACATCTCTTCTGGCAAGTCTAGAAATAATCGAATCTGGATGAGTATCGTACATTCTTGCTGCTACATAAGCAGCACTGTTGTCGTAAGCTATATAAACAATTGTTTTTTGTGTGGCCGTCTCCCCTTCATCGGGGTCTCTTTGAATGAAATTAGAAATTCCGGGATTACTTTTCCATACCTCCTCATTTAGTAACCCGTCCACAGTAATCGGTTTACTAATATGGATTGTATTCATTTTTACATTCCGGTTCTGTGCTTCTCCTTCGGTTTCCTTGGCATTAACAACATTTAGGAAGTGAGCTAATACAAGTAAAATAGTAAATAATTTTTTTTTCATTTTTTTTTATTTATTTGAGATTGATTAAAAGATCATAAATCTAGCTAAATCGCTACATAATTATAAGGTTACTGTAATTAATTATATTACAATATATTATGCCGTTACTAACAATAATTAGTAAACCGGTTTAGTTATATAATACTTTTTATGTTAAAAATCAAGAATTCTTTAATTTTATTCAATCATTTAGATAATTAATAAATTGACTAGCTTGTCTTAAGAGTAATATTGCTCACTATTTTTCATATTTTGTTATTCCTATAAATACTTTGCCTATATTCAACTAGTGTTATGTCAACAATGAAGTGTCGTGTCATTCCCGAATGCTTTTATCGGGAATCCATTTTTATAAATTAGATTCCCACTTAATACGTGCGGGAATGACATAGTATAAGTTATTTGTAGATTCCGGCTTAAAGCCTGCCCCGTAATGTATTAATACGGGGATTACCGGACAATACAGAATTGACATGACACTAGTTTGCACGGAAATGTTTCTTCGGGGAATTGTATTGAATGTTGCCAAGCTTGTAGTGAGATTACCGCTCCGTTTCTTTTTAGCCTTTCCTTGTAATTTTAAAGTCCACTTGAAAATATCATACTCTTCATAACTCATGTCTCGGTCAATGTTTACAATACGTTCCAAAATTGATATGAGTGTAAATTTTGAATTTCCTCTAGTCGCAAAAAAACTGCTATACGATTAAAGAATTTTATAAATCTTATTTCTCTAATAGAATTCAAGCAATTATTCATATTATGACAATTCCGACTTTAACCATTTCTAATGCATAATCTGAGTTTAATACAAAAAAACCTCGAAAACACCTTCTTTTTTCTATAATCTAGGTTTTATTTTTAGGCACAGTGAATCAGGGATTCTCTACAATTTATTTTAGATATAATTACATCATTGATTCTACAAAATATTTTATTACAATATCCTAACGTTCTACTCTCCCAGAGCCGCTGCCTTTCGCCAATTTTTCTACTTCTTCAACAGAAACTAAATTAAAATCACCGGGGATCGTTTGTTTCAAACATGAAGCCGCAACTGCAAATTCAAGTGCCTCTTTAGTGTTATCCTTTTTCAATAATCCGTAGATTAATCCGCTGGCAAATGAATCTCCTCCGCCGACTCTATCAATAATACTGATATCGTATAATTTTGATCTATACGGCTCTACACAATCTTTATCATCCAATAAAACTGCGCTCCATCCGTTCCTCGATGCCGAAAAACTTTCCCTCAGTGTTATGGAGACCGCTTTAAAATTATACTTTGATTTCAGTTTCCTAGCAAGATCAAAATATTCATCAATGTTTATTTTCCCTTCTTCAATTTTCGACTTATCGTTTTTAATCCCCAGGCTTTTCTCAGAATCTTCCTCATTGGCAATGCAAACATCCACATAATCCATCAAAGGCATCATAACAGCTTGAGCTTCTTTTTCCGTCCATAGTTTGGCTCTAAAATTCAGGTCACAGCTAACTGTAGCACCGGCATCCTTAGCATATTTACAGGCATACGTTAAATATTCTTGAAGGTTTTTCCCTATTGCCGGAGTGATTCCTGTCCAATGGAACCATTTCGCATCTTTGAATATTTCCTTCCAATCAAGTTCACTCTTATTTATTTCTGAAACGGACGAACCGGCTCTGTCATAAATTACTTTTGATGGTCTCTGGCTTGCACCGGTTTCGAGAAAATAAATTCCGACTCTATTACCTCCCCTAATAATGAAATCTGTCTTCACGCCGAAACGTCTTAAATGATTAACGGCAGACTGCCCGATTTCATGTTTGGGTAATTTTGTTAAAAAATAACTACCTAACCCATAATTGGAAAGCGACACGGCAACATTAGCCTCACCGCCTCCGTAGGTAACATCAAAATTTTGTGATTGGACAAACCTGCTGTATTCCGGTGTAGAAAGACGAAGCATGATCTCTCCAAAAGTAACTACTTTCTCAAACATAATTGCTCCCTAATATTTTATCGAACTAATTATTTGTATTATATTTATTATCAGTTGGAAAATTTTTCTTCATCGATTGCTCCGTGAAAGCAACCGCTTACAAATTTTAGAATAGAAAAATCGTCTTTACTAAATCGCTATATTTATTATAAAACCCATTAACTCTTTATGATACAAATGGTTACTCAATACTTATCATTATTTATTAAACCGTTTTAGTTAAATAAAATATTTCCACATTAAAGTCAAGAACTTTCAAGGACTATTATAATATAAATTGGGACTACGGGAAAATTTAAGAATTTGGGAAATATACAACCGTATAAGTTGATATAACAAAATCTCTGTGTAAAGCAAATAAATTCAAATGAAGTAAAGAAAAGTTACATTTTTTTACGACATGATCCCCGTTCAATTAATTTAGCGTCAAGGATAATCCTTCTGTTAAGTAACTTTTCGTTTTGCGATATCTGCTTAATTAATAAATGAGTTGCAGTTCTTCCAATATTATAAGCAGGCATGTCGATGGTTGTTAGGGGTGTTTTAACATATTTACTGAAATCAATATTATCGAATCCGATAACTGATACAGTCCCGGGAACATCTATGCCAAGTTCATTTAACGCATTAATTAACCCGATGGCAACAAGATCGTTATAGCAAAAAATTGCAGAAGGTAACTGATTTGTGCTGGAGACGAATTGCTTTCCGGCTTTATAACCGTCGGGTAAGTATGAACCGGCTTGAATGATAAACTCTTTTTTGATCTGAATGTTATTCTCTAAATGAGCTTGCTTAAAACCTTCAAGTCTTTCCATACCATGTCCGGAATGTACCGGGCCGGATAAGTATGCTATTTCTCTATGCCCTAGTTTTATTAGATATGAAACCGCCTTATAAGCTGCATTAACGTTATCAATATCAACAAGGTTTATCTGATAATTTGCCACATTCCTTAGCATTACAAAAGGAATATTTTCTTTCAACAGGGTTGATAAATAAAGATAATCAACACCCTCTCCACTAAGAGGAGAAATAATAAAGCCATCCAGACGTTTACTTTTAAAATTTTCAATTATCCCATTCTCTTTATCCGGAGATAGCTCCGAACTTCCTATTAGAACGGAATAACCTAGTTCCGAACAAGTATCGTATACTCCTTTCATAACCTTTGTAAAAAAAGGGTTATCAATTTCCGTAATAATTAGCCCTATGCTTTTTGTCTTACGTACAACTAATGATTGTGCAATTTGACTGGGGTTGTAGTTATATTTTTTTACAATCCCTTGTACTTTTTCTCTTGTTTTATCGGAAACTCCCGGTTTATTGTTTAATACAATAGACACAGCTGATTTTGATACGTTAGCCAGTTTTGCAATATCTGAAATTGTTAAATTCATTATTAAATTTTAATAATTTTGCTATTATAATAAATCTAAATTTGATAAATTCTGATATTAAATCAAATATAAAAAATAAAAAAACTCATGGGAAATAGAAAAATTACTACATCATTGTATACTTGTTGCAAATTGGTTTTGGGATTTTGTTTTTATTTCGAACTCACCTAAATCCTCTCTTAAAAAGAGAGGATTTTATGGAAAAATACCAAAACCAATTTGGCTTGTGTATAAAAAAAACAAAAAGTTGCTAAGGAGTAGTTCAAAGAAAACAACGAAAATCTCCGTATTAAAAAGAAGCAAACTATTAAAACCAATAATCATATTATTGAATAATGAACCAATACAAGAAGGGTTATAGGAATAAAAGCCTAAAGAAATATGAGATCGGTCTCAGTTTTCATATTTGGGAGAGCTTTTTAGGTTAAACTCTCCCGGTATAACATTTCAGAAAATGTTAAACTATCGACAAAACATTAGTAATCTTTTTTTGCAATAATATCTTTAAATCCATTAATGTTTTTAAAAGGTATTATTGTAAAGCCGTAACTATAACCTTCAGGCGAAGGATAAATAGTATATTGTTTGTGTGGTGTGGACCCCCAGCTGTCGTCACCACCTACTCCCATCATTCTATAATCGATATGAAGTTCAACAAAATCTCTCGGAGTAATATCTATTATATGTCGGTTACTGGTATTCTTATCTTCGCCGGAATCGAAATCTTCAACAGTATTATTAAGAGCAGTAAATTCAATTAAGCTGTGAGCTACTATTGCTATTCCATTGTAGTCGTTATTAAATAAATAGAGCCATCTTGTATCTGTTTTATGTCCGTTTTCCTGCGGACGAATATACGGAACATACTGCTCCTGCACAGTAGACTTATACCTTCCCACATGAGCAGAAGTTTTTCGGTCGCAATAATTCTCATGAGGTCCCCTTCCGAAATATTCAAGGTTTTCAAATTCTACAGGTAAGTGCATTTTCATGCCGATCCTTGGAATCACAGCAATGTTTGTATCGGCTGATATCAATTCATTATTAATCTTTATAATTCCACTGTTGTAAACAGTATAAACTGTTTTCCAAATTGACATTAGATACTTGTAATTATAGATAACTTCAATTGTAACGGATTGTTTTTCATTTTCTTTAACCGAAACGGATTCGGCTTTTAGATCCACATAAGAAGCGTTCTTCCATTCGGTACATTTTTTCGTCATCCCCCAACCGTAATCATTATCAATAGGAGCACGCCAAAATGTAGGACGCGGACCTTTTTTATTTTTTATAAATTCAATATCGTCATACTTGTATGAGGTGATAATCCCGGATCTTCCATCAATTACCAGGCTGAAATCACTTGAAGAAATTTTAATATCAGGTTCTCTTATTAAACTCAATTGTTTATCATTCGAAAAATCTGCCGGTTCCTTTTTCATGTAAAACGGAAGCTTAAATTGTTCTGAAGCTACTTCCCAGTCAGCAGGAAGAAAAGTATCTTCGTTCTTAGTTCTAACAGATAAATTTAGAAAATATTCTTTGCCCGGTTCCGGATTTATAGAGGAAACATCAACTTTAATAATCTGTTTTTGTTCAGGACCTATAGAAAGCTTTTCAAGTTTCCCGGTTTTAATAGTATTACCGTCAGCTTGTATTTCCCAATCCAATTTATAAGCATCAAGATTCTTAAATCTGAATTTATTAATTACTTCTATCCTTCCTTCATCTAGTTTGACGGGATTAAATCCTATATTCTGGTATACAGCCTTTACCTCCATCCCGTGAGATTTGGAACTGCGGTCAGGGTAAACAACTCCGTTGATTAAAAAGTTACCGTCGGAAGGTGTCCCCTGCGGCCCAAAGTCTCCGCCGTATCCCCAAAATTCTTTTTCGTTATTCTTGATTAATATCCCTTGATCAACCCAATCCCATATAAAACCTCCCTGAAGATTGGAATATTTTTCTATTACATCCCAGTAATCCTGTAAATTGCCGACGCTATTTCCCATAGCATGAGCATATTCACAAAGTATTAATGGACGACCGTGGTGTGTTTTTGCATACTCCTCCAAAGCCCAAAGTCCGTGGTACATCGGGCAATAAATATCTGTGTTCCACTCGAGTTTAGCACGTTCATATTGAACCGGACGCGTGTTGTCACGTTCTTTTACCCACAAGTACGTGTTATAAAAATTATACCCATTCCCTGCTTCGTTACCTAGCGACCAGAAAATTACACTTGGATGATTTTTATCTCTTTCAACTGAGTTTTTTATTCTGAACATGTGAGCATCCAGCCAATCCGGATCATTGCCAAGCGTTCCTCCTTTTCTAAGATCATAACCCATAGCATGTGATTCAATATTAGCTTCGGCAACAAGGTACATTCCGTATTTGTCACATAGTTTATACCACTGTTCAGGCTGCGGATAATGGCTTGTACGAACTGCGTTAATATTATGACGTTTCATCTGTTTGATATCTTCCATCATCAGGTCTTCATTAATTACCTGCCCCATAACAGGGTCAAACTCATGAAGATTAACACCTTTAATGAGAATCCTTTTACCATTGACCAGCAGAACACCGTCTTTTATTTCAATAGAACGAAAACCTATCTTTGACGATGTCATTTCTAAAACATTACCATTTTCATCTTTTGTTGTAATTAATAAAGTGTAGAGATTAGGTATTTCTGCCGACCATTGTTTAACGTTCTTTACTACTCCATCGAACTTTATAAAACCTATAGAATCATTTTGTGAGATTAGTATTTGTTTACTTTCAGAAATAATTGTTTTGCCTTCATTATCAAGAATTTCATATTCTGCAGTTACATTTGATTTTTTATTTAAATGATTTTTCATCTCCAATTCAAGTGAGAATACTCCGTCGGTATATTTATCATCAAGAAGGGCTTTTGCAAAAAAATCTCTTATTCTAATCTTAGGCTGTGAATAAATATATACTTCGCGTGTTATCCCGCTCATCCGCCAGAAATCCTGGCATTCTAGATAACTGCCGTCTGTCCATCGTATTACTTCCACTGCAATAATATTTTTCCCCGTTTGTAAATAAGGGGTAATATCAAACTCAGCGGGGGTTTTGCCATCTTTTGAAAAGCCTACTTTTTTTCCGTTCACCCAAACATAGCCTGCGGACTTAATTGCTCCGAAGTGAATAAATACCTGTCTGCCTTGCCAGGTTTGAGGCAGATTAAATTCTTTACGATAATACCCGAATGAGTTATTTTCCATATCCACAAAAGGGTTTTTCTGCACGTAACCGGGCGCCCATTCATATTCCAGGTTCAGATAAATTGGAACTCCGTAACCTTTCATTTCCATATTTGACGGGACTTCGATATCTTTCCAATTATCATAATCAATATCTGTTTCATAAAAATTCGTTAAGCGGTTTGTTATCCCTTGAACAAAATTGAACTTCCATTTTCCTTTTAGCGATATAAACCATTTTGAATTTTCTTTTTCATCTTTAATTGCGTTTTCACGTAATGAGTAAGGCATAAAGGTAGCATGTGGCAGTTCTTTGTTGATGCTCGTAACAAACGGGTTTTCCAGTTGCGGGTGAGGTTCGCGGTTATACTTAATACCATCGTTCATTGTTTGGGCAAAATTTGTTCCGGTAATTAAAATGAACAAAACAATTACTATAAAAAAATTAACTTTGATTCTTGTTTTCATATTAGCTGCCATTTTTTAGGAGAAATTTGTCATAAAAATAGTCAAACTCAATTTGTATTTAAAGATATATGAAATGAATTTATGAATAAAAAATTATTAAACGCCCCAGGCAAAGGAGGCTTTATGAAAAACTCAATTTAGTCCGGGACTCAAGATGTAACTATTCTATTAAATAACAATTACAATTATCTATTCTCAACTATTTTTTTAGTTCAATTGAGTGTTTATAAAATTCTTCTACTGTAAGTTCTTTCAAGTACAACATTCCGTACGCTGCCCTGGCTCGGAGGACCGGATGATTCAAAAAGAATTCTTTGCCTATACATCTTCTTATTTTCTGATAGCAGCTTTCGGGTGCATTATGTTTTTATCTAATTGATTCAAAGCAAAAGCATACAACTTGTTCATTCTCTTGAATTGTATTGTTATTATTCTTAGAAATAACATATTACCCGGTCGTGAGGACATTTACATTTGAGTGAATGACTTCCAGCAAAAGTTCAGAATAGACATTAAAAAAACTATATAAAAATTCTCAACATATTGGTCTAAATAACTACAGCCGGCTTAATTTTAATGCCGGCTGTACTATAATTATGATAAAATTGCAACGAATTATTTTATCAACATCATCTTCTTAGTTATATTAACGTTATCCCCTATTAGGGTATAAAAATAAACACCTGATCCTAATCTTGATGCGTTAAAAGTAGTTTCATAAGTACCAATATTTAATTCACCGCTGTGCAATTGAGCTACTTCTTGCCCCAACACGTTATATATTTTTAGTGCATAGTTGCCTTGAGCAGCAATGCTGAATTTAATTTTTGTAGTTGGATTAAAAGGATTAGGATAGTTTTGTGATAGTTCGAAACCTTGAGGTAATTCATCTATTACCTCAACACCTGTTACCCACTGTTCTTTTTGTTCAGGAAACCAATTTAAGTCGCCAATTGCAAAGCCGTCAGAACCACCATGTATCAACGCTGAATTCGTATAAGAAAGGTCTTCCGGAAGCGGCCAAGCAGGAGGATAAGTCATTTTATAAGGCCATGTATTATCTAATTTATCCGTAGCAATTCCATGTATAAAATCAATTAATGAATCGACATGCGCAAGCATCTCTGTGTCGGTAAATTGAGGATCAAGAAACATGTTATTTGCTACATTAACACCGGGGGCATAATCCCAATTGTTTGGATTAGTTAATGAATCCAATACGTCTTCAACAAAATCATTTGTCCAACCAGCCATTGTTAAAGTGCGCTTTAAATATCGCTTACCCGCAATTGTATTAACACTATCATATACAGTTACAGTATCATTCCAATCTGAATAAAATTGAACTAATTTTTCTGGATTGGAAATATTATTGAATGTTGCTTGGTGAACTCTTGTAGAGGGTTCGAAAATTAAACCTGCAGTAGTATCATTCATCTCTTCAGGACCATAAATTTCTTCACCATTAAAAAAGCCTTTCTTGCTTATTTGGTATATACTCGAGCGGACACTATCAGGATAACTCCAGAACCATCCTCCATGAACTTGCGCTGGAGTGCCGCCCATGGCATGGGCCCCATAGAATAAATTGTTATCCATTATCAAATTTGCAGCTTGATCAACAATAAAGGGATTAACAACTCCATAAACAATAGTATTATGTTCAAAAACAGCTTTTGGTCCTAACCCCCGGATTGAAAATATATAAGAGTTACAAGCAAAGAAAGTATTATTGATAAAAATAGTAGTATCAGGTTTAACATACCCACCGGTTAACATCGGCTGACCGCCAAACCACGATGTTGCATGCTGTAAGTTTCTAAAATGACAATCTTGAACGTCCAGTTTATAATAATTACCATCGATCTTGATACCACCGTCAGAAAAACCATCAAAAACAATACCCCTAGCTTTTAGAGAAACATTCGAAGCTCCAAACCATATTGCTCTACCGGAACCAAGAGTTAATCCATCAGGACGCATTGCCAACAAGTATAGATCATTCAATTCTACATCAATATCGGATTGAATAAACTTAAAGAACCACTCTTCATTTGAATCGTCAGCACGAATGGCTGCTAATAATAGCGGCGGGGCTAAATTTTCATCACCGGTAGCAATAAATTTACAAGAACTGTTTATCTCGAATGCATGCTCAATAAAATACCTAGCTCCTCGCTCTAAAACATAAACCCGGTATTCACTTACGGAAGTATCTGCATTGATTATTGCACTAATTTGAAGTGCTTGTGACTGGTCAATATAAACAGTATCGGTTGTTGATTGAGCAGAAATGCTAATCATAAACGTCAACAAAAGAGTAATGACGGACAGTTCTTTCATAAGGTTCCTCCTTATTTAGTTTTGTGATAAATAGAAATTATGGTTTTAGTTAAAGCTCATTTTGTTTTTAAAAAGAAATCTAAATTTATAAACTTAATCTTAAACCGAGATCTGCTGTCATGCCGTATCTCTGTCTATTAGTGTGATACGAGGTCCATTTATTTATATCAATATCATCCTCACCAGCAATATTGTTTAGATTAACATAAACTTGTAACCCGTACCAAGGCAGTTTCTGTTTAGCCGAAACATCAAATCTCACATATTTACTTGAAAGCACTCTGTTCTGCTCCCAAAAGTCCGGCCTTTTGAAAATGTTATCCTGATAAAGCATTGATATCCTAAGGGAAAAATCAGCATAATCATATCCCAATGAAACATTAAAGACATCGTTTGGCTGATTTAACAAACGAGCTGAATAGGTAGTATCAATATGTTCAACATGGTATTCAAGTTTTACCGGATCATACCAACTCTTAGTATACGTTTTGGGATAATCAGCTTCGGAAAAAATATGTGTATAATTAAGATTAAGAACAACCCCGTTAAATGGCTGCGGCAGGTACCAAAAATTTGTTTGCCATTCCGTTTCAATCCCATATACATCTATTTTAATTGGATTATTTCTATAGCTCACTAAAGAATATGCTTGACCTTGGACCAATTCACTTTCAAGTTCTGGATATTCACTCCAATCACTTGGGTAAATTCTAATAGGGAAAATCAAGTCTTTTACATTCTTTTTAAAACCCCCAATTGAAAAAAGACCAATTTCATTTGAGAAGAAAGACAACACTACATCAAAGTTTTCACTCCTAGCTGGTTTTAGTTCATAATTATTATACAAAACAAAATTTTTGCCGATATACCATTTTGGTATGATTGTATTAAAGTCAGGGTAGTTTAATGTATTAGTATATGCAAAATGAAATTGCATCCAATCATTTGGTTTAATTCTAAAGTGAATCATTGGGAGGAAATAGCCATGACTTACTGTTTTTTCCACTTTACTATGCATTAAATCACCAGGTATTGGTTCGGCACGGATACCGGAATAAACTGTAGTCAAATTTTGATAACGAAATCCGGGCACTAAAGTAAAAATTTGGCCTAAATTTAAGTTAGCCATTAAATACCCAGCACCTCTCTCCTCGTGTCCTTCATAATCATTAAGTATAGTGGGGGCTCTTCTTACTTGAAAACCACCGAGTTTTCCATCTGTTATATTTTCATTGGCAACATTAATAACATCCATCATTAAATCAATATCCATAGGTGAGCCAAGAATATAATCCCCTTTCAAAAAATCATCATAACTGTAATCTTCATCATAAAAATCAGTAAAGGTTATGTTATCACCAAATTCGGGAAATGCATCTCTAATAGCTTTATTAACTACTGCTCCATCATCCCAATAAACTGAGCCACTTCTTTCATTATAATCATATGATCTTTTTCTATACTGGAAAGAACCGCCAAATTTTATCTTTGCAGTAACATACCTTGATAAAGAGAAATCCGAAAACAAGTCAAGCGAAGCATTGTAGGTTCTATCTTTGGAAATATTATCGATATCATAGATTTCATAGAACGGCGTATTTTCTTCATCCCGAGCTACATATTCCATAATCTCAGTTGTTGATGCGTATTTAAGAGTTGTAGATAAATCGCTAAATCCGGCGTCATTGTTCCAAAAATTAAATTTTACATCTGTTGGGTTTTCACTACCAGAGAAAGAATGGGATAACTTTAATTCCACCCCCCAATCAGCAAGAGTTTGTTTTATAGAAAGAAGGTTGCTATAAACATTAAGTGTATTTTCTAAATACCGACCAGAGAAATAAATATCATTATTTTCCAATTCATAAAATTCATTTCTTCTTGTAATATCTGTATTACTCCGGCTAAAGAAATTCATAAAATCAACACTACCAGACTCATGTGTGTAGTCTAAAACTATAGTAGCACCCAACCTTCTTCTTTCTCGTAACACATCATCCAAACTCATATTAATAAATTCGGGATCATCATCAGAAGCTACATCGAGTGCCCCATAATATGTATACTCCGCATTGAGTTCATTTGAGTTCAAATTCCTTTCTTCGAAACTTACTTGAGAGAATAGTCCAAAACTTTCGTTAAAAAATCTTTGTTCATATGAAGCAACTGTTTTATAATTGTTATAAGAGTCTTTTAAATTTCCATATCCTCCTTGGGTTATTGCTTCGAACCTGGGGGCACCAGTTTTCGTATTAACGGCCTTTCTCATACTAAAATTAATTGTCCCTCCAAGCACTGTAGCATCCATATCGGGCGTAATAGCTTTGATTACTTCAATCCCCCCTAACATATTAGATGATATCATACTTAGGTCCGTTGCTCTATCTCCAGAGAGTGAAAGACTTTTATTACTCTCTTCAAAGTCAACACCATGTGAAATGGGATCTGATGATGTTACGTTTGAAGGTAATTCAACACCATCAATTGTAATCCGGTTATATTGCGGAGATAAACCACGAACAACAATCTGAGATCCTTCACCCCCTGTTCTAATAATAGAAACACCCGGGAGACGACTTACTGATTCCGCTGCATTAGCGTCAGGTAGTTCCTGTATCCTTGCAGCAGACACAACATTCTTGATTGGTATTGAAGTAATCTGTTCATTTATTGCTCGTTTCTGTCCTTCTGCTTGTGCCGTTACTATCAAAGTATCACCTAATATACTTTCAGTCTCTAAGGTAAAATTATATTCAGTAGTTCGATCTTCTTTTACCTCTATGCTAACTTCTGTTGACTTATAGCCAATGAAAGTTGCACGTACTGTGTAGGAACCGGCTGGGATTTGTTGTATCAAATAATTACCGTCAGGGTCTGTAGCCGTTCCCAAACTTGTCCCAACTAAAATTATATTTGCATAAGGAAGCGGATCATTTGTCAAGGCATCTTTAACAGTACCTTTTATCTTGCCTTTTGAGGCCGAATACGTTGTAACCGTTGTAATTTGAAGAATCAATAAAATACATCCTAATACAGTGGTAAATTTCTTGGACATATATTCCTCATTTTTTGGTGTGAGCTATTTTTTTAGCAAATTTCTCATGATTGTGGGTGTTGTTAACAAAATTTTAGATCAATATGTTTTTTCGAAATAAAAATAAACTAAATATAAATAAAACGCAAGACCATAATTTTATCTATTGTTTTCTTTTTATATTGCTTACCGAAAGGATAATAAATTTTATAGTTGAATAAACTGGATGCAAATATGATTATATAGTTTCATATTAAAAACAAGATATGTTTTGAAAATCATTACTCTAGAATAAATATATTTGATAGCCTTTGTATTATTTTATCATATTTTTATGTAGTGCCTGTTCGGATATTAGTAATCCAAAAAGTTCATTCGATTTATACCCTTGGATAATCATGACAATTGTAATATTGTCTAAAGGCACACCCTATATTAGTATTTGCATATATTTTTTAACCAAATATTATCAATTGCCATTACTGCCCCGCGCCTGAGGAGAGTGTGTTGCAGAACTCAAAGACTGGGCAGTCGAGGTCCATATCGACTTAGCCACCTCATTTTGAGAACAATATCAAGGTTTTTCGTCACGAAATAGTGAGGCTGTCTCAAAAGCCTAAAATAGACATTGCGAGGCGTTTTTTGCCGAAGCCTGTCCGCCGTATCCCGACGAGTCGGGAGAAG
>JASFMY010000046.1:0-43393 GCA_050117315.1 Ignavibacteria bacterium
TGGTACAACGGATGGACAAATTCATACTCCGTCATCCTCTCATTTTATTAGTGATTCGGATATCGGTTCAAGCAATCTCACGGTTGAATTTGATAATAATTCGGTACATGTTTTTAATTTAGTATATAGTCAGAATAATAATATTTATACGATAGAAATTGGGAATGGAGGTTCAAGTAATAGACAATTACTCTCTGACGGCGGCATAAATTTTAATCCGGCAATAAATCAAGTAATAAATGAAAATAGTGAATATGATCTATATATATGCTGGTTAAAAACTGAAAGCAGTAATACAAATGTATGTATGAGAAAAATGTTAAAAGATGGAAGTTTAACCGGTATTCAGAACTTTGGTCAAGATGTAAGTTCCGTAAATATCACTTCATCAGATTCTAAAAAAGAAACCATGATAGTATGGAGTGAAAACAGCGGCGCCAATTTAAAGGCAACAAGTTATCAAAACGGAACATATAGTAGTGAAATAGAAGTCGGCTCAAATATCAGCGATTTTCAATTTATCCCGGATTACAGCAATTTTAGCGCAGCTCAATTGTATTACATAAATACAACGCGGCAGCCATATAATATATCCTAAAGATAATGGATATTTTTTTACACCGGATAGTTTGAATTTTGAATCGGTAAATAGTGATTTTACTGAACAAAATTTTCTTGCTGAATTAAAAGCATTTAAAATTAGCGGTACAATTACAGATAATTTTTCCAATCCTTTGGAAGGAGTAAGTATATATTTCGGCGATATTGCAGAACCGACAATTACAAACAGTGATGGATATTACGAAAAAGTAATTGCTGCAGGCTGGAGTGGAAAAGTTGTGCCAAACAAAACCGGTTATGAATTTACACCAATAGAAAATTATTATTCTAATCTAAATAACGATTATGTAAATGAAAATTTTTCCGGACTAAAAAAAGACTTAGATTTTAATGTGGAAATAGTTCTTAACCCTGTCAACTCGTCATTAAGTGATGAGTTCGGATGCTCGGTCTCCATTGACAACAACTTTGCGGTCATTGGCGATTATGAGTACTATGATGCCGGTAAATACGGTGCTGCATTGATATACGAATTAAAGGATTCTAAATGGACCTTACACAGCATACTGACCCCAGATATAAAAAATACTTATTTTGGTTATTCAGTGGATATTGACGGTGACAGAATTATTGTTGGCGCAACAGAAGATGATGACGGAAAGGGTGCAGTATATTTCTATCATTTGGAAAATAGTGTTTGGGTACTCAAAAATAAATTGTCTAATGGTATTGAAGACAGTGATTTTGGGTGCTCTGTTGCAATTTCTGGAGACAAGGCAGTTGTAGGTGCACAAAACTATTTGGATGGAGGATATTCAAATAGCGGCAGAGTGTTTTTTTATGAATTTGCTGACGATAACTGGTCTCTTAATAACTATTTATATGGAGATGCAAAAAAAACAAGTAGATATTTTGGTGCATCTGTAGCAATTGACAATAATCATGCTGTTGTAGGCTCTTGGGGCAATAAATCAGTATATATATTCAATTATAACGGTTCATCCTGGGATTTAGTTGATACAAAATCAGAAAGTGTCAATTACTTTGGACATAAAGTTACTATGTCCAATAATACAATAGGGGTTGGTTCTTACTATAGAAATGGTTCTGTATCTATTTATGAAAAGGATACGACAGGAAGCTGGATATTAACGCAAGAATTAACATCAAGCACATATATGTCTTTTTTCGGATATTCATTATCAATTGATGGAGATTATCTTGCAGTTGGAGCTAAATACGAAGATATAATAGAAGAAGATGACTCAAGAGGTGCCATTTATGTATTTAAGAAGGAGAATAATTCATGGAATGAAAAACATATATTAAGTAATGCGAATAATCAGTATTGGATAGAATATCTTGGACAAAATGTTTCATTATCAAACGGGAATATAATTTCAGGTTGTGAATTAACCAGTAACCATTTTGACGGTCTTGCATTCATTTATGGAGATATTGACAATTACAGACCTCACATAATATCCGGTATAGTTAAAGATGAAAGCGATACCCCAAAATCCGGTGTTGAAATTCTATATAATGATAATGTAAAAGACACCACCGGAGCAGACGGCAAATTTGAAAGAAAAATTATTCACGGATGGCAGGGGGAAATTACCCCTAATCTGATTGGCTGGATTATGGAACCGGAAAGTATCATTTATGATGAAGTTGTTACTGATATGCCTAATCAGAATATAGTTTGCAAGCCGTTAGATCTTGATCTTGACGGCGGGACAAAAATCTTTGCAACAACTCCGGATGAATATGATCGTTTTGGAGTTAGTATGGCTTCAAATGATGATTTAATTTTAGTGGGAGCCAGTAGAAGTGATGAAATCGATACTCGGGCCGGTTCGGCATATTTATATAAATATGAAAATGATTCCCTTAATTTAAAAATAAAATTAATTCCTGATGAATTGGAGACTAATACCCGCTTTGGAACAGATGTTGATATTAGTGTTAAATATATAGTAGCAGGTACAGAAGATCAAAAAGTCTTTACTTATGAAAATATTGACGGTACAAATTGGATTTTAGATGAAATAATAGAAGAAGATAGTTATGGGGATAGCTTTGGAGTGAAAGTTGCTGTTTCGGATAATTATTTGGCTGTAGCTGCTCCAGAAGGAACAGACAGCGATCCAAGAGGAAGAGTTTATATTTACAAAAGAAATAGAACCAATGTTGTATGGGATCGTGCTGCAAGGATATTGGGTTCTGACGACGATGGACAATTTGGAGAATCTATTTCAATCTATAAAGATAAGTTAATAATTGGAGGAAGTGAGGAGAATAGTTGGGATGGGATAGCATCAATATATTTACTATATGGCGATGAAGTAACACTTCAATTTACGTCCAGCCATCCGGAAAATGAAACTCGTAAATACTTTGGGAAACATGTTGCAATATATGATAATTTTGCTGCTATTAGTTCTGAAGATGAAATATTTGTATATCAATATGTAGACGACTCTTGGTCACTGCATTCTGTTTTAACTGATGATAGGATTGAAAGAAATTACTGTTCAATGGAAATGTATGATAACTATATTGCTTTTAGTAATCACAGTGAAAGAGTATGCTTATTATATAAGTATAGCAATGGGAATTGGGAATTAGTAGACGAGATTTACGGCCCTGATGCTGCTGGAAATGATTATTTTGGTAATTCATTAACGATTAATAAAAATTATCTAGTAGTTGGGGCAGAAAAAGATGATGAATTTGGAGTTTATTCCGGAGCAATTTATTTTTATGCAGATACTTCTTCATCTCTAATTCAATCTTCTCAAAAAGTTAATTTAGATGGAAATTTACCAAAAGAATATTCACTATCTCAAAACTATCCCAACCCCTTCAATCCTACAACAATCATAAACTATGGTTTGCCTGAAAAATCTGATGTTAAAATGAAAATTTATGACATCACCGGAAGATTGATCAAAATATTTAATATTACACAGCAGTCTGCCGGTTATCATAACATTGCATGGAACGGGAGAAACAATAACGGGACAAAGGTTGCAAGCGGTGTTTACATTTACAGAATGCAGGCAATTCCATTGGAAGGAGGATCTCAACCGTTTATTCAAACAAAGAAAATGATTCTCCTTAAGTGAGAATTAAGAGGTAAAAGGTAGGATTCATTGAACCATCCTGGTAAGAAACGGAGAATACTGCTAAATGCTAAACATATATAAGGAAAATATAATGGAAATAGAGAGTTATTCTATATCAAGACTAAGAGTTTTTCTCTTTATACTCATGATGTTATCTGCTAAAAATATTTCCGCTCAAGAAATAAATCCCTACGAGTTTGAGTATAACGCTACGATAACTGCACGGTTACAATTAAACGGAAGTGATTATGATACAGAAGATGCCTCAATACTTGCTTACTCCGGTAGTGAATTAAGAGGAAGAATTGATGCCGGACAAGATATACAAGGACATAAAGTATATTTCTTAATGGTTTATCTAAGAAATACATCCGAAGAGATAGAATTTAAGATCAGCGGTTTGCCAAACACTTCTAAAGCAGTTCCGATCAGAAATAAGATAACCCTAAGTGCTGATGATGTTATTGGTTCCCCCAACTCTCCTCAAATTCTAAATGCCGATATAGAATTATCAGGTAAAGTAACAGAAAATGGCAATGGCAAAAACGGTGTAACCATTGACTTTGGAGATGGGACTACTATTCTTACTGGAAACGGAGGTAAGTTTACAAGGAAGGTTGAGCCTGGCTGGAGTGGGAATATTACAGCACAAAAGGGTTGTTATACATTAACTCCAACTATTGGTTATCCAATCACCAATATTGATGAAGATAAAACAGATATTGATTTTACCGCCCAGAAAGATCTAGTAACAATATCAGGTAAAGTAACAGATCGAAATGGTCAAGGAGTTATTGGTGTCAATATAAATTTAACAAATAATGGTGGGACAACCACTACCAACTCAAACGGCGAATATAGTATAGCTGTAGAATGCGGCTGGAGTGGCGATATATATGCTGAAAAGGACGGCTATACTATTACTCCTACAGAAGATCATGAAGTCGAAAATCTTACCGAAGATATAATTGATGTCGATTTTTATGCAGAGCTTATATACTATACTATTTCAGGAATTGTAACTAAAAATGGTTTAGGACTAGAGGGTGTTTTAATTGAATATAATGGAGGCAGTACCGAAACCGATGCCAATGGTAATTATTCTTTCACTGTTAAATATGGAGTAAGCGGGACAATTACAGCCACTAAGGATTGTTATAATATCACTCCCCTTGAAATACCCTATTCTAATGTAACGGGCAATATTATAGGTCAAAATTTTGAAGCGGAATATCTTTATTATGAAGTTTCCGGAGAAATAAAGGATACGTATAATAATCCAATTGCAAATGTTACAATTAACTGTTCGTACAGTAGTGTGACTGCTAAAACGGATGCTAATGGTTATTATTCAATATTGCTTCCATGTAACTGGAGCGGGTTGATAACAGTTAGTAAAACAAATTTTGAATTTACCCCTTCTCAAATTGAGATTACAGAGCTAAAAGAGAACTCCGGTAACAATGACTTCACGGGGAGAAGCCTACTAAAAATATACGGTTATGTATACGATGAAATTACATCGGAACCATTAGAAGATATCGGTATTTATTTTAGAAGTGATGAAAATCATTCTTTTTATACTTACACAAATTCGGAAGGATATTATGAGAAAGAAGTTTCAGAAGGATGGTCAGGGGAAGTAGAGCCTTTAAAGGAAGGGTACCGGTTTCAACCTTTAAAACGTAAATTTAATAATTTCTCGACTTCTTATCGACTTGATTTCGGAGCTCAGAAGATACAGAGAGAAATAAGTGGCTATATATTCAATATTCATAAAAAACCCCTTCCGGATGTCGATATAACTTATAGTAATGGTGAGGGAGTAGTGAAAACAGATTCAAACGGTTTTTATACAAACGAAGTAGATTATGGATGGAGCGGCACCGTAACCCCTTCGTTAAGTGATTATACATTTACACCCGTAAACTATAGCTATACTAATGTATCCACGTATGAATATTTTGATCAAAACTTTGAAGCAGAAGGAACCATTAAAGATTTATTTGTGGGGCCCACCTTTACTTACTTGCCAGCAATAGGAGGCACATCAAAGATTGTAGTAGAGAACAAAGGCAATGCCCATATGAATTGGAATGCTTCGATTACCCAAGGTACTGACTGGATAAGAATAGACAGTGGTGCGGTTGGGTTGAATAATGGTATAATTTACATAAGCTATGATCCTATAGTGGGTACGGAAAGAAGCGGATCAATTACAGTAACAGCAGATGGAGCACTAAACAGTCCGCAGACTATAAATCTTCCCCAGGAATTTGGATTCGGGAATGAAGTATTTAATACAGCTCTTGATGGAAGTGAAAATGATTTATATGGCACCTCATTAGGAAGATGGGGCGATTACATCGTAATTGGTGCAAGCGGCGATGACGACAGCAAAGGTTCCGCATATATTTGCAAGAAAGTCGGACCTATTTGGTCATTCCAACAAAAAATTTATGCCGCTGATGGGCAACCTGGAGACTATTTTGGTTATTCGGTAGATATAGACTCAAATTATATTGTTGTAGGTGCATATGGGGATGATATATATACAGGATCGATTTATGTTTATAAAAGAACAAATGAAACCTGGATACAGGCCGCTAAATTAACAGCAAGTGATAAAGCAAATAATGATCAATTAGGTTACTCGGTTTCTATTTCAGGAAATTATATAATCGCAGGCGCACATGGCGAAAACACTTTGGGGAATTCATCAGGGGCTGCATACTTTTTTGAAAAACCAGCCTCCGGATGGACCGATAGCACAGAGAATCAAAAAATATTAATAAACGATGGATCAGCAGGTGATAGCTTTGGATTATCAGTTGCACTCCACAACGATATAGCGGTTATTTCAGCGCCAAGTAAGTCTCTCAACTCATATAACGTTGGAGCAGTTTACTTATTTAAATACTCAAGTAATTTATGGAGTGAGGTTAGTAAAATCTTGCCTGACGAAAATTTTCAAAATAGCTACTTCGGATGGAATTGTGATATTAATAAAGAAAATTTTGTTATTAATTCTGAAGGATATTCTTACATATATGCTTATGATAATATTAATTATAATCTAGACGCTAAAGTGAAACCTATTGATGGTAATATTTACCATTGGTCGGATATTTCTATAACAAAAAGTTTTGTGGCAGTATCTGGACGTAAATTCTCGGAAACTTCAACTTGCGTTTATATTTTCAAAAGGGAATTAGAAAGCTCTTCAAACTGGCACCACTATTCTACCGTAATCCCTAGTGGCAACATTCATAATGACTTTGCAAATAAATCAGTTTTAATATATGGGACAAATCTAATGGTTGGAGCTCCCTCTCACGAAAATGATAAAGGTAGATTATATTCTTACAATGCACCGTACTTTAACGGACCGGGACAAACATACACTATATCGGGGACAATAATCAATAGTTCTAATCAACAGCCTATAGAAAATGTAGTTGTAAATTTCACAAATGGTGTTAGCTCATCTATAACCGATGCAAGCGGGAACTATGGTACTGAAGTTGAATACGGCTGGAGCGGAACCGCCGCGCCTTTTAAAGAGGGTTTTAATTTTACTCCTATAAAACTGGAATTTAATAATGTAGTAAGTAACTTAACAAACCAAAATTTTTCCGGAACTGCTCCTACTGCGATTATAATTTTAGACCCAACCATTCATTATGTCCCTGTTTCAAGCGGTTCAATTACTATAAGTATTTCAAATACAGGCTCGGGAATGATGAACTGGGTTTCACAAATTGACTCGAGTGATAATTGGCTGTCGATTGTTTCAGATACTTTAGGAATTGATAATGATACTATAACGGTAAATTTTGATTCTTTCGCTGGTGATCAAAGAACAGGCAAAATTATTGTTTCTTCACCTGATGCATTAAACAACCCGCAATACGCCGAAATAAGACAAATATCGGAATCAGCAAATATATTTAACTTCGCCCCATTAGATGCAGCTCAGGATGATGAATTTGGTAGTTCTCTAGCTGTAAGCGATTCATTCGCGGTAATCGGGGCGCCAAATGATGATGACAAAGGAAGTGCATCCGGATCTGTTTATGTATTAAAAAAGGGGACCGATGATACCTGGACACAGTATCAGAAGTTAGTCCCTGATGATCTTACAAACGGGAATAGATTTGGTTATTCGATAGATATGAATAGTCATTATATTATTGTTGGAACATCAGCTAATTGCGCTTACATATATAAATTAAATAACAATATTTGGGAACTGCAAAGCAAATTAACCGCCACTTTTACTGATCAAAATGCCTTTGGTACTTCTGTAGCAATTTCTGATAATTTTTTAGTTGTGGGCGATCCATACCTAAATGTTAGTGGATTATTACGTGGAGCAATTAGCTTCTTTAAAAACAACGGGAATTCCTGGGACTTCCATGAAGGAATTATCGCACCTGATGGCAAAACACAATTCGGCAGAGTTATAAAAATATCGGGAAATTATATAATTGTTAGCGAAAATAACTCAGCATACATTTACAAATTTGACGGACAGAATTTTGTAGAAAATGCCGTATTAAGTGAAACTAACGTTCAATATTTTGCATACGGACTATCAATTGACGGAAATTATGCTTTTTGTCATGCACTACCTGGTGGCGAAGACTATGAAAAGGTATACGTTTATAAAAAAGATTCTAATGATAATTGGACTCTCTTTCAAACTATAAACAATCCTCAAGGTCCAAACCTTTCGTATTCTCAGTTTGGATATACCATATCTTCAGAAGGGAATAATCTGCTTATAAGTGATATGAACATGAATCTCAGTCCTAGAAAGGTCTATATATATAAATTCGTAAACAATCAGTGGACATTAAAACAAACCTTCTCTAATAACTCAGGTAACGCCAATCAATTCGGAAGATATATAGATGTAGATAACAAAACCGTTTTAGTCGGCGCACCGAGAGATCATTACGAAGAAAATAACATTTATTTTTGCGGAACCTCTTATTTTTATAATATATATTCTGATATTTCTCCTCTCCAGAAGTCTGGTGCGGCATTAGTAAGAGATGTTAATAACATTAAGGAAATACCAACGGAATTTGCATTGTATCAAAATTATCCAAATCCATTTAATCCCATTACAACAATTAATTTTGACCTGCCTGAAAAAAGTTTCGTTAGTTTGGTCATTTATAACATACTTGGTGAAAGAGTTGTAGAATTGACAAACGGTGAACTAAATGCCGGTTACCATAAAGTCAGCTTTGATGCATCAAGATTTTCATCGGGTATTTACATTTATAGAATAATTGCCAACGACTTTGTTGATACAAAGAAAATGATTCTTTTAAAATGATTTCTAATCCCGACTTCTCTATTATGTAGGACAGATTGTTAACAATCTGTCCTACAATTGAATCAAAATGACGCTTCCAAATATGACACGCCACTATTTTATAATCGATATTGAAATTCTTAAAAATATTAAAGACATTATCATACTATTATTGTATCTTTTTGTACCATAAAATTATCACTTTTAATAGTTATGATAAGATTAGTTCCTACTTGGGCGCAGCATTACGATGAATTTTGGGCAGCCATCAGAAGAAGAAATTTATGGTTCATAAAACTTAGGTATTTAGCTGGTATAATGCTGTTTGCATTTTTATTTGCCGGCGAATATTTATTAAATTTCCGCCTAACTAACATTCAATTCTATGCAATCCTAATAATAGCATTCACAATTTTGCTTTATAACGGAGTTATAAACTACTCAAGAAAGTTCGTTCATGCTGTTCCCGGGAAATTTAATTGTCTTCATCTTTCATTAGTGCAAATGATTTTAGATTTAATCTTGCTGATGCTGCTTGTCTATTTTACAGGTACAATCAATTCGCCTCTATATATGTTTTTCATTTTTCATATGATCATAGGCAGTTTAATTCTTCCGGGTTATGTTGTTTACTCTATCGGCTATGTCATCACTATCGTTTTTTCCGCATTAGTAATTCTTCAGTATTATAAAATTATTGAAACACATGTGATCACCGGGTTATTTACTTCCGGGCATATACCGCAGTCTTTTGCCTACAATGTATTGTTCGCCGTTGTATTCGGAGCGATGATGCTTATCAGCGTTTACCTTGCAAACAAAATTACCTACAACCTTTACAAAAGGGAGCAGCAGTTAAGAGAAACACTTGACCAGCTTAAGGAGGCTGAGGTAACAAAACAAAAATATATAATGGGTGTAGTACATGAAATTAAATCACCTATCTCTGCAGTAAAATCAATGCTGGACCTAATACTTCAAAAATTTCTCGGCCCGGTTGATCAGAAAATTGAAGAAAAGCTTGAAAGGTCAAGAATAAGAACAGACGAAGCACTTCAGCTAATCAATAATGTTTTAAGAATTTCAAAATTGAAACTGCTAAATGTTTCTGCTTCCGAGGAAATCAATCTCAAAGAGTTGATTAGAGGAATAATTGATAAAAATTACGAAACGGCTGCGGCAAAAAAAATTGATCTAGTCTTTAATGATAATATTAAATTTGAAAAAAAATTAAAAGGCGACCGCATATTATTGGAACTGGCTTTTTCAAATTTAATAGGGAATTCTATTAAGTACAATAAAACCAACGGACTTGTAGATATTTCTTTTGTTGAAAATGAAGAAGATGTAGTGGTTGAAATAGCCGATAATGGTGTAGGCATTCCGCAATCCGAGCATCAAGCAGTTTTTATGCAGTTTTACAGGGCTACCAACATCAAAAAGGGAAGTACCGAAGGAAGCGGTTTGGGATTATCATTAGTGAAAGAAATTATTGAGCGTCACAAAGGCAGTATATCTATCAAAAGCCCTTCCAAGATTGGTAATTCGCAAAGACCCGGGACATCATTCTTTATAAAGCTTCCTACAGTAAAATTGGAAACAACTCCAAAGAAAACCGATAAAATTCCAATCATCGGCAGTGAATTATAACTATCAGGTTGGATATATACTTGTTGCAAATTGTTTTTGGGATTTTGTTTTTATTTAAAACTCACCTAAATCCTCCCCGCCTCCCAAAGTCTCGTACGGCGGGCAGGTCTTAAAAAGAGAGGACTTTATGGCAAAATCCCAAAAACAATTTGGCTTGTGTATACATAAGATATAGGGCTTAATTGCTCCAAGTGGATATACGGTGTGGCTATGCGTTTAATTGCTTTGAAGGCCTATTCCGACAATATGACCATTGAACAATTTGACAATTATTTTATTAACTATACTGATTCGTTCTATTCTTTAATTATTGTTTACTACTAATTTTAAATAATCGGCCGGAAAATGATCCAGTGCAGTTTTAGCATTACTTACTTTTTCAAAAATTCCGTAAACAGTTGATCCGCTTCCGCTCATCAAAGAATACTTTGCACCCATTTCATACATCGTTGATTTTATAGAACCTATTTCGGGATACTTTGAAAAAACAAACTCTTCAAAATCGTTTGTGAGATTTTTCTTTAAATAATTATAATCCGATAAATCGGAAACGCTGATTTGATTAAAATCCAATTTTGGTTGTTTAATCTCTACACTTGCGAATGCTTCTTTTGTTGAAATATGAATACCGGGATTAACGATAAGAATAGGCTTAACAATATCTAAATCAATTTGCTTCAAAGTTTCCCCGCGTGAAAAACCAATGGAAGGTTTGGATTTTATAAAGAACGGTACGTCCGAACCCAATTCCAACGCTAAGTCAATCATTTGGTCATATTGAATTCCAAGTTTGAACATTTCATTTAAAGAGACTAAAACAGTTGCAGCATTTGAACTGCCGCCGCCTAAGCCTGCGCCCATCGGGATATTTTTTATCAACTCAATTTCAACATTAAAACTTCGTTGTGTTGTTTTCTCCAGCAATTTTACTGCTTTAATAATAAGGTTCGATTCATCGTTTGTTAAAATTTCATTGTTCGATTCAAAATAAAAATGATCGCTCTTTTTAATTTTTATTAAGTCATACAAATCATACAAGGGATAAAATATTGTCTGTAAATTATGGAAACCATCGTGTCTTTTATTTAATATGTTCAAACCAATATTAATTTTTGCGGGTGATTTAATTTCAATATAATTCATCAATCGTTTTCCTTAAAGCTTGTATATGAGAAGGATTTGAACCGCAGCAAGCGCCAATTACCGCGGGATTAAACTTGAGATATTTTTTTACAATTGCAGAATAATCATTACCGGTTACAGTGCAGATTATGGTTTCGCTTGTTTGGGCACCGGAACCTAAATTTAAATAGAAACCCCAATTGAAATTTAATTCCATACTCTCAACAATTTTCCAAAGAAGACTATCTTTAATGCAATTAAAGCCTATAAATAAAGGAGCATAGCCTAAAATGATTTCAACGGCATCTTTTAGTTTTTCACCGCTTAAGAGAGTTAAATCATCATTTAGATAAAGAGAAACTGCAAAAGGAATTTTATTACCGGAACAGAAGCTACATATTATTTTAATCTCATCCAGATGACTCTGTGTTTCGTTTAAAATAAAATCAACTCCCGATTCCCATAGTAATTCAATATGTTTTGCGTGGTTGTATTCTAAGTCTTCCCGTGATAGAGTTCTTTCAACCTGGTAACAGTCTTCTGCAGGTGCATTTGAACCGGCAATAATTATTTTTTTATTACCTTTTGCTTGTATAGCCGGACCAACACTTCGAGACACAAACTCTTCGTAGCCTATTTTCAAATTCGATTTTTTATAAGCAGAATAATTGGTACGAAAAGTATTGGTGGTAATCATATCCGCACCTGCATTTATATATTCTTTATGCAGGGTAATAACTTTTTCAGGGTGTATTATATTAGCTAATGAAGACCACAACGGATTATCTTCTTTAACTTTGCTTTGCAGAAGACTACCTATTGCTCCGTCTAAGATTAGCGGTTTACCGGTTTTATTTAATAAGCCTGAGATTTTCATCTGCTTAAAAAAGTGGTTAATCTAACTTCTAATGAATATATTTGAACACAATATAAAAAATTGAACGGAAATAATTGGTGCAGTTATGAAAATTGAAATATCGAATGGCGAGTTAATAGATAAAATTACAATCCTTGAGTTAAAATATAAAAAGATTCAAAATGATGAAGAGAAACGAAAAAACATAAAAGTTGAACTGGATATTTTGAAAGAATCGCTGAAAGAACTTAATATAAATCAAGATTCCAAGTTATATAAAAAGCTTTACGACATCAATGAAAAGTTATGGGTTATTGAAGATGAAATCCGGTTGAAAGAAAAAAATAAAGAATTTGATAAAAAGTTTATTGAATTAGCACGCTCGGTTTATTATACAAACGATGAAAGAGCAAAGATCAAAAGAGAAGTTGATGTGTTTACCAATTCATTAATCATAAACGAAAAGTCATACGAAGAATATTAAAGATTATTTTGCCAAAAGTTTACTTTCTTAAGTGATGGAGTCATAGGGATTATCCCAAAGTCTCCCCAACCCAAAAATGAAGCAATACACGTTTGTGCAAAGTCTCCCAACTAAAAAAGGAGAAAACCGCATTTTTTTTTGGAAATTGCGGTTTTCTTTTTGATATAAACACAAGCCAAATTGGTTTTGGGATTTAGTTTTTATTTAGAACTCACCTAAATCCTCTCTTAAAAAGAGAGGACTTTATGGGAAAATCCCAAAAACAATTTGCAACAAGTATGCATGTTGCAAATAGTTTTTAAACTCACCTAATTAAAACAAAATCCAATAACATATTATTCATCTTTAGAGTACTCTGTTTTATTTTTTCTTTTCACTTTTGTTTGCCTTTAATCTGGATTAATATAAACTTTAAGAAGAGAATTCTGATAAACTGTCAAATAGTTAATAAATGGAATTCTCATAAACTTATCTAACAAATTCAATGAATAATTAAAGGAGGATTAAATGAGTATCAAGTATTCACTCAGACCCAACCACTTAACAGCAGATCCCGATGATTACATGGCGTCTGTTACACCCCTGAGAACGGCAGAACTAAATGACGTTATTCAGAGAATGATCGAAAGAGGCTCAACAGTAACCAAACCCGATATTGTAAGTGTCTTTGCCGATTTCCAGAGAGCGCTTGAAGATATGCTTGCAGAAGGTTCAAACGTTAACCTGTCATTTGCCAACTTTTCCACAAGTCTCAAGGGAGTATTTGTGAATGATGAAGATACTTACGATCCTGCAAGACATAAACTGCATCCGGCCTTATCGGCAGGGTTGGAGCTAAAGGATTTCTATGACGGAAAAATGGCTGTTGAAAAAGTAAAAGCATTTACTCCCATGCCGCTTATTGAAAAGTATGTTGACCTTGTTACCGGCGAAGTTAACAGTATTATCACGGCTGGAGGTATGATGGGTCAGCTTAAAGGTGACAGACTTAAGTTTGACAGCGAGGCTGAAGATGAAGGCATTTATATTACAGCAGCCGATAACACGGAAACAAAAGTAACAACCACAGGTGTTAACAAACCTCAGAGTCTTATGTTTATGTTACCTGCCTCACTTACAACGGGCGAATACAAAATAGAAGTAAGGACACGTATAGGTACTGATGAATTACGATCGGGAAGATTCAGCCACACCTTATCTGTTCTATAATTACGGTAACACTTCCGGGTTGTCCGCTTCAGATTATATTTGGGGCGGACTTTTTTTTTATGAAAGAGAATTCAAGCCCTGTAAAAAGAAAAAGTATAGGGCTTCGAGTCAAAAAGTATAGCCTATAAAGAGAGAAAGTATAGACTACAAATAGAAAAAGTATAGCCTATAAAGGGAGAAAATATAGCCTGCAAATAGAAAAAGTATAGCCTATAAAGAGAGAAAGTATAGCCTACAAATAGTAAAAGTATAGCCTATAAAGGGAGAAAATATAGCCTGCAAATAGCAAAAGTATAGCCTATAAAGGGAGAAAATATAGCCTGCAAATAGCAAAAGTATAGCCTATAAAGGGAGAAAATATAGCCTGTAAATAGAAAAAGAAAGCCTATACATTTACCAAACCAAGACTATAAATTTTCAAAACCAAGCCCGTATATTTAAAATTAGTAGGGCTCAGACTCAGGAACCCGAAGGAGATTAACGGGAACCTGAGTGACGGGCGAGACGAACAGCATACTAACTGTCTGAGGAATGGGACAGGTAAACCCAGATTATGGGTGTGTTGCAGAACTCAATTAGGAACTTCAATAGCCACGTGCTTCAGCACGTTGGAAATAGGAATCCAGATAGAATTCTGGCTTTAGCCCCATTTAGAGTGCTTAAATGAGGCTAAAGCCTATAGATTTCAGAATCTTATTAATCCCGTGGCTGAAGCCACGGGCTATTATTAGTTATGCAACACACTCTTTATGCCGGAGGTTAATATTACCCTAAAATTCCCGGACTTTTCCATAAGTTCGTAGAACTCCTACGGAGAATCCTTCGGATAGTCAAAAAAAACTAGTGTTATGTCAACAATGAAGTGCCGTGTCATTCCCGAATGCTTTTATCGGGAATCCACTTTTATAAATTAGATCCCACCTTAATACGTGCGGGAATGACATAGTATAAGTCAAAATTGTAGATTCCGGCCTGTGCGCCTTTGGCGTATCTTTTTGGCGGGAAATCTTTCAATTAGAGTATGATTTCAAAGATTTCTCCCTCCGGTCGAAATGACAAAACGTCTAGATATCTAAATGTTTTGTTATTTACAGAAATGACAGACTTTTTATTTTGCAGAAATTTTAATAAACAATAAGAATTTTTTCTTCACGTTCTCATAATCAAGCTTATCAAAATTAGGTTCTTCCGTAATAACACAGTCAAATTTTGATTTGTACGGTGACCAGATAACATCATTTGTTCTATATTTCACATAAATTCCGAACACCGGTATCTCAAACTGTGAAGCAATATGAACTACAGAAGTATCGGGAGTAAAGAGTAAATCAAGCATGGAAATGAATGCCGAGAAAATATTAAAATTATTGTTTGTAAATACCGGGTAAGCATTCCCCGAAATTTCCAATGCTTTATCTTTATCGGGAGGGGAGGCCAAAATCACGATTTGTATATCTGGGTTATCACAATCCGCAGCCAACCTTCGGAAATTATCAACTCCCCAAAACCTTGCTTCATTGCCTGCGGAGATATTTATTCCAACTATTCTTTTATCATTATTTATTTTTTCTTCAAAGAAGTTTTGAACAAACTTAACGGATTCGTCTTCAAGTTCATAATGAATGTTTATCTCATCTTTTGAATAGGTAATTCCAAAGTGATCTGCAAAAGATAAGTAGCGGTCTATCACGTGGTATTTTGAAGGATCAGGTTTATCAATTAATTCAGTGTAAAGTTCTTCGCTTCCTTTTAAATAACCGATTATATTTCGTGCATTACTTAGCGCCAGCAGAAAACTAACGGTTGTAGATACATCATCATGAAGATCAACAACAGTTTTAATATCATTCTTTTGAATATACTTTCTTACTTCGAAAAATCCCTTTAGTCCTTTATTAAATATCAGAACATTCCGATAAATATTTTTGTCGTTAAATATAAAATGATTTCTCCTGTCGGCAAGAATATGAATTTCCAAATCAAGTTTCTCTTTTAATAATTTAAGCAGGGGAGTGGTAACAAGGGCATCGCCGATTTTATTTAACCTAATGAATAGAACTTTATCACCCTGATTTAATACTCGGGAGTTACCGGTTTTTTTTGAAGAAACAAACAAAAGCAAATTGAGAAGTAATTTCCTAAAAGCTATTTCAATTTTTTTCATTTACCGTAAACTTGATATTATTCTTTTTTAACAGCGATTCCACTTTATCTAAAATTTCATTGATATCTAATTCAAGAAAACACTCATGATTTTTAGGACATTCCAGCAAATTACAAACTATACAATCAAGGTCATCTTTGTGAATCCATTCATGCTTATCTCCATAGGGTCCTTGTAAATTTGGGTCTGTCGGGCCGTGCAGACTTAGAACCGGAGTCCCTAGTGCAGTTGAAATATGCATAGGACCGCTGTCGTTTGCAATCAGAATATCGCAATATTCTATACATGCTCCCATTCCTATAATATCGGTCTTTGGTGCAAGCGCTGGTTCACTCTTCATTAATTTTCTTATTTTAACAGCTTCGTCATAATCCCCGGGTCCCCAGAGGATTAAAAATTGTGCATCATATTTTTCAACAACAGCATCAGCTATTTCAGCAAACTTTTCAGGATCGCATTTTTTCGATTTCCATCCGCCGCTCGGACTTATCCCAATAAGCAATTTATTTTTTGAAATAATTTCACTTAACTCATTGAATAGAAATGAATTATCGATTTCTTCTAAATAAAAATAGAGGCTTTTAGCGGAGTGCGACAGACCGTTTTTTTTTAGAAATTCTAAGTGCAATTGTGCAGCATGATATTTATCTCTTTCTTCGGGTCCCCAAATATTATAAGCTGATTTCCTGCTGCCGTACGGGAAACCTGCTTTATACTTTGCTCCGCTTAATCTCGTCAATAATGCTGTGGCAGGGTTTGTATAAAAATCTAAAATTAGATCGTACCTTTTTTTTCTTATTTCTAAAATTTGTTTTGCCCTGGAAATCAAGTTTCCTTTATTAAACAAAATTACGTTATCAATTTGCGGAAGAGTTGATAGAAAAATGTTGCTCGGCTTTTCTGTTAGAAAATCTATTTGTGCTGAGGGAAAATCTTTCTTTAAATTATCAAGAACAATGGTTGACAAAACAACGTCACCGATTCCCCTTAATTTTATAATTAAGATTTTTTTTACTTCGTGCTTAACAATCATTTAATCGAGTTCGGCTTTAATGAAAATTCATTCTTATCGAAAAGAATTATTTGAATTGAGAAAAGCAGCAGTACAAAATTTTCGAGCAGTTTTTGTATGCCCACTGTCTGGCTGTCATTAGTCCCGAAGCAGCCGCATTCAATATCCAACCCGCGGATAACGGCAATTGTTACCATAACATTAAAGACTATTAGTAAAGCCCCGATTATAAAACTTGATTCCTTGGATGAAAAACCGAAAACCAAAAATAAGCCTGCAACAGTTTCAGTCCATGGAATTATTATTGCAAAAAGATTTACAAGAAAAATTGGTGTAAGCTTGTAATTTAATATTGATTCTGCAAAGCCTGCCGGGTCTATTATTTTTTCCATACCTGCGTATATAAAAACATAACCTAAAATTAAACGGGAAATTAAAACCAAATATTTGTTGGATAAGATATCTTTCATATCAGTTTACTCAATTGGAAATCCTAATGTTACCCATTCCATCCAGCCGCCCAAATCAATATAAACGTTGGAATAACCTAATTTTATTAACTCTTTTGCCAGACGTTTGCTTACATCACAATCATTCCCCTCGCAGTAGATAATTAGTTTCTGCGACTTATCAATTTTAGTTAGTTCGGCATTGTCCGGTTCAAAACTAAATTCCGGGATATTAATTGCACCTTTAATATGCCCTTCATTAAAATCCCATTGATCCCTTGAATCAACAAATAAAAAATCATTTGAAAGAAAATGTTTGTAAGTGGTCTCTGATTCAATTGCTTTAATTTCAATTCCGTCTGAAACAACTATAGAATAATCATTTGAGCCGGATGCAACAATTTTATCGGGTTCTCTAATTACTTTTATTCCCTTTGACGAGAATGAGTTAAAGATTATCCCGAGTGAGCTTGAAATAACAATTATTTTAACAATATTTCTATAGTCTACGGTAATTTTCATCTAAATGATATTCAAGATTAGAAGCATTACAAAGATAAATTTATTCTTCGACTAATTCACAGTTTTTTGGAATTTCCGGTTTTACTATTAAAACAGTTTCTTTAGAAATGTTTACTGCCCCGGGATTCATGCCTTTCTTTTTGTAAACATATTTACCAAATGTATAAGCTACCGGGGAGAGCTTCGCAGTTTTTGATTTACTGTAATAAGCGGCCAAAGAACAGGCTGCTTTTAAAATATTTTTGGGAACAACTTCTTTTTTATTTTCTACCCTTAAAACAACGTGTGAACCGGAAACACCGCGCGCGTGGAACCAGAAATCATTTTGTTTAACAAATTTTGTTGAAATCAAATCATTGCTTTTGCTGTCACGCCCAATATATATATGATATTTATTTTCAAGCAGGTAGTGATAGTATCTAATATTTTCTTCCAAATTGTTTTTTGCCTTTACAGTTGTTTTTATTTTGAGTTTACTCTTGAGAGATTCTAATTCTTTGGTATCTTCAACTTTATCAAGCTTACCTTTCAGCCTGTTGTATTCTTCGAATTTTTCTTTTGCCAAATTATAAAGTTCTATGGACTTTTGGTAATTTATTTTCTCATCTTTTGATTTTTCGAAATATAAATCGACATTTTTTTTAGGGGGAATTTTTTCGTTCAGCTTTATAGTTATTGTTTCGCCGGTTGTGTAGTCTTCAAGATTTATTGATGCTTTTTTTTCGTTTAATTGATAAATATTTGCCAGAAGCAGTTCGGCATATTTTTTATATAAATCTTCTTTGCTGCCTTCTTCAATTCTCTTTTTTAAGCTGTTCAACTTATTCGAAAGTTTAAGTAATTCTTTATTTAAATGATTCTCAATTTCTTTTCGTGAAGTGAGGTAATTCTCTTTTCCATATTTGAGTGAAATATACTTTGAAATAGCATTATTGTAATTATCAAACAGGTTTTCCGTCCCGGTGTTTTTATTAAAAACGACCGGTAGAAATTCTGCTTTATTTTCTTCTTCCGAAAAATAGACGCTTATTTTTTCTTCGTAAATTTCGTTTATAATTTTGCTGCTAATTGATTTGAATGACGCTTCGTCAAGATTTTCTGTTCTCGATTTGTATTCATTAAAAATATCTTTTGTTATCCGTGATTCAATCTTTTTTATCTCAGGGAAAATGATTTCGGGAAAACTTTTATCATTAAGGATATTTTCGTTAAACGAATCAATAAAATTTATTGAGCATGCTTCGTCCAAAAGCACAGCCGGTGCCTGTCTTTTATTTGATTTAAAGAAGCTTATTTTGTTTTGATTATCTATTAGATAAACGTTTGTATTGCTGCCGCGGACAGAATAAAATAGGCCAAACCGATCAAATTCGATTTTGATAAGCCTGTCGTTTTCAGCAATGTAGAACCTTTTTATTGTTGAAGGGAAATAATTTTCAAAAAAGTTGGGGGAGTTTTTCTTTGCACGATGATGTTCGTTCTTTATATGCAAATAGGGAATATTTTGATCTGTAGAAATTATTAAAGTCCGGAAAGGATATTCCTCGTTCGCTATGGCTAAATATAACTTATTCTTGTCCTGCGTAAAAATTTCAAAAACTTTTGCACCGGCAATTTTATTATTTAATTCAACTACCGCCCGGTTTAAATAAAAATAAGTATTAAACATAATTATCAGTCGCTAATTATTAGGAACGCAAGTTTCAAATCTGCGTTGCGTTTGGGGCAACATTACAACATTAGAGTTTCTGCAAAATTAGCTATCTAAACGTTTTGTCATTTCGATCCCCATGTTTTTTATCGGGAGAGAAATCTTTGAAATCGTACTCTAATTGAAAGATTTCCCGCCAAAAAGATACGCCAAAGGCGCACAGGCTCACCCCAAAAACGGGTTACCGACTGACTTTTTATTTTGCAGAAACTCTATTATATACATGTTGCAAATTGGTTTTGGTATTTTGTTTTTTTTAGAACTCACCTAAATCCTCTCTTAAAAAGAGAGGATTTTACGGCAAAATCCCAAAACCAATTTGGCTTGTGTATATATCACCAATTCCTTTCATTCGATGTTAACTTATAAACATAGTCAAACAGTTTGCTGTCGGTTTCAGTAAACTTTTTTTCCCGTCGTTGCATAACCTTGTCGGCAACCAGTTTGCTTTTTGCTAAATCATAAGTTGTAATTTGTTTGTCGTCAACCCAACTGAAAGAGGGGATATACTTAGGCGGAAAATTACTTGTAAAAATATTTGAGGATATCCCGATAACAGTACCGGTATTAAACCGGGTATTAATTGCCGATTTAGAATGATCACCCATTATGAGCCCTACAAACATAGAACCGGTATCTACCTGCCGGTTATTTATAAAAACTTTCACATTACCGTAATTATTTTTTAGGTCGCTTGTATTTGTGGCGGCTCCTAAATTACACCAGGGTGAAATATAGGAATGCCCGAGAAAACCGTCGTGCTGCTTGTTTGCAAAAGAATGAATTATAGATTTTTCTACTTCGCCGCCGACTTTACAGTATTCACCTATGCTTGAACCATCATAGATTTTTGCGCCGATTTTTATCTGTGAATTATTGCCGACAAAGCAAGGGCCTTCAATTACAGCGTTGGGGAATATCTTTACATTTTTACCGATGTAAACAGGCCCTTCAGTGGCATCAATTACAACTCCGGGTTTGATGATAGTACCTTCATCGATGAAAATGTTTGATTCATTTATTAACGAAACATTATTTGATAATTCACAGTTTATCCCGGTTTTCTTTGAATCAGCCAATAAATCAAAATCAGTAATAATTTCATTTGCATTGTTATTCACTAATTCCCACGGGTAATTTATCAACTTAGCTGCTAATTCAATTTTTTCAAAACCAGTGAAGTTATCTAAAGTAATTACATTCTTGCTAAATAGTTTCCCGGTAATTTTAGAGTCGGCAATAAAACCAATAACGGTATCTCCAACTATAGCCGCCTCTTTCTCTTTTAAGCCGGAAATCCGGTTTTTCATCAAATCTTCATTAAAGACTGCTCTTCCATTGATGAATAAACATGAATCAGCCCCGTCAAAATTATTTACCTTAATCCCCGGGTTATTCTCTTTAACACTTTCCTCCAGGTGCTTTCTGCAATGCAGTACCAAGTTTGCATCCGGGAAGAATTTTTGAATCTTTTCTCTTAGGGTTAGTATCCCGCATCGTAAATCATAAACAGGTCTCAAATAAGTTAAGGGGTGAAGGTCTGAGAAGTTGTTATCTTCAAAAATGCAGATGTTTTTAATCATTTATATTGCCTTGTAATTAACAAGTATAGAAATTGACTGGTGTTATGTCAACAATAAAGCATCGTAAACTCCAAGATTGTCATTTCGAAGGAGCGTTTTGTGTGACTGAGAAATCTCTATTGGTATAGGATTCGGATTTCTCACCCCCGATAAATCGGGGAATTCGAAATGACATCACAAATGTAACACGTTACTTGATCTGTATGTATATGTCAAATTTATTTGTATTAAAAATAACAAAAAAAGGCGTCATATAAATGACGCCCTTAAATAAATTTATATTTCCAGATTTTATGCTGTTGCTCTTTTTAATTTTTTTAACGTAAATAAAACCATCAAAGCAGCGAGGCCTGCACAGACAATAAGTATGGTAAAGAATTGCCATAGCTCCCATTCTTGGTAAAACCTGCCAACGAACCCTGCAAGATAATTACCGACTGCCGTAGCACCGAACCATCCGCCCATTAAAAGTCCTTTCATTTTCGGCGGGGCTACTTTGGAAACGAACGAAAGTCCCATCGGGCTTAAATGTAACTCTGCTACAGTTAAAGTGAAATAAGTTGAAATCAAAAAGAATGGGGAAACAGTAACCGCAGATGTTCCGCCGTTTAAGGTGTGAACCGGTGCCAAACCGATTGATGCAACTACCATAATAATATATGCAATTGCAGTAATCAACATACCGATGCCTATCTTAGCAGGGGAGGAAGGTTCCTTGCCTTGTTTGCCGAGCCATGTGAATAATCCGACAACTACAGGGGTCAGTAGAACGATAAACATTGGGTTGAACGATTGAAATTGTTCCGGTTCAATTTCGCCGGTTTCCGGTGCGGCCATAATTTTATAAATCAATACTACTAAACCTACTACAGCAAAAACACCGCCGATTATTCTCGACTTGCCTTCGGAGCCTCCTTTAATTGCTGCGGCTCCACCGAGTAAAATGAATAAAATAGCATGAAGACCGATAACATCAAAAAGCAAATATGTAAATTTACCAACTACCTGGTGTGTGTAATCCCTTGCAAATAATGAAAGAGCAGCGCCGTTTTGGTGGAATGCCATCCAGAAGAAAATTACAATTGCAAAGATGGTTATTAAAGCCACAATTCTTTCTTTTTCCTGTTTTGGAGTAAGTTCAATATCTTTTTCAGTATTAACTGTGTGTTTGGATTGATAGTCTGCATCTTTGTATTTGTTTTTGAAAAGTAAAAATATGATGATGGATAAAACCATTCCAAGTGATGCAACGGCAAAACCTGCATTGTAACCTTGTGCTAATGTTGTCCCGAAATTTTCCATTACAAAAGTTCTAATCCCGGAAGCTGCAAACGGGGCGTAAAAAGCGCCTACATTAATGCCCATATAGAAAATATTAAACCCGGCATCTTTAAGCGATTTTTGTGAATGAGCGTATAAATTGCCAACCAGTACGGAAATGTTGGCTTTAAAGAATCCGTTGCCGATAGCAACAACAACAAGTGCAGCAAAAAGAAGCATTGGCTGGTCTGTTGGAATAGCCATCATTGCATAGCCTATTCCCATTGTAATTGCGCCGAGTGTAATTGTCTTTCCGTAGCCTAAAACATTATCTGCAATCCATCCGCCGATGATTGGTGTAAAATAAACCCCTGCTAAAAATATCCCGTATATATTAGTAACAGTTGCTTGATCCCAACCAAAATTTTCTTGTAAATAATAAACAAAAATTGCGAGCATAGTATAAAACCCGAATCTTTCCCACATCTCTGTAAAGAATAATACGGAAAGTCCTTTTGGGTGATTTTTAAACATAGTTTCTCCTAAATTAAATTAGAAAGGAATTTTTTGGATTTTGTAATTAGATCAAAATAGCTCTTAACAAAAAAATAATAATGTAAAATAAGAAACACTATAGACTATTAAAAGGTACAAGTTCAATAATAAATAAAATATTTCAATTGCCGGAATTAGCAAATAATCCTCTGAATGAAATTATTTATTCGTTGTTTATTTTTATAGTTATTTTCATGAAATTAGCAATTCAAATAAAATCCTTTTTTTATGAACAAATTTGTTGAGAAATTAAAAAAGTACTCCCGGAGATTAATAATTATTCCTTCGGTGCTAATCCTGCTTGCCTTAATATTTGTTTTAGTTGCAGACAATTTTATTTTACCCCGATATGTGGAAGAAGTAGAAGCGACTATTCCAAATTTAGTCGGTATGCATAAAGACCAAGCTGTTAAAATTTTAAAAGAGTTGAATCTTAACCCGATCGAGGAAGGACCGAGGTTCGACGAAAAATATGAAAAAGACCACGTGATATATCACAATCCGGCGCCTGGAAGAAAGGTAAAAAAAAATAGACGGGTTTATTTATTTGTAAGCGGGGGAGAGCCGTTAATAAAAATGCCTTCTCTTTTGGGTAAAACTTTAAGGGATGCTGAAATAACCATAGAAAGATTGGGATTAGTTACCGGTGAGGTAGTTGAAGCAAGATCCGAATTTCCCGCAAATACCGTTATAGGACAGGAGATTGAGGAGGGAGTAACACTTCCCAAAGGAGATACAATTTCCTTAAAAATAAGTGTTGGGCCAAAAGTCGGAATGGTTCGTGTACCGAATATTTTGGGCAAATCTTTAAAGGACGCAGAAAGAATTCTAAGAAGAAACTCACTTAGGCTCGGAAAACAGCTTTACATCTCTACCCCTAACCTGCTTCCGAATACTGTAATTGAACAGTACCCGAGCGAGCAAAAACTGGTTAATTACGGCGACAGTGTAGATGTTACATTAACAAAAGTAAGTGACGATTTATGAAAATATTAGCTCCTTCAATTTTATCCGCGGACTTTTCAAACTTATCGCAGCAAATTAGATATGCAGAGATGGGCGGTGCAGACTGGATCCATTGCGATATTATGGACGGCAAATTCGTTCCCAACATTACTTTCGGACCCATTGTTGTTGAAGCCGTAAACCGGGTAACAAACTTGCCGATTGATGTTCATTTGATGATTGAAAAACCCGATAACTTTATTGAACAGTTTATAAATGCGGGAGCTGATTATGTTACTGTTCACCAGGAAGAAGTAAAGCATTTAAATAGGTCGCTGACAAGAATAAAAGAATTGGGAGCTAAAGCCGGGGTAGTAATAAATCCGGCAACACCCGTAAGTACTTTATATGAAGTGCTTGATATTGTCGACATGATTCTGGTTATGTCTGTAAATCCGGGATTCGGGGGGCAGAAATTTTTGGAAAACAGTTTATCTAAAATCCGGAAACTGGATGAATTGAAAAAAGAAAACGGCTACAATTACTTAATTGAAATAGACGGCGGTGTATCGTCAAAAAATATAAAAACTATTTCCGATGCAGGCTGTAATGTATTTGTAGTTGGTTCTTCAATTTTTGACAATGATAATATTACCGCTGCAACAGTTGAGTTAAAAAACGTGATTTCCGAATAAGCTTGCAATACCTTAAGAATCCTTTTGTTTTTTGCCTCAAGTTAAGTCTTCAAAAATAACTTCTATTTCAATGATTCATAACACAGATTAATAATTTGTGTTCCCAGACAGCCTCTCCATATATTGACACTGTACCCCTTGTTTTTTGAGCAATTCGCGGAAATATTCCCAAAACAGATAAATCTCTATAGTACATATATTATTAATACGGATTATTAATTTTGGACTTGACATAAAAAAGTTAATTGATTAACTAATTATTAAAATATTTTCCCTCTTCAGTGATTCAATGAGAAAATAGAGCCCTTACACATCTGCGCTAACAGTATTGTAGAGTCGGTGGAAGACCAGCCCGGAAGACGTGATTATGGATGAACGCAAAAAAAGATAACAATAACCATAACGAGGAGTTATGTTTTCAAAGCTTCGTACTTTATTTCCCGTGTTTTTTCTATTATTACTTTTCTCTTGCAAATCGCCTACTGAAACTCCGACAGAGGAACCAAGTGATTTATATGTCCTGGAAAGCGATGTTATCTTCGGAGGTTATAGGGATGTTGATGTTTATCATAACACCATAATAATTAACACATCGTTAGACTCCATTCTTCTTAATGTAGAATCACCTACCCCATCGGGATTAGAACGAAAGCATTCATACTTCGGTGAATATGATGCCTATATCTCACTCGATTATTCAGATTATTATGATATTCCAAATATGTCCAAGGTCTATGTGACAAATGAACCTGACACGAGTACAAGCGAAAGTCATTTTTGGAATAATCGAATATTAGGTACATCCGAAGGCATTTGTGTCCCGTACTCAAATTATTATGGAGAAAGTGAAGAAGTGGTTATTAAAAGTTTTGGAGTAAATAATTTTTCGGGATTGGAAGTAACATCCGAGTATAAAATAGAAAGGGATGAGGAAAATTCATCATATCTAAATCTCGAAATAAAGCAGACAATGGAAAACACAACCGAAGAAAATATGTATGTTGTTGGAATAGCATTACACGTTCCAAGAGAATTAAGTACAAGAACAATCGATACTACATACTATAGAATAATTAGTGATACTATGTTGACAGATGTGGTAAAATCAGCCTATTACCGTGATTGGGGAACAAATGATGGTTTTGGATTATGGACGAATGGTCAGGACGTAAATATGCAGTCGGATGTTTTACGACCTGATGAAAGTTTTGATTTTGCAATTAAAATGACAATTGAGCCGTTGCTGGACAAATTTGAAATCTACCCCTCTTCTGGAGTTATGTTTTATACAAAAGGAGAGAGGATATGGCCAAAAAGTATTATTACTTATAACGGGGAGGAGTATAACGGGAATGTTGACTATTTAGAATTATGCGACTTTGCAATCCCGACTTACATTTTATTCTCAATAAATAATGGCGAACTAAAAGTAGTAAGCCCGGACGAAATAGAGCCGACCTTTTCCCCTATTAATTAAAGAACTAAAACGAACAAATCCGTCAACTGACGGAAGGAGGTAAAAATGAAGATGAACATTAGTAAAATTTTCTTCTTATTCTTTTTTGTTTGTCTTGTCTACTCAACAAATATTTATTCTCAGGACTTGCCTAAGCCCGGGACAGAAAATTGGAAAAAACTTCCAATTGAATTGAGAAGAGAAGCATGCAATATTCCAGAAACAGAGCTTGCACAGCTAACCACAAAAGAATTGCTCCAAAAATGTCTTGATTATCAATTTATGTCGGATATTTTATTCACTTATAAATTTCGGGGAGGACTTGATGCAATAGCTGAAGTATTCAACGGACTTCGCGAATTGTTTAAAAGAAACGATGCCGCCGTAACAATATTTGATTATTACAGCAAATTTAACCCAGAACAAATTGAAGCAATTGAGTCTTCATCTGAAAGAGGAAAATACAGTTTCAATTTCGTGTTTCTTGAACTATATATGACTCAACCAGTAATATTAAACCAATTGCATGGTCAAGAAGAAGCAGTTATAAAAGAAGTGTACAATAAAGTTAACAAATGTATTGGGGTTAATAAAGCTAACGATAAATACATTTATTCGGGATTATCCATGAATGCTAAAGGTTTGTTAGTCGCTGTACTGCTTGATAATATGAAGGATAAATCGCTAGAGAATATAGAGGCAGAGTATCCTGAGTATCAAGATGTAATTACAAACCTTAGCATTAGTGAATTATCAGAGGGACTATTTAACGGATTAATGCTAAGAGCTTCCGAATTATAAAACAAGGAACTGTTAAAATGAGACAACCTTCAATTTTATTTATTTTACTAATTATCATTGCATTATTATCATGTGATGAGGAACCAACCGAACCGGAACAACTTGATGATTTTATACCCGAATTAATACTGATTGATAATGACCTTACATTTACTATGGGTAACAGTTGGGGTGATCCTGTGGAACAAAATGAGATACCTGCACATACCGTCCAATTAAGTCCCTATTACATTGGTAAATATGAGGTTACAAATGAGGAGTATTTATATTTTGTAAAAGACAACGGTTATATGGATTCTAGTTATTGGTCAAGTGACGGTTGGAAGTTGATAAAAGAATTAAACATGACCCGCCCGATGTACTGGGATAGTTCTGATACTCCGTGGAGTAATTTTGAATATTCTGACAAAGCAAGGACACCTATAACCGGTATCTTTTGGTGGGGAGCAGAAGCTTATTGTCGGTGGTTGAGCAAAAAGACCGAGGAAAATTACTCGTTACCTACTGAAGCTCAATGGGAAAGAGCCGCACGAGGACCTGATCCCGGTAGAAAATTTCCATGGGGTAATGTAAATGATTTTTCTAAGTATAATGATATTGGATATTTTGCCCCTTCATTAAAAACAGAAGAAGTTGGCAGCTATCCTACTGGGAAATCTTATGATGGTTGTTATGACATGTCAGGTAATGCATTTGAATATTGTAAAGATTGGGCTGATTCGTATGCAAACTCATATTATGAATTCTGTTACGAGCAAGGAACAGTTATAAATCCGCAAGGTCCTGAAGGTGGAAAAAATAAATCTGTTAGAGGTGTTCAAAATATGCTTAGCGCTATATATGAAGAATCAAGAGAAATAACAACTACTAGAAGATTTATAGTAATCGTATATAATTCAGATGGGACATTATATAAAAGTGCGGATCAACTGCATGGTTTTAGAGTAGTAAAAAAATATGAATAATAATACTAGTGAGGTTAAAATGAAACTAAGAGTATATATATTTCTAGTAGTTATTTTATCAATTAACTTATTTGCACAAAATACAATTACTCCCAACGGGAAAGTAGTAGGGGGAACTACTCAACCAGTTCTTACTCAAGGTCAAATTGATTATATAAATAAACAAATGGCGACTAATTTCCCTGATGTAATTACCGTCCAAAGTCCGCAGCCGTATTTTGGTACATTTAACTGTCATTTTTTTGCATGGAATAATAACCAGGGATACACAATATGGAGCGGGCCGGAAAATATTTGGCAGAATGGTACACCATCCCAATATATATGGATCCATTACCCTACATCTTATTTTTCGGATGAAGCTTACGGCTATGGTTATTCTTCATACGTGACCTCTACCGAATCAAGTGCACCTATAGCCGTATATAGAAACAACGGAACTATTATGCATTCAGCAAGAAGACTTTCGGGGAGTACCGAGCTTATTTCTAAGTGGGGTACCTGGGGTATATACCAACATTCACCTACTGAAGTACCTTCGACATATGGTACAATAACTGAAAGGTACGAAATCAATCCTAGTTATCGTCCTGTGGGTAACGGGGATCCTGGTGGAAGAGATTGGGGTACAATAAGTGATGCTCTCTCCGACATTCCTTCGAATAGCATAATACCTGTTTATCCAGATACCCCAAGCTTAACAGGTAATATATTGATACCAAGTAATGTGAACTTATACATTAAACCTTCTGCCACGCTTAATTTAAGTAATTATTCAATAATAAATGACGGCGGCACAATAACAATAGCAAGTGGCGGCACAATAAACGGGCTAAAGGCAGAAATCAAAGATATGTATACTCTTGCTGTAAAAGGGCTTTATAGTTCTATCGAAACAGCTATTAACTCTAGCCTAGCAACCGGCAATAGAGTATACATACAATCCGGCACATTTAGCGGTATTTCAATTTATGGTAAGGATGACCTTACAATCAGAGGTACAGCGTCCACATATTTTACCGGAACGCTTGATTTTTATTACTGTGATAATTTGGATTTAGCAAGTCTGGAATGCGAGAGCTTAAATATGGCTTATTGTGATGATGCGATCCTCTCTATTAATATATACGGTTCCTCCTCTCAAATCGGTATTCACTTGACAAGTTGCAGCAATTATTATGCTACCGGGAATGTCTCTAATTGTAATTTTGGAGCAAGAACATATGCAAGCAGCGGTTGGTTTTCAACCGACTATTACGAAAACAACAACACCAGCTTCTACTCAATAGCAAGCTCAGATCTAGGAGTTCACCAAGTCAAGTTATGTGAGTCAATAAATTATGATTATCAAGCCGTAAGCAACGGACATATATCTGCTTATGGTTGCTACGTTAAAGACGGAACCTCAAGGACTTATACCTATGAGGGAGGAACTATTGATATAGGCAGTTCTTTAGACTGTGGTTCCCTTATGGGTAAAGAAAATGATTTATCGCTTATGCAAATACAAAGTGACGACCCGGTTGAGACGGAATTCTCAAAAATTAATACTTCATATTTTGATCTGTTGAAGACGATAAATGAAGAAGATGAGGAATCCGGGAAAAGAGAATTATATAGTCAATTGCTTACCATTGTAGAAAACTTTAAGACGTTTATTACAAACAATCCCAAATCCTCCTTATCCCATGTAGCGCTAAACACGGCGGCAAACAGCTTCTCACTTTTTGAAGATTATGATGGAATGAAGAGTTTCCTCGATGAAATTATAAATGACAAAGAGCTGGTTTCACTAAAAGGCGAGGCGGAAAATTTAATGACGGAATATTACGGAAAAGTAAAAGATTTTGATAGAGCAATAAGTACGGCAGATGCAGTTATAGAGAACTATGAAAGCGATGATGAGATATTATGCGACGCATTATTTAGGAAAGGTATGATGTTGGCCTATCAAATGGAGCAGCCTAAAGAAGCAATAGAATATTTTGCAACTATTGTAAATAACTACAAAGAGAATCCACTGTATGAAACAGCAGTATATCAACTAGAAACTTTGGGCGAAGGAATTATAGAAGAGCCCGAAGAAGATCAAGCTGAAGAAAATAGTGGAATCGAGACAAGTGTTTACCCCAATCCGTTCAACCCGGCAACGACAATAAGCTACACGCTTCCCGAGGAAGGCAGAGTAAGCATAAAGATATATGACGTTTTAGGGCGTGAAGTGGAGACATTAGTAAATGAAATTAGAACAGCCGGCACACACAGCGTAGAATGGAACGGAAGCAGGTATTCCTCCGGTATATATTTTTACAGCGTCACCTTTATGAACCAAACGTTATACAAAAAGATGCTGATGGTTAAGTAGGAGATAGTAGATAGGAGTATGGAGACAAGACAAAGATTGAATTCACTAGCTCCCCGGAATCTTCACTTGTCCCGTGTGCGGGAAGATTTCGGGGACAATCATTAATCTCAAAATTACTTACCGGAAACACTTAAGGCTGTTTATTATAAATTCGGGAAACAAGGTGCCTCAAAATAAATTAAATTTCCGGAAATTTATAAAACTTTTCTTTTACAATTTTAATATCTCTTTTTTATATTCAGTATTCTTTTTATTTATTAACACCGCGATAATTGATAGCTCAACTTATAAATATTTCAAACCCTTTAGTCTTCAAAAAATACGGCAATAAATACAAAATTTTTAGAGAATTATACGAGAAAGATTTGTTTGCGCTTGAGCTGCGCGGGCTTGTGCAATCGCAAAAGGAAAAACTCAAAACGTATTTCCTGGAGAATAAAGAAATCTGTTATTCCGTTCTTAGAAACGATAGCAATATTGATTTTTGTGTCATCGGTGCCCTTAGTAAATTGAAAGAATTATCAAAAGAAATACATTCGTTTTCAACCGGCGACGAAGCCTACAAGGTTGCAAAAGCTTTTAGAAATTTCTGCGGGTATGAAAAAGAAGGAGTGCGGATAGGTGATAAATCATTTTTACCGGAGAAACATTTAATTATGGGAATTCTCAATGTGACACCGGATTCCTTTTCAGACGGCGGGCTTTACTCGGATATCGAATCGGCGGTTAAAAGGGGAATGGAAATAATCGGTGAAGGTGCCGATATCCTGGACATCGGCGGAGAATCTACCCGTCCCGGGGCGGAAGAGGTTCCGCTTAAAGAAGAATTACAAAGAGTAATTCCCGTAATAGCCCGGATTAGAGAACTTAATAACAACATTCTAATTTCCGTTGATACCACTAAATCCGAAGTTGCGGGTGAGGCCTTAAAGAAAGGTGCAAACATTATAAATGATATCAGCGGCTTATCTTTTGATCCTGCAATGCCGGAAGTTGTAAAAGCTCATAATGCATCACTGGTTATAATGCACATTAAAGGCGAACCGCGGACAATGCAGGAATCTCCTTTTTATAACGAAGTAATTTCAGAGATATATGATTTCCTGGAAACCAGAATTGAAATGGCCGAGAAAAAAGGGGTACAGAATATTATCGTTGATCCCGGTATAGGTTTCGGGAAAAGACTAATTGATAATTACGAAATTATTAATAGATTATCCGATTTCAAAAGTTTGGGATTTCCAATACTGGTGGGTACTTCAAGGAAAGCATTTATCGGCAAAGTGCTGCAAAATGAACCGGTTGAACGTGATTTTGCAAGTTCTATTGCCGATTGTGCATCAATTATGAACGGTGCAAAAATAATAAGAACTCATAATGTTAAAAATGCCGTACAGGCAAAGGAAATAATTTCAAGAATAAAACAACCCGGTATAGTGAATTAGATGAATGAACTCATTAAAATAGGATTTCTTACAATTTCTTTTTTTGATTTACTCGACATAATGATAGTGTCGTTTGTTATTTATAAGCTTTATAAAATCATAAAGGGAACTATTGCAGCGCAAATATTTTTGGGACTTATATTTGTTCTTTTTCTGTCGTTTTTGGCACAGGCTGCGGAATTTAAAGCATTCGGCTGGATGTTGAAACTAATTACCGATATCTGGGTGATTGCATTTATAATACTATTCCAGCCGGAAATTAGAAGATTACTTGTGATGCTGGGAAGAAACCCTTTTTTAAGAATGTTCGTTAAAAACGATGAAAAAAATCTTGCTGATATTTTAACGGAAACAGCTTTTGAATTATCACAAAACCAACACGGAGCTTTGATTGTATTGGTAAGAACCGCAGGTATTAGAGGAGTTGTTGAAACAGGCGAAGTGATAAACGCAAGAGTAAATAAAAATTTATTGAGGTCTATCTTTTTCCCGAGAACTCCTCTTCACGACGGGGCAGTTATTATTAAAGGCGATATTATTGAAGCGGCAAGATGCACACTGCCGCTTTCGACAGAAAACGAAATTAACGGCGAAACATTGGGAATGCGCCATAGGGCCGGAATTGGAATCTCGGAAACCGCTGATGTTGTAAGCTTAATCGTTTCCGAAGAGACCGGCGGAATTGCCCTGGCTGTTGACGGAAGGTTGATAAAAGGGTTATCAAAAGAGACGTTGAAAAAACAATTAACAAAGAACTTAAAAATTACAAAAGATATTAGCTGGAAAAGTTTTTTTGAACAAACTCTTGGTAAAAAATAGTTATCTTTATAACCCGCTGTTTTTTTGACACTGTTCATGATTGAATAATTTCAAAAAAAGAATGGAGTAGACATGAAATTAAGATATTTTTCACATTCATCATTTAAAATTACGACCAATGACGGTAAAGTTATAGTGATCGATCCTTTTTTGGACGACAACCCGACATCTCCCGTAAAATCGGAAGAAGTTAATCCTGATTATATTATTTTAACCCACGGGCATGGAGACCATTTGGGCGATGCGCTGAAGATAGCTGAAAGAACCGATCCGACATTTATATGTGTTTTTGAACTTTCCAACTACATTAATGAAAAAGGTTTTAAGGCTCACCCGATGCATATCGGCGGAGGATATAATTTTGATTTTGGCAGGGTAAAATTTACAATTGCTCATCACGGTTCCAAAACGCCGGACGGCCAATATGTGGGAGAACCGGCAGGTGTTTTGTTGTATATTGAAGGAAAAACAATTTATCATGCAGGCGATACCGGTTTGTTTTACGATATGAAACTCATCGGTGAAATGAACGAAGTTGATTATTTTATTGTGCCCATTGGCGATAATTTTACAATGGGTATTGATGATGCAGTTAAAGCGGTAGAATTTGTAAATCCCAAGATTACTATTCCAATACACTATAATACATTCCCGGTTATTGAGGTTGACCCGAACGAATTTAAAGAAAAAGTTTCGGCAATGTATAAAGAATGTAAGGTGATGGAATTCGGGGAAGAAATAAATATTTAATTGTACTCTAAAACTGTAAGGAATTTATGGTAAAAATAATTTCTGTTGCAAACCAGAAAGGTGGTGTGGGTAAAACTACAACCGCTATTAATTTATCAGCTTCAGTAGCTGCTGCGGAGAAAAAAACCTTATTGGTTGACATTGATCCGCAAGCTAATTCTACTTCGGGAATTGGACTAAGCAAAGAAACGTCAAATTCAATTTATGAAGTGTTGATAGGTGAAAAAAAAGCCATAGACTGTATTGAAAAAACTTACATGCCTTATCTGGATGTACTGCCTGCCAATATTAACCTGGTGGGCGCAGAGGTAGAAATGGTATCAATAGCCGCGAGGGAATTCAGGCTTAAAGAAGAATTAAGTAAAATCGAAAATGATTATGATTTTATTTTTATTGACTGTCCTCCTTCACTGGGGCTTCTTACATTAAATTCATTAACTGCTTCAAATTCTCTAATAATTCCTGTTCAGTGTGAATACTTTGCGCTGGAAGGACTTGGACAGTTATTAAATACTGTCAATATCGTAAAAAAAGGGTTAAACAAAGAGCTTTATATTGAAGGTGTCTTACTTACAATGTATGACAAAAGATTAAAATTATCACAGCAAGTAGTTGAAGAAGTTAACAAATATTTCGGTGACAAAGTCTTTAAAACAATCATTCATAGGAATGTTAGAATTTCCGAATCACCGAGTTTCCAGAAACCTGTGATTTTATATGATTCTGTTTCAGTCGGGGCGCAAAATTATATGGCATTAGCTTCAGAGTTAATCGAAAAAATGGACTAAAAAGTATATAGGGAAGTTAGAGTAATGAGCAAATTGAAACCAGGATTAGGCAGGGGATTGGACGCTTTAATCAATCCTAATTTTAAGGAAGGTACGGATAGCCCCCTTACTGTTTCTTCCAAAGAAATTAAAAAGGATGACGGTAAATCCTATGATATTCTCGCTATGATTCCGGTTGGTATTATTGAACCTAACCCGTACCAGCCGAGAACGGATTTTGACCCGGATGCATTAGAGGAATTAAAAAAATCGATTTTGCAGAACGGCCTTATTCAGCCGATTACAGTAAGAAGAATTTCACCGGAAAACTACCAGTTGATTTCCGGCGAAAGAAGATTAAGAGCATGTACCGATATCGGTTACAAAGATATCCCGGCATACATAATTAAAGTAGAGACAAAAGAAGCAATGCTTGCTTTGTCTCTCATTGAAAACATTCAAAGAGAAAAACTAAATCCTATTGAAGTTGCATTTGCATATAAAAGACTTCTTGAAGAATGTAACCTGTCTCAAGAACAAGTTGCCGAAAGAGTCGGCAAAGACAGGACAACAATTACAAACTCAATTAGATTGCTAAAACTACCGAAAGAAATTCAGGAAAGTATTATTGATAATTCAATCTCTGCTGGTCATGCAAGGGCGCTTATTAACTTGCCGACCGATAAACTAAAAATAAAATTTCTTAATAAAATTACAAACGAACATTTATCGGTTAGAAAAGTAGAAAACTTAGTTCAAAACTATCTCAAAAAATCAACAAAAGAAAAACTTGCCCCAACTGTTCCCGATATACCGGACAGTGATTCGGCATCAAAAAATTCAATTGAAAATTATTTACGGGGAGTTTTAGGAACAAAAGTGACGCTTAAAGTGAAAAAGGATAATACGGGAAATATAATAATAGACTTTTATTCAAATGACGAATTGGAAAGATTATTTGAACTATTCAGCTATATCGAAAAAAATAATAATTAGCCTCCTCCTGTTTTTTTTAATATCCGGCAATATTCGTTCTCAAACGGAACCAGATACAATAAACACCGTCCAAAACAAAGAACCGGAATTCGTAATGCAAAAATCACCGTGGGGTGCGGTTCTTAGAAGCGCCCTGGTTCCGGGATTCGGACAATTTTATAATGAATCTTACTGGAAGATCCCGGTTTTCTTCGGGTTCTTCGGCTATTACTTATACGGCTGGATACACTATAATGATAAATATAAAACTTACAGGGACCTTTACTCGCAAAGCTTAATTGATGACGAAAATGGGAATTCGGACTATAGAACTTACAGGGACTTTTATGTTGACCAAAGAGACAAGTTTGCAATATACATTGGGTTAACTTATTTCATAAATCTTGTTGACGCTTACGTAGATGCTCATTTATTTGATTTTAATGTTGAAGAAGACCCGAACACTAATTCAACGGTTTTTAAAATGAGATATTACATTTATTAACATGAAAAATACTATAAGATGCGGCAACTGTAATCATGAAAATGAATACTATCTTTATTCATGTAAAAACTGCAAAGCCTTTTTAAGAACAAAAGTGACCGACCTGAATTTCTGGGAAATTATCTGGCGGTTAATAGAATCACCCAAAGAAGCGTTTCTTAAAATAACTTACTCGGAGCATAAAAATTATATCATAATTTTATCAATATTAATTTCCGTAAAATTATTCGTCACCTCTTTATCGGTAAAGAGTATTATGGATCCCACGCATGTTCACGGCTCTTTTCTTATGATAAATTGGATGTTAACAACGGGAGCTTTTGTTGTCCTATTATTGTTGATATCCCTTTTTCTTGTTTTGCTGAATAAGATTTCCGGGAATAAAATACTGTTTAAAAACACTTATGCAGTTTACATTTATTCGCTTTTCCCTTTGTTGATCTCTTTATTTCTGCTTTTCCCGATTGAGTTTGCACTGCTTGGAAAGTACTGGTTAAATTTTAATCCGCCGCCGCATATGTTTAAACCGACTGTGGCTTATGTTTTGTATTTTCTTGAAGGAATTATGTTTCTCTGGTGCGGTTTTCTAGCAGTATCTGCGGGATATTCTCAAACTAAAAATAAAGCCTATTCAGCGATTACCGGGATACTATACTTAATTATTATAGCGGCATTTATAGTTTTTATTCCGTTATATCCGTTTTAATAATCTTACAATTGTCTCCGAATGATTAAATGACATGGAGTATAATAATTGTAGCTTAGTATACACACCCAAATTGGTTTTGGGATTTAGTTTTTATTTAGAACTCACCTAAATCCTCTCTTAAAAAAAGAGGATTTTATGGCAAAATCCCAAAACCAATTTACAACAAGTATATGTGCTGTCATTGCTGCATTGTCTAAGACAATGCAGCAATTCTGGGTAAGATTTACAGCTTATGTTCTTTTGAACTGACCAACATAATCAATCACTGCCCCGTAACGTATTCCTTTAGCGCTTACAATAATTTCTTCAAGATTCATAATTGCCGTTAGTTTGCTTAAGATTAATGCACCGGATAAAATCACATCTTCCCGGCCTGTAACTACCTGCCCGAATTTTTCTAAAATTTCGGAAGGCACCAAAGTTTTGAGAGTTTTAATTAAACCTGATAGATTATCACTCGAAAGGTGGGAGCCTTCAATCTTTTCATCGGAATATTCTTTTTCTCCCAGGTTCATGCATGATAGGGTAGTGGGTGTACCGGCAACTGCAATACAAATATCTGTGTGAAAGTTTTCTCTCTTTAAATCTGCAAATAACTCATCGAGTTCATCATTAATTTTATTAACAGCTTCGTTGTTTACAGGATATCCGTTAACAAACTTTTCAGTTAAGCTAACCGCACCGTGTTCAAAGCTTTTTCTATAAATTATTTCTTTATTGTTTCCGTAAATAATTTCCGTGCTGCCGCCGCCGATATCTATTACTATTTTGTTTCCTTTGTCCTCAACAGCGCTGGAAGCCCCTATAAACGAAAGCCTTGCCTCCTCTTCGCCAGGAACAACATCAATATCAAAATTAAATTTCTCCTTTACGGTCTTTACAATTGTTGATGAATTTTCGGCTATTCTCATTGCATTGGTCGCTTTTAGAATAACCGTTTCGCAATTATTTTCCTTTATAACGTTGTTATATTCCTCAAGTACTTTGAGCAGTTCGGTAATCTTTTCATCAGAAATAAAACCGGTTACTTTAAGTCCTTTACTTATCCTGGGCATTTTATAACTATTGAGGATAGTTTTCATTTCTTTAGTGGTTTCGTTGTATTCTGCAATTAAAAGCAAAACCGTATTTGAGCCGATATCTATTGAAGCAATATTCATTTTATTTTTTTATAATTGTTTTTCAATTGTTGTGATTATAAATGAAGCTGAAACTTTTCCCGAAAATATTTTTGTTTTTAAGCGCAATTTGTTTGATCCTCTGGCTCGGCAGCTACGTATCAAGACATATAAGCATTTACCAGTTTTTTGAGACAAAGACGCTGAATCTTAACAAAGAACTAAGCGAGAGCGACTTAACAATACTTATAAGATCAAATGCAAGTATAATATATTTCAATTTAATTTCTTACTTATTTCTGATTTTATTTTCGTTTTTGTTTGCCCTAACATCTAAAATTAATTTAAGAAATAACGGCTGGTACTTTATTTCAATTGTTTTATTCGTATGCACCATTCCTTTTGAAATTTATTTATTAACTTTTGACCGTGAAATAATTACCCGTGTATTTTACTCGGAGTTTACAAACGAAGATGTGATTTACCTGATAATAAAAAGAATAGAATCATCATCTTCCTTTATAGTTGTTGAATTATTATCATTCTTTGCAATTGTATATATGTTCTTGTTTAAACCTTTTATAAAGAAAACACAATGAAGCTAAAAGAAAAAGAGTTTGAAAACATACTGGCGGATCTAAAATCGCTTGCAAACCAGATGGGAGCCAAAGTAAGATTTGAGCGGGGCGATTTTAAAGGAGGCTACTGCATATTAAAAGAAAGTAAAGTGGTTGTAATTAATAAATTATCCAATACCCAGAGAAAAGTTATGATTTTAGCTACTGCATTAAAAGAGTTGGGGATTGACGAAGTTTATCTTACACCGAAATTAAGGGAAGTAATTGAAGAAATGGAAGGGGGGATATGAAAATCTTAGTCATTAACGGGCCTAATTTAAACCTGCTCGGCAAAAGAGATAAAAGCCATTATGGTGAGTTGACATTAAACGATATTGAGATTTTAATTAAAAATGAATTTAAAGAAGACAAATTTGAGTTTTTTCAATCCAATCTTGAAGGGGAAATCATAAATCAAATTCAAAATGCGGATAAATATTTTGAGGGGATAATTCTAAACCCGGGCGGGTATTCGCATACTTCGGTTGCTATCAGGGATGCACTTGAACAATGTAAATTACCTAAAATTGAAGTACATTTATCAAATATCGCATCAAGAGAAGACTTTAGAAAAAACTCCATAACTGCACCCAAAACCGACGGTTACTTATCGGGATTTCATGAGTTGAGTTATATTGGAGGTGTTTTTCTGCTTAAAAGAATTTATAATGAAAGAAAATCGCTATAATTAACACTTTCCGCGTGTCTACTAATGAACAGTTGTTCAATTTATAATTCGCAGAACCTAACGCGCCTATATTTTGGCGTAGGACGGTGGCAGCAATGGAGTATCAGGTTGCCTATTCTGCAAACATTTCTGTTAATACGCTCAACACTTTCTTTTGAGTAATTCTATCCAAAGCACCTATTTTTTTTATAAGTCTTGATTTGTCAATTGTTCTGATTTGATCTAATACGATTTGTCCTTGTTTCCCTTCAACTTTACAAGGTACGCGGGTGGGGTACTTTCTTAACTTAGATGTGAGCGGAGCAATTATAATTGTAGAAATATTATGATTCATTTCGTTTGGGGAGATAATCACACAAGGCCGTGTCTTTTTTATTTCACTTCCAATGGTCGGATCCAAATTGACGTAATATACTTCAAATCGTGAAATCATTTACCATTCCCACTCTTCTTTATCCCATGATGATTGCCCGGATAGTTCTTGAGAATCAAACAAGACGTCATCTTTGTTTTGTGACATTTTATGGAATGCAGAATCCCAGGATTCCCTAGGTTGAGAAATTGGTTTTATTATTATTTTACCATCGTTTACTTCAAGTTCAACCTCACTTTTAAGGCCGCTTTCATCAATAAATGATTTTGGTATTCTTATTCCTCTGGAATTACCGATTTTTACTATTTTTGTTTTCATGTTTTCCCTTTCATTAAATAAGTAAGCACAATGTAATCACTTCCGCTCAAATAATCAATTCATTTTTACGACTTTTTCACCCGGCAACCTGATGATTTCGATCTTTCTTAAAACCCGCTGTAGGTGACCTTTTTCTTTAACTCCGTTGCGTTTTCTTCATTCGCATCAATTGCGGCTTCCTTTTCGTATGCTAATCTTGCATTTTCAAATTCCGTCTGTGCCGTTTGTAATTCGGTTATTGCCTGGCTCAAACCCGGCAGCGCTTCTATTGAAGCTTGTAAATCTTCGGCCGAAAAATCGGTTAACATCGAGTTAATAAAGCCGCTTTCGGTCGAGTAACTATCTCTTACTATTTCAATTCCGTAACCCTCGAATACTTTATCAACTGCTTCTGCGGCGGCTTTAAACGCTTCCTCCGGATTATGAAGATATCCCAAAATCAGCGGCGCGTTTTATTGCGTCTGCTGGATTTAGGCGTTAGGGCGTCAAATAGTTTTCGCTGGTTAGTTGAAAATTTAGTTTGTATATCTGCACTTGTTTTGTAGGTATAAATAGCTATGTTTTTATATACTGAGTCCGCGTTTTTCATTAAGTATGGTAAGTCATCTCTGTTTTTTGAGAAAAGAATTATTGGTTTTTTCATTACCATAGCCCACCCCAACTCAATTAGGGCACTGGTAGGTAGCTTTTGAGGATAAATGAGAACAAAATTAGTACTATTCTTGAGTGCTGTGTAATCCTCAACTATGGATAAATCCTCTGACTCAAAATCTTTAAATGTGCTTATTTCTTGCCCGGCAAAAAATACGTTTGAAAAAGCGCATGATTTTTTTATTCCACGAATTGCATCAAGTATTGAAGCTCTAAATTTTTCATACTCACGGCTTTTGTCAAAAGCTGCCATAGGGACTGATACAAATAGATCATATTCCTTGCCGGCTTCTTTATTTTCTTCTTCTATTTTTAACTCTGCTCCTTCATATCCACTACTTCGAGGCTTAAACATTAAGTAGAAAATAAAAATAATAAAGAATGGCAATATTACAATGCCGACAGTTATTATGGTTTTGTCATTTTCGGAACTTTTTCCAATTAGAGAGAAAAGAAGCCCCTCAGTCGCTATGACTGTTAAAGATAAAAATGCCAAAGGTGTACGAATTTCCTTAAGGCTTTTTATTACATTTACTTCCATATTTTCTCCGTAATTTGCTTTTGAACCCTAACGGTATGTTATGTTAAAATACAACCGTAAATTAAGGCCTCGTTATTATTATTTAATTAGTTACATCCTGTTATTCGCTGTTTTTGCAGCAATTATTTACTACAATGTTTATGACCAAAGGAATAGAATATGTAGAATACGGTATTGAGATCTATGTACAAAAAATCAAAGAACAACAACTTATGTTATGGGGATTTAATGCGATCCTTATTTTGTTATGTGACTCAAAATTTCTTATGTTTTTAATTACCATTCCCTCTTTGTAGGTTTTTACAGTCAAGATAATATTCAGTTCAATATTAATTTTAAAATATAGAAACATCTTTTTACACTCAACCATTAAAAATTTATTTTATTTTTATCTTTTACTGCCTTTTCTTAAAATCTGGCTGGTGTGACATTGAACGGTGGCAGCATTGCATTCTCTGTACCGGCTGTTTCTGTTTTGTCGGTGCCAAAGGTATTCCTTCTGGGGCAAGACGATGCTTGTTGTTGGGCTGTCCGGTTATTATTATTAAGAAGTAAGGTACATTTGTTGTTCGCTTGCCTCTAAATCCTCCCACTCATTTTTACTTTTATCTTTTTACTTTGAACTTGGCAACTTTTTTATAGCTTTTTATGGATGTAAAATGTAAAATATAGAGTGTAAAATATAAAGTGTCATAAAAGGAAAAGTATGAATAAGAACAATGATAATTTATTAAACCTAATTAATAGCGATGATTGTTTCAATGCGGCAAAAGAAATACTGGATGACCCGGCGAGTATTCTTGCGAATATCATGAAGTCGATAGGGGACGGACTCAGTATCCATGATCGAAATATGAGGATTGTCTATCAAAACAAAATCATAATCGATAACTTCGGATCGCATATTGGTGACTTTTGCTATAATATATACGAAAAACGAAGCAAAGTATGCGAAGGTTGTCCAATCGTTGAGGCCTTTCGAACAGGAAAAACAACAAAAGCATTACGCGTAGGAATTACAAAAGATGGCATCCCTTTCCGATTCGAGAACATTGCATCTGTGCTGAGGAACGATAAACAGGAAATCGTAGCAGGGATAGAATTGTGCAGAATTGTTGAAGATAGGGAAAAAGCATTCGACAAACTCAAAGAAACACTGGAGAGATTGAAGCAGACTCAAGACCAGCTTGTTCGTGCCGAAAAGTTGGCGGGTATCGGTCATCTTGCAGCGGGAGTAGCGCATGAAATTAACAATCCCGCCGCATATGTTATGAGCAACCTGAATACTATGCAAGGTTACATTACCGAATTCTTCGAATATATAGATTCGATGGAGAACCTTGTTGCATCCGCATCCAAAGAAAATACAGCAGCATCAGGGATTCGTGAAGGGATGCAGAATATCTTTGATAGTGACGATTATCATTATCTCAAGGAATATTTGCCGGAAGCTGTTGATATATCGCTGAAAGGTATGAAACGGATCAAAACAATCGTTTCCAGTCTCCTATCATTTGCTTCACCTGCTGAAAGTGAGCGGTGTATGGTTGATATTAATGAGGAAATAGAATCTGCCTTACTGCTGGTCGAGAATCAAATCAACCAGAAAGGGAGTGTCTTAAAAAATTTCAACGATGTTCCGAAAATTTTAGCTAATTCACAGCAGTTGAAGCAAATGTTTGTTAACCTGATTCTAAACGCATGCGAGGCAATAAAAAAAGGCGGTAAAATTTCAATAACAACCGGGGTGAAGGATAATTACGTCAATATAAAGGTTTCCGATAACGGTGTTGGAATTCCAGAGGATATTATTCAGAATATTTTCAACCCGTTTTTTACAACACGGGAAGTTGGCCAAGGTGTTGGCCTGGGATTATCCATTGCATACCGTATTATCGAAAGTCATAACGGTAACATCGACGTTCAAAGCGAACCGGAACACGGTACAACTTTCACAATTAGGCTGCCGGTTATTCTTACTGACGACGCGTGAAAGAAACGAACTAAGAATTGAGAAAGCTAAGCTTATGTAACTGAGGAGTGCTATTTAAAGCTTAGTAACAGGAAAAAGAGCCTTACTATTCTTTAATACATTCTCTGCCTCTCGCGTCGAGAAATGGTTCTCGACAGCCTTGATTTAATTTATTAGTCACGTTACGCAAATTGTATTGTATTAATCCTAATCTGTTATGTTAAAAGTCAAGAAAAATCGAAAGAGTAACCTTTCATATTTAATATTGAAGAAGCGTAACCAACATTATGAAAAAAAATGATTACCACTTCTTCATCAGG
>JASFMY010000047.1:0-42807 GCA_050117315.1 Ignavibacteria bacterium
AATAGTTCAACAAAACTTAATGGGATACTATATTGATGAGAGTATGCTTATCAAGCAAATAAATTATTATTGTCGATACGAATCACGAAATGATAGGCGCAATTTTTATCAAAAAGTTAAGGAATTAAGTTGACGCCTATGCGATAATTCGGGAGGAAGTGGGGCGACGGGGAATTAAACCATGCCTTCTCGCCTACCTTGCCGGTGCCAAAGGCATCCCTCTTGAGGCAGGTATGTCCGCCGTAGCGAATGCGAAGGCGGATTAAATTGTTACCATGCAGTGAAAAACTCTCTAGTCTATAAAATTTTGTTTTTGTATTTTTACTAATGCTATTAATTAAAATAACTAAAAAAAAATTACTATTGCGATAACGCAAACGCTGTAATCTTGATAAACTATTAACATGTAATAAGTTTTTATAATTATACATATGCGGTATATTTACAGAATTGATTTCTGACAAAGAAAAAATAAATACCTAGCCACTTAACAAAGAGAATAATATGCAGAGAATCATTAACAGTATGGTTGTAAATATAAGCGGCAGTAAAGAAAACCAGCCGGTTATGTTTATTCACGGGTTTCCGTTGGACAGGTCTATGTGGGACAGCCAGATTAGTTTTCTAAGAAAAAATTATTACTGTATTACTTATGATGTTAGAGGATTGGGCAGCAGCTATGTAGGTGACGGCCAATACACAATGGAAGCATATGTAAATGATTTATTTTCAATCATCGGCGAATTAAATATTGAGAAGCCTGTTTTATGTGGTTTGTCAATGGGCGGTTACATAGCATTAAGAGCTGTTGAAAAAAGCCAGAGAACTTTTAAGGGATTGATACTTTGCAATACAAAATCAATTGCAGACGATAACAAGGGAAAGTTAGTTAGAGCAGAAAAAATTAACAAAATTAACACTGACGGACTTGATTCCTTTATTGATGATTTCGTTCCGGATTGTTTTGCTAAAGAATCTTTAAAAGATTTTAAAGAAATTGTAGATTCAACTGTAGAGAAAGCCAAACAGAATAACCCCTTGGGTATTAAAGGTGCTTTGATAGCCATGCTCAGCAGAACCGATACAACAGAATCTTTAAGCAAAATTCAAATTCCAACATTAGTTATTGCAGGATCATTCGATAAATTAACACCGCCTGAAGATATGAGAAAGATAGCTGATAACTTAAAGAACTCTGAATTTGCAATAGTTCCGAGAGCCGGGCATTTAACACCTTTAGAAAATCCGGGAATGGTCAATGATCTGATCAACGGATTTTTGAAAAGACGTATTAAATAACAGGCAAAAAAATTAGAAATACCAGAGCACACTTACTGTGTTTAAGCAGTGTGCACAAAAAGAATTCGTTTTCCTATGTGCAAAAGTATAGGGGTTGTTTCCAACAGCTACCTCAATTTTTCTGGGTTCACGGAACCGCTCCGGTGATTCTAATTTGATGTTTTTACCGCAATTTGGACAGGTGACATAATGCAACTTTGTTTTTGCAGCAATCATTTAATTACCTCACTAATTTTAATTTAACATTAGTGCAATGATAACATAAGATGCTTTTCATTAATTCTTAGTGTCCGGGGATAAAAATGATTGTTTTGTAAACTTACTCACAGAATCACATTAATTATCGACCATAATTAATGAAAGTTTAATAATAACGAGAAATAATTATTAATCCAGAATATATGCGGTTTTGTCTTTTTAGAATATAATGCTAACTGAAGTTTACAGAATAGTCTTTGAAAATTCCTTCTTCATAAATAAACTTTGCACTAAAGAATTTATCTTGAAAAAGCCATTTTATGAATATTGTATCGCCTTCCCATAAATTTAACTCAAATAATCTTTCGTTGGGAATCCATTCCAATTTACCTTCGGGCGAATCAATTAGTTCGCCTTCAAAATCATCGATTATAAAAACAAACACATACCAGTCGTCTTTACCGTCAAACAACGGGAAAGTTATAAAACCTTTCATCACCAAACTTTTTACCGTAAGCCCGGCTTCTTCTTTTATTTCCCTAATTGCGCATTCTTCAGGCGTCTCCCCTGCTTCAAACTTACCGCCCAACCCGTTCCATTTACCTTCGTGGTAATCATTCTCTTTCTTGTTGCGGTAAAGCATCAGCGTGTGATTATCTTTCATCACGTAACAAAGTGTGGCGAGTTTCATGCTAAATTATAAAGTGAAAATTATAAATTAAAAAAGGTTACATAGCAAGATATTTTTCTTTCATCAAATAATTCTGTACGTAATCTTTAACGCCGTCTTCAAGCGTGGTAATTTTTTTATCGTACCCGGCTCTTCTCAGGTTGTGTAAATTGGCTTCGGTAAAATATTGGTATTTCTCCCTAAGATTTTCCGGCATATCAATATATTCAATTTTCACAGGCTCATTCATTGCATTGAATACAGCCGTCACCAGGTCGTTCCAATTTCTTGCTTTTCCCGTTCCTATATTATATAACCCGTTCTGGTTTTTGTTTTTCAGGAAATATAAACTCATATCTACTGCGTCTTTTACATAAATAAAATCTCTAAGCTGTTCACCGTCTTTATAATCATCCTTGTATGATTTAAATAACTTCACTCTGCCTGTTTCTTTAATTTGTTCGTAAGCTTTATGAACAACGCTGCGCATATCTCCTTTGTGGTACTCGTTCGGCCCGTAAACATTGAAATATTTCAGCCCTACAACTTTATTTAAAATATTATTGTTCTTCAGCCACATATCAAAAAGGTGTTTTGAATAACCATACATATTAAGGGGTCTTAGTTTTTCCATTTCATCAATATTGTCATTATACCCGGCAGAACCGTCACCGTAAGTTGCAGCAGAAGATGCGTAAATAAATCTTATCTTTCTCGGCAAAGAATATTTTGCTAGTTCTACAGAATACCTGAAATTATTCTGAACCAAATAATCCGCATCCTTTTCGGTTGTTGACGAACAAGCTCCCAAATGAATAATTGCGTCAATTCCGAATGCAAGACTGTCATCAACAACTTGTTTGTAAAAATCATTTTTATGAAAGATATCAGCATACTCAAGCCCGTTTAAGTTTTTCCATTTATCCTCGCTACCGAGCTCGTCAACAATAATTATATTTTTCTTTCCCATTTCATTTAACTTCCAAACAGCAACACTACCGATGAACCCTGCTCCTCCGGTTACAATAATCATTTTCCACCTCTAAATTAATTTGCAGCCTAAATTTAAGTATTAAGAAAAATTAAACAAACTTTTAGCCCCAATAATAAATAAACAATCGCAAATTTATCTGCAAAGTTTAACTATACTTGTTGCAAATTGGTTTTGGGATTTTGCCATAAAGTCCTCTCTTTTTAAGACCTGGCCGTAGGAGACTTTGGGAGGCGGGGAGGATTTAGGTGAGTTCTAAATAAAAACTAAATCCCAAAATCAATTTGGCTTGTGTATAACATGTAAAATCAAATGCCGATCTAATTATGCGCTTGCCCACAAGCTGCTGGTTTTAAAGAGCTAGTGATCCCGTCAAAATTAATAACAATTTGCTATTAAATAAAATAAAAGAAATTTCGATTATACAACATGTGAAGATAGTATGTATAAGGATATGATTTCGTCGACACAGCAATTGCTGGTGATAGGTAGTATTTTTTTACTAAGTTATTTGATACTTACGTTCCACAGATCGAATACCTCACAACTGGATGCTACATTTAATAATGAAGCTATAATTAATGCAACTACGGCAGGTCAATCATTATTAGATGAAATCCAATCCCGCGCATTTGACGAATTTACAGTAACTAAAAGTGCCGAAAAAGCCGATTCGTTAACATCAAGTAATTCATTAGGAACGGAATCCGGTGAATCAAATTCAACATCGTTTGACGATATTGACGATTACGACGGATTCACGAGAACAGACTCTGTTGGCGAGTTGGGCAATTTCAACCTTTTAGTTGATGTTTATTACATTACATATCCGGGTGCGGTAAAAACAAATTCAAAATCTTTCAGCAAACAAATTGATGTTTTTGTAACCAACAGTTACCTGGCCAGCACATTTACAGATACTATAAAATTACAACAAATAGTTTCTTACTAAGATGGCATATTTGATAGATGTATTAGGTTCCGCGGTAATCGGGGGAATGGTTATACTTTTAACGATTTCAATAAATCTTCAAATGAATGATTTATCGGAAGATATCTTTATGGATTCGATTGTCCAGGGAAATGCTACATCTTCAGCCTCTGATTTTAAATATGATTTATACAAAATTGGTTATGGAGTAACCGGCAATAAGTTTATAACTGCCGATTCCACCAATTTATATTATTACAGTGATTTTAATAATGACGGGACAATTGATTCAATTCATTTTAGTTTAGGTCCCACCGATTCGTTATCCGGAACTACAAATCCTAACGATAGACCTTTATACAGAACACTCAACGGAAGTTCCGCAAATAAGTCGGTCTTGCTAATTGTAAATAAATTTGAATTCATTTATTACGACTCGGTTGGAAATACAATTAGCTACGATTCATTAGCCTATAGTTCCGGCAGAAACAAAATCAGAACCATTGAAGCAAAAGCAAAGTTTCAAGCTGAATTAACCAACGATACATTGTATCAATCTACTGATTGGAATGCAGTAATAAGACCGAAAAATTTGCGATAAATAAAGATGGGAAAAGCTTCAGTCATAATGGTATTGGGGAGTATCAGCATATTCCTGCTGATAAACTTTTCAATGAATTCAAAGATTTCAAAGGCAACGGAAGATGTATCGAAATATTACGGGCATACCCGGGCAAGGAATATCGCCAACAGTACAGTTGAAATGTTGATTGCAATGGTTGGAGACAATGACTCTTTAAGAGTAAATTCGGCAACATCAATAAATTTAATGAACGGCACCGCAAGTTATACAATTACCGATACAACAATAAGCAGTACGGATTATATAAAAATAAAAGTAAACGCTTCCTATTTCGGAGAAACACATAATACAGAGGTACTTGTAACAATCCCTACAAACGGGACGGGATTTATGCCAGCTGCAGTTCAAGCAGCAGTAACAACAAACAATCCTGTAAAAACATTAGGTACGTTGCAGGTAGACGGCAGGGAACACGATATAAACGGTAATTTAATTGGAGGAAGCGGCACGCTTGCTATTTGGACAACCGGCACTGTGAGTAGAAGCGGAAATTCCAAATATGCTTCCTACTCAAGTGGGTGCACATATCCCCTTGCAAAAAGCACGGCTAACAGATCGGCAGCTTCTCAAGTTTATTCCGGGGGATATCCGGATACTCCGGACAGCATTTTAGGAGGAACTGCAAACGGATTTCCGCCGGGGACATTAAAAAGTTATGCACAAGGCGGGGAAAACGGAAGCCAGTATGTTACAAATCCGGTTTCGTTAACCTACCCGCTTGGCGGAGTAACATATGTAGAACTATCATCGGGCAGTATATGGAATTCAGCAAACATTACCGGTGAAGGAATATTGATTGTACATAACAGTTCTACAAATGCAATTATCAAAAACTTAAATACCGGACCTTTTAAAGGTTTGTTGATTGCAGATGACATTGTTCATGTGCATTGTGATATTATTGGTGCTGTTATCGGATTAACACCCAGTCCTTCTGACGGTAATTGTATAGGTAACGGCAGCGGCCGTATTCTTTATTCAAGCGAAGCAATTACCGGTGCTACTGCTTTAGATGATGAAAGTATAAATTACGGATTTGGTGAAAAAAGAATAAATATCGATCGTTGGTATGAATAAAAATAAAATGGTTTATTTAACTAATTGAAAGTAATAGGCCGGGTAAAAAAGGCTAGGGAAAGGATTGTCTCGCAAATGTTATTCTGAATTTACTTGCCGTGACGTCAGGCAGGTTCAGAGTGACAATCCGGAACATACGAAACAGTTCCTTTACCTTTTAAATTGCTTTTCATTTTATAAATCTACAACTATACATTTCTGTTATTATATTATTATGTTTGCAATATAAAAGAGCATTCTAAGTCTTATAATCAACCTGACTGAATTAAATTGAAATTATATTTATGATAATCAGCACACTAAAAAAAATATTAGACGAACGTATTTTAGTACTTGACGGCGCAATGGGCAGCCTGATTCAGAGTTATAATTTGACTGAATCGGATTTTAGAGGAGAAATATTAAAAGATCACAGGATAGATTTAAAAGGTAACAACGATCTATTATCTGTAACTCGGCCTGATGTTATAAAGGAAATTCATAGAAAATACCTTGAAGCAGGGGCGGATATTATTGAGACAAATACTTTTAACGCCAGCGTAATTTCACAAAAAGAATATAAAACCGATAACTTTGTTTACAAGATAAATTTTGAATCTGCAAAAATTGCAAAAGAAGTAGCCGGAGAATTCACAAAGTTAAATCCCTCAAAGCCAAGATTTGTTGCCGGGGCTTTGGGTCCCACAAGTAAAACTCTTTCTATTTCGCCTGATGTAAACAACCCGGGCTTTAGGGCCGTAACTTTTGATGAGATGAAAGAATCATACAAAGAAGCGGTTAAAGGACTTGTTGACGGCGGCTCCGATATTTTACTCGTTGAAACTATTTTTGATACGCTGAATTCGAAGTCGGCTCTTATTGCAATAAGAGAATATCTTAACGAAATAAACAAATCAATACCGGTAATGATCTCCGGAACAATAGTTGATTTAAGCGGGAGGACTCTGTCCGGTCAAACAACGGAAGCATTTTATAATTCAATTGCTCATACAAAAGATTTATTATCAGTCGGCCTAAACTGTGCTCTTGGTCCCAGACAGATGAGATCGTTTATTGAAGAACTGTCAGCGATATCACCCTTTTATACAAGCTTATATCCAAACGCAGGTTTGCCCAATGAGTTCGGGGATTATGACGAAACCCCCGAACTAATGGTAGAAGTACTAAAAGAATTCGGAGAAGAAGGATTTTACAATATTGTCGGCGGATGCTGCGGCACTACTCCCGAACATATTAAAGCCTTCGCCGAAATGGTTAAGTCTATAAAACCGAGAAAATTAAAACCTGTTGAGCCATATTTAAGGTTAAGTGGGCTTGAGCCGTTGATATTAAGGCCGGGTACAAATTTCGTAAATATCGGGGAAAGGACAAACGTTGCAGGTTCAAAAAAATTTGCACGGCTTATAAAAGAAGAAAATTACGAAGAGGCTCTAAGCGTTGCCAAACATCAGGTGGAAGGCGGAGCACAAGTCCTTGATGTTAACATGGATGAGGCTATGATAGACTCGGAAAACGCCATGGTAAAATTTCTGCAATTATTGGCTGCCGAACCGGATATTGCGAAACTCCCTATCATGCTTGACTCCTCGAAATGGTCTGTAATTGAAGCCGGGTTAAAGCGTTTGCAGGGCAAAGGAATTGTTAATTCCATAAGCCTTAAAGAAGGTGAAGAAAAATTTATAGACCATGCAAAAAAAATACTATCATACGGTGCTGCAGTAATTGTTATGGCTTTTGATGAAAAAGGACAGGCCGATACTTACGAAAGAAAAATTAAAATTGCCGAACGGGCTTATAAAATTTTAACGGAAAAAGTCGGTTTTCTTCCGCAGGATATCATTATAGATCCGAACATATTTGCTGTTGCAACCGGCATTGAAGAACACAACAACTATGCTGTTGATTTTATTAAAGCAACAAAATGGATAAAAGAAAATCTACCGTATGCAAAAGTATCCGGCGGGGTGAGCAATATTTCATTTTCTTTTAGAGGCAACAACAAAGTAAGAGAAGCCATCCATGCTGCATTTTTATATCATGCCGTCAAAGCCGGGATGGACATGGGAATTGTTAACGCGGGACAGCTTGAGGTCTACGAAGAAATTCCCAAAGACTTCCTTGAACGGGTTGAAGACGTACTGTTAAACAGAAGACACGATGCCACGGAAAGACTGGTAGAATTTGCCGAAAACGTTAAACAGGACGCAGGCAAAGAGGAGCTCGTTTTAGAATGGCGAAACGATACCGTTGAAGAAAGGTTAAAACATTCTTTAATAAAAGGAATAACTGATTTTATTGAACAGGATACGGAAGAGGCCAGACAAAAATGTTCTTCTCCGCTGGAAGTAATTGAAGGTCCCTTAATGAATGGAATGAATGCCGTGGGCGATTTGTTCGGTTCAGGTAAAATGTTTTTACCCCAGGTAGTTAAAAGCGCACGTGTAATGAAAAAGTCTGTTGCTTACCTGGTTCCTTACATTGAAAAAGAAAAAGAGGAAAGCGGAAACAACAAAAGCAAAGGCACTATACTTCTTGCAACCGTAAAAGGCGACGTGCATGATATAGGCAAAAATATTGTCGGCGTAGTTCTCGGCTGCAACAATTACGACATTATTGATCTGGGTGTAATGGTTCCCTCTGATAAAATACTATCAACAGCAGTTGAAAAAAATGTTGATGTAATAGGATTAAGCGGATTGATTACTCCGTCGCTTGATGAAATGGTTCACGTTGCAAAAGAGATGGAAAGACTAAAAATAGAAAAGCCTTTATTGATTGGCGGCGCAACAACTTCAAGAATTCATACGGCAGTTAAAATAGAACCTAACTTCAGCGGAACTACCGTGCATGTACTTGATGCGTCCCGAAGCGTGCCTGTTGTAAGTAATTTAATTAACGAAGAAACAAACAAAAAATTTATTAATGAAATAAAAGCAGAATACGAAAAACTCCGCTTAAGCCATGCTAAGAAAAAGTCATCAAAAGAATATTTAACTTTAGCAGAAGCGAGAAATAACAAATTCAAACTCGATTGGGAAAAAGAAAATATTACCGAACCGAACAAATTGGGAGTGGAAGTTTTAGACAATTATCCGTTGGAAGAAATCAGGAAATACATTGACTGGACACCGTTTTTCTTAACATGGGAATTAAAAGGCAGGTACCCGAAAATTTTTGAAAATGAAAATTACGGTGAAGAAGCAAAAAAACTTTTTGAAGATGCAAATGAATTACTCGACAAAGTTATAAAGGAAAACTTATTAACCGCAAAAGGCGTATTCGGTTTGTTTCCGGCAAACTCTAATGATGATGATATTGAAATATACTCTCCATTAAAAGGAAAAGAACAGATCGGTAAATTTCATTCATTAAGACAGCAGGGCAAAAAAGCAAATTCGTTTTCAAATATTGCTCTTGCAGATTTTATCGTCCCAAAAGAAAGCGGAATTAATGATTACATAGGTGTTTTTGCCGTAACTACAGGAATTGGAATTGAAAAATTAATAAAACAGTTTGAAGAAGCTCATGACGATTATAATATTATTCTAATCAAAGCCATCGCAGATAGATTGGCAGAAGCTTTTGCCGAACTGCTTCACAAAAAAGTAAGAAAAAAATACTGGGGTTATGCTTCAGACGAAAAACTAAACAACGATGAACTTATCAAGGAAAAATATGCAGGTATTCGCCCGGCGCCCGGTTACCCTGCACAACCCGATCATACAGAAAAATTAACTCTTTTCAAATTACTTGATGTTGAAAAAAATACCGGAATCACTTTAACGGAAAACCTTGCAATGTACCCCACCGCTTCTGTATGCGGATTATATTTTGCAAACCCAAATGCAAAGTATTTTACAACAGGGAAAATATTGAAAGATCAAGTTGAGGATTACGCGGAAAGGAAAAATTTATCTGTTGAGGAAGTTGAAAAGTGGCTGCGTCCTGTGTTAAATTACGGGTAAAATTTTAGGGACTAATAAATGTCCAAAGACTCCGGCTTAAATAAACTTGATATAATTAACAAGATTGATTCCGTCAAAAAAGAGATTGATAATCTCAAACCAATTAAACCGGAAATTAAAAATAGAATTTTGCAAAAATTTCGGCTGGATTGGAATTACAACTCAAACGCCATTGAAGGAAACTCGTTAACGTTCGGCGAAACACAAGCTTTTTTGATGCACGACATTACAGCAAAAGGGAAACCATTTAAGGACTATCTTGATATTAAGGGACACAATGAAGCGATAGATTACCTTTTAAATTTTGTTCATAACAAAGAAGAACTGACTGAAGCGTTTATAAGGGAACTGCATAAAATCATCCTGGTTGAACCTTATGAAATTGATGCACTAACCCCGGACAACAAACCGACAAAAAGAAAAGTATCAATAGGAGCTTATAAAAAGCAGCCCAATCACGTTAAAACAAAAACGAGGGAAATACATTACTTTGCAACGCCCGAAGAAACTCCGGCAAAGATGGAAGAACTTGTTAAATGGTACAGGAAATCAAGAGATGAAAAAGAACTTCACCCCTTAATAATTGCTTCAATATTTCATCATAGGATTACGGCAATACATCCGTTTGATGACGGCAACGGGAGAATTGCCCGTCTTTTAATGAACCTAATTTTAATGCAGTACCAGTACCCACCGGTTGTTATAACACAAAACAAAAAAGAAAATTATTATGCAGCTTTAAGCCAGGCTGATTCGGGCGAGTACTTGCCTTTTGTTGAATTGATTGGCGAATATTTGCTTTATTCACTGAACCTTTATTTGAAAGGGGCTAAAGGTGAAAACATTGAAGAACTGGATGATCTGGATAAAGAAATAGCTTTGTTAAAAAAGGAGATTGAAACTGAGTATAACAGCTTAGATAATTATAAAAGTTCTGAAAATATGACTAATGTTTTACAAAAATCTTTCATACCTCTTTTAGTCGAAATTGAAAAAACAATGGACAAATTTTCTGATCTCTTTGTAGAAAAAAATTTTGCTGTATCATTAATTGATAAACACAACGGTATTAATTCTCTTTTTCGAAATAAAAAATCAATCAAGATAGATCAAGTTAAAAACACACAAATCAAAAATAACTTAATAACAAAAGTAATTTTATTGATTTCACTAAACGAACTCAAATCAGAGAAAAATATATTAGAAATCAATTTACCTCTAATATTAGAGTTCGATAAATATGAATATTCTATTTATTATTTTATTGCTACTAGTCCATTTGCTTTTCAAGACCTTTGGGATAGTAAAGGGAATATTTTATCTTATAACCCTTACCTAACAAACAAATATAGTTCAACCATAACTAAAGAAGAAATTACATCAATTGGAAAAGAAATAGGTAAACTGATAATAACTTATATTAAAGAAAAAGCAAAATAGGTTTTTATAAGTTATTAAATTTAGTTAGTTTCTTTCTATTATTAGCTTGTACAAAAAAATAAACAAATCTAAATACGAGCGAAAATAAATATTATGACAATAACAAAACTGTTGACATCCTCTCTAATCATATTTTCTACGATAAGCGGACAGGGCAAAATTTTAAACCTGATCGCCGGTAAATGGAAACTAAAAACAAACAGCTTTGAAGCCTACGAAGAATGGAAAATAAAAGATAATTCTGAAATTGTCGGGATAAGTTACTCGATCGAAGACGGTGAGCAAGAAAAAACCGAAGATATCTACATAAAGAGGGTCGGTGAATTCTGGGTATACATTGCAGTACCGCAAAATCAAAACCCGGTTCTTTTTCACTTAACCTCATTCAAAGATAATCGATTTGTTTTTGAAAACTCTGAGCACGATTTCCCCGAAACCATCATCTATAATTTTGTTGACAAAACAACCATTGCCGTTAAAATAGAAGGAGAAATTAACGGCGAATCTGAAAAAATTGAATTTACTTTTGTGAAAGTGAAATAATCAATATCACTTTGCCCTACATTATCCTCAAGCTATAAAAAGGAAAAATTGTAATTAAAATTATTCTTTGCATCTTTGTGAAGTTAAATTTAGTTTTTATTGGCTTGGCGGTAAACTAATTTTAAAAATTATTAAATGGTTTAATTATCGGGAGGAACAATGGAGACAGAAATTAAACGTAAAGATTTAGAGGTTTGGGCGGAATACATACTTGATTATTCACTCGGCGGCATTTCAAAAGATGATATTGTAATGGTAAAAGGAGAAAACATTTGCTGGCCTTTAATTTCGGTTATGCAGGATAAAATCTTTGAGAAAGGCGCGATAGCCGATGTAAACATCGTTGCACCGGATAACGACAGGGGTAAGGTTTGGGGTGCTTCAATTGCAAAACACGGCAGTAAAGAACAAATAAGAAAAGTACCGCAATGGCATATTGACCGTTACGAAGCAATGACAAAATATATTGAGATACTTGGAGTTGAAAACACGGAATTCTTCCAGGGTGTAAACGAAGAACTTGCACAGGAAGTTATGAAAGCCGATGCACCGGGAAAAAATATAAGACTTTCCAAACCCTGGGTGCTCACACTCTTTCCTACTCAAGGTTTTGCCGACATGGAAGGTTTGTCACTTGAAGATTATACGAAAGTAGTCGTAAGCGCTTCAATAGTTGACCCACGTTTGCTTGATGAAGTTGAAGAAGAAATATATCAGATATTATTTAAAAGTAACGAACTTCGTGTAATAACCCGCTGCCCGAACAAAAGCCACGAACTTGAACTTAAAATGAATATTGCCGGAAGGAATGCCGTAAAGTGTACAGGCAAAAGAAATTTTCCCGACGGCGAAGTTTATACAAGCCCGGATGCCAATACGGTTGAAGGAGAAATATTTGTTGACCTCCCGGTTTTCCAGGGTGGAACAGATATTCAAGGTATTTACCTGAAATTTGAAAAAGGAAAAATAATTGAATACTCGGCAGACAAAGGTTACAATACACTAAAGAAAATAATCGAAACCGACGAGGGTTCGCACAGACTCGGCGAATGCGCTTTGGGCATGAACAATGGAATCAGCAAAGTTTTAAAACATCCTCTTTTTGTTGAAAAAGTCGGCGGTACTTTTCACATTGCTATCGGACAAAGTTACCCTGCATGTTTTGTTGATGACCCGAATTCGGAAGAAGGGAAAAAGCAAATAGAAGAATTCGAATCAAAAGGAATATATAACGAGTCTGCACAGCACGTTGACATAGTAACCGATTTTAGGGAAGGCGGCAGCGGTAAAGCAATTTATTTGGATGACGTAAAATTGGAAATCAAAGATAATATCTGGGTAGCACCTAAATAATAACGAAAAAGGAAGAGAAACAAATTAAACTCATAGCGAAAACGTTGTTTGGCTTAGAACATGTTCTTGCAGAGGAACTGAAAGAGTTAAAAGCGGAAAACATAAAGAAAGCAACAAGAGCCGTTTATTTTGAAGGCAGCAAGGAACTATTATATAAAACAAATCTTTATTTGAGAACCGCTCTTAATATCCTTGTTCCTTTAAAAACTTATTATGTCCGGAACGAAGATGAGTTGTACAAATGCATAAAAAAAATCAACTGGGGTGAATATATTTCAGCCGATGATACTATCGCCGTAGAAAGTGTAGTTCATTCAAAATATTTTAGGCACTCCAAGTATGTTTCTCTTAAGACTAAGGATACAATTGTTGACCAGTTCCGTAACAAATATAAAAAGCGTCCCGACGTTGATATTGAAAACCCATCGCTGAAAATTAACATTCACATTAACCAGGAAAAGTGCACTGTCTCACTCGATAGCTCGGGAGATTCTCTCCACAAAAGGGGTTACAGGAAAAATAAAAACCAGGCTCCGCTAAACGAAGTCTTGGCTGCGGGTATTGTCAGGCTTTCAGGCTGGAACGGAAAAACTAACTTTGTTGACGCAATGTGCGGATCAGGAACAATAGTAATTGAAGCAGCTTTAATAGCTGCCAACAAAGCTCCCGGATTAATAAGAGATCACTTTGGATTTATGAACTGGAGAGATTTTGATTCAAAATTATGGCGTGAAATTAAAAAAGAAGCTAAACAGAAAATAAAACCGATTGAGATCGATATTGTCGGTTCGGACATAAATTCAAACACAGTAAAAATTGCTGAAGAGAATTTACGTAACGCCGGATTAAACGACGGAATAAAATTATTCTCAAAACAATTTATGCAGTCTGCTCCCCCGGAAGGAAACGGTACATTAATTATTAATCCTCCCTACGGGGAAAGAATGAAGAAAGACGACATCAATAATTTTTACAAAATGATAGGCGATACGTTAAAAACAAATTATACCGGTTACGATGCATGGATTTTGACATCAAACAAAGAAGCCCTAAAAAACTTAGGGCTTCGTGCTTCAAAAAAATTCACGTTATTTAACGGTCCGCTTGAAGTAAAACTTCATAAGTATGAAATGTATAAAGGTAGTAAAAAAGCAAAATATTTATAATTAGTCCTCTGTGTCTTTACGTCTCCGCGGTAAAAAGAAACCACAGAGACACAGAGAAAAATCATTTTTCAATTTCCAGCAGTTCAACTTCAAAAATTAAACATGCATTCGGTCCGATTATTTCGCTTCTCCTGTTTTCACCGTAAGCTAAATTAGCCGGAATATAAAACATATATTTTGAACCAACCGGCATTAACTGCAAACCTTCTGTCCATCCTTTAATAACACTACCAAGTTCAAAAGAAATCGGTTCTCCCCTCTTATAAGAATTATCGAATTCCGTTCCGTCAATTAATGTACCCATGTAATTCACTTTTACTTTATCTGTTTTCTTTGGTTTACTGCCTGTACCTTCTTTTATTACTTTATACTGAAGTCCGCTAGGTAAAGCTATAACACCTTCTTTCGTTTTGTTTTCGGCAAGGAATTTATTTCCTGCTTCCAAATTTGCTTTTTTCTCTTCATCCGTTTTTTGCTTTTGCTTTTGATGCTGTTCCTGCTGAAAAGCAATAATTATTTTAGTCATCTCTTCATCAGTTAGTAATCCTGACCCGCCTTTTATTCCGTCTTTTAATCCTTTTACAAGTATATCGATTTCCATATCAAGATTCTGAGCTTTAATGTTTTGCCCTAAACTATGTCCTATGGAATAGCTTACAGAATCCTTCTTTGTTGTTAAATCCTGTTTAGAACTTTGCGCACAACTAGTAGCAAAAAGAAAAACTGCAATTAATAAATATTTCATTATCTCTCCGTTAGATTTCGGTTAAGGTTACGAAAATAGTCTTAGAAAATTTCTAAATCAAATTTTTAATTCTTTTGGCGGATTTATTAACTAACTTTGCCCCTCAATTCTAAAAGGTATTTATGGAAAGCAACGGCAAATATTTTGAAGCGAATAAAAAATTATGGAACGACAGAACCAACGTACACATAAAATCCGACTTTTATGATGTTGAGGGTTTTAAGAAAGGCAAAACTTCTCTTAAGTTTATTGAGCTTGAAGAACTTGGAGATGTAAAAGGAAAATCTATTTTACATTTGCAGTGCCATTTCGGGCAGGATAGTTTGTCGCTTGCGCGAATGGGAGCAAAGGTAACAGGCATTGACATTTCGGAAAAAGCTATTGAAGAAGCAAAAAAATTAAACAATGAATTGAGTTTAAACGCTGAATTTATTTGCTGTAACGTTTATGATATTGAAAAATATTTAAACGAAAAGTTTGATATTGTTTTTACTTCCTACGGAGTGATTGGCTGGCTGCCGGATTTATCAAAATGGGCAGAGCTGATATCTAAATATCTTAAACCCGGCGGAATGTTTTATATGGTTGAATTTCATCCCTACATTTGGATATTTGATGATGATTTCGACTATTTCAAATATTCATATTTTCATACGGGCAAACCGATTGAAGATTTTATTGAAGGAACTTATACAGACAGAAACGCGGATATAAGCGGAACAGATTACTGCTGGAATCATGATTTATCTTATGTATTTACATGTTTAATGAAAAACGGACTGCAAATAAAATCATTTAAAGAATTCCCTTTTTCCGTTTATAATGTTTTCCCCGGAATGGAAAAGATTGGCGAAGATAAATTTGTTATAAAAAAGTTCGGCGATAAAATTCCGTATTTGTATTCACTAAAGGCACTAAAAGGCAAAAACTAAGAGTTGTCAGCTAAATATTATTGCAGATACTATCGGGCGTATCACGGTAATAAATATAGGTCGGGAAATCAACTTTTGCGATTTTAAATTTCTTTTCTGCCCTGTAATAAAAATCAGTATCATCACCGTACTTTAAGTCTTTATACCCGCCTATTTTTTCGGCGACTTCTCTTTTGTAGAAAAAAGTGCCGCCTACTTTGCATTCGCTTAAATGTATTTTTTTTGAGAGATCATTTTTATCCTTTACATATTCATCCCCAATAACCTCAAAGCCGCCGTGAATAAAATCTATACCGGGATTCTTTTCCATGTATTCAAAACGTAATTTTAAGTGGTCTTTTTTGTATTCATCGTCGCTGTTTAAGTAAGTTATATATTTCCCGCACGAAGCTTTTATCCCTGCATTCAAACTCAATGATACATATCTATTTCTATGTTTAAGGTATCTTATGTTCTCATTTTCCATTAAATAATTGTTTATAATTTCAAAAGTATTGTCGTTACTGCCGTCATCTACAATCATTAATTCCCAATAATTAAAGCTTTGATTCAATACCGAATCAACTGCCCTGTTTAACAGCCCGGCCCTGTTGTAAGTCGGCAAAATAATTGAAACAGCAGGTTTAAAGTTTTTGTATAATTGCAACTATTTTTTTCTCTTTAATTTTTCTTGGTTATACCAAATATAAAAAATTTCATATATTAGAAAATTGTAATTGGAATAATAATTAAAACAAGATGGGATACAGAGATCAAAATAAATATTTTGAAGCCTTGAGAAGATACGAGCGAAAGATGGATTCCAAGGAATACGAGGACTACAGTATGTTGAAAAAAAGACACAATATGGAAGAAGACCTTGATAAGCTTTCTTTGGCAAGGCTTAAAGGGTATTATGAAAAATACCATGTAAACAGGGAACGAAAAAATTACGATCATTTTTTCAAAAAACCTGAAAGCTAAAACAATCAATTCTAATTTTTAAATGAGGAACTAATGAATTCTACTTATCTGCGAAGAATAATTGGCGCAGCAGTGTTTTTTATAACTTTATTCGTTTATTTATTAACCGTACAATCAAACGTTTCCTTCTGGGACTGCGGTGAATTTATTGCTTCGGCATTTTTACTTCAAGTTCCTCACCCGCCGGGAACCCCGCTCTGGCTAATGATCGGCAAACTGTTTTCTATGCTGCCAATCGGGGATAATATAGCCTTCCGCGTAAACATGATGTCGGTTCTTTCAAGCGCATTCACGGTTCTGTTTCTTTATCTCGTTGTTATTAAGTTAATTGAAAACTATAACAAGAAAAAATACAAAAATAAACTTGATGAGCTTGCTACTTATATTGCTGCGGCAATAGGAGCATTGTCGCTCGCATTTGCAGACACATTCTGGTTTAATGCCATCGAGGCTGAAGTTTATGCGTTTGCAAACTTTTTTATAGCAATTATCACCTGGTTGATTCTTGTCTGGAATGAAAAAGCAGATGAACCCGATAATGAAAAATATCTGATACTAATTGCTTATTTAATAGGACTCTCTACCGGTGTGCATTTGATGGCGGTCCTCTGCAGCGTTTCTATAGTTATGATAATTATGTTCAGGAAATTTATAAATAACGATGAAACTCTTCTAAAAACAAGCTATATTTTCTTAGGCAATGTTGCCTTAGTAATGCTGGTCGGTTTTGGCTTATGGGCTACCCAAACACAAAATTCTCCTTTAGGTTCCGAAGTAACTTCTAAATTTGATCAAAAAGCAGTAATGATTTTTGGCGTTGCTACGTTGATATATCTCGCTGTAACTTGGAAAAAAATCTACAACAAAAACTCATTCTACTTTCCTATTCTATTAGGGGGAATAGTTCTCCTTTCTGCTTATCCCGGTCTGCTTAAAATTCCCAACCTGATTTATCTTGTGAGCGGTGATAATGAAATTTTAGGAATAGTTTCACTTATAGTTTTAATTGGAATTATTGGTTATCTAATTTACTGGACTCAGAAAGAAAACAAACCTACGCTAAATCTTGTGGGCAAATGTTTGCTGTTCGCCGTAATAGGTTTTACCACCTATACTATGATACCGATTAGATCCAACCAGGATACGCCGATTAACCTGAACAGCCCGAATTCATTTTCATCGATGGTAAAATATCTTGACCGTGAACAATACGGCAGTGCCCCCTTATTCCAGAGAAGATATACCCAGGAACCGCACCAAACAGGAGTCTATAGTAATTATGACAGCGACTTGGACTTTCTTTTAACATATCAAATGAACCACATGTTCAACAGGTATTTATTGTGGAACTATGTGGGAAGAGAATCTACTGTCCAGGATTCGGGAGTAAACTTCTGGGAATTTCTCGGGATACCTTTTCTTATCGGATTGTTTGGCCTATTCTACCAATTTAAGCGTGACTGGAAAATGGGAGCCGTTTTCATGGTTATGTTTGTTTTCCTCGGCTGGCTTATGGCATATTACCAGAACCAGCAGGAGCCGCAGCCAAGAGAACGTGATTATTTTTACGTAGGCGCTTTCTTTGTTTTCTCCGTTTGGGTTGGTTTGGGAGTGCGCGGAATAATTGATATTCTAAAAGAAAAATTTGCAGACCAAAAACTGCTTAACCCTGTTATTGCTTTGGTTCTTGTTGCCGGCTTTATTACAATCCCTGCAAATATGCTGCTCAATAATTATTGGGAAAACGACAGATCGGAAAACTATTTGCCGTGGGATTATTCCTACAATCTTCTTCAAAGTGTTGCTCCGAATGCTATCATATTTACCAACGGCGATAACGATACTTTCCCTCTTTGGTACTTGCAGGATGTTGAAGGAGTAAGAAGAGATGTCCGTGTTGCAAACTTAAGTCTATTAAACACACCATGGTACATTTTCCAGTTGAGAGATACGGACCCGCACGGTTCGCAAAAAATAAGAATGAGTTTATCCGATATTGAGATTGAAAACATCCAGCCGGTAAGATGGGAAAAAACAAAAATAACTTTCCCTGTACCCGACACTTTATTGGCTAAATATGATATAACCGACACTACTGTTCTAAAAAATAAAGCCATAAGCTGGGAGATGCCGCCCGGAGCAATGTTTGGAAATATTGGCGCTGCAAGAGTGCAGGACCTGGTAGCACTCGATATTGTTAGAGAAAATGCATGGATTAGACCTGTTTATTTCTCCGTTACCACTTCTGAAAGCAGCCAGTTAGGTCTTGACGATTACCTGGAAATGGAAGGCTTAGCCTTTAGAGTAGTTCCTCAAAAAGCAAAAAATCCTTATTACGTTAATGCGGAAATAATGGGCAAACAGATTTTTAATGAACCCGAAGATGATGATTATAGTAAAAATTACCGGTTGGGATTTAAATTCAGGGGAATAAACGATCCGTCAATATTTTTGGACGACAACCATAAAAGACTCTCAAGAAATTATAGGAATGCGTTTATAAGATATGCTTTACACAACTTGTACGTTGATAAAGACTACGACAAAGTGGTAAAAGCACTGGATGCTATGGAAGAAAAAATTCCCCGTCATCTAATTCCATTGGATTACAGGCTGCTTTACGATGTAGGGGAACTTTATTATCAAGCCGGAGCAATTGAGCAATACAAAACAATTGCTAAAGAGGTAGAAACTGCAGCGTTGAGTGAGATTGAACGTAATCCCGCTAATTTAAGAGGAAGGTATAATCCGTATTTAATTCTTTTAGAGCTCTATGAAAATTCAAAAGAATATGGAAAGGCACTGGATATACTTCTGAGAATTCAACAGTTGGTTCCCAATGATCCGTCCGTACAGCAAAGGATAGCCATAACCAGGCAATTAATGGGATCGGATACAACTGAAGTAAGCGAAGCTCCAATCGATATTAAAGAATAAATTTTAGGAGGCTGTCTCAAACGTAGCACAGATTTTTAATACGTGTTGGGTTTGAGACACTTCTTCTTTATAAAATAAACCGCAATTAAATTTGAAAATACTTCTATTTACACTTTCCGGCATCGGCGATGCTTTAATGTTTACACCTGCATTGCAGAAACTAAAAGAAGAATTACCTGATTCACAAATCGACTGTTTGGCAATGTTTAAAGGCGCTGCAGATTTGTATGAAAGGCTTCCGCAGATAAATAAAGTGTTCTACTTTGATTTTATGAAAAAGGGAAAACTTGAAGCGCTTAAATTTGTTCTAGGTTTAAGCCGCAAGTATGATGCATCAATAAACGTATATCCTTCAAACAGAAAAGAGTATAATCTTATTTCAACCATAATCGGCGCAAAAAAAAGAGCCGGGGTAAATTATAATAGAAAAAACTTTGTTAACCTCGGATGGCTTAATAATGTTTCCATTCAAGAAAACGATGAACTGCACAACGTTGAAGAAAACATAAAGTTGGTTGAAAAACTAATAGGCAAAAAAATCAGCGATGTCCCCTCGATGATTTTCCCTTTTGCAGAAGATGATTTAATTTATGCCGAAAAATATTTTAACAACATTGGAATAACCGGAAATGGTCTGGTTATAGGATTTCACGCCGGATGTTCAATATTAAAAAACCATATTAAAAGAAGATGGGAACCGGAAAAATTTGCCGAATTAGGAAAATTGTTAATAGAAAGTAACAAAGCCAAAATACTTCTTTTCGGCGGGCCTGAAGAAAATGAACTTAAGGAAGAAATTCACTTACGGATTAACAATGAAAATTCTTTTGTAATAAAAACCGGAAACCTGCCGCAATCAACCGCAATAATGAAAAGGTGTAATCTATTTATAAGCAACGACTCAAGTTTGATGCATATTGCCTCGGCATTATCTTTACCGGTTGTTGCAATTATAGGTCCCACGAACACAAACTACATCCGCCCGTGGAAAACAAAACACAAAATAGTTTCCCTTAATTTGGATTGCTCACCATGTTTTTTCTATTCCCCCAAACCGCTTATCTGCAAAAGAACAGACAAACAATTCAAATGCATAAAAGAGCTTAGCGTAGACTATGTTTATAAAGCAGCGCTTGAATTTATCAATGAACACTAATTTTTTAATTCTCTTACAATATACTCTGCACAATCTTTAATATCTTCAAAGTATTTAATCATACCGGCTTTTCTTTTCTCAAAAGTAATCCGTTCTTCCATGTCAGTAAATAAATTTTTCCACATAGTGCCGTAAATAGCTATTGGTTTATGCTCCATCATTGACTTGTTAAAATATTCCCATACTAAAGACAGCTCTAATAAAGTCCCCGTTCCGCCCGGTAAAATTACATATGCATCTGCAAAAGAAATTAGTTTTTCCAATCTTTCAAATAAAGAATCCGCAATCAGCCTGTTGGTTAAATATTGACTCGGCACAGCATTGTAAATTTCCAGATTGATTCCAACGGCTTCGGCCCCTTTTTCATTAGCTCCTCTTGAAACCGCATCCATGGTTCCCTGGTAACCGCCAGTGCAGACATTCAAATTATTCCCGCCGAAATATTTTCCTAAAAAATATGCGTCCTCGTATTCCCGATCTCCTGGCTTAGGGATTGAACTGCCGAATACTGTAACTGTCTTACTTCCCAAAATTTATTCTCCGATAAATTGTGTAATTATATTTCTTTGACGTGATCTAATATCAAAATCGATTAAAATAATTTGTTGCCATGTTCCCAGCAGTAACTTACCGCCTGCAAACGGAACGGTAATAGAATTTCCCTGTAAAGATGCACGTACATGCGAATGCCCGTTGCCGTCGTGCCATGTTTCATTGTGATGGTAGGTTTGATTCGAAGGAATAATCTTTTCAAAAAATTGGGGGTAATCCTGTATCAAACCCGGTTCATATTCAATTGTAGTTATGCCAGCGGTTGAACCCGGTACAAAAACAAGTACGTTACCTTCCGAAAATCCGACTTCCCTTAACTGTTGGTTAACTTTGTCGGTAATGTCGATTAACTCTGTGTTTCCTTCAGTATAAACAGAAAAATTTGTTGTTTTAACTTTCATTTATTTGTCTCTCTTTTTTAATTGGGCGAAGTTAAAGAATAGTGAGCACTATTTCAAAAAAAATTGCAGGCAGTATTTATGTTCAGATGATGTAACGTGTAATTTATTCGGGTCATATCCGGTCAAACAAATACTTTTCATCATACTTAACATCAGAACTTTTTTGTGGTACCCTTTCTGATTCATTATAAATTTAATCGTATTTGTAACCTGTCAATGACCATATATACACACACCAAATTGGTTTTGGGATTTTACCATAAAGTCCTCTCTTTTTAAGACCTGCCCGCCGTACGAGACTTTGGGAGGCGGGGAGGATTTAGGTGAGTTCTAAATAAAAACTAAATCCCAAAACCAATTTGTAACAAGTATAAAAGATTACCTGACCTCCTTGCCAATTCGACTGCTGTTTGCAAAACTAAGAAATCATTGGACAGTCATTTTGACATTTAGTATGCAATTGTGCTAGAAAAAGTATCAACGTTCTATCAAAAAGTATGAAGGTTGAGTAAATTTCTATCTCTGTTCATTAAATTTTGATGAACGATGAATAAAAATCTATCACTATTGCATAAAATTTGTTCTCCGATGATTGAATTTTATTCAACGATGATAAAAAATTGTTCAACGTTAATTAAAATTATATCTCCGGTCATTAAATCTCGTTGATTAATGATGAAAATTTATTCAAAGATTGTTAATTGTTATTAAATTTAGAAAAAATCTTAAAAACAGATTTAATTATTTCTATAAACTGCCCAAAAGATATTACATCACTATTAAATTAATATTAAATCAGTGCAAATATTCAGTACTACTTTTGGTAAATATTCTTCTTTCACTCCAGAAAGAAATGAAATACATTTTTATTCAAAAGTACATATTTATACTATATTGATTTTTTATAATTATAATAATATATTTAATTCAAATTAAGACCTAGTGTCGCGTCAATTCTGTATTGTCGGTAATCTTTTAAGCCGGAATCTATAACTTATACTATGTCATTCCCGCACGTATTAAGCGGGAATCTAATTTATAAAAGTGGATTCCCGATAAAAGCATTCGGGAATGACACGGCACTTCATTGTTGACATAACACTAGGAACCCCTAAATATAAAATAGAGTTAGTGTCAATGCATAAAATTTCTCTAATCGTTATACTTTTATTTTCTCACATTTTAGCACAACAGTGGATTTGGCAAAATCCTTTACCGCAGGGAGCATCAATGTTTACGGTAATTCCATTATCAGAAGAACAGGCAATAATAACAGGCAGCCGCGGAACTATAATAACAACAGAGGATTGTGGAAGAAGTTGGCAGGTTCAAAAACTTTCTCACATCGGTGCTATTCGTAAATATAGTTTTATTTCAAAAGAAGAGGGATGGATAATTGGAAGTTGGACTGACATTACTGCTTATTATGACACAAATAAAACAATAAATTTTAGTAAAATTTTCAAAACAAACGATGGAGGTTTTACGTGGCAAGAGTTATCACCGGAAATAGAAATTGACTTTACAATTTATAGTTTTAATGATATAGAATTCATAGATAATCAAACAGGTTTTCTTTTAGCTGTTCCTTTGTATGCAGACATAAATGAAGAAGATCAATATCCTGGATTAATTTATAAAACGGAAGACGGCGGTTATAATTGGACACAGATAAATATTGGAATAGATAGAAAATATTATCAAATAATTTACACTGACGAGCTTACAGGTTATTTATTGTCGCAGCCTTATTATTCCAATTTTGATTTCGACAGTAACTTGCTTCATAAAACAATTGACGGAGGTGATACTTGGACTACGTTTGCAGACTCAGGTTTTGGAGTAATAAACTTTATTAATAATCAAATTGGTTGGTCGGGTAATTACAGAACAACCGATGGCGGAAAAACTTGGCAATATCATGAATTTAATTTTCCTCCATCAATTAACAACATCAGTAAAATTACTTTTACCGACAGCATAGTTGGTTATGCATTGAACGATTATACAATATTAAAAACAATTGACTGTGGAAACACGTGGATTGAACAAATTGAAACGCAAAATGGTTTATTGCAGGACATAAAATTTTATAATTCACTCAATGGTTATGCTTGTGGGTATGGAGGGGTCATCTATATTACAAATGATGGGGGCGAGAATTGGAGCCGTCATGGTGAAGGAGTTACAACAAATCTTGAAGACATTTATTTCATAGACGAAAACTTTGGGTGGACAGTCGGATATGACGGAACGATTCTTAATACAGAAAACAGCGGAGAAATTTGGGGAAAACAAACTTTACCGGCAGAATGTGATACAGTAATTTTTAGCGGTGTTGATTTTATAGATAAAAACAAAGGCTGGATTGCAGGTGGCAATTATATCTTAAATACAGAAAACAGCGGTAATGACTGGCATATTCAATTAAAAGCTGAACTTGAAAACGGACTTTTCAGAGATATTAAATTTATAGATGATAAAAACGGATTTGCTGTTGGTCAAAAAGGGACTTTATATGGCTACGGTATAATATATAGAACATTTGACGGAGGTAAAGTTTGGCAAAGGACAGATAACGGTGACTTACCTAAATTAGATAAAATATTCTTTTTTGATGAGGACCAAGGCTGGATCGTTGGTTGGGGCATTTTACTCTCTACGCATGATGGTGGTGTAAATTGGCAAAAAGAGTATTTCAGTGAAAGATTAAAATATATTCAATTCACAGATCTTGAGCATGGTTGGATTTCTGCGGGTGATGAAGGGGCATTTTACAGAACAACAGACGGCGGGGAAAATTGGGAATTTGTCCCTTTCTCAAAAAGATATTTGCAATCTTTCAGCAGTTTTTACTTCTTTAACAATTCTCAAGGTATTGCAACAGGATTCCTTTTCCCGAATATCTTAACAACAGAAGACGGTGGAATAAATTGGACTTACCAGGAGCGGCTTTCTACGGTCAGGGTTAATGCAACGACATTTGTAAATGACAACCTAGGATGGGCCGTTGGTTATGACGGAAATATTATGAAGTTTGAAGGTTCTTATTTTACAGTTACTGCCGTTGAAAATGATAATAATATGAATCAAACTCAATTGCCTGTTGGTAATTATCCCAATCCATTCAATAACGTTACGAAAATTCACTTTAACTTATCCCACTCACAGGAAGTTAAAATTTCTATTTATAATATATTAGGCAAGCTGGTTGAATACTTCTCATTATCAAATACTATCAAAGGAAGTAATATAATTGACTGGCAACCAAAGAACATCGGTTCTGGATTATACCTCGTAAAAATAAATTGTATGGAATATACAAAAACTTTTAAGAGCTTATATCTAAAATAGACTCTTTATAATAATATGATAAATTAGTTCATTGAATTTAAGGGAGGAGTATTATACTTTTTTATAAATCATAATAATACTCACATTATGTTTTATAATTTAAAAAATATTTATCCTATAACATTAAAGGTGAGAAATGAGAATACTAAAAAAAATTTTTCTTTTTATTCTTTTGTTTTCAATTCAATATTCAATAATCATTTCCCAAACATATGGGGAAAAGTATCAAATACCGGAAAATCAGTTGAAATCAATGACAACTGAGGAATTGATTGAATCCTATCTGGAAAGCCGTTTAGCATTTTTAATATTTGCATATGATGATTTGCAGGATGGATTCAAAAGGGTATATAATGATTTTAATGGATTACGCGAGTTAATGACAAGAAATGATGTTGGAGTAAAATTATTAAATTACTATAAAAATCTTAAGGTAAACGAATGTGATTTAAATTGGGACTTAATTACGAAAGCTAGATATACTTTTAAATTTATCTATGCTGAAATTCTCTTAAGTCAACCGGAAATAATAAATCAGTTCAGTAAAGATGATGTTAATATGTTATTAGATGAATTAAGAAAAAAATATGAAAATAAATTGAAACATAGCGATACATATTCGTTAGTGCATCAAACGGCAAGTTTATATACAGCTATGGTAATTTCAATTTATTCGAAAAAAAATAGTATTGATAAAAACCTATTTAGGGATTTACTAAATCAATCTCTTTCAAAAAAAGGAAATTATAAAAGTGCTTTGCAAAAAACCGAATCAACTTCTTCATTTGCAACGTTTTATACACCTGAAGGAATGCCCGTAAATTATATTTATCAACCAGGCGATCATTTTGATGATACAGATAGAGAACTATTGAGAATAGAACTACAGAATATAATAAATGCTGAAGGATTAAATGCTGAAATCATAGCACCAGCAAATTTTAGCTATAATTGTTATGGTTATGCATGGACTAAATCAGAAAATAGAGGAACTTATTGGATAGATCAAATAGGAAGTGAATTTTTTTTAGACCATGCTTACTCAAATGATGGAGAACCCTCATATATTCCTTCTTCAGAATCAGAAGCTACTCATGTAGCTGACAGTTATTACGGGCATGCAGCAAGAAAAATTCAAAACTCTTACCCTCGAACTTCCTCTGAAGGTAGAGATTATGTATCAAAAATGAGCTATCTTGGACTTGTTCAACATGAAAAATATCATGATATTTATCGTCTAAAGAGAACAAACAATCCTCCTGATTATTACAAACTAAAAACCTCGCATTCGGGCACTCTTTCAAATTACCCTAAAACATGGGTAGGTGCAGGAGGGATTACTCATACATGTTCCAACGATGTAACAGTAAACAATTCACTAACTATTCTTGCGGATACGGAAGTAGAATTTACAAGCGGCGCAAAGCTAACAATTAACGGTACCTTAACTGCTGACGGCGGTTCATCATCAACTCCAATAACATTTGATTTCGGTTCTCCAAATTCAACCACCGAAAACGGAATAGTACTTACCAGCAGTTCCAGCGGAACTATTAATTACTGCCAAGTACGTAATGCCTATCGCGGCATATATGAGAATAGCGTAAGTATAAATATAACCAATTCGGCAATAAGCGGCTGTACGGACGGAGTTTATCTTTACAGTTCAAGCCCTACAATTCAAGAGTGTAATATTTATGATAACTCTTACTCCGGGATATATTTAGTTTCTTCTTCTCCGTATCTATATAATAACTACATGCAAGATAATAGTTACGGTGTTTATTGTACAACAAGTTCAAACCCAAAATTCGGGAACGGAAGCACTCAAGGAAAAAATAATATTACGGGAAATACATACGGGGTTTTTTGCTGGAATAATTCTCTCCCCATGCTTGGTAGAAGTTCGCCGTTGGACGGTGGTTATAATAACCTGGTAAATACTACATGGAATGTTTATATTCTCTCGTCGGGTTCTATTTATGCAAACCATAACTGGTGGGGAACTACCATCCCGGCAAACTTCAAAATAGCAGGAACCGGGGGAGTAGCAACCGGCGATTATCTTAGTTCTGCTGTATCTATTCCAACGCCACCGTTGAGTAAATCCGGCAATCTAACTACTGACTCTGATAGTGGCATACCTTTATTGTCGAAACTAAATAAAGCTTATCAATTAATCGCTTCGGATAATTTGGAAGAAGCAAGGGAAATATGCTTGACCCTTGTTAATAATTATCCGGGTTACAGTGTTTCCTACAACGCATTAAATCTATTGAAAGAAACATACACGGAGAAGGAACTAACGGCAAAGAAGGATATGTATAAAGCATTATTCAACCAAAAGAGTAAGAAAGACCTATATGCAATGGCCGGATTGATATTATCGGATATAGACGAGGATAACAGAGTGAAATATATAGACAAAGTAATAGAAAAATACGAAGGAGAAAGCGTAGTAAAATTAGCGATGTTCGATAAGTTCGTATATTATTATTTTGAAGAAGAAGATAAAGAGAAAGCAAGGGCAATATCGGAAGAGCTGGATTCACAGTTTGAGCTTACCCGGGGAGCCGTAGATGCACATAAAATACTTGGAGACGAAAAATATTATGAAATAGAAGTAGCCGAAAAACAAGCGCAAAAAGATACTGTCAACCAGAGTTCGGAAGAATATGAATATTCGCTACTTGAAAACTATCCCAACCCGTTTAATCCAACGACAAAGATAAAATTCAGTATATCGGAAGCCAGTAATGTAACGCTGAAGGTATATAACACTTTGGGAGAAGAAGTAAAAGTATTGGTTAACGAAATGCTGCAGCCCGGTAAATATGAAAGGATATTTGATGCGGGCAATCTGGCAAGCGGAGTTTATATCTATAAATTAACAGCGGGTAAATACCGGGAAGTTAAAAAGATGCTCCTCCTTCGTTAAAACTATGGAGGACTCGTCCTCCTTCGCTAAAAAGCAAAAGCCCACCTTTTTCCCGTAAGCGGGACAAGCAAAAAAGTTGGGCTTTTTGTTTATCAGAATACGATAAAGTCTTTTTTTATTTAATTCGCAAGTCTGGTATAAAAATGATAAATTCCGTACTCATTTTTCGAATCTTATAAATTAAGGTGAAACCATGATAGTAGAAAAGACAACCAAAACACAAGAACTAATTGTATTGGAAGATAAATACGGGGCTCATAATTATCATCCTCTTCCGGTTGTGCTTTCTAAAGGCGAAGGTGTTTATTTATGGGATGTTGAAGGTGAAAAATATTTTGATTTCTTGTCTGCATACTCTGCTGTCAACCAGGGACATTGCCACCCGAAGATTATTAATACGTTAATTGAACAATCTAAAAAACTGACTCTTACTTCAAGAGCATTTTATAATGATGCATTAGGGCCTTATGAAAAATATATAACCGAATATTTTGGATACGATAAAGTACTGCCGATGAACTCCGGTGCGGAAGCGGACGAAACTGCTCTTAAGCTTTGCAGAAGATGGGCTTACGATAAAAAAGGAATAGCCGAAGACCAGGCTAAAATTATTGTATGTGACGGTAACTTCCACGGCAGGACAATTACAATAGTTTCTATGTCAACCGACCCGGATTCTTATAAAGGATTTGGACCGTATACACCCGGGTTTATAAAAATTCCTTACAATGATTTGGATGCGTTGTCAAAAACACTTGAAGATCCAAACATCGCCGGTTTCTTGGTTGAGCCGATTCAAGGTGAAGCGGGAGTGTTTGTCCCGGATGAAGGATATATATCCAAAGCTTATGAAATGTGTAAAGAAAAAAAGGTGCTTTTCATTGCGGACGAAGTACAAACAGGCATTGCAAGAACCGGTAAACTGCTTGCATGCGATCATGAAAATGTACGCCCGGATATTTTAATCCTCGGCAAGGCCCTTTCAGGCGGAGTTATGCCTGTATCGGCAGTTTTAGCAGACGACGATATAATGCTTGTTATTAAACCCGGAGAACATGGTTCTACTTTCGGCGGTAATCCTGTAGCATGTAAAGTTGCAATGGTAGCATTAGAAGTTGTAAAAGAAGAAAAGCTCGCTGAAAGAGCAGAGAAATTAGGTGAATTATTCAGAGAGGAATTAAAAAAGATCGATTCCTGTATGATTGAACTTGTGCGCGGCAAAGGTTTATTAAACGCAATTGTTATTAAACCTAAAAACGGCAAAGAAGCATGGGACGTTTGTGTTAAAATGAAAGAAAACGGATTGCTCGCTAAACCTACACATCAGCATATCATCAGGTTTGCTCCGCCATTGGTAATTACCGAGGAACAAATTCACGAAGTCGTGGCAATCATAAAAAAATCAATTCAAGAAATAGAAAACGAATAATTGCAAATAATGAATGTAACACAGATTTCAGGTCTGTGTTACAACTAAAAAACTTACCCTCTCATCAGCCACTGGTCAATGGTCATTTTCAAAAAATTTATATTAATAGGCTTTGCAATGTAATCATTCATGCCGGCCTTTAAGCAGCGCTGTCGGTCCTTCATGCTTGAGTGAGCCGTAACTGCAATAATCGGAATATCCTTTATTTCGTCACCCAGTTTTCTTATTCTTTTAGTAGCCTCAATTCCATCCATATCTTCCATTTCAATATCCATCAGAACAAGTTTGAATTTACCGGTCTTAATTGCTTCAATTGCTTCAATTCCGTTTGAAACCGCATCAACCTGGTAGCCTACTTCCCTAAGAACTTTTAATTCTATATTCTGGCTTATAGGGTTATCTTCAACAAGTAAAATCCTTTTGGAAGACTTTTTGCTATTTTCCGGAATTTGCGGAATTTCCGTTTCAATTTCCTTCTTTGGATTTGCGGGCTCAAGCCTTTTTTCAAACTCTCCTACTTTATCTGTTCCAATGTATTCAAAACTCACTGTAAATTTAAATGTAGACCCGCTGTTTAATTTTGATGTAATCTCAAATTTACCGCCCATCTGTTTAACAAGTTCTTTTGCCAGAACTAATCCCAAACCCGGTTCTTTTTTGTTATTTGTATCCTTCAGCAGTTCATCAACGCTGAACAAATGATTTAATTTTTCTTTAGAAATTCCTTTGCCTGTATCCGTTATAACCGTGGATATTTTCACTTTGTTATTTTCCACTGTTTCCGGTTTAACCAAAATACCAACTTCTCCTTCGTGTGTTGATTTAACCGAAAAATTTAAAATGTTATTCACAATCAATCTATACTTAATTAAATCCCCTTTAAGCGTAATGGGAGTTTCCGGATCAATCTCAAATCTTATTTTAATTGCTTTTTCTTTTACAGCGGGGGTAACTATTGAGATTGATTTTTCAAGCTGGTCTTTTATTTGAAACTCAAATATCTCTACGGAAGTACTTTCACTGTCTATACTGGCCAGATCAATAATATTATTTATCATATCTAGAAGTGCATCGGATGAAACTTTTGCGCCTTTAGCAAATTCTTTTAGTTCATCCACGCTTTCATAAAGTTCGTTTTCTATCAATGTTAAAAAACCCATAATGGAATTCATCGGGGTTTTAACATCGTGATTAACGTTTGATAAGTAACGGGATTTGAAGACGCTGTTTTTTAGTATGCTGGTTTTAACGTCTTCATATTTTTTCAATTTAGATTTTAATGATATTATTAATTTTTGAGATTCTTCCTCTTTTTTATATTTCTCTGTTACATCCGCAACAAAACCTATAAAATAATCGGGTTTGTCATTTTCATCCAAAATCAATTGGTCACTTAAGGCAATAACAATCTCACTACCGTCGCTTTTTTTTGCTTGCAGTACATCGTTAATTTGTGTTTCCCCGCTTTCAATATTTTCAAGGAGAAATTTTCTTTGGTCGTAGTTTTTCAAAATATTCTTAATAAGATTTACCTTTTCAATTTTGCCGGTATATTCTAGCCCGAATATTTTTTTGAAAGTGTTGTTTACCAAAATCAAATTTCCCTCAAGATCAGATTCGTAAAATCCTTCGGAAGTATGATTAAAGAAATGTTCTATAACGGGGTCTTCTATTTCTACCTTGTCTTCCTGCTTATCTCCGTTTCTAATCATCTTAAATGTGCTTGCAACTATAGCCATTATACTCAGAAGAATTATATATGATACGGCTTCGGGGCTTTTGGTGTTAAAATGTTCTATATTACTATTAAAAAGAACAGAAGAAACAAAGATAATGTTGTAATAAACCGAAACTATAATTTGATTTTTCAAGTCCCAGTTTAAAAATAAAGATGCGGTAAATACTAACAGAGAAACAATGGCAACGTTTAATACTAATGTTTGAGGAATAAAATATACAATTACTCCAAAAGATAAAATCACCGAGAGCAAAACAAGATGTACCAATAACACTGCATTATTTTTACTGAAACTGAAATTAGTTAATGCTATCACCAAGAATGTAATAACAGAAGCGGAAATCCGGGTAATATAAATTAATTGTGAATGAGCAGGAAAACCGCTTATTTCAAACAATAAAAGACTGAGCCCGGAAATGGTAGCCAGATGCGCTATTATTCTTAACGGTGCAATTAGGAATTGTTTATTTGAAGAACTCATTAAAATTCCTGAAATATAAAATTACCTCCTGATAAAACAAAGTTATACTTTATAAAAAATAATCGGAAAATAAAAGTGAAAATATAGAGTAAAATTCATTTTTCTTGGAAGTTATTCTTATTTTTCAATGTAATTTATTTGAAAATTATTCAGTAATAAAACTATTATTTTTCAACAATGGTAGAATTTTTTTATTCAATTGATGTGGAGCTTTTTTATTTTATAAACCACACACTCTCAAACTCTGTTTTTGATAAATTTTTTATTCTAATTACAAACGTCAAAAACTGGTATATTACTTACATAATTTTATGGTCAATAGCATTCTTTAAAGGCGGAAGAATAGGAAAAGTTGCTGCTATAGGGGCTATTTTTGTAATTGTGTTTTCAGATCAATTAAACAGCTCATTATTGAAAAACCTTTTTGAAAGGACTCGTCCTTGTAACGAATTGCCGGGTGTGAATGCATTGCTTGGCTGTTCGGGCTCATATTCATTTCCTTCTTCTCATGCAGTAAATAATTTTGCAATTGCCGTATTTTTCTACCGTCTTTTCCCCAAACTAAAATGGGTACTCTTGATCAGCGCGGGATTAATAGCAATTTCCAGGCCTTATGTCGGTGTCCATTACCCTTCGGATATTCTGGCAGGTGCTTTGCTTGGTTGGGGTATTGGTTATTTATTTTCCGTTATTGCTTTAAAATTTAACGACTATTTTGAAAAAAAATTTATAGAAAAAAAATGAAGACTAAACTTGAAATTGCCAAAAATTGGCTGCCGAGATATACCGGAACAAAGCTTGACGATTTCGGCGACTTCCTTTTGTTAACTAATTTTTACAACTACGTGGTTAAATTTGCCGAACTTTGCAATACAGAGATTGAAGGTATTGGAAAACCAATGCAGACAGCAACAAACAGTAACGGTTTAACAATAATTAATTTTGGAATAGGTTCTCCCAATGCGGCAACCGTTATGGATCTGCTTGTAGCCAAAAATCCCAAAGGGATTTTATTTCTGGGTAAGTGCGGCGGATTAAAACATACCACGGATATAGGGCACTTCATTTTACCGATAGCTGCAATTAGAGGTGAAGGAACGAGCAACGACTATATGCCGCCTGAAATACCTGCACTGCCGTCTTTTAAACTTCATAAATTTGTATCCGATAAAATAATTGAACACAAAATGGAGTATAGAACCGGGGTAGTGTATACTACCAATAGAAGAGTATGGGAATGGGACAACGACTTTAAAACTTATTTGAGTAAAATAGGTGCAATCGGGATAGATATGGAAACCGCTACTATTTTTACAGTCGGCTACGTAAACCAGCTTGCAAGAGGAGCTTTATTGCTAGTTTCGGATAAACCTATGCTGCCCGAAGGAGTTAAAACTGAAGAATCCGACCAAAGAGTAACGAAAAAATTTACCGATCTGCATTTAAAGATTGGCATTGAGGCAATGGAAGAAATTGGAGAAAAAGGGGAACAGATTAAACATTTTATGTATTGATGTGTTTCTAATCATCTTTTTTTTCGGATCCCTTTGAGATTTTAAGCAAAATAAAATGACAGATGTCGCAGTTAGTGTATTTTATTTTGATATTTTTTTTTATAACTTATGACAAATCCTAGGTGAAAAATGAAAAAAAATTTAATAACCCTTTTGTACGCGGTTTTTCTGGTTGCATCGGTAAATATCCCGGCACAAGAAGTTACTGCCAACAAAACCCTCGAAAATATTTTCGAGTACAGCAAAAGCAAAAATTATGAATCTGCTGCTGTTTTTCTTGCTTATGACGGAGTTGATGAAAACAGAAAGTTTAAGGATACTTTCAATTCTAAGGAAAAGAGCGAATTAAAAATAGTTAGAAGAAAACTTAAAAAGATTAAAGCTCTAATTGACATCAGCGATAATTACGAATTCGGTAAAACTGTAAAGAAGAAAAAAGACGGTGTTGATTTGTTCATTCAGCCTGTTGTTTTTAACAGCGGCAATCAAAAACTGACTACAAATTTCGAATTTATAAAAATAAAAGGTAAGTTTGCTTTAGCCGATATTGACTAATTAAATTGCTAATGCAAACTTTTAATGCAAAAAATTATTTCAGAAAACTTGACCTGATTTTTCTCTCTTTAATTTTTTCTTATCTCTTTTTTTTCTTCACGGCTTTGTTTTTAAAAGATAATATCTGCATCAATATTTTTCCGGGTGATGAAGATACATCAAAAATTACAGCCTTAATAATTACCTCATCAGCCGTTGTGATTAGTAAATTTATTTTCAACATCATACCTATAAAAACAAATAGCAGTATAAAAACCAAATTAAAACAACATTTTATTCTCACGATAATTAGATTTCTTCTGCTTGATTTGTCAATGCTGATTAACTTATTTTTATATTTGGCAAATAAAGATAATTTGTTTTTATTGATTTACGGAATAATATTTTTACTTAACTTTGCTTATCGACTGACATTTAATTTGTTGCAGAAAGAAATAAAAATAGATGTTGAAAAAATTGAATTACTCACAAAAGAATTAAACAAACCGGGTTAAAAAAATGACAACAAAAAAAATACTGATATTGCCTGCACTTTTAATTTTACAATTACTGACTTATGCACAAACCGAAAATGATGATTTTATTTACCAGTACTCTTCAAAACAGGGCTTTTTAGAAAAAGAATACGACGGCAATGTTACACTCGACGAAGTAAAAAAATATGGTGATTTCGGTTTGGGAACCATCAATGGTGTTGACGGGGAAGTTGTAATTTATGAAAAAACGTTTTACAGAATTGATACGGAAGGAAAAGTAAAAGAATTGAATTTAAGCAACAAAACACCTTTTGTTGTTTTAAAGGATTTTGCTGCGGACACTGCTTTGAATATAAACAATAAAACTACTTTAACCGAGCTAAAAAACATTATAGATAATTTAAAAACAGATCAACCTTTTGCAGTAAAAATAACCGGAAAATTCAGTAAATTAAAATCAAGGAGTGTCTATAAACAATCAAAACCCTATCCTACTTTGGCAGAAATCGTAAAAAACCAGGTTGAATTTAACTTTGAAAATACCGACGCTGTAATAATCGGCTTCTGGTACCCTGAATACCTTGACGGGGCAAATTTCCCGGGTTATCATTTACATTGTTTAGTTAAAGACAATAAAGGCGGCGGACATTTATTAGACTGCGAAATACTTAATGCCAAGGTTGAACTGGATATTTCGGAAGGACTTATAATTGATTACTGATTAATTTTTTTCAGAAGTTCTTCTTTAGTGTATTTTTTCAGTAACTCTTTTTTTACTCTTTGCAGCGGATACTTATCTTTGAAAAAAAGATAGTGTAAAATAACGCCGTCAATACTTGCATCCAGTAACAAAGCCTCAAATTTTGGGTTTTTCACTCCTATTTTTTTTAACATTTTTGTTGTCATCTCAACAAGGTTGGTACCGAATTCATCAACGAAATTAAACGAGTCAACTACATTTGGCTGCAGCATTAAAGCAGAGAACATCCTCCAGTATGTTTCATGTCTGGTAATATGTTTAAATGTCACTTCTATCAAAAGCTGAACCTGTTTAAAGCTGTCTTCTTCGTCAAAAATTTCGGATATTATCTCATCGCCGATGTACTTCGCTTGTTCAAGAATATCTTTCAAAATCTCTTCTTTACTTTTGAAATAATTGTAAGCAAGCCCTTTTGAAACACCTGCTTTCTTTGCAATTTCCTGCATAGATGTTCCGTGGAATCCTCGCAAAGCAAATAACTCCAGGGCACTTTCAAGTATTTTTGCTCTTGTTTTTTCTTTAATTCTGTCTAACTGCTCGCTTGTTCTCGGCATAACAATCTTTTCTATTGAATAAATGTTCAGTCATAAAAATATTTGAAAATACTTCAAAAAGCAAACAAAAAAAATTTTTAAAACTTTTTTGTTGACAAATGTGTCCAAATGACGTAGTTTTTGACTGAACGTTTAGTCATTTAATAAGGACAACGCAATGAAAACTTATTTGATTATCTTATTTTTCTTTTTTTCGGCCTCCCGTATTTTCACCCAGGATGTTTATAAAATACTAAAAAAATCCGAGGATGCTATAAAAGGCAATACTGCCCACGGAAATATTGAAATGGACATAGTTACCCCGGATTACAATAGGACATTAAAAATGGAGAGCTGGTGGATAGGCAATGAAAAAGCATTGATAAAAGTGAAAGCGCCCCGTAAAGAAGCCGGGAATAAATGGCTTAAAATAGAGAATGAAATGTGGAATTACTTGAAGAATACCGAGACTACTATTAAAATTCCGCCCTCAATGATGCTGCAATCATGGAACGGTTCCGACTTTACAAATGATGACCTTGTAAGAGAATCATCACTTTATGACGATTATTTTTTGAAATTAATCGGTGAAGAAAAAATAAAAAATGAAATGTGCTGGAAAATACAATTGGATCCCAAACCTGATGCAGCGGTTGTATGGGGAAAACTTTTTTACTGGGTTCGCAAGTCCGACCTGCTCCCTGCTCGCACTGAATATTACGATGAGAAAAATAAATTAATTCGACACATGGTTTTTACCGATATTAAAAACGTAGGCAACAGGAAAATTCCTTCAAAATGGGAAATGATAAATGATATTAAAGAAGGGCATTCAACGACATTTAAGATCGTAGACATGAAATTCGACATAAATATAAATGACAGAACTTTTTCATTCCAAGAATTAGAAAGAGGTAATTAGTTGTGAAACTATTATTAAAATTGGCATGGCGTAATCTCTGGCGGAATAAAAGGAGATCACTAATAACGCTTGCCGCTATTGCCTTTGCTACGTTTGCAGCAATTGCAATGCGGGGAATGCAGAAGGGGACCTATGCCGCTAACATTAAACACGTTGTCAACATGTTTTCCGGGTACCTGCAAATACAAAATGCAGAGTATAATTCAAACCCGTCTTTACGAAAGAATTTTAAAGTCGATGAAAAATTAATTGCGGCGCTTAATTCCAATGAAAAAATAATTTCCTATTCACTACGCTTGTACGCCGACGGTTTAATAAGCTACAAAGACAATTCACAAGGAGCAATTATTTTTGCAGTTGACCCAATAGCTGAGAAAAATGTAACCACACTGGAAAGCAGAACAAATGCAGGTTCTTTTTTAAGTTCGGATTCAACTTTTGAAATAGTGCTCGGACATAAACTTCTTGACAAACTGAATGCAGAAATAGGTAATGAGATTGTTCTTTTAGCGCAAGGATTTGACGGTTCGCTTGGTAATATGAAGTTTAAGATAGTGGGGACCTCTAAGTTAGGCATTCAGGAGTTTGACGGAATGTCTGCTTTTATAGGCTTAAAAACTGCTCAAGAGTTAACTTCAATGTACAACAGAATTCATGCTATTGCAGTAAAAATTGATAACCTTAACGATATTGATGAAGTAAAAGCATCGCTTTCACAATCGATTGATAACGAAAATTTAGCCGTTCTCTCATGGGACGAAGTTATGCCGGATTTTAAACAATCCATTGCACTTGATAATATAAGCGGAATTTTTATGCTGATGTTTCTGATTATAATAGTCGCATTCGGGATATTGAATACAATACTGATGTCCGTAACCGAAAGGTTCAATGAGTTTGGCATTACGCTTTCAATCGGAATGCCCCAACTTAAATTAGTATTGCTGATAGTTATAGAAACAATTGCATTAACCGCAATCGGTTTGATTATAGGTAATATTCTAGGGTGGTTTACAAATTATTATTTACACTTAAACCCGATAGAGTTCGCAAGCGGAGAGTATGGAGCTGTAATGGAAGATTACGGGTGGCTGCCGATTATGCCGTCATCAATTGAACCGATGATATTTATAAATACATCGCTTATAATACTTTTTGCTTCGCTGCTTTCATGCCTTTATCCTGCATACAAAGTTTTTAAATTAGAGCCGTTAAAAGGAATTAGATATACTTAATTTTAAGAGGAATTAAAATGTTGCTAACATTAGCATGGCGGAATATTTGGAGAAATAAAAGGAGATCATTAATCGTTATGACTTCAATTGTTGTCGGTGTATTAATGGTTTTCTTTACAAACGGATTCATGAACGGAATGCTTTCCCAGATGCTGAAAAACCAGATCAGCTCCAGTGTTTCTCATATACTTATTCATAAAAAAGGTTTTAACGATAACAAAGTTATTCAAAGTTATATCCCCGATCCGACCCTGGTTGAAAGTGTAATAAATAACCGGAGCGGGATTAAATCATATTCGAAAAAATTAATTTCATTCGGGTTGTTAAGCAGCGCGACAAATTCATCCGGTGTATATATCAACGGAGTAAATCCCGGAAAAGAAAAAGATGTTACAAAAATAAAAGAGTCTATAGTTAAAGGGACATACCTAACAGAGAATAAAAGAGATCTGGTTATAGGTAAAAAATTGGCTGAAAAACTTGAAGTAGAAGTCGGCGATAAAGTTGTTGCTATGGCAAATACCCCGGACGGATCAATAGGAGCAGAGATGTTCAGAATTGCAGGTATTTATAAAACTTTCAGTTCCGAATTTGACAAGATATATATCTACGCGAACAAAGAAATTACGCAGAAGATGCTTGAGGTTGAAGGCAAAGAATATGAATTTGCAATTATCTGTAACGACTACAAACAGGCAGATGCCGTAAAGGTAAAACTTAAAAGTCAGTTGCCTGACGACTATGAAGTACTTTCCTATATTGATTTACTCCCGATGATTATATTCCAGATAGACATGTCGAAAAACTGGATGTGGATACTCAACATCATAGTCGGTGTGGCGCTGATATTCGGGATAATAAACACAATGCTTATGTCGGTTTACGAAAGAATACAGGAAATCGGCGTGCTTATGTCCATCGGCATGAAAAATATAAAGATAATTTCAATGATAACTCTCGAAGCCTTTATTCTCGGGGTGATTGGAACTGTGGGCGGTGTGTTGTTCAGTCTTTTGGTTATGTGGCCGTTTTATAATTCCGGGATTAACCTCGCTTTATTTTCAGAGGGTTTGAATTCATTCGGTGTTGGAGCGGTTATTTATCCGGTTTTGAACATTGATGATTTTGCGGCTACGCTAATTATTCTTCCGATTGTATCTGTGCTGGCTGCTCTTTACCCGGCTTACAAAGCAGTAAAACTAGAACCAATATATGCGGTTCGTTATGTGTAACATTTATCTGATTATGAAATTAAAAACAAATTGAGTTAAAAAATCATGCAGATTATTAGAACTGAAAATTTAGAAAAAATTTATAATGACAACGGTGTTCCCGTTCATGCTTTAAAAGGCATTGATCTTACAATTAATAAAGGTAATTTCCTGGTAATTGCAGGGCCTTCCGGTTCAGGCAAAACTACGCTGTTAAACCTACTCGGCGCTCTTGACAAACCTACCAAAGGTAAAATTTATATTGAAGACGAAGATATTTCGTTAAAATCAAAAAAAGAATTATCCGACTTCAGATTAAAAAACCTCGGGTTTGTATTTCAAGCATACAATTTGATACCGGTTTTAACAGCCCTTGAAAATATCGAATTCAGTATGATGCTTCTCGGCATAAATGAAAAAGAACGACATGAAAAAGCCTTAACACTAATGAAAGAATTAGAAATTGATGAACTTGCCGACAAGAGACCTAATGAAATGAGCGGAGGACAGCAGCAACGGGTTGCCGTTACACGGGCAATTGTAAATAATCCGTCCGTGGTTTTAGCGGACGAACCAACTGCAAACCTTGACTCGGAAACCGGGGCAAAATTATTGGATTTAATGCAAAGAATGAATGAGGATAAAAACATAACTTTCATTTTTTCTTCACACGATAATCAAGTGATGGAACGGGCTAAAAGGTTATTGATTTTGAAAGACGGAAAAATACAATGACAAAAGTACTATTAGCGGGAGCTACCGGGTATCTCGGCGGTTTTATTTTAAAGGAACTGGATAAAAGGAATTACTTCAAAAAAATTCTTGTTAGAAAATCAAATAAAAATATTGAAGAATATAATTCCAATAGTGAAATCATTACCGCCGAAGTAACAAAACCGGAAACATTAAAAAATATTTTACACGGTGTGGATGTAGTAATTTCTACCGTAGGCATAACAAAGCAGAAAGACGGTCTAACCTACATGGATGTGGACTACCGGGCCAATCTGAATTTGTTAAATGAATCAATTAAAAATAATGTGAAAAAATTCATTTACGTCTCGGTTCTAAACGGAGAAAAACTAAAGCATTTAAAGATCTGTGAAGCTAAAGAAAAATTTGTTGATGAGCTGAAAAAATCCGGCATTGATTATTGTGTTGTAAGGCCAAACGGTTTTTTCTCCGACATGTCTGAATTTTTTAATATGGCATTAAAAGGAAAAATTTATTTGTTTGGCGACGGTTCTTTAAAATCAAATCCTATCCACGGTGAAGACCTGGCAGAAGTATGCGTAGATTGTATTGAATTGAAAGATAAGGAAATTAATGTCGGCGGGCCTGAAATTTTAACTCAAAATGAAATTGCAAACGCTGCTTTTAAAGTGGCCGGGAAAGAGGTTAAAATATCTTACATCCCGGATTGGATTAGAAAACTTGGACTTAAATTTGTAAGAACTTTTATGAACAGCAAAAGCTACGGCCCTATTGAATTTTTCATGACCGTAATGGTAATGAATATGGTAGCTCCCAAATACGGCACTCATAGGTTAGAAGATTTCTTTAAAAGTATGAGGAATAAATAAAATGAATGACATAGGATTTGTAAAATATTCGTTTAATGAAAATCAAAATAAAGCCGAATGGATTTATAAAATAAATGATAAAGAATATACCGGCACAGGAAAAGTAGAAGGTGATTTCAGCGGTTCCTATGAAGGTAGATATAAAGTAACCTATTTTAATGATATAGGTGAAGTGACGCATAAATACGAAATGGAAATTATAAAGACAGAAAATCATTATCTATTACACTGGTATCAAAAAGGTAAATTATTGTATGTTGGTATTGGTAATGTATACGATAACGTTTTATATGCCGGTTGGAGATTGATGAAGAGCTAAGTTAACTAATGAAGCAGCTTAACTGTTTATCTTAATTAAAGGGTTATTAAATTGAAAAATAAAAAACCAAGCCAAACAGCTTTAAAGGTTGCATTAAATATAGCAAACCTATTAAGAAAGGTGTTGCATACTTTAGTCTTGTTAAAAAATAATTCCCAGAGTTTGAAAAATGCTGGATAAAAAATTTACACTATATACTTTTTACTTTTGTCTTTTAACTTTTACCTTGTCATTCGGTCAAATCGATTACGACTTTTCAGGTTACGTGAACAATTTTTCGATCTACCAAAAGTACAACAAAACATTATCCGGGCAATTCAAAATTGACGATTCGCAATTCTTAAATTTATCAAGAGCGAGGCTTCGTCCTGTAGTCTACTTAACTGATAACCTAAGGATCAACATTGAATACGAGATCCTATCTTTATACAATAGTTCATCAGGCGATTTATTCCAAACGGTGCCGCAGAAATCATCAAGACAGTTATTTGATTGGACGTGGACACCTGTAAATGAAGCTAATTTTTCTATCTCTCATTTTATAGACAGGCTTTACTTGAAATATGCTTTTAAAAACGGCAACGTTACAATAGGCAGGCAAAGGGTTTCATGGGGTACGGGCAGAATTTGGAACCCGACTGATTTGTTTAATCCCATTAACCCGGCAACATTTTTTAAAATTGAAAAAGACGGCGCTGATATTATTGCCTTTAAATATTTTCTGGGAAATTTTACCGATCTGCATTTGGTTTTTAATCCGGATGAAAAAATAGGCAGCAGTAATTTCGGCGGACGTTTCAGGTCGAATATCGGTGAGTATGATTTTTCTTTTATGGGAGGCAGCTTTGATGAAAGGATAGTTACCGGTGCAGACTTTGCCGGTAACTTGTTTGGCGCGGGTATAAGAGGCGAAGGAATTTTTTCAGCCGATGATGATAACTTTGATGACAATTTTATAAAATATATTCTTGGCATTGATGCACAGGTATCACGCAAATTATATTTAATGCTGGAATACCAGTTTAACGGTGAAGGTAAAACAAACAAGGTTGATTACGAATTAAACAGGTTGTTTTCCGGTGAGATAATAAACTTATCAAAAAGCTATTTGCACTTTAACTCAAGCTATCAATACCACCCGCTGCTGACTATCACGTTCTCAAGTAATACTAATCTAAATGACGGCAGCGGATACTTATCTTTAGTCGGTGATTATTCTGCTGCAGAAAACTTTTATATAAATCTCGGCAGCCAGTTTTTTTACGGTTCCGAATTATCGGAATATTGGTATTACTCTACCTCAATTTATTTGCAGGGAGAATACTATTTTTAACCCATTGTTCGAAATAGATATTTAGATAATTGTAATATTTGTCATATCGACGAACGTTTTTTTTGTGAGGAGATATCTTTCAATTAGAGCACGATTTCAAAGATTTCTCCCTCCCGCCATGCCGGCGAGGCAGGCCGGTAAAAACATCAAAAAACGTTTAGATATCTAATTTTGTAGAAACTCTATTTGTATTTTACCCATCCTTTCCGGCGGGCTTTGTATGTTTGTATTTTGTTCCACTGAGATTCGGTGAGCCTTTGTACATTTGTATTTTACTTACCCGTAGTGTCGTGTCAACAATGAAGTGCCGTGTCATTCCCGAATGCTTTTATCGGGAATTGAAGCGTCCTGAAAAAGGTTGACTGTATTATTAGATATTTTTGTTAAATAAATATAGTCATTCTTATAGTTTTATTCTATCGATCAGCTAGCTGATCGATAGAATAATTTTTGCCGTAATAATT
>JASFMY010000048.1:0-42668 GCA_050117315.1 Ignavibacteria bacterium
TTTTCCTCTTATTAAGTGCACATGTTTTTTCTTCAATTTATTAATTACTTTGCACTTTTTCAGGGTTTTATTCACCTATCTTATTATTTTTTAAGCTCTTATTTGCTTTTCAGCAAGCCCTAATTATATCGTTGATTTTTTCTGCAGCGAGCTTATGCTTGCTATTGAAATTGACGGGGATAGCCACATAGGGAAAGAGGAAGCCGATAAAGTTAGACAGGAAAAATTAGAGTCGCTGGGAGTCAGGGTTCTAAGGTTTGGCGATAGGGAGGTTAAGTCTAATATTGATGGGGTGTTGAGGACGATTGAAGATTGGATTGTCAGTAACACATAGCTTTTGACACACCCCTAAATCCCCTCTCAAGAGGGGACTTTTAAAAAATTATGCAATTGCACTTTCAGAACCTGAGTCTTTTACAAACAAACATGACGAGTTGGAAAGTTCAGTAATATTCCTCATAAAATTAAATTCAAATTTTTCCCCTATCCCGAAAATATTGATGTCCGACCTCGGGGCTTTCCGCAAAGCTTCTTCAAATTTTCCCGCTAATACGTGGAACTCTGTTTGTGAAGGCAGCCGTGTTTGCTGGCTTAAGTTATTAAGAAATTTATAAAGTCTTGATTTATCTTCCTCATTATCGGCAACTGTAATTAAGTTTATATTACAGTTCCAGTTTAATTGAAGCTGAAGCATTATTAATACAGCTAAATTCCAGTTAGTGCTTTGATCTCTAAGCCAGATGTTTATTTGCTTCTGCATTCCGAATGCCATCCTTTGATGCTGGCGCAGTATTACAATACCCATTTGAAATCTTGTTGCTTCATTTATTAATTTATTCAAAATTTCATCTTTTTCCGGTTTGCTGCCTAAGGTAAGAAACAATATATTGGGATTAAATGTGCTTCCTTCAAGAGCTTGAATAGCTAGTTTAGCACCCTTTAAAAAATCTTCGTCTTCAAGAACTGCCGTAGTTGCCAATAAATTTTGCCCTTTAAGCGGGGCAATCAATTTTTCAAGTGAATCTTTAGTTTCACGGGTATCCTCGTTTTTAACGGTAAATGCATAAAGACTGCCGGAGGGGTAGAGTACATTTCTTATGAAAAGCATTGGCCCCGCCCAGACTTTCGGGTCTTCAATAGGCAACAGAATATCAGGTTTCCACGATATTGAATGGCGCGGAAACTTTGATGCTATTTTTGTTGATACTTCCGCAAGCATCATAAACATTCCGCCCCGTATATCGCCGCTTTGTGTTTTCAACTCTTTTTTTGTAAGCCAGACATAAAGATAAATTATTATTAAAACAGCAATAACCGTAAATACCGGGTTGATCAATAACATAATAAACAGGCAGCCGAATGCCCCGATAAATGAAACGAACCTAGGGATTTTGAATGCCGGTCGGAAACTTATTATTCCCATACTTTGCTGGATAAAAACAACTAAGTTTATCATACCGTAAGTGATAAGAAAAAACATTGTAATCAGCGATGCCAGAGCATTCAAATTACCAAGAAGCAATGCAACGAAAATTATAATGCCGGTAAATATAATTGCGTTTTGAGGTTCGTTGTTTTTGCTTTTCTTTACGAATATGTTGCTGAAAGGAACTGTTTTTTGTTCGGCCAATGCCTGCAATAGACGCGGTGCACCGATAATACTCCCTAAAGCTGATGAGAATGTTGCTGCAAGAATTCCCATTAAAACCAGGAAACCAAACAAAGCATTATCAACCATAGCCATCTGGTTTGTTCGTAATTCTTCGGGGGAAATATAAACCGAAGCAGCGTAAGCCAATCCGACGTAAATAATAAGTGTTACTCCTATTGCGCTCATTGTTCCTATGGGTATTGCCCTTCGCGGATTTTTTAAATCACCGGATAAATTTGCGCCTGCCATAATTCCCGTAACAGCCGGGAAGAACACAGCAAATACAAACCAGAAACCTGCATCTTCAAAATTACCTACGAGTACAATGTTTTCATTGGGGGAATTTGGAGAAAGCAAAAAAGATAGTATCGAAACAGCAATAACCACCATAACAATGTATTGAGTCTTTAATGCAAATGCTGTACTTAAGTATGAAATTGTCATTAAAATCAACCAGATTGCTATAGAAACAATTAGAGGATTGTGGCCAGGGAAAATTGTGAGCCAGCCTTCCGTAAAACCGACAATATATAAAGCGGCGGATAAAGTTTGCGATACATAAAACGGAATCCCGATGCTGCCGCCCGCTTCAAGGCCTAGTGATTTGGAGATTATTGAATATGCTCCGCCGGCACCTATCTTTATATTCGTAATTATTGAGGACATCGATAACCCGGTGCATATGGTAATGACTTTTGCCATTAAAATGATAGCCACCGCCCCGAGCAAACCGGCGTTTCCGACTACCCACCCGAGTCTCAAATACATTATTACGCCGAGAATAGTTAAAACATCGGGGGTAAATACTCCGCCGAATGTTCCAAACTTACCTGAATCTTTTTTGCCGAGAAACCAGTCTTTGATCCTTTGAAACAAACCGTTCACTTTTCCCTCGATTGATTTATACTAATTTCGGTAAAATTGCTTTAATAAAAAATCTTTTAGTGAAATATTATGAAGAGGAATTATAAAAATAACGAAGTAACGTTATAAACAATAAACGCCATTATCCATGCCACTGCAATTGAATATGATGCGTAAAGTAGAGTCCATTTCCATTTACCTGCTTCTTTGTGAAATACAACCGTTGCGGCAAAGCACGGAATATAGAGCAGTGTGAAGATCATTAATGCCAATGCAGTTGCAATAGTATAGTTCCCGTCATTTCTCAGCCTCTCCCTTAAAGCTGAAGAACTTTCATCCGCATCGCCGCCTAGTGCATAGATTGTTCCCATTGTTGAAACTACAATTTCTTTTGCTGCAAACCCGTTAACAAGCGAAATACTTAATCTCCAGTCAAAGCCGAGCGGACTGAAAAACGGCTCAATAAATTTACCGATATACCCCGCAGCGGAATATTCGAGTTGGGATTTCTGTTTATTATTCTCAATCTCTGCAATTTTTTCTGCTTTAAATTCATCACTTAACTCATTATTCATTTGAACAGTTTCAATCTCATTCTCATATTGCTGTTCAAGTTCTTTATTAACGGGATAATTGGTAGAAATCCAGATTAATACCGAGGCAAATAAAATTATAGTTCCGGCTTTCCTTAAGTAAAGTGCTGCCTTGAACCACATTTGCATTATTAATGTCTTTAGTGTCGGCACCCTGTAAGGAGGAAGTTCCATCACAAAAGGTTCCGATTCGTCATCAAAAATTGTTTTCTTAAAAAACTTTGCCGACAGTAATGCTATTCCAACACCAAAAAGATAAATTCCGAATAAAATATTTCCGGCTACTTCCGGTGCAAAAAAGGCTCCTGTTATTAATATATAAACCGGAAATTTTGCGCTGCAGCTCATAAAGGGAATAATGAGCATTGTCGTAATTTTATCACTCTCGCTTTTAAGAGTTCTTGTGGCCATAAATGCAGGAACAGAACAGCCGAAACCTGTAACCATTGGGATAAAGGATTTTCCGTGCAGACCGAACTTGTGCATAACTTTATCAATAACAAAAGCAGCACGGGCAAGGTAACCCGTTCCTTCAAAAATAGAAAGGCATAAAAATAAAATTAAAATGTTAGGCAGAAAAACAAGAACTCCGCCCACCCCGGCAATTATACCGTCCACAACTATTGAGCGAACTATTTCATTAGTTAAGATATCCGAAGCAAACTCGCCGAGTAACCCGAAGAAATCTTCAATCAATCCCATCGGGTATTCGCCTAATGTAAAAGTTAACTGGAACATAGCCCACATAAAGAATAAGAAAATCGGTAAACCTGTAATTCTGTTGATTAGAATTGAATCAACTATTTCTGTTTTTGATTTTTTTCTTTTAGGGGGGTAGGAAACAGTCTCTTTGATTGCTCCTCTTATTAGAGAATACCGTTCTTCAGTTAAAAGCATCTCCGGTTCGGAATCATACTTACTGTCAAAATTTGTAATAGCTTCTGTAAGAATCGGGTTGATCTTTAACCAGACCGGATTTTCTTTTACGAGGTTATATATTATTTTATCGTTTTCCAAAAGCTTTATTGAAAGCCACCTGTAATTGTATTTCCCGTTTAGATGTTTGCATGAATCTAATTCGGATTGAATTTTCTCAATCTGTTCTTCCAGTTCGTCGGAATAATATAATTTATGAGTGTTGGTATTTAATTCGCCGTTCTTGATTTTTATAATAAAATCCAGAAGATCGTTAATTCCGGTTTTTTTTGTTGCCGAAGTTTTGACAATCGGTGTCCCAAGTAATTTATTAAGTTGTTCGGTATCAATTTTTATATTTTTTCTTTCAATCTCATCGAACATGTTTAGAGCAACAATCATTTTGCATTCAAGATCCATAAGCTGGGTTGTGAGAAATAAATTCCGCTCTAAATTTGTTGAGTCTATTACGTTTATAATTAAGTCCGGCTTTTCTTCAATTATAAAATTTCGTGCAACAACTTCTTCGGGGGAATATGCGGTGAGGCTGTATGTTCCGGGTAAATCAACAAAATTAATTTTATACCCTTTATATTCCTTTCTTCCGGTGTATTTTTCTACGGTAACACCGGCAAAGTTTCCTACCTTTTGATTAGCACCAACAAGATTGTTAAATATTGAGGTCTTGCCGCTGTTCGGGTTACCTGCTAATGCGACAAGAATTTCTCTATCATTATTCATTAAAAGACTTTCTTACTTATACCAGCCGTTTCTATTTGCCTGCTGGTTTATATCCAAAAAATTAACAATAATACCTTCAGCTTCTTTTAACCTTAGGGATAGGTTAAACCCGTTTAACATAACTTCTATGGGGTCTCCCAACGGTGCTGATCTAATAATTTTTAGTTCGGCATCTTTAACAAGTCCCATATCCAAAAGCCTTCTTCTTATTTCACCGTTGGATTTTATCTTCGTAACTTTAACTTTATCGCCGATTTTTACTTTGTCCAGTGTAACCGTAATATCTTCATTTGTATCCACAATAATTTTTGCCGCCAAGCCTTTACCAATGGACAAATCTTTGTTTTCTTTTCTTAACGGAATAGCCCCATTTCTAGGAAATTTATCGGTAATTTCAATTTCGTCACCGATCTCTAATCCTAGATTTTCAAAGTTGCTTATTGCGCCGTATCCGCCGTCAACTTTGACTATTTTTGCTTTTGTAAAAAGAGGCAGATTCTCGAGTCTATTCAACATATCAGGATCCTATTTATATCTTTCTTAAGTATTATCGGATATTTCAATATTTTTTAAATGTCTATTTAAACTTAGTCTAAATAGATGCAATTTACAAGAAAAATTTAAAGAGATTTTTTATATTATTGAAAAAAAATTTTGATATGCTTCCTTTGCTGATAGACCTTGACGGCGTTTTGAGAATCGGTAGTAAACCGGCTGAATATTTAAATGATTTCTTTGATCATTTGGTTATAACCGGTAGAAAAGCCTGTATTATTAGCAATACTACATTGCTAAATGCAGAAGAAATAAAAAAATTTTTTGATAAAGAGAAAATTTCGTTGCTGTTTCCTTTAATGACTGCGTCCGATGCGACATATCTTTATTCAAAATCAAGATATAAAAAAGTTGCGGTCTATAGTTCAGACCTGGTAAAAAATATGTTTGTTGAAATGCTCGATTATGAAAATCCGGAAGCAGTTATTGTGGGGGACATGGGGAAAAATTGGACCTATGAAATATTAAACGACATTTTCAGGAAAGTAAAAGACGGAGCCGGTTTTATTGCAATGCAGAAAAATAAATTCTGGAAAACTCCCGAAGACGGTTTGCTTCTTGATGCCGGAGCATTTGTAAAGGCTATTGAATACTCTACTAATAAAGAAGCAACACTTATTGGTAAACCTTCACCTATTTATTTTCAAACCGGGTTGGAAAAACTGGATGTTGATAAGGAATCGGAATTTATAATGCTTGGTGATGATCTGGAAACCGATATCAAAGGGGCAAATGATATCGGGGCAAAATCAATTCTAATTTACACAGGCAAAACAAGCAAGCCGGTTTCTCCTGGTAGTGAATATAAACCTGACTTCGAAGCCGATAACTTACTGGATGTAATTGAAATCTTGAAGAAAGTTTAACTTTGTTTACGCTTCAGTGCAAATTCAACAATGGTTTTCAAAGCTCTTTTGTAAGTATAACCCGCCTGTCTTGCAGAACGCATAAAACCGGCACCTTCGGTTAAATCTGGGTTGGGGTTTACTTCAAGAACAAACAGCTCATTATCCTTTGAAAGTCGCATATCTACCCTTGCATAATCTCTGCAGCCGATTATTTTAAAAGCTTTCAAAGCAATTTCTTTGGCTTTTGTTTCAACTTTTTTGGGGATCTTTGCGGGGCAACGCGGAATTGTTTTATGATATGCTTCATGCAGCGGGTCCCATTTTGCCTGGTAGCTCACAATATTATGAAGGTGGTCCGGCATTCTGGAAAAATCAATCTCGCTTATCGGCAGTGTTTTAGGATTTTTATCTCCGAGAACAGCAACATTTAATTCGCGGCCGTCAATAAATTCCTCTACCAGGGCAGGCTGTTTATATTCATTTAAAATATATTCTATTCTTTTTTTCAGTTCCTTGTGGCTGGCAACTACCGAATCATTTTCAATACCTACGCTGGCATCTTCGAGAGCGGGTTTTATTATAACGGGATAATTTAATCCAAGACGGTAAGTTTTTTTAGCTTCTTCAATGAATCTGAATTTCGGCGTTTTTATACCGTTGACACTTAAAATCCTTTTGGTAAGAGTTTTATTCTGGCAGGTTCCTAAAGCTAAAGGAGGAGCCCCGGTGTAGGAAATTTTTAACAATTCAAGCAATCCGGCAAAACTCATTTCAAGCTCGGCAATGTCTTTGTAGATTTCAACTAAGTTAAAAATTACATCCGGTTTGTTTTTTTCGTAATCGTTTAGAAATATATCCATATCATCAAGAATGTTTAGAATATATGCATCAAAGCCTGCTTTTCTTAAATGCTCCGCCATTTGTTCATACTCGGCAATGGGATCGCTTTCATCTAAATCAAAATAGGGCTTAAAGTTTAACTCTTTGGGCAATTCCGTTTGATATTCGTTGTTCAGCTCGGGATAAGCTTCATTATAAATAACAGCAACTTTCATAATCTTTCAATTTTATTCGAAAAACAAAATTAATTAAATTAAAAAAGTTATCAAAAGTTTTGTGATTTTTATATTTTAGTATTTTATTTAATATTGGAAGCATATGAGTTTTTATCCCCAGCCAAATAAGTACCAGTGTGGACCCTTTGCATTAAAATATGCTTTAGTTATGCTTGGTGTGTTTAAAAATGAAGATCAAATCGGGATTATAGCGGGAAGCACTTGGTGGGCCGGGACTGATGAAATAGGTTTGTCTAAATCGGCAAAAAGATTTAACTGCAAGATGAAATATTTTCATTCGATTGATTCCGAAAAAGCGCGTAAATTACTAAACAGAGAACTGGATGCGGGGTATCCTTGCATTTTGAGTGTTAAAAATTGGGAGCATTGGGTTACGGTTATTAACCGTTCAAAGGATAAATATATTGTTGTTGACAGCGAAATGGATAAAGTAATTCAAATAAAAAATAAATCACAACTACTTAGGTACTGGAAGTATTTTGATGAAGAAGAAAAAATAGGCAGCTATGACGGGTATACACTTTATCCCGAGTTTAAAAGAAACACAAAGGCAGCTTTTAAGTTAAAAGATGCTAAAGAATTGATGTACAAAAAAAACGAGATGCTTGCTGTTAAATGGGACCAATACTTCAACGATTTAATTACAATCTGTAAACCGAGAACAAAACTAACAATCAACTACATTACTTTTGCGGAATTTTTAAGAAGGAATGAAAAAAATATTGTGAGCAGAGTAGCAAACTGGCACGGGCTGCCGACTTACGCGGAAATAAAAAATATTTTACACAACATGAAGTTTGTTGCTAATGTTTATGATTTGATTATTCCGTTAGACAAAGAGAAAACAATATTAATTGACGTAACTTCGTTATTGATGATGTATGCATGCGGTAAATACGGTATGGACCCGATTTATTAAAGCAAGGAGTGAAAATGGAAAACAATTCAAACAGAAACCCGAAAACCTTAAGAAAAGAAAAATGTATGCTATTAATTATTGATATTCAAAGCAGAATTATTGATGCAATGAGAAATAAAGAGCTGCTGATTGAAAATGCGTTAAAACTAATAAAAGGAATGAAAGTCTTAAACGTTCCCATTTATCACACTGAGCAATATCCCAAAGGACTAGGTGAAACTATCACGGAAATAAAAGGAGAGTTAAACTCAGAAGCAGTTCATAAAATGACTTTCAGTTGCTCTGGAGCAGGTGAATTATTCCGGGAATTAATTAACAAAAATATATCCCAGGTAATTGTTTGCGGGGTTGAATCTCACGTTTGTGTGCAGCAGACGGTTCTTGATTTAATATCAAACGGTTTCCAGGTAAATGTTGCGGCTGACGCTGTAACATCCAGGAAAAAAATAGATTATGAATTAGCCTTAAATAGAATGCAATTCAACGGAGCTGAAATTACTTCAACCGAGTCGATTTTGTTCGAAGTTCTTGATATTTGCGGTACTCCTGAATTCAAAGAGGTTATAAAAATAGTTAAGTAGACAAACATTTCAAATTGTACTCCACAAATTGATATTATTTCTAGAAAAGAATCTCAACTTTTCTAATAACATTTCGATTATATATCATAGAAATTGTTCTCTACGGTAACAATGATTCAATAAACCTAATTCAATTTATTCTTTTACATGGAGGAGATTTAAATGAGCGGATTTCGTTACGAACGTTCTTCATTTATTGTTGTAATGTTTTTAATATTATTTATTGCTTTAAATGCAGATAACGTTGATATTAATAATAATGAAGGTGAAACATACTTGGCATTTGCAGAAACAATGCCTGCACCTGAGGGAGGATTAGAGGCTATATATAAAAATATTAAATATCCCAGACTTGCCCAGGAAGCAGGTATAGAGGGGAAAGTATATTTACTTGCTTTTATTGATGAAAATGGTTCTGTAAAAGATGTAAAGGTAGTTAAAGGAATTGGAGGAGGCTGTGACGAAGCGGCTATTGAAGCGGTTAAAAAAATAAGTTTTTCACCGGGAATAAATAAAGGACAACCGGTAAAGGTAAAGTTATCCTTATCCGTTGTCTTTAAATTAAAGTAAAAAATTAGAGCTAACAAAAAGTGGTGTTTATAATGCATGGAAACAAAATTAAAAAGAGCTTTAAGGACTTTAAACTCAAATTTGCTCACAAAGTCCAACTGGGATTTTTACTAATTGCTGCTATTTCAGGTGCAATTGCACTAAATGATTTTTTGCAAATGGGTAACTTTGAAGACGTTAAAAACGGTATCTTCAACGATTTAATATATCCCAAGGAAAAAATTAATCTTGTTCACACTAATTTTCAAAAAATCCAATTTATAATGTTGAAGTTCTCGATGGAAGAATTTCAAAGTGAATTTAACAAAAATATGCAAGAGTTTGAGCAACTCAAAGAAGAAGTTAACGGCAATTTGGAAGAACTTCAAAACTTGAATTTTGATGAAGAAGTCTCGACAACTTTGTCAGAAATTGGAGATATCTGGAAGAATTACAAAGAAATTGTAGCTGATGCAATAGTAAGCGCTGCCGTAACTCAAAATTATGAGATGGGAGCAATCATCGCTACAAGTTCGGGCATTGAAGTCGGGAATCAAATGAATGATAAGTTTAATATTATTCTTTCAACTCTTGACAAGCAAGCGGATAAAATAGATAAAGAAGTTGATGATAATGTTTCAAGTTCCAAAGTCTGGATATTAATAGGTATGATTGCAGGTACTGCTGTATTTATATTTTGTGCGTTTATGTTGGCTCCTGCTATATCAAAACCAATTAGAAAATTCCAGGATGTAGTCAACGAATTTGCTCTAGGTAATTTTAACCAAAGCCTTGAAATAAGATCAAATGATGAATTTGGTGAGTTGGCAAATACACTAAGAGGATTGCGCGACGCTCAAAAAGAAAAGGTTAAAGCTGCTCAGAAAATTGCAAACGGGGAATTGGAAAAAGTTGAAGCTGCCTCGGATGCTGATGAATTAGCCAATTCTTTTAACAAAGAAGTTGAAGCAATAGAAGACGTACTGGCGGAAGCAGATAAATTAATTGAAGCTAACAGACAAGGTGATTTAAGCGTTAGAGGAGACGTTAATAAATTTTCAGGTGGTTGGAGAAGAATCATAGAAGGCGTAAATTCTATTCTAGATTCAACTGTAGCTCCGATTAACGAAGCAAGCTCCGTATTAAACACAATGGCTCAAGGTGATTTTACCAAACACATGGAAGGTGACTATAAAGGCGATTATTTACAAATAAAAGAAAATGTAAATAAGGTTATAGAGTCCTTAAGCGAAGTAATTGGCAAAGTATCGGCAAGCTCAAATGAATTGATAAGTTCTGCTGCTCAAATATCCTCCAGCACAGAAGAAATGGCTGCAGGTGCATCTGAGCAAAGTTCTCAAACTACTGAGGTAGCAGGATCAATTGAACAAATGACCAAAACTATAATTGAAAGTACTAAAAATGCTAATGACGCCGCTGCAGTTGCGAAGTCTGCCGGTGATAAAGCCAAAGAAGGCGGCAACGTAGTAGTTGAAACAATAAACGGTATAAATAGAATTGCGGATATAGTTGTTGAGTCGGCAAAAACAATTCAGGAGCTTGGCAGAAGCAGCGATGAAATAGGCGAAATTATAAAAGTTATTAACGATATAGCCGAGCAAACAAACCTGCTTGCTTTAAATGCTGCTATTGAAGCTGCCCGCGCAGGTGAACAAGGACGCGGGTTTGCCGTAGTAGCAGACGAAGTAAGAAAATTGGCCGAAAGAACTACAAAGGCTACAAAAGAAATTGAAACAATGATAAAGCAAATTCAAAGAGATACCAACGGAGCTGTTGAAGCTATTGAAGAAGGTACAAGGGAAGTAGAAAAAGGTAAAGAGCTTGCTCAAAAGGCCGGAACATCATTAAATGAAATTATTGGTAATTCAGATAAGGTAAGTGAAATTATTAGTCAACTTGCAGTTGCAAGCGAACAACAAGCGGCGACTTCGGAATCAATTAGTAAAAATGTTGAGGCGATAAATAATGTCACTCATCAATCTGCGCAGGGAACACAGCAGATAAGCAGGGCTGCAGAAGATCTCTACAGTTTAACAAACAATTTGCAAGAAGTAGTAAAACAATTCAAATTAAACGGCTATGCCGGAAATCAATTAAAAGCAAATAATTCCTCCTTTACCGTTAGAGATAACGGGAGGCTTATTGAAGAGTAGTTCTTAGTTACCCTAGAGACGAAACCCGGTCCCTATTAGGCCGGGTTTTTTATTTTATAGTCCCAATCTAAATGAAAGTGCTACGTCTTCGTTGTTGGAAATTAAATTAAAATTATTGAACAGTCCTGGTTCATCTTCCCGGTGAATTGTATAAACAATATAAGAAATTAGGGAGCCGACAATCGCACCTGAGATAACATCGGAAAGGTAATGCTTTTTATCACGCAACCTGCTGTATCCAACAAAGCTTGCCCAGCCGTATAAGACAGTAGTCGATCCTACCTTTAATACATTTTTTAGGACATCGTTTCTTCTTGTTACATCCCAACCATCAAAAAAGTCATCCAATTCAAGGTAAAGATAAGTTGCAGCCGCAAAAGTTGTGGAGGTATGCCCGCTTATGAAACTTCTGCTGTCGGTTTCGTCGGGACGTTTTCTGTAAACAAAACTTTTTATATACTCCGTTAATGTATATGTATATATTAAAGATTTTCTAAACAAGAAAACATCTTTGTAATTTTTTTGCGTGATATTAGCATCAGTAAATAAATCCAATACCAGGTTTGTTGACAATCTACTGTAGAAAACCATGTCGGGGAGTATATCTTTATCCATACTGCCGAGTGTACTGTTGTTTTTATCGCCTATTGAATTTGATAAACTTTGCTCAAAAGGGGTAGGATCCAATACAATACAGTTACCGAAATTAGTTCTGCTTATCTGAGCTCTATTATAAAAAGCAACTGCAATTGGAACATCGTACCAATCTATTGCGTCTTTAAGTCCGTTTGCTACTTTGCTGAAGGTTTGAGATAACTCGTTTTGCCTCTTCAAACTTTGACAGCATAAGTATGTTGAGAACAACAAAAAAAGAATAAAAAATAATCTATGTGAAATCATTAATCAAAATAATCTTCTGTTAAATAGTCGAGTCTTTCTATAAGCTTTCTTCTTCTCTCACTAATATATCGTTTCAAAAATAAAATTTCTTCATCCAAATTATAACAGTTTTTTAAATATTTGTCAATACCATAAGCAGCATTAATATAATTTGCCGTTGAGTCAATAATAGGGAATAAATTTTCTTCAGTATAATAATTTGTTAATTGTTCAATAATTTCCTGTTTGTACCAATTAAAAGTAGATTTGTTTCTGAATAACTTTTTAATTATAGCGTTTTCCCCGCCGTATTCAACGTCATTAAGTTTGCTGAAGCTTTTATCAAAGTCCCACGGGATTACTTCATAAGGCAAAACGGGATTCTCTTTTATTAAAAAGAAATTGTTTGTGAAAGAATCGTCGTTATTTAAAATTGAAGTAGCTGCGTGGTATTTGATATAATTTTCTAAGTTTAGAAATTTGCCGAGACTTTCATCTAGATTTTCTACACCACTTGTATCTACAGCGTTTATAAATTCAATAAGATTATTATAGTTATCATCGTCCGGTATTTCTTTATCAAAATGAAACTGGGGATTGAACTCTCCTTCTTCAAAAGTAAACTTTGATCCGAATTCGACTTTCATTACTTCATAAATATCTTTGTTTCTTCTTTCAAAGTAGTCTTCGTCTACCTCCTCTGTCATTACAAGCAGAGCTTTATCTTCGTTGTTTATTTTTAAGAAAACATGTGTATTCTTAAAAGTCGGCATACCAAGCATTGAATAATACCATGAAGTTAATGTAGTGTGAAGCATGGTCGGGTCAAAGTTCTGCGAACTAAGGTTAAAAACCGAGAACCCGTAAATTTCACTTCCTTCATTTAGTTTAATTTCATAAGACCATCTCGGGTTATACCTTGAGCCTGCTCCAGAAGCTTCAAGAGTAGCTTCGTAAAGTTTTTCTTCAAACACTAATTGAATAGAAATTTCAGTATCCAATAATCTTCCATTTAATAGTTTTGAATATAGATATTCATCAATAACAAACTCCATTACCGGTACATCGGTTAATTCTTCAGAGGGGTTAAGAATTACATCATTGCAGCTTATCATTAAAATAATTAATGGGAGAAAAAAAATTCTTTTCATCTAAAACCTCACGAGGAATTCAATAATTCCCCTGGATTCCTTAGTTGAATATTCACTATTATACTGATTTTTTGTAAGTCTCAGATCGGCATTTACACTTACTCTAACCTTTTTATCTAAATAAAAGTTTGCGCCGACAAGAGACTGAATCTGGTTTGTTCCGGTTACATCGGTATCGGGAAGGTAATAACTAAATAATAAAACCGGGTCGATAGCCTTAATAATTTTTCCATCCACATCAAATCTTAATTTTGTCATAAGCTTTGCGCCCATGCCGTATACGTTTTCATCTCCGCCGATTAGTCTTTGTCTTATTCCTTCCTCTTTATCCTGAAAATAAAACGCTTCAATATTGGTTAAGAATTTATCCTTCTCAAAAGTTATATCTGCTTCAAATCCGTTTGCGGTAATAGGTTCATCTCCGCCCGAATCCTGGAACATGTAACTTATTCCGTAACCTAAATTTCCTGCGTGGTAAACAAACCTTGTTGAAATGCCTTGAGTTAGATTGTTATTCTTAAAAATAGAAACGTAGTATGTATAAGGAAAATCAGGTCTTTTCTTTGAGTATTTGTAATATCCCATTATGCTAACGCTTCTTCCGCCGTAACCGAGTTCTTCAATACTGTTGTATAGATTATTACGTTCAGATGTGTGCATCGCTTCCCTATTAATTAAATACTCATATCCAAAAGGCCTTTTGATGTTCCCGATTTTTAAAGTAAAGTTTTCAAAGTATTCAAACTTAACCGAGAACTCTCTAAACTCTGCACTGCTGCCGGTTGAGTTTCCCCTGAAGTCCAGTTGTGCTTCTATTTCATCATTGTATTTTATTTCAGCCTGTAGTTTCCCTTCGTAAAATGTTTCCTGGTTATATCCGTTGAGAATATCCCTATCGTAAAACTTAAAACCGGTTGCTCCGTATCCTTCAAAGGTAACTTTCTGGGAAAAAATAAAAATGTTCAAGCCGGATAAAATGAATATTAAAGACAATTTTTTAAAGTAAGAAAGCGGATTCATTTTCAGCTCATTTAAGTTTTATATCGATGCCGAATGATATTAAAAAAATGTTAAGAATCAAGTAATGATTTCTAAATTAGTGGAATACGGGTTTTATTGTGTTATACTATTTTCTAATGAATCATTACTTTATTTCCAGGGTCTTCTATCTGCATAGTCGGGCGGATACCATTTTATATATTGAACAATTCTTGGGTAGTCTCCGGTATTAGGGCGGCTGCCGTGCGGCAAAGCATGGTGCCAAATGATGAAATCGCCGGCATTAGCAGCAATTGGTTTTGCTCCTAGGCTGTCAAAATTTATTCCTCTCGGGTCTGTACCAGCAGGTAAGTTCTTTAACCAGTTTTCTATTTTATTATGAAATCCCGGTACACACGTAAATGCTCCTTGGTTTTCTTGAACGTCAACCAGGTATAATATCCCTTGTAATCCCAGTGGTATCGGCAAATGTATGCTTGTATCCCAGTGCATGTAAGGACCGGAAAATTGGTAACCGGATCTTTCCGGGGTATTAAAACTTACTCGGTCGGTTGTTACTATTAAATCTTTTCTGTTCCAGAGCTGTTCAAAAGCTATCCTGATTTTTGGAGAATTACGGTTTTTATCAAGAGCCGGATTTCTAAGAAATTGAATCATTATTCCCTGTTTGGCAGGATGATTTTTATACCAGCTATCACGGTTATCCGGCGTGGCATCAATAAAATTCCAAATGGCATTTTCTGCAGCTTTGCAATCATCTTTTGAAACTGCATTTTTTATAATAACATACCAGTTCCGGTTCCAAAAATCCAATTCTCAAAGTCTTCATAAGTTGTATTTTGATGTAAATATTTTGTCGTTGCTTCCAATCCTAAGCCTAGACTGTCAATAATTATGAGATCTAATTTCCATTCGAGATCTTTATCTACTTCCGTAGTTATACCCCTTGTTCTAAGATTTGCCAATGACCACATTCGCAGCAAATGAAGCACCCCGAGTTTACCTTTTTCTTGTGATTTTGGCAGTTTTATTTTTTTCTTTTAAACATCTGATTGTAATATGATTTGTTGTTTTTTATTAAATTACAATTTTAATTGATGGATAAAAATCGCTTCCAACATAAATAATATCAGCATGGAGTATTGCATGTTTTTATCTTTTATATATTTTTTAATCTTGATTTCATGTAGGGATCAGTATGACTTCCAAAATGGAACTGTGGTTAAACTCTTTGACGGACTTAACGAAGTTTCAGGTTTAGTTTATTCTAGTGACGGCAAACTGTTTGCACACAACGATGAAATTGGCAAAATATACGAGGTTGACCCTAAAACTGGTAAAGAAGTAAAAAGATTCTTCTTAGGCAAATGGACAGCCGAAGCAGACTTTGAAGGAATAGCAATTTCAAGAAATTACTTTTATTTAATAACAAGCAACGGCTTGTTGTATCAATTTAAAGAAGGAAAAAACAGACAAGCTGTAAATTACAAAACTTACCGCACGGGCTTGAGTGCTTCCAATAATATAGAAGGTTTGTGTTATGATAAAAAAACAAACACACTTTTAATTGCCTGCAAAGAAGATCCCGGTAAAAAGTATAAAGGGTACAGGGCAGTATACTCGTATGTGTTAAACGAATATAAATTAAAAAAAGAACCGAGATTTTTAATATCATTAAAGAAGTTAAAAGATGATTTCGGTATAAAGAAATTTTATCCTTCCGGTATAGAAAAGAATCCCGTTTCAAATACTTTTTTCATTATATCTGCAAGAGAAGAGCCTTGCCTTGTTGAACTTTCGGAAAGCGGTGAAATACTTGATGCTAAGAAATTAAAAAAGAATGATCACCCGCAACCGGAAGGTATTACATTTGATTCGGAGAATAATCTAATAATAAGTGATGAAGCTGCAGGAAAAAGAGCAAAGCTTACTATTTATTCTTTTAAGGAATAACTGTCCAACCGTTTATTGGTCGAAAAAAAGTAGCGGAGAATCGACAAAGTCTATGTTATCAGTATACTATTGTAATTAAGCACTTTCAGAACCCCGGTTTAATAAACTCCAAACCATTACTTCTAAAAAAAGAATTTGTTATATTCTTTTTGTTATTCGCTTAACAAAAAGGTGCATGATAAGATTAAAATATATATTTATTGCAATTTTTCTCAGCTCAACCTGTTTATTTGCTCAAGAAAACGATACTGTTTCGGTCATTCCCGGTCAGCATTATGCCGGGAGCTGGTTTTGGGAAATAATTTTCGGCGAACACTGGCGCGATGTATGGGCTTCGGAAGTTAAAATTGAAGTTCTGGATTTAGAAAAATTTGCCGGGGGATTAACACCAATTGAACGCGGCGGCGGTTTTCAGACTAAGTCGCTTAGGTTAAAAGGGAAAGACGGTTTAATTTACAAATTTAGATCACTGGATAAGGACCCTGCTAAAGGTTTACCGCCGGAATTGCATGGCTCAATTGTTGCTTCTGTTATGCAAGATCAAATAAGTTCTGCACATCCATATGCCCCGCTTATTGTTGCAAAAATTTTAGATGGAGTTGAATTGATCCATTCACCGCCGGTACTATTTAAAATGCCTGATTCTGAATTATTAAACGAGTTCAGGGAAGAGTTCGGAGGACTGGTGGGAACAATTGAAATCCATCCCTATGATGTTGATAATGAATATGTACCGGGTTTTGACGGTGCGGACAAAGTGGAAAGTACCTTGGATTTATTTGAAAGGCTAGAAAACAAAACAGATGAAAGTGTTGATGAAACAATGTTTTTGAAAGCAAGGTTGGTTGATATCTTTTTAGGCGATTGGGACAGGCATACCGATCAATGGAAGTGGATAAGGTTTAGAGAAAACGGCAATGAAATCTGGGAACCTTTCCCGCGGGATAGAGACCAGGCATTTTCAAAATTTGACGGGCTGCTTCCTTCAATAATAGAAATAGTGATCCCTCAAATGGAAACATTTAATGAAGAGTATCCTGGTATAAAATATATTACATGGAACGGCAAATTTCTTGACAGAAAGTTTTTAACACAAATTGATAAACCTACGTGGGATTCTGTTGCCGTTTATGTTAAAAGCAAAATTACGGATGATTTAATAGAGGATGCAGTAAGCGTTCTTCCCCAAAATATTTATGAGCTTTCCGGTAAAGAGTTGATAACAAACCTGAAAATTAGAAGATATAATCTTTTTGAGATTTCAAATGAGTTCTATGAATTGATTAATACAACAGCCGATGTTTATGCTGTTAATGACGAAAACTTTATAGACGTAGAGCTGAATAAAAACTCAACAAAAGTTGAAGTCTTTGAAAGAGATAAATCTTCCAGGGAAAAGAAGGGAGTTCCGCTTTATTCAAAAGAATTTGACAACAATTTATTAAAAGATTTAAGAATTCACATGCTGGACGGCGATGATAAAATTATCATAAGAGGTAGCTCTGAAAAATCCCCTTTGATAAGAATAATAGGGGGAGAAGGAGCTGATGAAATCGTTGACCAATCCTCTGCCAAGATAATCGTTTATGATAGCGGTGCAAAAACAAAGATTATTGATAACGGTAATTTGTATCACGACAAAAATAAATATCCCATTCCGGAAGACCCTGCAGCAAGATACGAACCGCTTCAAAGGGACAGGGGAAGTGAACATTTTATTTTTCCATTACTGTCGTATGATTCGGATAACGGTTTCATAATAGGGGCCTACAATATCTGGAATAAATATAATTTTAGGGCAGTACCATATGAATATAGTATGAGTCTTTCAACAACTTTTGCTACAGCACCAGAAAGCTTCAGAGTAAAATACCAGAGCACTTTTACGCAAGTATTAAGAAAAGCCTGGCTGCATTTGGATGCAGAATTTACACAGCTACGTTTTACAAAATATTATGGTTACGGGAATGAAACATTTTATAGCGATGATTTAGAAGATAATGATTATTACAAGTTAAGCCAGGAAATGATTTTTATACAACCGCATATTAGTTTTCATCTGAATAACAAAGTAGAAGCCACATTAGGAGTATCAATAAATTTTTCACACTCTGAATTAGCGCACGAACAATTACTTGTTAACTGTCCCTTTGATGATTACGGGGTTGAGAATTTTTTTTCGGGAAATGTTTTCAATGAAGTGAAAATTGATTTTAGAGATAATTCCACGATCCCAAAAGAGGGATTTGTCATCAAAACAAAACTGAATTATTTCCCGGAGTTGTTTGACGTAAATGAAAATTTTTTGAGAGCAGAGTTTGACTTAAGAAATTATTTCACCCTGAGAAGTTCAACTATTGCTTTTAGATTTGGCACCGCCAAGGTGTTCGGCGATTATCCTTTTTTAGAAGGCGTTTACCTCGGGGGATCAGATAATTTAAGGGGATTTGCCCGCGAGAGATTTAGCGGTGATGCAATGTTATTCGGCAAAGCAGAATTAAGGAATTATCTGGCCGATGTTAAGTTTATTCTTAAGGGCAAATTAGGATTTAATACTTTTATTGAGACGGGCAGAGTTTACGCGCAGAATGAAAATTCGTCCAGATGGCATCCGTCTTATGGGGCTGGAATGTGGATTTCATATTTTGATGAATATTTGCTGGCTGTAAATTTTGCCGCTTCATCCGAAACAACAAATATGTATTTAAACTTTGGATTCGGGTTTTAGGTTAGAGAGCTAACTGTGTTCTTTGAGTTTTAAAGCAATTTTTATAAAGATTAGATGTAATCCTATTTTTCGTCAACAAAGGTCTTTCGCTTTTTTTTATCGTTGTAATCAATTACAGATACCCCGGAATAAATTTCTTTCTCGTTAATACTTTCCAAATTGCTTAGAGCAATAATTCTTTCGGTAGCACTTTTAATTAATTCGTCTATCATCTTAATTGATTCTTCATCGAGGGTTTTATCTTCTTCGCCGTTGGTACGGAGGTATTGCAGAGCTATAACCAGATTATTCATAATATCCTGCATAGTTCTTGTAGTACTTTTTAAAACATTAAGTTTTTGTTTTTCCAATAGAAGTTTATGTTCTTTCTCTGTTTTTTTTAAGACCATGTCAACTATAAAACATGTACTCGTAATAAAGCCCCCAATTAGCAACTCATTAATTTCATATTTATCGAATCTTTTGAGTCCGGTCACGATTTTCTCTATAAAGTCGGCGTTGCTTAGCAATTCTATTATATATAGAATAAAAGAAACTAAAACTCCTACGATTGTATACTTATAGTTTAAAAAAAATCTTTTCATATCACTTATTCTTCATATGCTTATAACAACGAGTCCGCTTAATAAAAAAGATTAAATTATACCAATAGCAAATAGACTATTCAACAACAATGAAAAAACCGGGTGAAATTGCTGTTAATAAAGTGGCTGGATTTGTAAATATAGTGTTTTTTTAATTAAAAGCAAATAAGAAAGATATAAATATAGATATATGAATTATTAAACAAGATATAATCTCTAAGTCTTTCGTATCTCTTTAATTTATGTCGCCATAAAATAATTATAAGCAGTTTCCTGTGAGGAAATTTTATTATCTGAATCAGTTGATAAATATCTGTTTAAATTTCCTTTGTCTATTATGCGGGCTTTCCTTGAATCTTTCAATTGCAGGTTGATTATATGTTTTATATCCTGTTTAATATTTTCATCATATACAGGGAAGCCAACTTCAACTCTTCTGCTTAAGTTTCTTTTCATCCAATCGGCAGATGCGCAATATATTTTTTCATCACCATCATTGTTAAAAATGTAAATTCTTGCATGTTCAAGATATCTATCCAATATGCTGATGACATTAATGTTTTCGCTCTGTCCTTTAACTCCAGGAACCAGGCAACATATTCCACGTATGATTATATCTATTCTAACACCGGCATTACTTGCTTCATATAATTTTTTAATCATTTTTTTATCTTCAAGCGAATTCATCTTTAAAGTAATTTTTGCTTTTTTTCCCTGCCCGGCTAATTCAATCTCGTTTTCAATTAATGCCGTAAACTTATCACGCATATTAAATTGTGCTACCAGGATGTGATTAAATTTATAATCAAATTTTTTGTTTGATAAAAATTCAAAAACGTTTTCAATTTCCTTCGTAATTTCTTCTTTATAGGTGAACAGACCAAAATCGCTGTAAATCTTTGCAGTCTTTTCGTTAAAATTACCTGTACCAAGGTACGCGTATTTTACAGGTTTGCCATTTTCTTTCCTGGTTACTAAGGCTATTTTAGCGTGCACTTTTAAACCGGGGAAACTGTAATAAACTTTTATCCCGGCTTTTTCCATTTCTTCAGCCCATTTGATATTTCTCTCTTCATCAAATCGGGCTTTTAATTCTACAAATACTATTACTTCCTTTTTATTTTTTACAGCTTTGATTAAAGAGTTTATAATCTCGGAATCTTTTGCAACACGGTACTGCGTAATTTTAATTGAAGTAACTTCGGGAGCTTCTGCCGCTCTGCTCAAGAGTTCAATAACATAATTGTAGGTTTGGTACGGAAAAAAAAGTGCTTTATCGCTTTCTTTTATTGCTTCAAAGAGGTTTCCAGAGTTTTCAAATCCTTTATGCTTTAGAGGAATTAACGGTTTGTATTCAAGGTGCTCAAACCCAGGGTTTGGGAAGTCGAAAAAGTCGTCGAAATTATGATATTTCCCGCCCGGTACTATATCTTCGCTACCGAGCTGTAAAGCCGATTTAACAAATTTTAAGAATTGATCCGGCATATTTTTGTCATACAAAAACCTGCTCGGAACACCTGTCGACCTTTTACTCAATCCTTTTTTTATTTTATTTAATAGGTTGCCGGTAAATTCGTCTTCGATATAAAGTTCCGCATCACGGGTTAGTTTAACCGAGTATGAATTTTCAACTTTGTAACCGGGAAAGACTAGTTGTAAATTGAACTTAATTATGTCATCTAAAAAAATTATTCGAGTTTCTTCTTTATCGCTTGGAAGTATAACAAATCTGCTTAAGTGCTGGGAAGGAATTTGTACTAATTCATATGCATATTTTTTTTTCTGTTTATCTTTATTTTTGTTATCATTTTTTTTTGAAAGCTTCACAACAAAATAAAGCCCGCCGTTTCTAAGAAAAGGAGGTATCTCTGATTTAACCAATGGGATTGGCTCAATGTATTGAATTATATTTACTTGAAAATAATCTTCAAGAAAGTCTCGTTGTTCTTCGTTAAGTTGTTCAGTATCTACCAGGCAGATATTCTTTTGATGCAACTCCGGGATGATTTGGTTTCTGAAAATTTCTCCATACTCTTCCTGCTGTTTATTAACAATGGCGTGAATATCTTTTAAGAGTTTCGCAGGTTCAAAATCAAGTTCGTCCGTAGATTTCTTTTTCAGCCTTAACAAACTTCTTAAAGATGCTACACGCACTCTGAAAAATTCATCCAGGTTGGAAGAATATATAGCAAGGAATTTTATTCTTTCATAAAGAGGGTTGGATTTATCTTTGGCTTCCTGGAGCACCCTGTAATTAAATGAAAGCCAGCTAATCTCCCTATTTTCGAAAATATAATTTCCCATGCTACTAGAAATATTTTTTGGGATATTCAAACCATATTAAGTTACCCGTACCAATTTCAATTTCCGACCACTTATTTTTCTCGAATTCAATTTTTACAATACCGCAAGTCGGGATATTCAAAATATCTTTGCCGGTTAAATAATGGCAGAGTGTAGTGAATCCAGGGTTGTGCCCAAACATCATTGCAGATTGATTTTCATCTTCGATTGAATTTATAATATCGAGCAGTTCGCTTGAACTTGCTTCATAAATATTTTTGTCCGCCAAAATATTTTCGGGAGGATAACCGATTTCGGAGGCTATTGTTCTTGCGGTTGTGTAAGCCCTAACTGCGGGGCTTGAAATAAGAACATCGGGCAGAATGTTTTTTTTCTTTAACAATTGCCCCATAAAAGGTGCGTCTCTTTTACCTCGTTTGTTCAATGGCCTGTCAAAATCATCAAGACTCTGGTCTTTCCAGCTTGATTTGGCGTGACGGGTAAGGTATAATGTTTTCATTGAAAGCTTTTTCTATTCCAAAAGATTGTCTAATTGTGTTCCTTCAGGGTAAAGTATTATAGCAATTGTATATGCAATTACAGATAGAATAAGTCCGTACATAAATATGTTGTAGCAGATTCTTAAGTACTTATATTTTTGTCCCAGAACGTTACCGAGAAAATAAAAATCTTTTATCATGCTTGAGTACAGGTAATCTCTGTCATTCATTAATTCTTTCATTCCCCACGAAAAATCATCCAAAGACATATTTGAAAAGTTACCGAAGTATAAAAGGTTTACGATTTTGTTATCAATGTCCTCTTTTGTAAACGTTCCTGATGTTACTTTGGGTCTTGTTACCAACACTGCGAATATTAGAGTAACAAGGCTGACTGTTGTTAGTACAGCGGTCGGGACTATTAAATGCGGGTTACTGTCCAGTTTTCTCAGAAGTATTGCTACAATAGCGGTAATTAGAAGGGTGTTAACACTTATCATTATGTTGGCTTTGTTGTCGGCCATAGCGCTGAAGCTTACGTGGGTTCTCATCACGTTACGAAACATAGTTTCAATACCGCGTTCAGCTCTCTTATCAAATTCTTTTTTGGTTTCCAACTTTTCTTTTTCGAACTCAAACTTTTCGGTTTTTAAATTGCTCTCTTTGTTTTTTTTTTCTTTTTTCTTCAATTTTTTTTGAAGCTTAAGAATGTTAGAATTCTTTTGCTCCTGGTATTTATCTGTTGCATAATTAGTGAAGAACCTATGTTTGGCAATAAAGTCAATATTTTTTTTGTACCATTCGCTATCGGTAAACTCAATTTTGTCTCTTCTCTCTACCTCCATCCTTAAAATAGCACTTTTGTCAAAGAAATCTTTTCTTCCAACGTGAGCTAAATCCGCGTCGCATAAAACTTCTTCGAATAAGTCTTTTGGACTCGGCGGCATTTTGGTAGCCATTATTGCTGAAGTTATTTTATTTATCTTTTCTTCTTCAAGTTTTTTTTCGGACAGAAACTTTCGCGCATATTCCGAACTTTTTACTTCATGGTTTTCACAGCCATCAATGTAACCAATATCATGAAACCATGCGGCAATCTGTAACAACATTAAATCGTTTTCTTTAAACCCCTCTTTCTGTCCTATTGTTTTTGCAACTTTTACTACTTCGGAAGTATGAGTAAGATCATGGTATAAGTTTGTTGTGGGAGATTTTTCTTGAATTAGGTTTAAGACATGCTTTTCAACTTCACCTAATAGCTTTGCTAATTCCATTTTTGTCTCTAAAAATTACTGTAAAATAATATATATTATCAAATTATAATTTGTGAAAAATACTCTTTAACATCAATTGCTAAGAATGAAAATCAGCCGTGTTAAAAAATTGTTAAAAGTTTGGAGATGTTTGCCTATTAATTATTTTTGTGCTCTTAAATTAACGGAATTATTTTGAATAATATGATTGAACAGGCAGCGGTAATACCTTTTAGAAATTGCGGTAGTGAGATTGAAGTTATGTTGATTACTTCAAGGAACAAACAACATTGGATATTACCGAAAGGTATTGTTGAGAAGGGGGAAACACATGTTGATTCGGCCGAGAAGGAAGCGCTGGAAGAAGCAGGCATAATCGGTAAAATATATGAACAGCCGGTGGGGAGTTACGTTTATAAAAAAATGGATACTCTTTGTAATGTGGAAGTATTCCCGTTTAAAGTGGAAAAAATAATGCAGCAGTGGCTTGAAGATAATTTCCGCAGACGGATGTGGTTTGATATAGATACTGCAATTACTTACGTCAACAAAAAAGAAATAAAAAAGCTGCTGAAGAAGTTTTTTAAAAACAAGGAAAAATTTATTTAAGCAATATTACTTTTCTAAAAATTCACTGTAATTTTTTTTATATAAACTCACAAGATTTTTTACATTGCTGGAAATATTTTCAGTCTCACCCAAAATATCCAGATAAAGCATACTGCCTTTGTTTGTTGAAGAACCTTGCTTAATTCTCAGTAGTTGGTTTTCATCAAACTCTCTTATTCTATCGTTCAAGACGTTTATAAGATCATCTATTTTTTGCGTATTGTTAAAATCTTTTTCCGATAATATTCTTGAAGTTTCTTCTATTTCGCTTTTTAAAAGATCTTGTAGGACATGTATTTCTTTTAGCTGCTGCGAAGTCGGCTTTTTATGATTATTATCCAAGTGGTCAAAACTTTCGGTAGCAATGTTCTTAGTGCTTTGAAAAATATTCTGCATTGAAGCGATTATCTTGCCGTAACGCCTGTCTTTTTTTACATCGCTTTCAGGCAAAGTTTTTAGTGAAATAAATATATTAGATACGAGCTTATTGTTCTTTTTCTTTAATTCCTTTACATGTTTTTTCGTACCCCTTAGAATTTCCCTATTTTCTTTATCAAGTCCTTTAAATGTTTCATTAATTATATTTTTCACGCTGCTAATAATATCAACAGATTGTTCAATAAACTTTTCGAGTGATTTCTTTGTATCAAGTTTACTGTCAAAAAAGGCTACTTCAAGTTGCTCCTGTTCTTCTTCCCTTTTTTTGTGCAGTATATGGGTTCTAATGACAATAACACCGGCAATTAGTGCTAATACTATTGTTGCCGGTAATTTGAAGAAGAAAATAATAGTTGCAAAAATTGCCGCAACACTAAATGCTATAAAAGCGGTAAAAAACCATCCCCCTATTACGGTTAAAACACCTGTTACCCTATAAACAGCACTCTCTCTGCCCCACGCCTTATCGGATAGTGAAGAACCCATAGCAACCATAAATGTAACATAGGTTGTTGAAAGAGGAAGTTTTAATGAAGTCGCAAAAGAAATAACCATACTTGCAACCATTAAATTAACCGATGCACGCAAAAGGTCGAATGCCGGAACGTCTCTACTGTTTTTGCTGATTTCCTCGAACTGAGTATTGTCAAATCTACTCTGAATGAAATCTTGAACAGGCTGCGGTACTGCTTTTCTAAAGAAATCAAATATGGATATATTAAACCTAACAATTGCTCTCGAGAGAAGGGAAGAATCAAATCTTTCAAAACCTTCCGCCTGTCTTCCCAGGTTTACTTCCGTTTTAGTAACAGACCTTGCTTTACGTGAAAACCATAGAGTTACTACCATGGTTATACCGGCTAATAATAAAAGCAAAGTATTCGATTGTACAGGCTCTTTTAGTGCTTCCATGGTAAGAGTTAGAGGGTTAGCGCTATCTAAACCAATACTGTATGAACTGAGTCCGGCTAAAGGAACACCTATAAAATTAACTAAATCATTTGCGGCAAAAGCAAGTGCTAATGCAAACGTTCCTACTAAAACAATTGGCTTAAGGATATTTATTTTTGTAAAGAGCAGCAATATTTGTAATATAATCCCCCAAAAGAGAATACTACCGATTAAAATGAGTTGTGTATTTTCTTTAATCCAGTTTTGAGTGTCGGAAGTTATAATTGACGATCCCTTGGCCCCTTTAACCAGAATGAAATAAGTAATTGCGGTTAAAGCTATACCTCCCCAAATTGCACCGTATCTTTTGATTTTCTTTTCGTAGTCGAATGTAAAAATTAAACGGGTAAAAAATTGAATGATAGTACCCGAAGAAAAAGCTACTGCAACTGATAGTAATATTCCTGATATAATTGCAAGCGCCTGGCCCGTATTAATGTAACGGATTAAATCCGATAAACTTTGGTTTTCACTATATATTTTAAGCATAGATACCGCTACCGCAGCACCTAACAATTCAAACACAATTGATACTGTTGTAGATGTTGGCAATGCAAATGTGTTAAAAAGGTCAAGCAGCAGAACATCGGTAAGCATTACAGCTAAAAAGATTACCATAATTTCCGGAAGCAAAAACTGATCCGGGTGAAATATCCCTTTTCTTGCAACTTCCATTAAACCGCTGGAAAAAGTTGTTCCAACTAAAATACCTATGCTGGCAACAATCATAATTATATGACGTGGCGCAACCTTTGAGCCTATGGCTGAGTTTAAGAAATTTACTGCATCATTACTGACACCAACTATCAAATCCGATATAGCAAGAACAAACAAAACGATAACAACAATTAGAAATAGATCCATGAATATCCTGGTATTATTGGTAGATAAAAGAACATAAAGGTAAAATAATGTAAAAGAAATTTTAATTTATTTCTTCAAAGAGGCAAAGTTAAATAATTGTTAAGTGCCCTTTAAGTATGAACTAACTGGTGTATAGCTCATTAAATATGTAATTAAAATTTGTAAATAATTTGCGAAATTTCAAAACACCAAAAACACTTTTTTATTTATTTTAGATGACAAGTTAAAAAACAGTATACTGGACAAATGTTTAATTTAAATATAAATAATATAAAAGCTGTTTCGCTAGGATTTTTTTTAGGTGTTTTGGTTTCTGCATATCTTTCGGAATATTTTCAATTTATTGCTATTGCTTTAATTACCTCTGCTGACTCAAAAATAATTTACAATTATTTATTACCCCACAATCTTTTCACGATTAGCAATACAAATCTTGTAATATCTTTGTCCGTATTTCTTGCTCCTCAATTTTTCCTAATTATTGTTTTAGGACTGCTTGGTATTTTTATAAAAAGAACTTTGCTGGGATTTTACAGGTATTTTATAATAGTATTTAATTTATTCGTACAGGGATTTCTGCTTTTATCCGTTTTCTATAATTCATTAATACTTATTCTTAGCGAGGAAAGGAATAATGATTTTGTCAATTTAGCTTTTTGTCTGAATATACAAGATAACGGAAAAATTATTTTAGCCTTTTGGATTATTTTAGCAACAGTTATTTATTTGAATTTTACGTCGAAAAAAGTTATAAAGTATATCAATTACTGAAAAGGATATTTATGAATTCTTTGAAAAATAAAATCGTATTTATTACCGGTGCAACAGACGGAATAGGCAAATCATGCACTTATGCTTTTGCAAAAGAAGGAGCCGATTTAATCATTACCGCCAGGCGTATTAATGTCTTAAACGAAATGGCTGAAAATATAAGTAATGAATTTGGAGTTAAAGTACATGCCGCAAAAATGGATGTTAGAGATTTTGACGAAGTTAACAGAATAATAAATTCATTACCTGATGAATGGAAGAATATAGATATACTTCTGAACAATGCAGGGTTGGCCCGCGGCTTTAGCAAAATTCACGAGGGCAAAAAAGAAAACTGGGAAGAAATGATTGATACCAATGTTAAAGGTTTGCTTTATGTTACAAAAGAAATCGTAAAAGGAATGAACGAACGGAATTCGGGGCATGTAATAAATATGGGATCAGTCGCCGGGCACATGTCCTATTCGGGAGGAGGAGTTTATTGTGCTACAAAATTTGCAGTTCGTGCAATAACCGATGCGTTAAGGCTTGATCTGCTGAATAAAAATATCCGCGTTTCCTCGGTTGATCCCGGTGCGGTAGAAACAAATTTCAGTAATGTAAGGTTCGATGGCGACGAAGAAAAAGCAAAGAATGTTTACCGCGGGATGACCCCGTTAACAGGCGATGATGTAGCTGAAACTGTAATTTTTTGTGCAACAAGGCCGCCGCACGCAAACATTAATGAAATAGTTATTTCTTCAAGCGCTCAAGCAAACTCTTTTTTTATTCACAGGGAAGAATAGTCCCTGTCTGATTTGCGCAGATTTTGATTAAGAGTAAGATTAAGAAGATTTAAATAAACATGCCTACATCGCCGGCGCCTTCCCTTATTATTTCGGGTGAGTCGTCGCTTAAATCAACTATGCTGGAGGGTTCCCCGTTCAGTTCGCCTCCGCTGAGCATTAAATCAACCTGGGTTTGAAATACCATTTTTATTTCATCGGGATTGTAGAAGAGATCTCCTTTCCGGCTTGTTACACTGGTGCTTATAATAGGATGGCCCAGTTCCTGTGCCAAAGTTCTTGCAATGTTGTTATCCGGCACCCGTATTCCTACGGTTTTTCTTTTAGTCCACAATTTTTTCGGTACTTCTTTTGCAGCAGGAAGCACAAAAGTATACGGCCCGGGCAAACATTTCCTCATTGCTTTATAAGCGTAGTCGGAGACCTTTGCATATCTGGAAATGTCCTTCAGGTCAGGACAAAGAAAACTGAACAGTTTAGTGATGGCTTCATTTTTTATGTAGTAAACTCTCTCTAAAGCTTCCTTGTTGTAGATATCGCAGCCAAAGCCGTAAACTGTATCTGTTGGGTAAATTATAACACCCCCTTTTTTCATAACTTCAACCGCCTTGTTAATGTATCGTAGCTGGGGCGTAACAGGATGTAATTCGTAATATTCCATAATATTTTCCTTAATAAAATTGGTGAGAAATAATTTTATTTTTGGACAGATTCTTAGTTTAACGAAAAGTTCAATATAAAAGTTGTTTTGAAATTGTCAATAAAAATTTTAAGATTTGCAAATAATACAATAAAAATATCCAAATCTTGAGAAAACAAAAAATTCCCCGCCAGGCTATTATTTTAGGAATGGTAAGCTTTTTTACTGATTTTGCGAGTGAAATGCTTTACCCTGTTGCACCAATCTTCTTAACTGCGGTGCTCGGTTCATCAATGGCTATAGTAGGCTTGATTGAAGGAATAGCCGAAGTAACTGCAGGAATCTTAAAAGGCTATTTTGGTTTGCTGTCGGACAGAATAGGAAAACGTGCATTATTTGTAAGAATAGGATACGGACTTTCTGCATTGGTAAAATCCCTGCCAGGTTTTTTTACCGTTTATTTCAGTTGTAGGTGTTGCAAGAGCATTAGATAGAGTGGGAAAAGGGGTTAGGACTTCCCCGCGTGATGCGCTTCTCGCTGCAAACTCAAACGACAACACGGGGACAATTTTTGGATTTCACAGAAGCATGGATACCCTTGGAGCAGTTGCAGGCCCTTTAGTAGCCGTACTTTTGCTTTACATATATCCCGGCGAATATACCTTGATATTTATTGCTACACTCCTACCTTCAATATTTGCCGTATATTTTACCTGGCTGGTAAAAGACAAAAAAGTTACCCGCAATTCTAAAAACAAATTATACAAAGAGTTTTGGAATTCTGCCCCGGCAGAGTATAAAAAAATGCTTTTGCTTATTACAATTTTCTCCCTGGTTAACAGCAGTGACATTTTTTTGATATTAAAGTCAAAAGAAATTTCACAATCTGATTTTACCGCAATTCTGGGGTATGTTTTTTATAATTTTATTTATGCGTTTTTTTCTTACCCTGCAGGAATATTATCCGACAGGTTTGGAAAGAAAAAGATTTTCATCTCCGGATTGGTTGTATTCTCAATTGTTTATTTAGGTTTTGCACAGGATGTAAGTTTGCATCTTATATGGATACTTTTTGCATTATACGGAATATATTCTGCTGCTACAGAAGGAATCGCAAAAGCATGGGTCTCGGATTTGATAGTTGATAATTATAAAGCCACGGCAATCGGGTTGCTTAATACATGCATGAGCATGGCAATTTTGCTCGGTTCATTCTTTACAGGCATATTATCGGACCAGTTCGGGGCTGCTTTACCGTTTTATTTGTCGGCGGGTATCAGTTTTGCGGTTGCTTTGGTTTTATTTGTATTGAAAATTGAAAATTAAAGTTACACTCCACCTAAAAAAAATATTTTTAAGTTGATTAAAAAGATTATAAAGTCTTATATTTTGTTAAAAAAAAACGAGTTATGGATTTGAGTAAAAAATTGGCGGTTGTAGCAGTTAGCGGCGGATTGGATAGCTGTGTAACGGCAGCTATAGCAAAGCAGGAAAACTATTTGGCCTTTATCCATTTTAACTATGGGCAAAAAACCGAAAAGAGAGAATTAAAAGCTTTTCATAATATTGCCGACCATTTCGAGGTTGAAAATAGATTAGTAATTGATTTTGTTCATTTTTCGAAGATCGGCGGTTCCTCATTAACGGACGAATCAATAACTGTCTCCAAAGCTGATTTATTGAATAAAGAAATTCCCTCATCGTACGTTCCTTTTAGAAATGCAAATATATTATCGGCATGTGTAAGCTGGGCGGAAGTGATAGGTGCAGATAAAATTTTCGTTGGTGCTGTTTACGAAGATGCTACCGGCTACCCGGACTGCAGGCCGGAATTTTTTAAATCATTTGAGAAGGTAGCACAGATAGGTACAAAACCGGAAACGGATATATCGATAGTTACCCCGATAATTCATATGAACAAATCTGAAATTATTCAAAAAGGATTCGAGTTAGACGCGCCTCTTCATCTTACATGGTCATGTTATCAAAATGAAGATGAAGCTTGCGGAGTATGCGACAGTTGTGCGTTTCGTTTAAGAGGCTTTCAGCAATTGCAGAAAGAAGATCCTATAAAATATAAAGAAAGACCAAACTACTTATAAGATAGTGAAAGGCGGATTATAAATGGAAGACAAAACAAAAATTTTGGAAACTTTTGAAAACCCAAATCCAGATAGGGATTACATTATAACTCATAATGCACCGGAGTTTACTTCGCTATGTCCCAAAACCGGGCAGCCGGATTTTGCCACGATAATCCTGGAATATGTACCGGATGAAATCTGTGTCGAGTTGAAGTCATATAAATTTTACTTGAACAGTTTTAGAAATGACGGGATTTATTTTGAAGCCGTGACAAACAGAATTTTAGACGACCTGGTTGAAGTTTGCAAACCCAGGTGGATGAGAATAATTGCAGAGTTCAACGTGCGCGGCGGTATATCATCGGTTATTGAAGCGGAATACGAGAAAGAAGTTGATTTAAATAAAGAATGATTTAGAATGAATTTTATTAATGCAATAAAGACAATTATTAAATCTGTTCTGAAAATGATATGGCTGGCAATTAACCAGCAGTATCAGGTCCAGCAGAATCCTTATCTTTCTTTCAGAAGAACAAGAACGATATTAAAGTATCAGCATCTTGCAATGATATCCGATCATAAACTTATAGTTACGTTTTGAAATTTATTAATTATTAAAAAAGTTTATGGAGAAAAAATGGCTAAGAAAATAACGAAAAGAAGTTGGGCGGAACCTTTCAAAATTAAGGTAGTTGAACCTATAAAAGTTACTACACGTGAGTATAGAGAAAAAGCAGAAGAAGAAGCAGGTTATAATACTTTCTTATTAAAATCTGTAGACGTTTATATTGACCTTCTAACCGACAGCGGTACAAACGCAATGAGTGATTACCAGTGGGCCGGGATGATGCTTGGCGACGAAGCTTATGCCGGCAGTAAAAACTTTTACTACTTATGGGATAACGTAAAAAAATATTACGGCATGCCTTATTTTGTCCCTACTCACCAGGGAAGAGCAGCAGAACACATGGTTTCGCAAATCATGATTAAACCGGGTGATTACATCCCGGGTAATATGTATTTTACAACTACGAGACTTCACCAGGAATTAGCCGGAGGAACATTTGTTGACGTTATTGTTGATGAAGCGCATGAACCGCAGAATGAATTTGAATTCAAAGGCAACATTGATATTAAAAAGCTTGACGAGCTTGTTCAGAAAGTCGGCGCAAAAAAAATTCCCTATGTCTGTATGGCGGGCCCAGTAAACATGGCAGGCGGGCAGCCGTTCTCAATGAAAAATTTAAAAGAAGTAAGCGACTATTGTAAAAAACACAGGATTAAATTATGGTTTGATGCAACACGTGCATGTGAAAATGCTTACTTTATAAAAGAAAAAGAAAAAGGTTATGAAAATAAAACCGTCGCTGAAATTCTAAAAGAGATGTGTAAATTTTTTGACGGACTTTGGGTAAGCGCTAAAAAAGATTTAATGGTTAACATCGGCGGTTTTCTTGCAACAAAAAATAAAAAAGTATACGAAGAAGCAAGAAACATGGTTGTAGTTTATGAAGGTCTTCATACTTACGGCGGTTTGGCCGGCAGAGATATGGAAGCTATGGCCCGCGGTATAGAAGAAATGGTTGAGTTCGATAACATTAAAGCCAGGGTCGGACAGGTTGCTTATTGCGGTAAACAATTGGAAAAATACGGTGTGCCGATAGTTAAGCCGTTTGGCGGTCATGCTATCTTTCTTGATGCGCAGAGATTCCTACGACACATCAAACAGGATGAATTTCCCGCCCAAACTCTTGCAGCCGAAATCTATATAGATTCGGGTGTTCGGGGAATGGAAAGAGGCATTGTTTCAGCAGGGCGCGATCCTAAAACGGGTAAGCACAGGTACCCGAAATTAGAACTGGTAAGATTAACATTTCCCCGGAGAGTTTATACGCAGGCGCATATTGACGTAACTGTTGAATCCGTTGCAGAAGTATATAACAACAGGAAATCCGTCAAGGGATTAAAAATGGTTTACGAGCCAAAATATTTGAGATTTTTCCAGGGAAAATTCGAAAAATTATAAAACTTAATAAAATATCATTATTTTAGGGGTTCATTTTGAACCCTTTTTTTATTATGGTAAATCCTAAAGAAATTAAAATCGAATACCAGCAGAGCCGGGATAAAATTTTTAACGATCCTAAGCTAATTAACGATCCTTTTGCCTTTTCTCTAAAGCTTTCATTTCTTGTAGAAGAATTTATTATAAGAATTCTAAAGGATAAACACGTTGACGGTGCGGTTGCATCAACCGGAAGTTTCAGCCGCAGGGAGTTGGCGCCCTATTCCGATATAGATATAATGTTTATCTTTCCTAAAATAGAAGAGAACAAAGAGGTAATTACACAGGCCATTACTTTGTTATGGGACTGCGGTATTGAAGTTTCGCATACTTTAAGAGAATTTTCCGATATTAAAAAATTCCTTAAGGAAGACCTCCATACGTTTACCCAGTTTTTCGAAACGCGCTTTATTTACGGAAAAGAAAAAATTTATTCCGATTGGAATAAGGAAGTAATAAAATCGATAAAACCTAAAGATAAAGTAAATCTCATTTATGAATTCTTTTCCGATATAAACATGCGCCGCGAGAAATACGGCGAATCCGCTAAAACCCTTGAACCGAATATAAAATTCTCGGCCGGAGGTTTAAGGGATATGCATGTTGTTAACTGGATATATGCTTTAAAGAATGACAGTTTCCTGGACAGCCAGTCCGAACTTACGCATACTGAAGATTTTCTGAACATAATCAAAGAAAAAAAATTAATGAGCAGCAGGGAGATTGAAAGATTAAGAAAAAGCTATAAACTTATTCTCGGTTCAAGAAACCTGCTTCACCTTTTGGAAAATAGGGGAAACGACAGGCTGGAATTTTCCTCGCAGGAGAAGATAGCCAAACTGCTTGATTATAGCAGAGATGCATGGAATAGCTTTATGCAGGATTATTTTGAAGCCTCAACAATTCTTAACCGTTTTTCCAAAACAATGGTTAAAAGGTTTGATGAAGAAATTTCAAACCCTCTCCCTGATAATTTATCAATTCAGCTTGATGAAGATTTTTCACTTAAAGGAGATATAATTTCCAAAACAAGCGACAATAATAATTGGCTAGAAATTTCGGAAATATTGAGAGCCTTTTATTATAGAGGGCTGAATGATGCAAGGTTTGATGAGAACTTAAGATCGCTGATAATTGAAAGCGTTCAGGAGATAAGTGAATCCGAGGTTGATGTTCAATCCTCTTCGGTATTCTTTAGAGAAATTTTAAAACTTCCCAACCATGTAGGCAAAACGCTTTCTGCTATGAATGAACTTGGGGTACTGGCAATATATTTACCTGAGTTTAGAGATTTGATCGGGTTTTTCCAACCGGGAGTTTACCATTGTTACACAGCAGACGAACATACTTTAATAGCTATAAAAAATTTGGAAAACCTTGTAAACGAAAAAGATAAAATCTCCAAGATATATACGTTAATCAAAGAAAAAGACCTTCTGTTTTTGGCGGTAATATTTCATGATATTGCTAAACCTGTAAGTATTTCCGGTCATGAAATAATAGGCAGTGAAATTGCAAGTACGGTTATGGAGCGTCTGGGATATGACCAGGATGAAATTGACCTGGTCCAGTTTTTAGTCCGCCACCATTTAACAATGGAGCAGGTTGCTTTCAGAAGAAACATAAACGATGCGTCAACATTAAACGGTTTTGCCGAAATATTCTCTTCAAAAAAAGCACTGGATTATTTGTACCTTCTTACTTATGCGGACTTATCTGCCGTAAGCCCTGTTGTTTGGACACAATGGAAAGATGATCTATTGTATGAGCTTTACGATAAGACAAAACAAATGATGGAAAAAAGGATATCGGGCGAAGAACTTTTTGCAGAAACAATTCAACAATACAACGATTCGGAATTGTCTTCCTACAGCGAATTTCAAAATCACATTGAATCCATTAATGATGTAGGCTACCTGCAGTTATATTCGAGAGAAGAAATAAGCGAACATATTGAAGAAATTTTAAGCGGTTCGGAAAGTTCGGTTTTCTTTAAAGAAAACAGTACGTTCACAAATATAACCGTTATTGCAAGGGATTCTGTTTCATTATTATCGAGGCTATGCGGGGCATTGGCTGTTAATGATTTGAATATTCACGACGCAAAAATATTCACTAGAAACGACGGTATTGTAATAGACAGTTTTAACGTTACGGACTTTAGAACGCACGAAAAAGTTAATAACTCCAAGTATAATAAAATTATTGATGTACTTAAAAAATCAATTAACAATGAGCTTAAAGTTGGAAGCGAAGTAAAAAAATTAAAATCAAAATGGTGGCGTTTAGAATCGAAATTGTTTACCAAGAAAAGCAAAGTAAGAATTGAATTTGAAGACCATCCCAAATTTACAATTGTTGATGTTTATTCACCTGATAAACTCGGGCTGCTTTACCAAATAACAAATAAACTATCTGAGCTTGGATTATCGATTTACTTTGCAAAGATCGCTACAAGAGGAGACGACGTTCTGGATGCATTTTATGTGCTGGACTCAAACGAACAAAAAATCTCCCCGTTGATGCATGAGTTAATTGAAGAGAAATTGAAAAGTACGATTGAGGAACTTTTATAATAGGCTTTACAAATGGCAGACAATAGGCCGATTGGAATATTTGATTCCGGGATTGGCGGGTTAACAGTTGTCAAAAGAATTGAACAATTACTTCCCGGCGAAGATATGGTTTACTTTGGTGATACCGCAAGGGTACCTTACGGCTCGAAATCAAATTCAACCGTTATAGAATATTCAATCCAGAACACAATTTTTTTAATGCGGAAAAATGTGAAGATGATTGTTGTTGCATGCAACACAGCTTCCTCCGTTGCTGTTGATACTCTCCGCAAATATTTTAACATCCCTTTTATAAGCATGATAGAACCCGGTTCGGATATTGCTTTAAGAGAAACAAAAAACAATAGGATAGGTGTTGTAGGTACTAATGCTACAATAAATAACAGAGCCTACTCAAAAGACCTCTTAAAAAAGAACGGTGATTTATTTGTGGCTGAAAAAGCCTGCCCCTTGTTTGTTCCCCTTGCCGAGGAAGGATGGCTCGATCATGAAGCTTCGGAGATTATTGCAAAAGAATATTTAAGTGATCTCACTGAAAAAGAAATCGATACACTCATTCTCGGCTGCACACATTACCCGGTATTGACCGGGGTAATTCAAAAAGTAGTTGGGGAAAATGTTAAACTTATCGATTCAGGTTTCGCCTCTTCCCGCAAAGTAAAAGAGTATTTAACAAATCACGATATGCTGAACGAAAAAGCATTAAACGGTAAACATGAATTTTATGTAAGTGACGTTCCTTCCAAGTTCAAAGAGATAGCGGAAAGATTTCTCGGCAGGGAAATTGAAAATCTCCAGAAAATTGATGTTGAACATTTGGTGCGACATTGAAATAATTATTTGTTAATTTTAACCAAATAATTACCGGGATCAATGAGACTGAATGACAAAGAAATATTGATAATTAAAGAATCCGTTAAAGAGTTTGACAATAACGCCAGAGTTTATCTTTTCGGCTCCCGTGTAGACGATAACAAAAAAGGCGGGGACATTGATCTTATTATTCAATCCGATAAAATTAACAAAATGCAGTTAAGCAAAATAAGGTGGAAAATATTTGAAGAGATCGGGGTACAAAAGATAGATTTTATTTTAACCAAAGAGATTGATACCCCATTTAAGAAAATTGCCTTTAAAAAAGCACTCCGGCTATGAGTTCGAAAAAAGAAAATTTAGAGACTATTTTAAACCAGGTCGTTAAAGCCAAAGAATGGCTTGAAAGATCGATAAATATTTGTAATACTATCGAATAAAAGATAATTATAGTAAAACCGAATTTGATGCATACGAAAATTTGACAAGCAGGTATTCAAGAACTATTGATATTCTGATTAATAAACTTTACCGAGCTATCGATTTTTTGAGTTCGAAGATCAAGGTTCGATTATTGACATAATTAACAGAGCTGAAAAAAGAAACTTAATCAACTCTGTAGATGAACTTAGAGAAATGAAAGACCTAAGAAACGAAATCGCGCACGAATACGTAACTGAAAAATTAGATAAGCTTTTTAATGATGTGTTTATCAAATCTCAAGTATTAATTAAAATTGTTGAAAAAGCGATTAGATATTCCCAAAAATATTTGAAAAGCTAAGAAAAGATTGAAATCTTAGCTTTCCAGCTTACCTACTCAAAATTTTAGTCCATTCCTTTGAGACTGACTGTTTTTATAAAGAAAGAAGTAATAAAATAAACAACTACTGAAACTATGACTCCGAATACAGTCGGCTGTAAAGTTGTATCCGCAAACATTATCATATAAATTATTGTTGAAACTATTGTTATCACCATTGTTATAAAAATTCTTTTATTAATACTTTCATTTTTCACTTTATAAAATACACCTACGATAACGGGGAGAATAATGCAAGGTGCCCAAAACGAATAAGTAATCAGCAGTAAATCAATAATATTAGGTAAAACCAGTGCCAGCGAGATGCCCAGTAAACCAAGAATAATTGAGCTTATTCTTGCAATACGTAAACCCTTTTTAGGAGCAACACCGCTTTTAGCCAGGTATTGTTCATATAAATCTTTTGTAAAAATTGCAGTAGTAGAATTCAGTATTGAATCTGCAGAAGACATAACAGCACTCATAAGCGCTGCAATTATTAACCCGGAGACAACTGGGCTATGCATTTTTAATATAGTTTGAGGCAGTGCCGCTTCTGGATCAATATCCGGGAAACTGTATTTTGCATAAACACTTATAAAAAATAAAATAACCGGGAAAGTAAGAAGCAGAAAAGCTCCTGCTCTGAATATTCCTTTGGTAATTTCTTTAGCATTTTTTCCTACACAAAACCTTGTAGCATAACCGGGCGCAAAGGTTTCACCGAATAAGAAAGCGAGAAAAGTTGATAATAAAAATACTGTTCCTTTACCGCCGTCAATCTGTAAAAAGTTTTCAGGAAGCGAAGCAAAAATTTCTGTTGAGTTTGCAAAAAACTCAGGCAGCATCATTATAACGGTAAAAAGAAAGCCTGCCATTAAAATTATAAATTGGTAAAGATCTGTGTGAACAACAGCCAGTAATCCCCCGGCAGTACTGTAGAGAATGACAATGCTTCCGCCGATTATTACAGCTAAAGTATAATCAATTTCCGGCATCATGGAATTGATTATTTTCCCGAACGCAACCATTTGAGCGCCTAAAATTCCAACTGAAAAAACCAAGGAAAGAATGAAAGCCACAAACCTGTTTTTACCGTCATACCTTTCGCCGAAGAAACCGGCAACGGTATAAAGTTCTTTCTCCCTGAAGTACGGTGCAATGTACTTTGCGGAAAACATAAACTGTAAATACCAGCCGCAAGTAACAAGCAGCATAATAATGCCCCATTCATAAGTTTTACCTATGGAACCTATTGAAGCGCCGCCGCCGATAACTGTTGCACTCATTGTAGCCAGTAATAAGAACCAGCCAATATTTCTGCCTGCAACTAGAAAGTCTTCTTCATTTTTTATTTGTTTGGATTTACTTATTCCTTTGGTAATTATAAAAATGAAATAGAGGATTATAATTGAATACTGGATGAAGGGATATTCCATAATCAGCCTTTATTAAAGTAGTTTTTAAGATTATCACCGCAATCGAGAATCGCAATTTGACCGGCTTCGGCTTTAGTTTTGTCTATGGTTTGAGTTTCAAAATGGTATGCAGGTAATCCGTCCCAGTACTTTTTGATCCATTGGTCTATAACTTCGTAACTATACCACATTGATTCATACCCGGTAAAAGTTTTAACATTGCCTGATAAAATAGTACTGTGTGTTTTTGAGAAATTTCTTTTTATAGTAAAATTCTCTCTAATTATATCTCCGTTTTTATCAATCACATCAACAACCGTATCATGTGAGACGTTGCCTTTTGTTTTGTATTCTTTAGGTACAAAAGTATAACCAGAACTTGTGTATTCATTTGGAAAAGTCCAGATGGGTTGGCCGGAAACCTGCATTGTTGATTCATATTGGTTCAACGCATGAGTTTCAACATATTTTTTTTCGAAACACGAAATTATTCCAATACCGCCGTTTTTTTCTGTTAAATCCCTAATTGATTTGAACAATTTTTGAGAACCCTCCGGCGGCTGCAAAACGCCGATGGTATTAAGAAGATTTGTTGCTACCGTAATGAAGTCGTTATTTTCAAAAGATAAATCAAAAGCTGATTTTTGTTCGAAACTGAATTTTAATTTATCAATTTCTTTTGAATCTGTTCCGGTGTCGAATTCAAGTTTGTTTTTAGCAATATCAAGTAAATTCTTCGAAATATCTATCCCGTGAATCCATTTGAGTTTTGAAGGGAAAACGGTTTCTTCATTTGAATTTTTGTATAAGTTATAATAATAATTATGAATCCTTCCGGAGCCGCTGCAAACATCAAAAAGTTTAAGTGGCCTGCTTTGCCGGGCTGATAAAAATAAAAGTATATTGTTTATAAATTCTTCTTCAAATTTTATAAAATTTACAATATCGGGATGTCCGTTAACAATATGTTTATCATAGTTGACAGCATATTTATCCCATTTTTTTTTACTTTCTTCTACTTTTTGTGTAATCTCTTTTTGCATAGTCTCCTTATTTTATAATTTTGGTGATATACTTTGAATTCATTAACCTTGCAGTTGCCATATAGTTGGGAATAAATTGGATTTTGCTTCCAACTTTGTGTTTTTCAGTATTCTGTTTTAGGTCGTATACTGTCATGTCTGATGTAGTGCCTACAAACTGAATAGAATTATCAAGCGGTGTTAGATCATCATAATCCACGTCAATAGTTCCGAAATCCAGTATAGATTTATAAGTAAGCATATTCGTAGTATTAGCATATGCGGCTGCGTGTCCTACATTTGCTTCGCTGATGAGTCCATCCGGTATTGAGTCTTTTTTTTCCAGTTCAATTATTTCTGCAGAAAAATTAAATGCCTTTGTTGATAAATTTTTGAAACGTTTCCCGTCTATTAAAGAAAAACCGTGAAAAACTGTCTCGCCGATTCTTAAATGGTTTACACTTTGCGGGAGTTTTTTATCAACCAGGGGCAGAGTAATTGAACTTCCTCCTGAAATCAGTGGAATTTCTTTTTGAAATTTTTCTTCCAATAAAAGTTTATACAAACTTAGTTGAATAAGTTTATCGTAAGTAGGCTCTACACCGTACATGCATCCCAAGTTTGTGCCCAGTCCTATTATTTTAATATGCGACAACTCAAATATCTTACTGTAAAATGAAATTATATTTTCTCTTACAATTCCTTCCCGCAGTTCCCCCATTTCTATCATTACAATTACTTCATGTAATTTATCCTGTTTTTTAGCCGCTTCGTTCAATTCAATTATTGTTTTTAGGGATGAATTTAATGACACATCTGCCACTTCTACAACATTTTCTACCTGGTTTACGGCAGGCGGTTTTATGTAAATTGTTTTTAGTCCGGGATTGATATCTTTAATTACCTTCAGGTTACTCAACCTTGCATCGCCGATAGAGTGAAGGTTAAACAGATATTCATCGTGAAGAATTTTTTCTAATACCGGTTTATGACCGCAAGCCATTTTAGTAATAAATGACCATTGAATTCCCCTTTGTTTTAGGAAACTGTCAACTTTTTTAATGTTGCTTAAAATCTTATCGGTGTGAATAGTTAACGTTGCCATTTTAATTCTCTTTGGTAAATCTCATTTCTGCATATTTATTTTCGAAGCCGAGCCTTTCATACAATCTTTTTGCCGGGTTATCATATTCAACATGAAGTTTAACATTTCCTTCCGAATTTTGAATGGCTTCTTTTATAATGCTTGCGCCGATACCTTTATTCCTGTATTCGGAATTAACTGCAACATAAACAAGAACGTTATCCGGTATATATTCACTCATTCCTGTTTTATTCATAACAACAACCGCAACCAGATTGCCTTGCCATGTGCCGGTTAAAACGAATCCTCCTTTGCCGCTTTCTTCAGAAAATGCATATTCAATACTTTTCTTAATTGCCGATTTTGAGTCGCCGAATTTATCTAGGTAGGCGTATAAAAAATTAATTATTTCTTCCAATGAATAATGTTTTTCAAGCTCGTTAAAATTATCATAACGGTTAACACGTAACATTTTGTCTCCAGTTTAATAGGTAAAGTCAATAAATCAATTAAATGAGAATCAAAAGAATTTATAAGATGGATTATTGCTTAAGAAATAAGGTGTTGTAAGAATGTGTTTCGATATTTCTTCTTTTAAGAAACCGATAATTGCTCAGTATTATTTAATTTAATACTCTAAGTTAGGGATTATGGCACCCAAAGTAAAGGAAAGCTAAAGTATTATAGGTAGAAATTATTGAGATAGAAAGATTATAGATGAAATCTATGAATCGAAAGTGGTTCTAAATTAGAGAACAGCTTTTTGAGTTGCTTAATCTTTGTTATAATAAGGGAGCAACTCAATTAAGCTCTGTTTCTAATACTCCTTTAATATCGTATAAGCTCCCAAAAGTTTTAATTTGATAAAACTAAATCGCGCATTTATAATAATTCTCAACAAAAGTCTGAACTTTTAACGACTTCAAATAATCGAAAGCAACAAACACTGATTGCTTAATTGTTCCCAGGGACATATAATCACAGCTTTTGCAGAAAGCAATACTATCCCGTCCTTTAATATGAAGAGAGCGGAAACTCTTCATCTTTTCACCATTCCAAATCTCGTCAATACTGTTTTGGGAAATATTACCAAGTACTTCCTTTCCGTCATAATCATTGCAGCAAGCAACAACATTACCGTTGGCGTGAATAACCATTTGCCTCCAGGGCCAGTCGCATAAATTTTCCTTAAATAAAATTTGATCGCCGACATATAGATCATTCATCCCCTCATCTTCTCCATTCCATGTGCTGTAAGGCTTCAGCCAAATGTGCGCCCCTTTGTTCTTCCACTTTTCCCGGAAATGATCTACTTCATCTTTATTAAGATTTGTGTAGACAAGTTGGAGCACAATGAAAGTTTTTGATTTAGTTAATTTTGCAAGTGCAAGCAATCTTTCGATGTTTCCGGTTATTTTGCAGTAATCTCCGCCACACCTTTGCTTATTGTATGTTTCTTCATTTATCGCATCGAGACTGCAAATCAAAAAATCTAATCCGCTTTCAAGTAAAAGAATAGTTCTCCTTTCATCCAGAAAACTACCGTTTGTAGAGAGCTGGGTCTTTATTCCGTTATTTTTGAATTTTTTAATAATAGTATCGAATTGAGGGTGAAGTATGCTTTCACCCCATGCGTGCAGTGTTGCTAATTCCGTTTTCCCTTTTGATTCGGAAATTATTTTATCTATTAGTTTTAAATCTATATATGAAATAGGGCGTTTCATTTTTGATCTTGGACAAATTGGGCATTTCAAGTTACAGTAATTTGTTAATTCAACATGTAATATCGGAGGATGATTTACTGATAAGTTTTTTCTTCTATAGTTAATTAGGGCTTGCTGAAAAGCAAATAAGAGCTTAAAAAATAATAAGATAGGTGAATAAAACCCTGAAAAAGTGCAAAGTAATTAATAAATTGAAGAAAAAACATGTGCACTTAATAAGAGGAAAA
>JASFMY010000049.1:0-41381 GCA_050117315.1 Ignavibacteria bacterium
TTAATAATAGATAATCCCGTAAATTCATATATTGAAGATGAATTTAACAGTTCGAAATTTTATTCTTCCGAGTCCGGGATTTATATTGAGCCGTCAAAAAGTAACCCGCAGGGTATAACATCATTAACTATCCCCGCAGGGCAGACTAAAAGATTAAAAGCATATGTAGTGGGAATGGATAATGAACCGGCAATAGCATGGGAAGAAGTTTCCGATGCACAAAATTTAATAGAGATTGAAATTGTTTCCAATACGGATAATTCCGAAGTAGATATAGTAACTACTGCGAATACGGGGCAGGCAGTAATTAGAGCTGTTGATAACAACAACGCGGTTGTTTCCCCGGAACTAACAATATTAATTCAATAGAAAGGTAATTATGTCTGTTACATTAAAAGATGTTGAACACATAGCGAAACTTGCAAGATTAAAATTTTCCGAAGAAGAGTTGAAAGAGTTCACCGGGGATATGAATAAAATTTTGGAATACATGGAAAAACTCAACGAGCTCGACACTGAAAATATTGAACCGCTTTCCCACCCTGTTGAGCAGGTAAATGTTTTCAGGGAAGACAAACTAAAAGAATCTGTTGACAGGGAAGAAGCTTTAAAAAATGCTCCGAAGAGTGATGAAGAATTCTTTAAAGTGCCCAAAGTAATTAACGTTGACAATAAATAGTAAATGATAATAGGAATAATCCCCGCCAGGTTTGCATCGTCAAGATTAATGGGAAAACCCCTAGCCAAAATAGGGGACAAACCCATGATACAGCATACCTATGAAAGTGCAAAAAAATCAAAATTACTTCATGAAGTTATGATTGCTGTGGACGATCAAAAAGTTTACGATGCAATTTCGCAGTTTGGCGGCAATGTAAAAATGACTCCGGCAGATATCAAAACGGGCTCTGATAGAATTGCTTATGTAGCAGACACCTTCAAAAATGCCGAGATAATTGTTAACATCCAGGGTGACGAACCTTTTATTCCCGGCAGAATGATTGACCAGGCTATCGAGCCTTTACTCTTTGATAAAACTGTTGATGTTGCTACGCTTGCAAAAAAAATAACAACAGTTGACGAATTGAAAAATCCCTCTGTCGTAAAGGTAGTTTTTGACTATAACAACAACGCGCTGTATTTCTCGCGTTCGCCAATCCCTTATGTAAGAAGTGCGAGAACAAACCTTGAAAAAATTCAGCAGGCGGATATTTATAAACATATCGGCTTGTACGTTTACAGGAAAGATGCTTTAAAAAAATTTACGTCCAACGAGCCTACCGATCTTGAAATGATTGAAAAACTTGAACAATTAAGAATGCTTGAAAACGGAACCGGGATAAAGGTAGTTGTTACCGAATACAACAGTATTTCCGTTGATACTCCCGAAGATTTGGATTTGGCGAGAAAGTATTATTATAAGTTTATAAAACCGAAAGAAGGTGAATAATACTCTTTCATAAAAATCTATCTTTTTATATTTTGATTTTAGTTAAAATAATTATTGCCATGCAAGTTTACACATCCACGGAAATATTTGAAATACTTCAGAAAAATCGTAAGCTGTTAAAAAAATATAAAGTAAGAAAAATAGGTTTGTTCGGTTCATTATCAAGAGATGAAAAGACGTTCGATAATTTTATGGAACTCTCTTTTGAACTGGAAAAATTATTTAATCGTAAAGTTGACCTCATCACTGACAAAGCAATAAGTTCGTATATCCTGCCTTATATCAAAAAAATATTCTTTGGTATGAAACAAGATTGCCAAAAAGTCGGTTGGCAGATTAAAGGGAAAAGTCAGGAAAATATTATCAAAGATACCTAAAAGAGAAATTGAACCTTGTGATAAAATAGATTAGAAACTATGATACCTCAAAAACTAAACATTGCAAACATCCCTACACCTATTCAAAAAATTAAATACAACGGCTGCAGCTTTTTAATTAAGCGTGATGATTTAACGGGCGTTGAGCTAAGCGGCAACAAAATTAGAAAACTCGAATACCTGCTTTACGAGGCAAAAAAGAAAAAGGCGGATTATATTTTTACATCCGGCGGCGACCAGTCGAATCACTGCAGGGCATCGGTAATTGCAGCAGCATCTGTTGGCATCAAATCAAAAATATTTTTGTGGGGAAAAGATAAAGCTCTGCCTGACGGTAATTTATTCTTAAACAAAGTTTTCGGCGCGGAGATAGATTATTTATCCAAAGAAGAATTTTTTAATATCGGCAAAGTAATTGAAAAAGAAAAAAACAAATTTGAGAAAAAGAATTTAACCGTTTATGATTTCCCCCCCGGCGGTTCGTCGGAACTGGGAATTTGGGGATATATAAATTTTATAGATGAAATCAAAAAGCAGGCAGATCTTAAAAATATAAAAGGATTATTTTCTGCATCCGGCAGCGGTGGAACTGCAGCGGGATTACTTGTCGGAAGTGCATTGCATAGTCTCAACACAAAAATTTTTGCTGTCAATGTATTGTTGTCAAAAAATGAGCTTCAAAACTACATTGAACAATTAGTTGAAAAATGTATTTCTAAATTCAGATTAAAAGTGAAAGTTGATTTCAGCCGATTGGAAATACTAGACGGCTACTCTGAAGAGGGCTACAAAAAAATCAAACCGGAAAAAATTGAAGTAATAAAAAACTTTGCAAAACAAACCGGGATATTGTTTGACCCGGCTTACACAGGCAAAGCCTTTTTTGCATTCAACGATCTTTTTCTGAAAAATAAAAAAAACAGTAAAATCATGTTTATTCACACCGGCGGTTTGTTCGGTGCTTTCGCCAAGAGAAAAAGTTATCTAAGATCATAAACCGCTCTCTTGTCTTTTGTAAATTACTTAATTACTTTGACGATGTTATATTAAAATCTGAGGAATTGATGGATAAAAGAATAAGAGTGCTGATTGCAAAAGGCGGGTTAGACGGACATGACCGCGGGGCAAAAGTTGTTGCCGCTGCTTTAAGAGATGCCGGTATGGAAGTTATTTACACCGGCCTTCGCCAAACCCCTGCCATGATTGTTGAAGCGGCCCTGCAGGAAGATGTTGACGCAATTGGAATTAGTATCCTTTCCGGCGCTCACATGACGCTTTTCCCAAAAATACTTGACTTAATGAATGAAAAGGGAATGAAAGACGTGCTGTTATTCGGCGGCGGCATAATTCCCGAAGAAGATATAGCTGCTTTAAAGAAAAAAGGGGTCGGTGAAATTTTTACGCCCGGCTCACCTACAACCGAGATTGTTGATTTCTTAAAAAAATGGGTTGCCGAACACCCAAAGGTGTAATGTTGTAAATACTCCTCTTAACAGAAACTTTTAATGATTGTTTCATGGTTTTTAGGTTGGATAACTAACTTCACAAGCCCTTTTGAAAATATTTGAAATAACACTAACTTTCTTTGTATTTTCTATTATTATAAAATAGGATGCCATAATGAAGTTTAACATTATATTGGAAAAGGCTGAAGAAGGCGGATTTAACGTAATAGTACCGGCTCTTGATGGCTGCTTTACTCAAGGTGATTCCGAAGAAGAAGCGATTAATAATGCAAAGGAAGCAATACTTAGCTACATTGAAGGCCTAGCTAAAGTTAACCAAATAAAATCAAAACCTGATGTAATCCTTAAAGAAGTTGAGGTTACTTTTGAGTAAAACCTTCTCCGGCAAGGATATTGTAAGAGCTTTAAGAAGAATTGGATACTACATAGACCATCAAAGAGGCAGCCATATTTTCATGCACAATCTTGAAGAAAACAAATCTATAATTGTACCTTTACATAAAGAAATTAAAAAAGGTACTCTCAATAATATTATCAAAAAAGTGGGACTTACTATCGAAGAATTGAAAAGGCTGGTATAATTAGGTTTAATTTGATACAAGTAAAATGCATCCAAGTTAAAACTTTTCTGAAGTTTCCATTTGTTGGAATTTTCTTATCGCATAATCTTTAATTATCTTTAATATCTATTTTGCCAATTATTAATGAATAAGCAAAACTCAAATAACAGGGTCGTTTATTTAGATGTACTGCGTGCTTTTGCCGTTATTATGATGGTACAGGGTCATACCGTGCATACATTTCTGATGGAAGAATACCGCACAATGGATTATTTGTTTTACGGTATCTGGCATACGATGCGGGGATTTACAGCCCCGATATTTATGTTTACGGCCGGCTGTGTTTTTGCGTACCTTTTCAAAAGAAAAAGTTTGCCTTTTTTTGAAAATCCGAGAGTTAAAAAAGGGCTGGTAAGATTTTTAACACTTTTGTGTATCGGGTATTTGTTGAGATTCCCAACCCTCAGAATATTTGATTTTTTTAATGTCTCCCGCCAGAGAATGTTAATCTTTGTTAGTGTTGATGCTCTTCATCTTATTGCGTTCGGTATCTTGTTCATTATTGCAATTGAGTTTATCGGTGAAAAAATAAAGATCAAAGATTCGTACTTGTTTATTTTGGCGACACTACTTTTTTTCATTCTTGCTGTCCCGTTTAGATCAATAAACTTTTTAGAAATCCTGCCGTTGCCGGTTGCGGCATATTTTAATTATGATACGGGTTCAAACTTTCCTCTATTTCCGTGGGCAGGTTATGTTTTATCCGGTGCTTACCTGGGTTATTACCTGGCGAAAAATCCTAAAATTTATTTGCAGAAGATTTTTGCCCTAAGATTGATCCTCATAGGAATTTTATTAATTATTGGTTCATATTTGTTAAAATTAGCTTTGGAGTTTTTTATTGTTGTTGATGAAGACATCTGGAACGCTTATCCAATGCTGCCTTTGTTCAGGGTAGGGGTAGTTTTAATATTGAACGGCTTGATTTCTTTTATTTGCAGGTCGGTAAATAAACTTCCCAAAATTATTAATTTGATAGGAAGACATACGTTGTCGATTTATGTTGTTCACTTGATAATTTTGTACGGCTGTGTTTTTACTCCCGGTTTTTATTACAAACATTCAAAGATATTAAATGTCGGTGAGACAATCGGGGCAGTACTGGTGATGTTTTCGCTGATGCTGTTAATGGTTTATTTAATTGATATTATCAAGCGGACATCAAAAAATAAAATTAAATTTGACATTATAAAAAATAAAATTAAGGCAATAGTTAATTGAGCAGAGATTCCGAAAATACAGATCCATTCGTTTCCGATGAAGAAAAAACATTTGAGAATTCACTCAGACCGTTAAAATTCGGGGAGTTCATCGGGCAGAAGAAAATTACTGATAATTTAAAAGTTTTTATCGGCGCGGCACGAAAAAGGAACGAGAGTTTAGACCACGTTCTTTTAACTGGTCCGCCCGGCCTGGGCAAAACAACTCTTGCGCATATTATCGCCAATGAAATGAATGTTAATATAAAGATCACTTCCGGCCCGGTACTTGAAAAACCCGGCGATCTTGCGGGAATACTTACTAATCTTGAAGAAAAATCTGTTTTATTTATCGATGAAATTCACAGGCTTAGTCCCGTTGTAGAGGAATACCTCTATTCAGCAATGGAAGATTATAAGCTGGATATAATGATTGACTCAGGCCCCAACGCGAGAAGTGTACAAATCAAATTACCGCAATACACTTTAATAGGAGCAACCACACGAGCCGGTTTGCTGACCGCACCGCTGAGAGACAGGTTTGGAATAAAATCAAGACTGGATTATTACGACAGCAAATTACTAACCGGAATTGTGCAGAGGTCATCTTCAATCTTAAATTTGAAAATTAATGACGACGCATCAATTGAAATAGCAAGACGTTCGCGCGGAACACCGAGAATTGCAAACAGGCTGTTGCGTCGCACACGTGACTTTGCGGATTATGAAGATAAAAAAGTTATAGATGTTGAGATTGCGAAAAAAGCTCTTGAAGCATTGGAAGTAGATCAATTCGGCCTTGATGAAATGGATAAAGAAATAATCCTTACGATTATCGATAAATTTAACGGCGGTCCCGTTGGCTTAAGCACTTTAGCAGTTGCAGTTAATGAAGATCCCGGCACGCTTGAAGAAGTATACGAACCTTTTTTAATTCAGCAGGGATTTATTCAACGAACACCCCGCGGAAGGGAAGTTACCGATACTGCTTATAAAAGATTTAACAGGAAAAGAATTGATAAAAGTAATCAGGATTCTTTATTTGATTAGGTAATAAATGATAAAATTAAAAAACATATCAATTGGCGGAAACAACCCGGTAGTTTTAATTGCCGGACCTTGTGTTGTAGAAAACGAAATTATAACATTAACAACCGCAGAAAGAATAAAAGAAATAACAACGGAACTGGATATTCCTTTTGTATTTAAATCGAGCTATAAAAAAGCTAACCGTACAAACATAAATTCGTTTACAGGGCTTGGCAATAAGGAAGCTCTGGATATCCTTAGCAAAGCCAAAGAAAATTTTGATATTCCCGTGTTAACCGATATCCATACAAATAAGGAAGTTACTGAAGCTGCCCAGGTTGCTGATATTCTACAGATACCTGCTTTCCTTTGCAGGCAGACCGATTTATTAGTTGAAGCCGGGAAAAGCGGAAAAATAGTAAATGTTAAAAAAGGACAATTCCTAGCACCGGAAGATATGAAACATGCTGTAGAAAAAATTGTATCAACCGGGAATAAAAAAATTATGTTGACCGAAAGAGGAACTACATTCGGTTATCATAACTTAGTTGTTGATATGCGTTCGCTGGTAATAATGAAAAAGACCGGGTACCCTGTTGTAATGGATGCAACTCATTCCGTGCAGATGCCTTCCTCGGGAAATGAAACCGGCGGGAGCCCGGAATTTATATTACCTCTGGCAAAGGCTGCTGCGGCAATCGGGATTGATGCTTTGTTTCTTGAAGTTCATCCCGACCCGGGAAATGCTTTGAGCGATAAAGCCAGCCAGTTGAAACTGGATAATCTAAAGGACTTATTAATTCAAATAAAAGAAATAGATCAATTAGTGAAAAGAAAGTTGTGATAAATGAAAATAAAGTTTGATTTCCCTCTTTTTAAATTTGTCATTTCCGCCCGCCTTGTCGGCTAGGCAGGTGAAAACGGGAATCTATATTTTACATAAGTCTAATGGATTCCACTTTCGTGGGAATGACAAGTAAAGTGAGGAAGTCAATAAATTAAATTTGTGAAGAGGCTTTTTGTGACTAAAGAAGAAATTATATCAAGCGGAAAAGAAGTAATTGAAATTGAAATTGAAGCGATAAAAGATTTAAATCAAAGTATTAACGGTGATTTTGCCGGAGCAGTTGAATTAATTTATAACTCCAACGGACGTGTTGTGTTTACGGGTATGGGCAAGTCGGGTTTAATAGCTAGGAAGATTGTTTCAACATTAAACTCAACCGGCACTGCTGCCATTTATCTTCATCCAACCGACGCCGTGCACGGCGACCTGGGTATGGTGCGCAAAGACGATATAGTAATTATAATTTCCAAGAGCGGCAACACGGAAGAGCTAATGTCGCTTACTACTATGATTAAAAGGCTTGGCGTTAAAATAATCGGAATGCTTGGCGTTAGAGATTCTTACATTGGAAGATTATGCGATGTTATTTTAGACGTGGTTGTAAAAGAAGAAGCATGCCCGCATGATCTGGCTCCGACTTCATCCACAACGGCAACGCTGGTGTTGGGAGATGCACTTGCAATAGCGCTGTTAAAGAAAAGAGGTTTCACTGCCGAAGACTTTGCAATGCTTCATCCCGGCGGAAGCCTTGGTAAAAGACTATCGCTTAGAATTTCAGAAATAATGTATAAGGGTGATGATGTGCCTGTGGTTAAAGAGAATGTCCCGTTGAAGGATACAATTTTCGAGATAACCTCCAAAAGATTGGGAACAACATGTGTTGTAAATGAAGAAGGGATTTTGACCGGTATCATTACGGACGGTGATTTAAGGCGGCTTCTCGAAAAGACAATGGATATAAAGGATTTGAATGCTGTTGATCTGATGACAAGAAATCCCAAGACAATTCAGCAAAAATATCTTGCGTCGTTTGCAATTCAGCAAATGGAAAATTACAACATTACTTCCTTAATTGTAGTTGATGATCTCAATAAACCAATCGGTATGGTTCATTTACATGATCTTGTAAAACTCGGGCTGAAGAACAGATGAGACAAATAATTCTCTATTTAATAATTTTTGCATTAGCCTTTGTCTCATGCAATGAAAATAAAGTAAAGCCAACCGTAGACAACTTAATAATTAACGGCGAATATCCGTCCCAGGAAAGCTGGGATTCGAAAATCTTATTTTCCGAGGAAGGAAAAATTAAAGCGGTTCTTTACGCAGATCATTTAACAAAATATGATAACACGCAGGAGAGTTATCTTGAAGGAGTAAAAATACTTTTTTACAATGAAGAAGGAGTAAATACTTCTGTACTTACTTCCGACAGCGGAAAAGTAAATGATCTTACAAAGAATATGTACGCTATAAATAATGTTGTTGCAATAAGCGACAGCGGGGATACTTTAACATCGGACGAACTTCTGTGGGTTAACAAGGAAAAGAAAATTAAAACTGAAAAATTCGTCACAATAAAATCAGAGGCAGAAACGATACAGGGCTACGGCTTCGAGTCCGATCAACATCTTAATAACTATGTGATTTACAAAATCACTTATGTAACTACGAATAATGGTAAAAATTAATATCAATATTTTTCTTCTAATTATTTTCTTCACCGCTTCGGTTTTTTCTCAAGAAAGTGAAAGTATAACCGTGATCGGCGACAGCCTTGTTGGAAAGAGAATCAACGGGCAGCAGATCAGGGAAGTTATAGGTAATGTGATTATGACCCAGGAAGACGTTCGAATAACCTGCGATAAAGCAATACAATATATTACTAAAAATGAAGCGCATTTGTTCGGTAATGTTAGAGCCGTGCAGGATACAATTTTGATCCGGTCTAATACTGCTTTCTACTACGGTAATGAAAAAATCACACAATCAAACACCGGCGTTACACTTAATGACGGAGTTGTTGAACTTCATGCTGTTAACGGGAAATATTTCTTCGACGAAAAAAAAGCCGTCTTCAGCAAAGATGTTGTGCTGATTGATACGTCAAATACTTTGCGGTCGGATCATCTTACCTACTTTGATAAAGAAGATAAAGCTATAGCAGTAGGTAATGTAATAATTTCCGATTCAACATCATCAATTTCTGCCGACAGTTTGATTCATTTTAGGGAGATCAAACATACCTTTGCTTTTGGGAATGTTGAAATAGTCGATACGGCAAGCAGTTTAAGAATTACCGGGGAAGAACTTGAAGATATTGACGCCGAGAATTATACAAGAATAGACGGCGAACCGTTGCTCGTTCAAATTGACACAACGGAAAGCGGTTCATTAGATACGTTGATAATTAGATGCAAAGTAATGGAAGCAGTTGAAGACAGTTCACGAAAATTAATAGCAACAGATTCGGTAAAAATTATAAGGGGCGAATTTGCATCGGTGAATCATAAATCAATTTTATACAGGGACGAAGATAAGATTGAAACAATAAAACCCGGTGAAGAGCAGCCAGCGCCGATTTTATGGTACGGTGAATCTCAAGTTGTCGGGGATACTGTTTTCATTTATCTTGATGAGAATGTACTAAAACAGATTGATATTAACGGCAACGCGTTGATTATTTCAATCAACGAAGATTTTGAGTTTAGATTTGACCAGGTATCGGGAGATAAAGTAAAATTGTTTTTTGAAAATGATGAGTTAAATAAAACGGAAGTTTTCGGCAAAGTGCTTTCAATATATTATATGTACGACGAAGAAGAACCGAACGGACTTGTAAAAGCCAGCTCTCAAAGAGCATCAATTGAATTTGATGAAGGACGGATTGTTGATGTGAAATTATTCGGATCACCGGAAAGCGAATTTCATCCTGAAAACAAAATCATTGGTAAAGAAAAAGATTTTATTTTACCGACATTTATTTTGTATGACAACAGACCACAAAAAGAAAAAATTCTAAATTGATTATGAATGATAAATTAAAATTAAGCAGCGAAGGTTTAGTAAAGGTTTATAAAAAAAGAACAGTTGTCAAAAATGTTTCCGTGAACGTGGAACAGGGTGAAGTAGTAGGGCTATTGGGACCGAACGGAGCCGGAAAAACCACAACTTTTTATATGATAGTTGGAATGATAAAACCCAATGCCGGTAAAGTATTCCTTAACAGCAGGGAAATCACTTCCAGTCCTATGTATGCAAGGGCGAGAATGGGGATTGGCTACCTGCCCCAGGAAGCTTCCGTCTTTAGGCGTTTAAGTGTTGAAGATAATTTAATGGCTGTTCTTCAAATGACAAATCTTTCAAACAAAGAAAGAAAAGAAAAACAGGAAGCCTTGCTGGAAGAATTAAACATAACACACATCAGGAAAAGTCTGGGCTTTCAATTAAGCGGCGGGGAAAGAAGACGTACCGAAATTGCACGCGCTTTGGCAACCGATCCCAAATTCATTTTACTTGACGAACCCTTTGCCGGTGTTGACCCGATTGCGGTTGAAGATATTATGACGATTGTTGCCAACCTTAAACATAAAGGGATAGGTATTTTAATTACCGACCACAACGTTCACGAAACACTAAGTATAGTTGACAGGGCTTACATATTAATAGAAGGCAAAATATTTAAGGACGGAAGTGCACACGATCTCGCCGAAGACAGCGAAGTTAGAAAACTTTATCTCGGTGAAAAATTTAAACTTGAGCGGTACCAGTAAAATTTTCCCTCTAACAAACAAACTAAGTTCCTTGGAGGAACTTAGTTTGTTGTAACTTGCTTTAATAAAAAATAAAGAACCGAATACAAAACTTGAGCAGATAGGAGATTTGTTTGCTACTACATTGTTTTGTTCAAATTATTCAAATCCCAAAGAGTTGGTTGATGTGATGGCAGAAAATAATTATAGAAGCAAATACAATCATCTAAAGAATAATGTATACTTGTTGCAAATAGGTTTTGGGATTTAGTTTTTATTTAGAACTCACCTAAATCCTCCCCGCCTCCCAAAGTCTCGTACGTCGGGCAGGTCTTAAAAAGAGAGGACTTTATGGCAAAATCCCAAAACCAATTTGGCTTGTGTATATTTAAATTGAAAGATGCCATCTTAGTTTTGGAAATGAAACTACCAAAATGATTCCATCCGCATACTGGATGAAATCTTTACATGATATATTCTTATATGGTCGAATATATTTGGCTATTTCGATATATATTCAAGTATAATCGAATATAATTAGGGTGATCTTGTTTGTAAAAAGAAATTTTTACCTTGAAAAAATAACCGACAACTATAAAAAAATTGTTTTATCAATGGATAAATATTTCCCGGCGGATTATAATGGAATAGAACACAAGTTTCTGCCTGATTTTTTATTGGGAAATTTCGATAAATGAATTTATAAGAAATAACTAAGAGGCTTATTAACAAGCAAACTAAGTTCCTCCAAGGAACTTAGTTTGTTGTAACCCATCTTTTAAAAATATGGAATCCTTAAAGAGACAACCCAAAATACAAACCCATTTTACCACACAGCAATTTGTTTTTATAAGTTCATAACTTTTAAAAATTATTCAATGTTATCTATTCTTTAACATGCCATTAACAGTTTAGTAATCTTCAATAGATATATTTCACCACTATATAAATAAATCCTTTCTACATCAAAAAATCATTTTGAGTGAAAACATCTTAACTAAAACAGGAGTCATTATAATGCGAAACAAGTTGTTACTTATTTTTTTTATGTTGTTGCTTGTTTTTTTTGAAAACAATCGGGCAGCAGAAAGTCACGATTTATCTTCAAGCATCACAGGAAAAGTTATTGATGCAGTTACCCTGGAACCTTTGGTAGGAGCCAATATTTTAGTTGTTGATTCTAAAATTGGCGTATCTACAAATACCGAGGGAATTTATAATTTAAAATTAGATCCCGGTAACTATGATATAAAAGTATCTTACCTGGGATATTTAAGCAAAACTATTAATGTCACGGTTCAAGATAACAAAACAACCGAACTAAATATTTCACTTGATAAAGATATTTTAAGAACTGAGGAAATTGTTGTTACCGGGCAGGGTGTCGGTATTCAAAGAGAAAGATTGTCTACAATAACAACTACAATTACTTCCGAAGAGATCGAACAAATACCTGCCTCCAGAATAGAAGACATTTTACAAAGCGCATTGCCAAATGCACAGATTAACTTAAGGTCAGGGCAAGCCGGTGGTACTTCAAAAATCAGAACACGCGGTGTTGTTTCGGCGTATAAATCATCTACCCCGGTAATTTATATTGATGGAGTAAGAGTAGATAACTTAAACTCGGCAGCCTCATTAAGTCTTAATATCAGCGGGTCAGCTTCGCAGGGCGCAGCTGTCGGCGCTTTGGCTGATATTCCCGTAGAAAACATAGAAAGGATAGAATATATAAACGGGGGAGCAGCTACAACTCTTTACGGCTCAGATGCTGCAAACGGTGTTATCCAGATATTTACTAAAGAAGGTGTTCCCGAAAGATCCGAATTATCTCTTGAAACAAGGTTTGGTGCCGAAGTTGCTACGGAAGATTATTTATACTTTGATAAAACAGGGGAGCTTTTATACGATCCCGGTTTTGTTCAGCAGTACCTTCTTTCTGGTTCCGGCGGATCAAAATCTTTTAATTATAGCTTTTCAGGTTCCGTTAGAGGTTCGGACGGTTATAGGATTGATAACAGTGCCAGCCAGAACTATTCATTGAGAACAAAGATATCTGCAAAAATTAATCCTTCTCTAAAATACATTGCATCTTTCGGATACAATAGGTCGGATTACGATAGGGTAAGAGACGGGAATGCCGGCAGTTATGCCCCTCTCTGGTTACTTGAAGGCTGCTACTTAAAAGCAATTTTTGGTTATGCAAACTTAAATAACACAACAGATGCAGAATTTCAAGAAACAAAAGCATTCATAGAAAAAGCTGAAGAGCTTCAAGATAACAATTATATAGTTGATAGATTCCAGACCTCGCAGAAATTGGAATTTAATCCGGTTGAAAATTTTACGGTTCACGCAACAGCAGGCCTTGATTATAGAAAAAGTAATGAAAAATCAATTGTAACAAGCGAGTATTTAACGCTGGTTAATTCAACAAGTACCGACGGCTATATTCAAAATTATGATAGGACCTATATCGGTTTAACACTTGAAGCGGCGGCCCTGCATAAATTGTACTTAGGAGATTTTTCAGTTATAAGTACGGTTGGTGCCCAGGTATTTAGAAACGAAGATAAACAAAGTGAAATTATAGGAAACGAAATACGCGACGGCGCTAAAATAGTAAGCGGCGCCGGAAGCACCACAAGCGAGGAAGCCCAGGAAATAGTTGCCAACTATGGTTTTTATATTCAACAAAACTATGGTTATGCCGACAAATATTTCCTTGAGTATGGTTTTAGGGCTGACGGCAACTCGGCTTTTGGTGATGATATTAAAACTCAAATCTATCCTAAAGTTGGTTTGTCTTATGTTTTTTCCGAAGAAGATTTTTATAAAACCAGCGGTTTAAGTAATTATCTTTCTTATATAAGATTAAGAGGAAACTACGGTGAAGCCGGTAATTTCCCTCCTCCATTTATAAACGACAGAACAATTGATTTTACTTCGTACCAAGGGTACCTGGCGGCAAACTTAGGCCAGTCGGGTAATAAAGACCTGAAACCTGAAAGAACAAAGACTTTTGAAATAGGCACCGACCTTGCATTGTTTAACGACAGAAGCCTTTCACTTAACCTTACTTACTATAGTTCAATAACTGAAGATGCTTTATTCCAGGTTCCGGGAGCGCCTTCGGATGGCGAAGAAACCACAATTAAAAATGTCGGCGAAATTGAAAATAGCGGTTTTGAATTAGCTGCAACAGCAAATATTATAAAAACCAAAAATGTAAACCTAACTTTAAATGCTTCATACAATACACTTCATAATAAAGTTAATAAATCATCGGCTGCAGCTTTTGCAATCGGAGGATTTAGCTCCAGAACGGTTCAGTCAGTAGTTGAAGAAGGACAGCCTGTCGGGTACATAAGAGGAACAAAAACAACGATAGGCTCCGACGGCGAACCTGTAACCGAAACACTTGCATTTTTAGGTAAAACTCAACCTGATTATTTCGGAAGTGTTTCACTTAATTTAACTCTTTATAAGAGATTCAGCTTGCTGGTAACTGCCGATTACCAGGCCGGTGCTTATGCTCATAATTTCAACACTCAATTTAGATATTATCTGGATGTAGATAAATCTCTCGTCCCTGAGGCTTTAAGAGACCAGAGCTGGTTAAATGTAACAAACTACTTTGTTGAAAAAACAGATTTCTTCAAAGTTAGATTAATATCAATGACTTATACAATTCCTGAAAGCTTTTATGAAAATCTTTTTAGAAAAGTCGATATAGGCTTTTCGGTTTCAAATCCGTTTAACTTTTATTCGGCAACTTTTGACCCGGAAGCTGATGCGTCAAGCGCACGTTCGCAGGGCAGCGTAGAAGGTAACGGTGTAAGTTATGGAATAGAGTCTGCGCCGAGAACATATTTAACTTCACTTAAATTCTGGTTTTAAGAAACCTAAAAGGAGATAAAAAATGAAAAATATAGCAGTACTTTTATTGATTTTATTTATAGCTTCTTCCTGCGAACTGGTTGATCCGACGGAAGTGGAAAATCCAAACGTTACGGAAGAAGATTTTCTTAAATCTCCCGATGCAATGGTTATATGGAGCAGGGGAGTTGAAAGACAGTTGTCTGCTACGCTTAGTGAAATAATTTTAGACGCTATTTTAATTTCGGATAGTTATTACAATAATAGAACTCTCTATAGTAAAGTTTTCGATATACCCCAGATTTTATCTTCAGATACCGATGTGTCTTCTTTGCAATCAGACATTGCTATTTTAAGAGCCAATGCGGAATTCGGTTTGGAAAAAGTTGCTGAGGCTGATGCGGAAACGACACAGGATCAAATTGCGGAAATGCACTTTTACAGGGGAATTGCATTGCTGTTTTCGGGAGAATATTTTACCGGTCTTCCTTCAACCGGCGGGGGAGTACCAAAATCTTCGGAAGAACTGATTAATGAAGCTATTACCGAATTTGAAAACGCATTATCCAAAACAACCAATAATACTTCAAAAGCCGAATATCACTTAATACTTGCAAGAGCATACCATAGAATTGGCGATAAAACAAATGCCGTTAGTTATGCCGATCAGGCAATTGCACTTGATCCGGACCTTCTTCGTTATGCTTACTATGATGAGGAAACTTCAAATGGTGTTCAAGTGGCTTTATACAGCGGGCAGGATGAATTCGAGCCCCTTCCGCGGTTGGATTTCCTTGATCCGAAATATTACTCAAATTCTTCAACCGACGAAAGCTCTATCCCGATTATAAAAATTGAAGAAGCTTATTTGATTAAAGCCGAAGCTGAATTGGCAAACGGTAGCCTTGAAAGCGCCAAAAATATTTTAAGCAGTTTAATTGATGTTGTAGATTCAAGGCCGGTTGAAAGTGTAGACGAAACTTCGGAAGAAAGAGGAGCCGGGAGAGACTACGAGTATCCGAATAACGACACCATAAAAGTAAGAGCAAGTGAAGATGATGAATTCAGAACCGGCCTTGTTAGAACAAGAGGCGAAGGCAGCGATCCCGTTTCTGTCCCTGTTGTATCTGGGACTTCAGTATCAAAAGAAATGATTCAGGAGCTAAGTGATATTAGCGATGCTCTTGAAACGCTTTACTTAATGAGACAGGAAATTTTTATTGCCGAAGGAAGAAGAATGGTTGATCTTGGTATTAAATGGCCGTTGGCAGACGACGAAGCTAATAACAATCCCAACGCAAGCGGTTCGGAATATCTGCAGGCACAAATTCCGTCCTTTATTCCTCTTAATACGGAAATGGATAGATTTGACTGGGATAAAGAAACAGGCGAAGTTACAATAAACCATAATATGAATAAAATACTGGTTGAGAACGCTGGTTCCGACTATGTATTGCCGTTTAATTGATGTAGTATTTACTCTAAACCTCCGGGGTTTTTGTTTGTCCCTTCAGGGAATCCCGGAGGTTTTTGTTGGAAAAATTTCCTCTTAACTTAGATTTTATCCATCATAATTACGTCGTTTCGAAATCTGAAGCGTCCTGAATTTTACTGCCGTCATAGACCTCTAGTGTCATGTCAATTCTGTATTGTCATTCCGGTAATCCCCGTATTTAATACATTACGGGGCAGGCTTTAAGCCCGCCTTCCTTAGTACAAGAGTACAAGTACGGCGGACAGGCCGGAACCTACAACAATTAACTTATACTATGTCATTCCCGCACGTAGTAAGCGGGAATCTAATTTATAAAAGTGGGATTCCCGATAATCCGCCGCGGCGGAATTCGGGAATGACACGGCACTTCATTGTTGACACTTCACTAGTCTGTCCGAATACCGGGATAAAATCAAACTAAACCTGTCCCCCATACTTTGAGCGGGCGAAGTTAAAGTTGGCCTTTTAGCCTAAAATCCCGGTTCGGCTCTGCCCGCCGGAGTTTCTTTTTACGTAGACGGGCCTATCCAGTTCATCTCAGAGAGGACTTTTTACCTTTAGTATGGGTTAACTCTTTTTAGTTTCTTTACTTCCCTTTTTAATCTATCTTGAAGTCTATCTTTCTCAACTTCTAAATTGTATTTCATTTGTAAGTTCAACCAAAACTTTTCCGACATTCCAAAATATTCCGATAATCGTAATGCCGTATCTGCTGTAATTGATCTTTTCCCGAGAACGATTTCATTTATTCTTCTCGCCGGGACATTTAGATCCTTTGCTAAACGATATTGACTGATTTCCATCGGGTTTAAAAACTCTTCAAGTAATATCTCACCCGGATGTACCGGAGCTAATTTTCTACTCATAATTTTTATCCTTTATGATAGTCTATTATTTCTACTTCATAAGCATTATTATCTTTCCAAGAAAATATTATTCTCCATTGGTCATTAATTCTAATGCTATATTTTCCAGATAAATTACCGGATAATTTTCCTAGTCGATTGCCAGGCGGAACTTTCAAATCATCAAGTTTTTCCGCACCATCAATTATTAATAATTTTCGATAAGTTATTTTGTGAATTTGATTCGGGAAACGCTTAACGAATCTTCTATTGAATAAGTCTTCAGTTGATTTATCTGCAAAACTTTTTATCATGTTATTCAATAATAACGCTTAACGTTATTATGTGCAAGATGAAAATTTCTTTCATTTTTACGGTATAACGATTTCTATCTTTCCAACAGGAAAAGATAGATTTATTTAGTGTGCCAACACCGAAGGCAGGTAAACATGGCGTGTCTACACCTCGTATGCTGAATTTTTTTGTTGTTGTATGGGTAATTTTGTACACGTCACTAGTTGAGTTTTTATGTCCACGTGCTTGAATTATCTATATCGTTAACCAACTTAGCAGTCTGTCTCACAATAAATTAGCAAGCTATCTTGCTCCAACATTGCTGCTATCTTACTCCGACTTAGCAAGCTATCCTGCTCCCACATAGGATGCTATCTTACTCCGGTCTAGCTTGCTATCTTGCTCCAACATTACTGCTATTTTACTCCAACTTAGCAAGCTATTCTACTCCAACATAGGATGCTATCTCATCGACCCCACCCTTGCTCCTTCCCCTTATTACGGGAGTAATTAGGCTAATAAATCGTAATGCTACCAGATTTAAAATGTTTATAAATCCTGGCGGGGAGCTTATTTTTCTTGCCTAAAGGCCGTAGTTTCTTTTTACGTAGGCGGGCATGTCCACCAAAGTTGTTCCTTAACGAAGGTGGGACTTTTTTCCTTTAATATGGGTTAGTGCCGCTTATAAGTGGTTTTCACTTTACTCCACAAAAAAGTTAAACATCCTAACTAAAGGTTGTTTTATACTATCAAAATCAATTGCATCGTTTTTAAATAATAACGGTAATAGAAAATGCCCATGGTAATTATATCCATCTCTAGATTTAAACGGATTTGCGATGTAAGTACAATCTTTCTTAGATTTAAATTTCATTAGTTTTTTATCTAGTCCAGAGTTGTTTCCCCTTGAAAGCACTGTAAAATTAATATACTCCTTATCCAAAGCTTCGTCCAACCAGGCTGCAGTTGGTTCAAAGCGTGGATTTAAAAGTGGATATTGACGATGCTTTATTGGATATACTCGTATAGTCGTTTCAGTGGATGACTTCTTTATGAGCTTAAAACCTATCTCATTAAGCAAATTCCATAATTGCCCCAATGCTAAATGTGAAGCATCAGAATTGTAAGTATAGAGACTCTCACTAGCTCCATTAATAATTCTTGATATCATCCTGTTTTGTTTTAATGCTGTATTGAAGTCCTTTAAAATTTTATATGCAAGACTGTTACTTCTATAAGTATTAGCAAAGACCGGAATAAAATCTATCCAAAGATAATGGTCCGCATTTTCAGGATGAAGATATCCTTGTAATGATTTTAGTTTTGTATTTTTATGAAGAATATTTGAAACAAAGATTAAACTACTATTAGGTATTCTATTTATTAAAAGAGAATGTTTTTCCATCTGTTTGTTGCTTAACGGAGATTGCAATTTATTTTCAAAAAATAATATCCTATTAGAGCAATGTATCATTAAATCCGGTTTAGATTCACTATGCCCATCTAGAAATTCATATCCAGTAAATTGACATTGAATAAATTCTTCAAAGTAATCTGATTTTTTCCCGGCGAGAACTGCAATCCTTTGAATGAGTTTTTGTCCAATGTAAGGATATAAATTTAAAATATAAGCTAGAGATCTAGAAAAAAAATCTTCAGGACAATCTCGATTAAATACAAAAAGATTTGGTCTCATACGGAACCTTACTTATAAAAAATTCATATTCATCAAAGGCACTAACTTTTCTTATAAGGAACGTTTAACTTGGATAATTGCACTTGCTGTTATCCAATAAAATTAATTCCCATCGGGATAAACATCATCCCTCATTTGTTAATTTACTTAATTATAATAATTTATAAATTTTACCGCCGTCACTGACCACTCAGTGGCGGGATGATTTTTTTGCTGCCTTTTCTCAAAACCCAGCCAATGTGCCATCGTGTGGACGGCAGCAGCAATGGAAATCAGTAATTACTTACTTTCTTAACTTTTCGAATTTGAGGAGCTCCAATTGTTGGTGGCATTTTAATTGGGTTCCATCTTCCAGTTTCCATAGCCTTAGTCCAGTATTCTTCAAGTTTATTATGCTCTTTTTCTTCAATGTTTATAACCGCAATCTCAAATTCGTATCCAACATCTACCTCATTTCCAAAGGTTACGGTAATTTCCCACTCTTTAGTTTCGGGATTAATCTCGCATTCTCCTTGTGGCCACCATACAGTTTTAAAGCCTTTGATTCTATGAACAAGTGCCCATAGATATGTCCCACTTTCTATTTCGGCTTTCCCTTTAATTTCATAGCTATGATTAACTTCAATTCCATCTCGTGCTGGGTCAATTATTTGTATATCCCTTGCATTTTCTTGAGCAATCATCAATGTACTCAACAGTAAAATTGAAATAAATATCATCTTCATTTTTCTTCTCCTTTATATTTGAGAGAACTCCTAATTATTGTAATATTTGCTAAATAATGCTGAATATTTACGAGCAGAATCATCGTTCTGTGATTTCTTGTAAGCAATATCAGCTTCGATTAACAACTTCTGATCTAGTTCAGCCCTAGCTTCTAAAGACAATTCATTAATTATTTCGCGGTATAATTGTATGCTTTTTTCTTTATTCTCAATATTGCCACTTCTCAAATAATTTCTTGCATCAACAAGTTTTCTCTCTAACGATTTAGTCTTTAACTCATTGGAAAGGATCAGATCGTTATCATGCTTTTGGAGATTATCCTCTTTAAGAATGGATTTGGATGAATGGGATTTATTCTCAATCAGAGATTCATCTTTTTTTGATTTAGTATCATAATTTTGTTGCATAGTATTTTGTGGAGTTGGAATTACAATTGTTGTTTCTTGATGTTTAAGTATACTTATTAATGCAACAACTATAGAAAAAAAACCGGTTACAATCGCAACTTGGACAGATACTTTTTTATACCATTTTCGCATAACAAACTTTAAAATATTAAATATAATTCATTTTCTTATAAGGAACGCTTAACTTGGATAATTGCGCTTGCTGTTTCAATGAATCAACCGGGTTTAAAATATAAAAATAGATATGTTTCATCAACATGAATTAATAGAATTTTACTGCTGTCACCGACCCTCGCATTATGGGACAAGCATTCCGTGACCGTATTATTTTAATGGAATAAATTAGATGCCGGATGGATATTTAGAGGTAGTCAATATGCCTCAACTGTAATAACGACAAATGTCGTAATAGTAAATAGGAGATAGGAGTAAGGAAAGCTAAAACCTTCGGACTTTCTAAAAACCCGAAATCTTCACATATCCTGTGTGCACTATGATTTCGGGCTAACTTTTATGTTTATGTAAGATTCTTTAATTTCCTCTCAAATTAAACTCAGCTATATAGAAATTGGGGTCTATTGAAAAACTCTCAAATGATTCCGGCAGTTTAAGTTCATCCCATTGATTTGTTGGTTTAAGCCAATTGGTTTCTTCATTAATGTAAATTTTTACAGGCATGCTGAAATTTTCTATGCAGTTTACCCACCGGTATCTTAGTTTCCCGTCACGAATTACATATTCCAACGTGGGGATATTGATAGTCCGCAAATACTGGTCAAACACGGGTTGAAAATCAATCCCGGTATTATCAATAATATATTTTTCAATTTGCTCTGTTGTAACGGTTTGGTGATAAAATTCTTCATTCAATCCCCGCAGGATTAAAATCCATTTTTCATCGTTATCAATTATCTGCCGGATTGTGTGCAGCATATTTGAAGCTTTCGAATACATATCTCCCGAACCGGCTTTATTTACGTTATAGTGGCCGATAACCGGGATGTCGTTTTTAATATTTTCCCTTGTTCCTATTATGTATTCGTTCCCCGCTTCTTTACCGTAATGGAAGTCCACGAACAAACCCTCCGAATAAGCTATAAACCCTTCGTGAATCCACATATCGGCGATATCTTTGTAGGTTATATTATTGGCAAACCATTCATGCCCGGACTCGTGTATGATTATGAAATCAAATTTGAATCCCCAGCCTGTGTGACTTAAATCTTGTCCGTAAAAACCGTTTTCGTAATGGTTGCCGTATGTTACCGAACTTTGATGTTCCATGCCGGGATAAGGTACTTCAACAAGTTTATAACTGTCCTCGTAAAAAGGATAAGGCCCGAACCAGTATTCAAAAACTTCCAGCATTCTTGGAACATCCTGAAAGTGTTTTTTTGCTTTTTCCAGGTTATAAGGCAGTACGTAATAATCGCAATCCAGCTCTCCCTTTTCCCCGTAATATACTTCGGAGAAATGTACGTAATCCGCTATGTTCATATTTACGACATAATTACTTATCGGGTTTGAAACAAACCAGTTGAAAGTTTTAGTGCCGTTTTTGTTTTCAACAATAGAACGCAGCCTGCCGTTTGCAACCGCCGTTAAATTGCCCGGCGGTGTTATGCTTATAAGCATGCTGTCCGGCTCATCGTACATATGGTCTTTGCACGGCCACCATGTGCTTGCACCGGAACCCTGGCATGATGTTGCAATAAAATGATTACCGTTTTCATCCTTTCTCCATGAAAGTGCGGCATCCCAGGGAGGTCTTTTTGCTTCAATGGGGCAGCCTTCAAAAAGAATTTCAATCACATAAGTTTCTCCAATATTTTGTCCGCCTTCTAATTCAATAAAATAAACATTGCCTTCTCTTCTAAATGACAACGGCTTTTTGTTTTGATTTACTTTTGTTATTTCCATCGGCGGCTGAAGATCAATCTGCATAACGGCGTATGGCTCAAGAACTTTGTAGTGAATAATATTTGAGCCGCTCAAAAATTTATTATCCGGATCGGCTTCTACCTGCAGATGATAATAAGTTAAATCCCACCACGCCCGTTCTTTTGTAATTGATCCGCGAAGTGTATCCTGCCTTGTGAATTCCGTCTTCTGTGCAAAAAGGGAAATTGAACAGAGGATAAAAATGATAAACAGAATTTTCTTATTAGGTTGGTTAACGATTTGCATTATTGCTCTCTGTGTCGTTATTAGAAATTTTGCGGCAGATATTTAAATGTCTTACTTGCTAAATTATAAAGAAAAATTAAATGATGCTGAAAGTAAATCAAGGAATTATACAAATTACCTTTTGCTAAGTTTTTTTGTGGAATAGATCCCGGTTACTTACTCCCCGGTTTCTGTTTAGTATAAAGAAATTGCCGATATATTTAACATATACACAAGCCAAATTGGTTTTGGGATTTTGCCATAAAGTCCTCTCTTTTTAAGAGAGGATTTAGGTGAGTTCTAAATAAAAACTAAATCCCAAAACCAATTTGCAACAAGTATATCTGGTAACACAAATGGTAGAAGCCGGTAAATATCCTAAATTGAATAAATGAACAAACTATTTCGTTAGCCTGTCGTATACTGTATTTCTATTAATTATAAAATGACGTTGCCAGTTATTCCGATAAAATCATAAAAGGGATTGATAACAAAAAGAGCAAATATATTGCCTTGATAGGTGTTTAATAATTTGAATAGATTATTGGTCAGGATACCGGCAGTATCAAGAATTACTGCTTGTCGGAAGAACTCCTTTGGAGATGTTTTTCATAGCCGGATCAGTACAGATAATAATAAAAGTGCCTATTTCCTCCAAAGATAGGCGGACAAGTACTTTTATGGATTTTTCGGAATAGGTCCTTCGGGAGAGTTCATTGTAGTTTCCTGATTTTGTTTTTTGGTGGTGTCAAAGCAAAATACTTTATGAAGTGGAAAGTTTACCCGCCTTCGGCGGGCGCAATTAAATAAATATCTTCTTTCCTGTTGGAAAGATAGAACTAGTTAGGTAATTAAATTTTATAGAGGAGGGAAAATATGTTTTTCAAAAAATATTTCTGCTTTTTATTCATTTTGAGTATTTTTTCATTTAACAAAGTATATTCACAGTCAATAGGAATTGTTTATGAAGGGACTTCATTTAATCTCAATAACTTATTTTATCATGACACATATTCTCAGAATGGAATGATAAAAAATATATTTGTTAATTATAATGCTCCATTAGGCAATGATTTTATGCTGTCTACAAGAGTGGGTTATGGCTGGGATAATAACGAAAGTGTTTATGGAAGCGGGGGTGATGAATCAGTAAGTGAAGAAAATATAAATGGTTTCCCGGTTGAAACAGAAATAAAGTATAAACATTTCATTGAAAGAGTTTCTGTATTTGAGCCGACAATTGGGGTTGGAATTGGCTATTATAATTACACTGCAAAGCTCAAAAGCGGGTCTTCTAATGAAACGGAATTAATAACGAAAGGATTTGGTCAATATATAACATTTGGTATGAATATACATATATCAAAAAGTATAGTAAGCAGTATTCAATTTAAGAAGATTATGATAAATAGTATTTCAACAGAGCGTGACACGGATGATTCATATATAGAGAAGGATTATGTTCAAGGTAGCGGAATTAATGATTTATCAATCTCACTAGGAATATTTTATAATATAAATTCCGGGAAATGAATCAACTTATAAATTTATGGCAAAGAAAATCTTAAAAATTGTTAGAAACCTATTTATACTGATCACTACTCCTTTACTAGGTTTAATAATAATCTATTTAGTAAATCCGGGATTCGTTGAAGAAAAAGCGTATGACTGGTTTTACCCGACGGTTAATATAGATGAAAAATATATAAATAAAATTATTGTTGAGGTGCCCGAGGTATATGAATTAATGCGAATAGCTTGTACTTTGACGGATGCATTTCAAAACGATGCCAATAGAATAAATAGGAATACAAATTACTATTTGGAAATAGAATCAAAGTTAATGCGGTTTAAAAATCATGAGTTAGTAAAAAAGCTTAACAAATTTTTATTAGAAAATAGAATGGCCAATCAAACTGCGATAAGAGTACTTTCTTTGAACTATAAATTAGAAAACAACCGTTTAATTTTTATGGAGACAATTGATATCAACCCAATATTATTAAAATTATTTCAGTCGCAAGTATTCATGATATCCGGTAATATTGACTTAATTGAGAGTTTTGCAAAAGCAATTAACTTTGGTAAATTCTATAATTCGCACAAAGAATATTATTCAAAGTTAATTGAAAACTTTAATAAACTTTGTCACCCCGACGATATGAAGAAGTGGTTGGAGGAAAAATTTGATAATAAATACCAGTCTTATCGAATAGTTTTTTCGCCGCTTACGGGCGGATACCATTTTACATATTGTTTCTTTGATGAAGAAAGGAACGCTGACCAAGCTATTATGTTTGTTAATGCACCAGGCTATGATGTCGTTGGATTATCTCAAAGTGAATTTGAGATAGATGCAAGCAAAACGGCGCGAAATGTTTTCACGGAAATTGATCACAATTATGTTAATCCGCTTTCCGAGAATTATATTGAAGAGATAAATTCAGCAGTACCAAACTATAAATTCTGGAATCGTCAGCAAAGGGGTTACAATTCAAACTTACTTACATTTAACGAATATATGACTTGGGGAGTTTTTAGTTTGTATGCTATCGACACATATTCTAATCAAAATATTGATACTATTATCACAATTCAAACAAATAACATGAGTAATAGACAGTTTATTCATTTTAAGGAATTCAATGAAGAGTTGATAAAACAGTATACAATAAAATCCAAACCTAAGATTGATAGCCTCTATAGGCCTATGTTGGAATGGATGAAAGAAAAATATTTTTCCGAAAAAGATGTTGAAGTAAATTAGCATAAATATACTGTTTAAAATAACCTGGGGGAACGAAATGAAAGGGAATAAAATTTCGTTTAGTTTTTTTTGTCTATTTGCCGTAATTGGTTGCGACAATAGTGGGTTAACTGATAATGTTGTAAATAGATTCCAAAGTAGCTCCGGTGTGGAATTTTCAAAAGACGGTAAACGTATAGCTTATTCAAAAACTATTCAAGAGATACAATCCTGTGGAGAAACTGAAATTATATCTGAAATATTTATTTCCTTTCATGGCGAAAAAATAGAAATCCTTAAGTACTATGCGTAAATAAAAAAGAATAAATAATTAATAAAATATGTGCAATTGTGATTATACAACTAAATTCCTCGACATAAGACCAATGAATAACAATAAAATCAAAATTGATTTAAGCGGTGTTCAAAAAACTTTGCTGATGTCTCTTTGGGGGCGGGCTAAAGAGACTGAAAAGAATGGAGTAAAAAATTAATATTCCGGATGTAGGTGATGAACGTTTTACGTTTGTACAACATGATTTATGTTCAATTCTAATAAGAGAACCCATTGTGTGAAATAGAAATTTGGATAATTGTAAAAAACTGTGTTTAATTGTCATATCGACGAACGTTTTTTGTGAGGAGATATCTTTAACAAGGATTTTCACAATAAACATATATATAAAGATTTCCTGCCCGCCCCGGGGGGATGCCTTTGGCGCCGGCAAGGCAGGCTCACCCCCGACAAAAACCGTCGGAAGTTCGAGATGACGACTCAATATATTATCTAACACCACAATTTCATAAAAATAATTTTTTCTATTTCACACAACGGGTTAAGAGATTAATTTTTTATATATAGTTCTGCCTGAAAACAGTACATGGGCATGGGCTTCTGCTTGATATACACAAGCCAAATTGGTTTTGGGATTTAGTTTTTATTTAGAACTCACCTAAATCCTCCCCGCCTTCCAAAGTCTCGTACGGCGGGCAGGTCTTAAAAAGAGAGGACTTTATGGCGAAATCCCAAAACCAATTTGCAACAAGTATAGTCATGAACTTCGTTTTTCGTCTGGGCAAATCGTTATTGCTATTGGTTTTGCCTCCGTGTATTGTTTTCCTATAGAAATCATCCCCGGGATATATTTTTAAGAGCAGCTAAAAAAACGGTTGACAATCATTGCCTTTTTTTCTGTTTTGCACAATTTTATATTTGAAATTTCAATTTTATTAAACAAGTGCCACATTGTGTCTTGATGTAGTCAAGAGTATAGTTCACTTGTAGTAATAATATGCAAGATACAAACACGGAAACAAATATCGACCTCAAGCTTCTGGAAAAAACAAAAGCCGGAGACAAAACTTCCTACAAAGTTTTATTCGAAAAGTATTACCCGGCCTTGGTACGGTTCGTTTACCTTTATGTGAAAGACGAAGACATTGCAGAAGAACTTGTGCAGGAATTTTTTGTTCAATTTTGGATTAAGAGAGAACAGATAAAAATTAATACATCTGTAAAGTCATATTTTTATAAAGCGCTTCGCAACAGGGCACTAAATTATAAGAGAGATGAGAAAGATGATCTTAGCATAAATTCGGACTTACATCTCATTGATGACGTACAGAGCAAACAATATAACGACCAATTGGATTTACAATTGCTTGAAGCACAGGTTAAATCCGCAGTAGATTCTTTACCTGAAAAATGTAAAAAAATATTTCGGTTAAGCCGTGAAAATAATCTTACATACAAAGAGATTGCAGAGCGAATGAATATTTCTCAAAAGACAGTAGAAGCTCAGGTGGGTATTGCGTTAAAAAAGTTAAGAGAGAAATTACAACCTATAATTAACAGCCTGATTTCTTTAATCGTAATTTTATTTTAAAAAAATAAAAATCTTTTAGGGGTATTCTAAAATTTATGTGTCCTATTACTAAGCAACAGGTAATACAATGAAAGGTGAATTATTTCCCGATATGATTGCCAGGTATTTTGCCGGAACATCAACGCCCGAAGAAAAGCGCGCAATTATAGAATGGTATAATGATGATCCCGCAAACAAAAAAAAACTTAATGAACTGAAGGAAATTTGGACAATTACCGGAACTGTTCCCAAAGACATTAATCCTGATATTCAAGCAGCGTGGCAAAATGTTTCGGCAAAAATTGATGATTACGAAAAGATAATGTCAAAGCGTGGGAAAAAATTTTCATTCTACCTGTCAAGAGTTGCTGCGGTATTTGTACTTGGTGTTGTTCTTTACTTAATTTTTTACTTGAGCGGTGGTTCACAGTTATCGTTCGAAAAAATTGCTTCTGCCGGGACAAGAGAAGAAGTTATTTTATCGGACGGAAGTAGAGTTTGGCTTAATACTTACACTACGCTAGAATATGTAAAAGATTTTGAGGGAGATGCCAGATTGGTTAAACTAAACGGCGAAGCGTTTTTTGATGTAACAAAAAACAAGGAGAAACCGTTTGTAGTTGAGACAAATATAAGCCGGGTAAAAGTATTAGGTACGTCGTTTAATTATAAGGCTTATTCTTCCAAAGATGAAAATATTCTTACGGTTAATTCCGGTAGAGTGGAGTTTTCAAGTATTGATAATAACAGAAGCGTAATTTTGGTAGAAAATGAAAAAGCGGAATTGAGTTCTAAAACGAAATCAATTGCAAAGACTTTAAATACTGATAAAAACTATAGTGCATGGAAAACCGGTAAACTTATTTTTGAAAATGAAACCCTTGCAAAAATAATAAATGATATATCCGAACATTACTCACGGTCATTTGAATTCGGTAACGAGAAAATTAAGTCGGCAAGGTTAACCGTTACGTTCCATAATAAGCAACTGGAAGATGTACTGAAAATTCTTTCAATAACGCTTAATGTATCATTCCGGGAAAACGGTGACAAATACATAATTAATTAAGAGGAATGGGAATGCAGCTTAAAATGGTAATTGGAATAATTACCGTAATGGTAGCGGTATGTTTATGCAGCAGTAGAATACAGACCAGGCAAAGTATTTTAACGAAAAAATTTTCGTTTTTTTTTAAGGAAGTAAGTTTAACGGAAATAATTAAAAGTATCGATAAACAACTTAACAGTGTTTTCGCTTACAGCGAAGAAATTATACCGAAGAATGTTAAACTTTCTATCGATGAAAAGAATAAGACAGTTGATGAGATATTAAACAAAATACTCATGGGAACCGGGATCGAATATAGAGAATTCGACGAGAAGATAATATTAACCCGAAAAAACCAAACAAAAAAAGAGCAGGCAACAATTTCAGGTACCGTTATCGACAAATCTACGGGCGAATATTTAATAGGGGCAAATATATTAATAAAGAATATGTATTCGGATAATCAATACAATACCGGGGCGACCACAAACCAGTACGGCTTCTACTCAATTACTTTGGATGAAGGAAGATATTCTCTTGTTTGCAGTTATATGGGGTATGAGCCGGAAGAAATAAATGATATTGTACTTAACAGATCAATGAAATTAAATATTGAATTGAAACAGACTACGGTAAATCTTGAAGAAATTTTGGTAGAAGACACGGAATTTGAAAAAAGTTTTAGCAGCGTAGAAATAGGGATCAATACTATCAGACCTCAAAAAGCCGAGTTGATACCTATAATTTTTGGAGAACAGGATATCTTGAAAACCATCCAGCTTATGCCGGGCATTATTTCTGCTGGTGAAGGCACAAGCGGATTTTATGTAAGAGGCGGCGGTATCGATCAAAATAAAATATTACTTGATGAAGCTACCGTTTATAATCCTTCCCATCTTTTCGGTTTTTTCTCCGTGTTTAACTCGGATGCAATTAAAAACGTAAAAATTATTAAAGGTAATTTCCCGCCCGAGTACGGTGGCAGACTTTCATCGGTTATTGATATTAAAATGAACGAGGGAAACAACCGTCGTTTTAGAACCAGCGGCGGCATCGGGTTAATTGCTTCGCGCTTAACTGTTGAGGGACCTATTGTAAAAGAAAAGTGTTCTTTTATTATTACCGGGAGAAGAACTTATGCGGATTTAATTTTTCCGCTCGGAGATTCCGATACCAAAATTAAAAAGCTTTACTTCTATGATTTGAATACAAAAGTAAACTACAGCTTTGGGAATAACGATAGAATTTATTTATCGGGGTACTTCGGAAGAGATGTTTTTGATATAAAAGATCAATTCGGAATTGACTGGGGAAATATTACAACAACATTCAGGTGGAATCATATTTTCGGCGATAAGATATTTATGAATTTAACCGGTATTTACAGTAAGTATGATTACGATTTTGATCTCCAAGATGGTGATGAAGAAGCAAGAGTAAAATCCGGCATAAACGATATTAACGGCAAAGTTGATTTTCAATACTATCTGGATGATCAGAATACCTTTAAATTAGGATTACACATTACCAAACACCTTATTGCTCCCGGTGAAATTTCACCGCTCGGTAAATCCAATTTTAATCCGAAAAAAATTCAAGAAATAAATTCGTATGAAAGTGCGGCATACTTAGGCCATGAACTTAAGTTTTCAGACAGGATCAGGTTTAATTACGGGTTGAGATTTTCAAACTATTCAATTGTTGGGCCGGGCAACAAATATTATTTTTATGAAAACGGAACTGCTAAAGAGGTTGAAAAAATTGAGAGCGGTAAACTAATAAAATCATATAATAGACTTGAACCGCGTGCTGCATTAGCTTATACGCCGGATGCTTCAAGTTCAATAAAAGCATCCTATTCAAGAAGTTACCAGTACTTGCATCTATTATCAAATTCAACCGCCGGAACACCGCTTGTTACCTGGCAGTCGAGTACTAACAATGTAAAGCCGGGTATTGCCGACCAATATTCTATCGGTTATTCCAGGGAATTTGATAACAACGCATACAAACTTTCGATCGAAGCATATTATAAATATCTGCAGAATCAAATTGACTTTAAAAGCGGTACGGAAGTTTTGCTGAATGAATATATAGAAGGAGAACTCGTTTCGGGAAGAGGATGGTCATATGGTATTGAGTTTATGCTCGAAAAAAATATCGGCAATTTTACAGGGTGGATAGGATACGCATTGTCCAAAACCGAAAGACAATTCCCGGATATAAACGACGGAAAAGTTTTTCCTGCCAAACAGGACAGAACTCATAATATTTCTTTGGTCGGTATTTACAATTTCAATAAAGATTGGAGCTTTTCATTTAACTGGGTATACAATACCGGTTATGCCGTAACATTTCCGAACGGGAAATATTCTATCGATGGTCTCACGGTTAACTATTATACGCAGCGCAACGGTTACAGGATGCCCGACTATCATCGACTGGATGCGGGTATAACGTATAATTTCAGTTCCTCCTCCCGGCTTACTCTTTCGGTTTATAACGTTTACGGCAGAAGAAACGCTTATGCGATAGACTTTAGAGAGAAAGAGAACGACCCTACTCGAACCGAAGCTGTTCGATATTCATTATTCTCGTTTGTTCCCTCAATCAATTATACCTTTGAATTTTAATCCGGAGATCACTAAATGACAATTAATTTGAAAAATTATATCAAAAAAATTCTCATGGTATTTATTTGTTCTATACCGTTGTTTAACGGGTGCGAAGATGTAATAAAAGTCGACCTTAATGAAGTTGAACCGCAAATTGTGATTGAAGGTGAAATTACGGATCAGCCGGGTCCGTATAAAGTTACTATAACCCAAACAAGCGATTTTTATAGCCCGGGTATATATGATAAAATCAGCGGCGCAGAAGTGACTATTGAAAATAACGGTAATATTGAACTGTTAACCGAAAAGGAACCGGGAGTTTATTACACCGGCAATTTGGAAACATCGTATAACGAAGAATATAGATTGGCGGTAAATGTTGGCAATCTAACTTATACTGCGAATACCACATTGGAATATCCGTTAATAATTGATTCTATACAGGTGACGGAGAAAGAAGAAGAAAATATTCTGGATGAAAACAAACGCAGAATTTATGTCTACCTCCAGGATAATCCCGGCAAAAAAGATTACGCAAAAATAAAAGTTGCGTTTAATGGAGTTTATGAAAAGATATATTTTCTTTACACCGACAGATTAATAGACGGAAATTATGTACAAGTAGTATTACTGGTTGATGATGAGGATAACAATATCAATAAAGGCGACACAATTACCGTTGAGGTAAAGACAATAAACGAAGATGCATACAATTATTATCTAACTCTTTACGATGTACTTGCAATAAACGATGAAGTTTCTCTTTTTGATATAACCAATCCTGCAAACCCGGAAACAAATTTAAGTAATGGTGCACTCGGTATTTTCGGTGCGTATTCAATCTCAAAAGAATCAGTTATTGTAGAATGAGAACCCGTGTTTTATCAAAGATTAAATATGATTTTATCTAATTTCACACAACAGGTGTATAATAATAATTCAACAAATTAAGGGAGTTATGATGAGAAATATTGGCAAAAAACTAAACCTATTTTACCTTTTAAGCTTTCTAATAACAAATGTTCTTTCAGCACAAACGTTAAATCTTCAGACTATACCCGGCAATAAAATGCAGTTTGGGTTTAGTTTTAATAAACCTTTCTATTCGGAGAATTCAAATATGTCTACTTCTACAGGTGTTTACCAATTATACTTCAACATTCCTGTTAGTTCAAAATTGAATATAATAGGTAGTATTCCCTATATTAACACGAGCGGTGATATAGATTATGGTTTTGGTAAGTTCAATTATTCGGAAAATGGTCTTGGTAATATTTTTATAGGGTTGCAAACAGTACCGGGAATTAGGGAAAATCGGAAGTCAATTTTTTCATTCGGGTTATCTTTACCGACTGCAGACGAAGAGGCCGCTACCAAAGGGTTAATGGCCGATTATTATGGAATTCAAAAATATGTACCGAAAAGTTTGGGAGTATATTTCAATTATGCTTATCACAAATTGAATAAAGAAGGTTTTCGCTATGGATTTGAATTGGGTCCAAATTTGTTGATTCCTACAAAGAGCAATGGAGCAGAGACAGAATTTTATATGCATTATGGAATTAATACAGGTTATCAAGTAAACAAATTATTATTTAATGTTGAGTTCATTGGTATTGCAATAATAAGTGAGGACATAGATAATTTCGGAGATAGGTTTAAAAACTCTATTAATTTTGGTCTGCAATGGAAAGAAACAAAAGTAATACCAAAGATATTTTATAAAATATATCTCAAAAAAGAAATGAGAGACAGGATTGATGGTGTATTAGGAATAGGAGTTAGTGTATCTATTTGATTGGTTATAATAAATTAACCCCTTTGTATGAAATAAAAAGGAAAAATAAATAAAAAATGTCCCAAAAGTTGTTGAGAGATAATCAACAACAGAATATAAAGATGACTTCCCGAATTTAATAAAATCGAAGTCAATATAATCTTATAAGGAGAAAGCCCTTAATAAAAAACAACAAAAAGTTTTGCGCTAACGCTTAAACCTTTTGTTTTGGAGATTCGTCCAAAAGCACTGGAAAATCGTAAACTGCTCATATGCCGGAAGCATTATGCGCAAGTTTAATAGAGTTTCTGCAAAATAAAAAGTCGGTCATTTCGAACCCGTTTTTTGGGTGAGCCTGTCCGCCGTCTTTTTGGCGGGAAATCTTTCAATTAGAGTATGATTTCAAAGATTTCTCCCTCCGGTCGAAATGACAAAACGTTTAGATATCTAATTTTGCAGAAACTCTAATATCAAGAACTAAATTTAAACTATAATATTATGATTGAGGATTTAATACAATTTTACAGCCCCAGAGATGTTATTATTGAAAAATCTGTTGATTGCTATCAGTATGATTCTAATAATAAAAAATATATAGATTTTGAGGCTGGAGTATGGTGCGTTAATGTTGGACATAACAACCCAAGGATACTCAAAGTGATTGAAAATCAAGTACGGAATAATATTCACCACGGATACATGTTTAGAAACCGGTTTTCAGAAGAACTAGCTCAAAAACTCCATGAGAAATTTGGTTTTAAGAATGCACAGAGTGTTTTCTTAAGTTCAGGTTCGGAATCGGTTAATTTGGCTGCTACTATTTCCAGGCACATAACCGGACGGGAAAAAATACTAAAGATTGACAATTCATTTTTAAGCGCTTATGGTTATGGACAAGTATCTCCTGATAATTCATTTAAAGTGGATATCAAGTATAACGATATTGATGCTATATCAGAAATTGACTTTAATGAAATTGCAGGATTCATTTTGGAAACAGGAGGTGCCTCAATTGAAGTAGTTAAATTTCCTGATAAAGAATTCGTTCAAAAACTTATTACGGAAGCCAGAAAGAATGGGGCTATTATCATAGTAGATGAAGTAACAACCGGTTTTGGAAGAACAGGTAAATGGTTTGGATTTATGCACTATGATATTAAACCTGATATTATTGTTACCGCGAAAGGACTTGGTAATGGGTATCCTATTAGTTGCGTATCAATAAATTCGAATGTTGTTGAAAGTCTCCGTGATAAACCGCTAAGATATTTACAATCTCATATAAACGATCCTTTGGGATGTGCTGTCGGCCTAGAAGTAATAAATATAATTGATGAGGAAAATTTAATTGAAGTGTGCCGGGCAACCGGCGATTATTTTAAAAACAAACTTGAACGGTTGAAAAATAAGCATCCGGGAAAAATCAAAGAGGTTCGGTGCAGAGGACTATTATTGGGACTAGAATTTTCAAAGCAAATAAACGGTAGTTTGATCTATAACGAACTTTTTGAAAAAGGGTTTATAGTAGGTTTTAAACTTAACGTGATAAGATTGTTACCTCCATTAACAATAAAAACAAATGACATCGATGAATTAATCAAGGCTATTGATGAAATACTATAAAAACCAGCGTATAGTTAATTACCGGGATAGTGTCGGTCTCATCGTTTCTGTTTTTTATAACGATCGGGTTAAAATTAAAAATGAATAAAAACGTTGTCTAACATATTATCCCCGGAGAAAACATATTTATAATAGATTCAATACATTTGTAAGAATAGAAATCGTCATTTGTTAAAATACGGAGAAAGCAAATGTTTGATTTTTCAACCTTTTTCATTTTTTCTCCGCCTACCCGTAACAATAGCAAGAGATATGGAATGATTTATATGATATATACAAGCCAAATTGGTTTTAGGATTTAGTTTTTATTTAGAACTCACCTAAGACCTCCCCGCCTCCCAAAGTCTCGTACGGCGGGCAGGTCTTAAAAAGAGAGGACTTTATGGCAAAATCCCAAAACCAATTTGCAACAAGTATATTATGATTTTGCACGACATAGTTATTGGTGCCCAAATTGTTTCAGAAACAGATTCGGATAAAAATATAATTCCTCTCATCAAAAAAGCAAAAGAGCAGGGACTCTATTTACCGTCCGGCTAACACAGCATTCAGTTTATCCGGATAATTTGTAATAATACTTGTAACCCCGATATCAATCAATCTGTTCATTTCAGCTTCGTCGTTTACCGTCCATACATGAACTTCTTTTCCGTTGGCTTTTGCCTTCTTAACAAAATCTGCGTCAACAAGTTTATAATGCACGCTAAGTAAGTCCATATCTGCGGCAAACACGTCGAAATCTTCAGGCATATTTGAAAAGATTAAGCCGACCTTCAGATTCTTGTCAATTTCTTTTACTCTTTTTATCTGTGAATAAGCAAACGAAGTAAAAACACATTCTTTCTCAAAGTTCTTATCCTTTACAACTTGCGCAGCCAGATCGGCTAATTTTTTTTCATGCTTGTTTGTTTTGAGCTCTATATTTAGTCTCATTTTGCCTTTAACACTGTCTATTACTTCCGCAAGAGTTGGTATTTTTTCGCCCTTAAATTTCTCTCCAAACCAACTGCCTGCGTCAAGCATTTTAACTTCATCGTAGTTTGTTTCCCATATACCTTTATCTAACCCCGTAGTCCTCTTCAAACTCCCGTCGTGAAGAAGTATAAGTTCTCCGTCGGCGGTTTCCTGGACGTCAATTTCCGAGAAATCCGCTTTCATGTTTATGGCCTCCTGCATCGAAGAAAGAGTATTTTCCGGGGCATGGCCAGAAGCGCCGCGATGAGCAGTAACCTTGGTTTTGTCATTTTGTGCCGACATTGTTAAAACTGCTCCTGTTATAATCATAAAAAAGAGAACCAATATTTTTTGCATCTGAATGCCTCTGGAATTTATTAAACAGATTTTTGCTTAATTGTATTTATTAATAACAATGCTAATATATAAAAAAGTCCCGGCTAAAATACCGGGATGTTAAATTAAATTTTCAGGGCATAAAAATTCCCGAAATGGCTACAGCATTGCCGGAATGGCAAAAATCCGACGAAATGGTAATCTACTTTAACTAAATAACAACTTACAACAGCGAAACGGCAATTTACATCAACTAAATGAAGTCTTACAACGACGAAACGGTAATTTACATTAACTAAATGACAACTTACAACGGCGAAACGGCAATTTACATCAACTAAATGACAACTTACAACGACCAAATGGTAATTTACATTAACTAAATGACAACTTACAACGGCGAAATGGCAATTTACATTAACTAAATGACGACTTACAACGACCAAATGAAGAATTGCAACAGCGAACTTTGTCGGGCAAGCCATGTGCTCAAAAAACGAATCACAAAATTTTCATGATGTGGTTTCATTAGGTATTTATTCCCTTAAACTGTTCTCCACCTTTTAATAATGCCAATTCTAAATTTTTGAAGCTTTTCATTAAAAAATTATTAAATGTATTAACAGGCATTTAAATAGATATGCATATTCATTAAAATAGACTCGCCTTTGACATCAAAACGGAATTGAAAGAGATAAAAAAATTACAGCGGTTTTTTAGGGAATCTATCTAACTAATAAAAATGTGTCCTTACTTAAACAGTAGAATGCAAGAAAGATTTGGGAGCATATTGAATTTTAGATCGAAAATCAGGTTAAACATTTTTTTTATTATTCTTTTTGTATTGACGGTTTTTGCCGGCGCACCGATTTTCATTCTAACGGACCAGTCGTTTTCTAACCTTGATAGATCGCGTGAAATACTGAAGGAAACAATTAATACAACAGTTAAAGAACAGAACGTAAAGCTATATAAAACACAGGCCGAAGATCTTTCCAAAAGAATTTCCGATTTTTTAATTGCTCGGGAAACCGACTTAAAAGATTTCGTTTCTTTATCGCACAGCCCGGAATTATACCTTGAATTTTCTAAAAACAATGCTAGGTGGGTTAATTCATCAAAAGAATATAAACCGTTGTATAAGGAAATAGCTCTCATAGACGAATCGGGGCAGGAGCTGATTAAAATAGAAAATGATCAACTTGTTCCCCGCGACCAATTGAAAAATGTAAGCAATCCTAAAAACACAAGGTATTCGTGCGAAACATATTTTTACGATACGAAAAAAAGTTCGTCGGGTATATATGTTTCTCGTCTTGCAAGCTGGTATGTAAGCAGGCAGGAACAGCTTAACCATGAAAAAAAATTTGACGGAGTAATAAGGTTTAGTAAAAAATTGAAAAACCCTGAAGGTAAATTTGACGGGATTTGTTCTATTGCCCTGGATGCAATTCATTTGCTGGACTTTATAGATTTCAGGGATATTCCGAAAGGTCTTCTTGTTGACCGTTATAAAACTGGCAGTTATAATTACCTTGTAGACGACGAAGGCTGGATAATAGCCCATCAAAAATTGTGGGACATAAAAGGATTTGACCGTGAAGGTAATCTTGTAGAAGCTTTGACAGATAAAACACCTCAATGGAAGTTTGACGCGGGACTCATTCCCATCAATTTATTGAAAATGGATTGGCGGTTAAAAGATTACGACACGCAGGAACCAATGAGTTCGGTTATTGGAAGGGTACGAAGAGGTGAAACAGTTATAACCACTATGAAATCAATGGGAATACATAAAGAAGCCGATGCTATAGTAAGAACACGCGCTTATGCACCTATTTTTTATTCAACCGAACCTTATAAGCAATACGGAATATTCGGGATAACAATGGTCGGAACATCTCTCCAGGATTTCAATGATAATTCGGAAATTCTTGCCTCTCAACTTGCAGAGATAAATTCTCATTCCAAGAGAAGAATCTATTATATGGCGCTTATAATTTTTGTCGCTGCTTTGTTTTTTTCATACTTAATAGCAAGATGGATTTCACGACCGATGAATAAACTGGCGTCAACCTTGGTAAGCATAGGCAAAGGCGAATACAGTGTTGCACCGATTAACAGCCCTATCGAAGAAATCAATGTGCTTTCGGGCGAAGTGCTTGAACTTGCAGGAGAATTGGAAGAAAAGGAAAACAAAATAAACAGTTACGTTAAAGATGTTGAGCTTGTAAATGAGAAATTGGCCCAGGCAAAAAAAGAGCTATCAACATATTGGCATCATGAATACGAAGCGGAATCCGATACGATACTTGAAGAAAAGATAAAACTTTATGAAGAGGAATACCCTATTTTAAAAGAGTTGCGCAAAGATAAATGTATAGGAATAAGTCCGGCATTTTTGCGTGTTCTTAGATTGGTTGTGCCGCAAAGCAGGATGAATATACCTACGTGGATTTACGGGGATTCCGGTGTGGGAAAATCATCGCTTGCTTATGCCATTCATGCGTTAAGCCCGAGAGCAGGCAAACCTTTTTTTGTTTTCGGGGCTTCCGAGTTTGCAGCGGCTGATCCGCTGATAGTTCTCGGCAAACTTTTCGGTTACGGGCCGGGACACGGTTTAACCGGAATTGACAAAAACGGGCAGCAAGGAATTCTGGAAGAGTGCGACGGGGGCACTTTGTTAATTGATGATGTTGATTCGCTTCCGCTGGATACGCAATCACAGCTTCTCCGTGTGATTGACGGGCTGGATTTTCATTACGCTGCTGGTAAATCAAAAAGCATAACCGTGGATGTCCGGTTCTTATTTGCGTCGAACGCAAATCTTGAGCAAAGCGTAAAGGACGGTTTGTTTAGAAAAGACCTTTACAGGAGAATAGGCGGCAGTTTTAACAAAATCGAGATTCCGCCTTTACGAAAAAGGAAAGCCGACATACCTTTGCTTGCAAATTATTTTATAGAAAAATATAGTGCGAAGCACAATACCGGGTTTAAATTGACTGACGGCGCTTTAAATTTATTATTCAAGCATAAATACAAAGAAGGAAATATCGGCGAGCTTAGAACATTGATAGAAATTGCATGTGAAAGTTCCAGGATAGAAGGTGAAGGAAAAATAAGCAAGAAACATTTTCCATCATTAACAGTCATAAATCTGAACCCGGACGGAAATGATAATAATAACGGTGAAGATGTTTTTAATGAAAACGAAATTGATAAGTTATCGGTTTTAAGAGACAATAATTTCAGGATGGATATAAGTGAAGAGCTTCTCGGTTTTAGATCCGGTTCACACACCCTGTCGCACTATTTGCGTGGGATGTCTTTGAAAGCTTTATCACACGCAAATTGGGAACTTGACCCGGCCTCTAAGTTAATTGTCGGGCCTAATTTAAATGGTAAAACCCAGGCTTTAATTAAGACAAAGATGAAGGGATATATCAGAAATATAACCGCCAAGAAAAACAACAAGCAGGAAACCATACTTTACAGGAATCTTCCTAAAGAGTATCATAATTTTTTACAGATCGCCGTAGATAACTTCAAATAAAAGCTTTATCCAAACCGGTAGAAAAAGTACTTCACACACAGGCGTGTGACGGGTGCAGTTATTCCCAGATGTAGGCAAGAACAGCGCAAAGGGAAGGTGTCTTTTTAGACTGAAAATGCACTTCTGTCAAGGTATAAGAATGGTACGCTAATTGTTTTATAAGTGATAAAATCTTGAACTCAATGAAAAACAAAATCTATAAACATATTATCATTTTAATTGTCATCGTTTATCTCTTGCCGGTTTACTCCTTATCAATGAACAAACCCTTTGAGCCCGGAGAAAATATTATATGGAAAGACGATTTTGAATCCGGAGAAATGAAAGACTGGAAAGTTATAAATGAAGTTACAGACGAAAAACCCAACTGGTTTATTGAAAAAGGATATTTGATACAGGATACCGACTGCGGAAAAACAAAAGAACTGCTCGGCACAAATATTATAAACGGAAGCCCGGAATGGCATAATTATATTTTAAGAACAAACATGGTTTGCGCCGATGACGATTACATCGGGGTTCTTTTCCGTTTTAAGGATATAGATAATTATTACAGGTTTCTTCTTTCAAGCCAAAGACGATTAATCTGTTTGGAAAAAAAGGTAAACGGGGAGTTTATAAGACTGGCTTCGTTTACCGATGAAGAATGGCAGTATGTAAGATTTTCCGTAACAATAGTTTTGAATGAAAGTAATATAAAAGTTTACCTGAATGATGAGCCTTTTTTTGACGTGAACGACGACCAATTCTCAAAGGGAAAAATAGGTTTCACTTCCATTTCAAATCTCGGATCATTCTTTGACGACGTTACGGTTTATTCTGATTATAAAATAATACCACCTGTAACAAAGCTTAAAATAAGCCGCGGACCTTATCTCCAAAACGTTCTGGAAGATAATGCAGTAATAATGTGGGATACTTCAATCCCCGTAAATTCCGAAGTGGAATATGGCTTAACAAAAGAAGAAACTGAATCAATAGTTGATTCCCTAAAAACAACAAAACACGAAATAAAATTAGATCGGCTAAAACAAGAAACAGTTTATTACTATAGAATTAAAACCGGTAAACTAACAGGCGAATGGCATTCATTTAAAACAGCCGTAAAAGAAAATACTCCTTTTACGTTTCTGGCTTACGGGGATACACAGTTAAATTTTCTTAGGCACAACGAATTAACAGAACAATTTATAAAGCATGATTTTGACTTTTTAATAAATTGCGGCGATGTAGTTCAGCGCGGACCCAGAAGTGATTGGGACGTTGAATTTTTTGAACCGTTGAAGAACATCTTAACAAACAAACCTATTTACGCTGCAATAGGAAATCACGAGCTTAACTCGGAGAATTTCTATAAAAATTTTGCTAATCCTAATGAGGAACACGAGAACTATTATTCATTCCAGTACGGAAACAGTTTTTTCATATTTATAGATAATCCGAGAGCAGGCTACCCCGATAGAGAATATTATACGGATTATAGACCGGGCAGTGACCAATATAAATGGCTTGAAGAGCAGCTTGCTTCGGAGAAAGCGCAAAAAGCAGAATGGTTGTTCGTTGTAAGTCATATTCCAAGCTATGTAGCGGGATCACAGGAACATTATAGTGGATGCAAAAAACATCTTGTCCCGTTATTTGAAAAATACGGTGTTGATGTAAGTTTTTCAGGTCATGTTCACGGTTACGAAAGAGGCGAAGTAAACGGCGTAACATACATAATAACAGCGGGCGGCGGTGGAGCACAGAATAAACCCGATCCCGAAAAAATAAAGAGTTACAAAGATTTCAAACTGGTATATAATTTCTGCATTATCGATATAAACGAGAACACGCTTTCATTTAAAGCGTTCGATAAGAATAATAGGGGTATTGATGAATTCACCGTTAAACACTAAACAAACCCGGCAAGGCTAATTATCTGAAGAGAAATAAATAAAAAAAGAAAGAAGGGAGGTCAAATGACGCTTAAAGTAATTCGATTGAAATTAATTTTAAAACTAATTTTTACTTGTACCTTGGTTGTTGTTTCTTTTAACCAAACAAGTTTAGCGCAAGGTACAGGTAAAATAGCCGGTAGGGTAATTGAAGCAACATCCGGTTCGGAATTAGCCGGAGCAAATATTATGTTGGTTGGTACATCACTGGGTGTTTCTGTTGATCAACAAGGGAACTATACTATTTCAAAGGTTCAACCCGGGGATTATCAAATCAAAGCGTCTTTTCTTGGTTACAAAGAACAAGTAATTGATGTAAGTGTAGAAGCAAATCGTACGGTTCAGGTAAATTTTTCATTACAGGAAACCGCCACCGAGCTGGAAGGACTTGTTGTTTACGGTCAGTTAACAAGAGGACAGGCAAAATCGTTAAACGAACAAAAAAATGCACCTAATATTAAAAATGTTGTTTCCTCCGAACAGTTCCAATTATTTCCGGATAGAAATGCGGCTGAGACGGTTATGAGAATACCGGGTGTATCAATTTCTTATGACCAGGGTGAAGGAGAAATGGTTCAGATTAGAGGTATAGGACCTGAATATAATTCACTTACGGTCAACGGTCAAAGAATTCCTGCTCCTGATCCCGGTGCAGGCAGATCAGTTGGTCTTGACTTAT
>JASFMY010000050.1:0-40290 GCA_050117315.1 Ignavibacteria bacterium
GCTGTATTAGGTTTTTTTGAAAACTCAGAAAAATTCAGAGATGAAATAAGGCAATTTGTTGGAACTAAACTCCATCTTTTAGTCCCTGGGTAATTTTTCCTCAATTCCATTTCGGAATGTGTATATAGCGAAATCAGCCTACTGATTTATCATTTTAATTTATTTTTGTTTTTCTACAAAAATAATTATTTTTGTACGCTAAAATATAAAGGAGTTTTAAGATGGCTAAACAACAATCATTTGGCGATAAAGTAAAAGGAAAGAAAAAGGATTCTGGAATTACAGTTAAATTTGTAAAAACTGTTAAAGGCGATAAAGGCGCATATAAATTCCAGGAAAAATATGTGAAGTTAGACGATATCAACAAAGTTACAACATTAAAATAAATAAGATATTTAATATTTTTTTTAAATTACCCGCCTGTACTTGATTAATATAATAATTTTGTTATTTTGTAATCGCTGCGCAATTTTATAATGCAATTAACAATCTGCACTATCAAAAATAAGTGTCATAAATAAGTCACTCATAATAGATAAGCGTTTTACTAAAGAAGGTGCTTGGAAAAGAAAGGATAAATCATGATTCAACAAAGAAAAATGTATTTTTACGGGTTAAAGGATATTGACAAAATTCCCCAGCTTCAAAACTTATCGGAAACGGAAAGATTTGCAATAAAGGTAACGGCACATATCCTTCCCTTTAGAACAAATAATTACCTTGTTGAAGATTTAATTGACTGGAACAAAGTTCCGGACGACCCGATTTTCCAGCTTACTTTTATGCAGAAAGAAATGATATCCGACGAACATTTTAATAAAATGGCCGACGCTTTAAAAAAAGAATTGCCGCATGAAGATATTAAAAAAATTGCTAATGAAATCAGGTATGAGCTGAACCCTCACCCGGCTGGGCAAATGACTGCCAATATTCCTTTGATGGATGATGAACCGGTTAGCGGAGTTCAGCATAAGTACCGCGAAACTTGTTTGGTTTTTCCGTCAAGCGGACAAACCTGTCATGCATACTGCACATTCTGTTTTAGATGGGCTCAATTTGTTGGAATGAGTGATTTAAAATTTGCAACAGATGAATCGAAAAGATTTCAAATGTATTTAATGAATAATAAACAAATAAGTGATGTGCTTTTTACCGGCGGCGACCCGATGGTAATGACACTTCAAAAATTGAAACTGTATATTGAACCGTTGCTCCAGCCGGAGTTTGACCATATAAGAAACATTAGAATAGGTACAAAATCTATCTCATACTGGCCATATAAATATGTCACGGATAAAGACGCAGATGGTGTAATTGAGTTATTCGAAAAAATTATTCAATCGGGTAAACATTTAGCAATAATGGGACATTACAATCACTGGGTTGAACTTTCAACAGAGATCGCACATGAAGCGATTAGAAGAATAAGAAATACCGGCGCTGAAATAAGAACTCAATCACCGCTTGTTAAACATGTAAATGATAGTTCGGATGTTTGGGCAAGATTATGGAAAGATCAGGTTAAGTTAGGCTGCATCCCTTATTATTTTTTCGTGGAAAGGGATACAGGCGCAAAAAGATATTTTGCAATACCGCTTTCAAAAGCTTTTAAAATTTTTAGAGGTGCTTATATACAGGTATCCGGCCTGGCAAGAACAGTAAAAGGTCCTTCAATGTCCGCGACTCCGGGCAAGGTAACCATAGAAGGAATTACGGAAATAAACGGTGAAAAAGTTTTTGTGCTTAACTTTTTACAGGGAAGAAATCCCGAATGGGTTAAAAGACCTTTCTTTGCAAAGTATGATGAAACCTCAACATGGCTTGATGAATTAACACCTGCATTCGGACAAGAAAGATTTTTCTTTGAAAATGAATTGGATAGAATCTTTCACGAACGTTACATTGAGTTGGCGGAGGTGTTTTAAAAATCTCTTTATTACCTTCACATCTATTTGATTAATATTTAATATTGTATTAATTTAAATCACACCAATTGTGAAACATACTTCTCAACTTATCCTTCTTCTTATAATAGTTGCATCCTGTTAAAACATTTTTCCTTTTCCTGATTTTAATAATAAATAACGGAGGTTCAAATGGAAGATCATCAAGCACTATCAGATTCTGCTAAAAAAATGGGTTCCGGTTCCGAATTTCACCTGCTGACTAAGACGGCAAGAATTAAAAACGGGATAGGCAGAACTCCCGAAGATATTTTAGGCTGGGATTTCCAAGTAAGAGATGATAACGGAGTTTGTTACGAATATTATGCTGCACAACATCCGCTAATTGGAATGACACAGCCTCAACCAATTCCGTGCCCGCTTGGAATTAGAGTAATTAACAATTACGAAGTTAAGTTTCAGCAAGCCATCGAAAAAATGAATCAAATTAATTGCGGAGATGCTTTTGTAGAAATGAGTTTATACTGGCCTTTAACCCCGGCATGCAAAGAACCTGAATGGCATATAAGAACAAATCTCGGAAGTGAAATTGTAATTTTAGCTGACTCCGGTGCAGAGCATTGTTTGTCGTACTAGCGTGAGATATTAGATGCTATCTCAAATGTAACTCAGATTTCTAATCTGAGTTACGGATCATTAGAATAAAAGTTATTTTTTAATACTTAACGTGAGATAAAGACAAAATAATTCATTGTGAGACAGCCTCTAGTTTTAGAAAAGTCGGGGACCTAATATCGAGTAAATAAAACCCCCGAAATCTTCGGGGTTTCGGGGGTTTTGAAAACAGATGTCTGTTTTTCCAACAAACTAAGCAATCCATCTAAACGGCTGTTAATATTTTAATTATGCAGATATAACTTCTATAGAAGGGTTAACTTCTCTTTTTAGTAAATTCTCTATTGCAACTAAAGTGCCTCTTATTGCACTTGGACAGCTTCCGCAGGCACCGTGGTATCTAATGCTTAATGTATAACCGTTCAATTCAATCACTTCCAAACCACCACCGTCTCCGGCTAATGCAGGCCTAACACGCTGATCCAAAATATCGTTTATTTGCCTAAGCAATACGTTTTCTTCTTCAGAATTCATTTGGGGCAATTCCTGCTCTTCCGGAATAGTAGTTTTATCAAAACTCTTTAAGAAATTTATAAACCCTTTTTGAATTTGTCCCCAGCTCACCTCGGGTTTCTTTTCGATTGTAATAAACCTGTCCATGTAAAAAACAGAAACAACACCTTCAATTTCAAAAACTCCTTTTGCCAAAGGATCGTTTTCAGCGGCTGTTATGTCGGGATAGTTTCTGGTTTCTCTTTTTAATAATCTTTCGTTCAAGACAAATTTCAAAGCCTGTGGATTCGGAGTCAAATCAACGTCCTGTACTATTAACATTATATTCTCCTTTCAATATTTATTACAAAACCAAATTGAACAAAAAGTAGTTCAAAAAGAATAATGCAACAGTTATTTTTACTCTAAATTAATATAAATTTTGTCAAAAATCTCATCTATTGTCTATCAGTAGAACAAACTCTCCTTTTAGTTTCTTTTGCTCACAAATTCTTAAAATATTACCAACATTTCCGCGAAAATATTGTTCACCTTCCATTGTAATTTTGTAGGCTAAAACTATATGCTGGTTACTACCAAAGTGTTTTTGAATATCTTTCAACAGTCTAATTAACCTGTAAGGAGTGTCAAGTAAAACAATTAATTCTTTTTTTTGTTTTAAATCAAGAAGCTCTTTTCGTCTTATATCTTTTTTGGGAGACAGCCATCCGTAGTAATAAAACTTTTCTATATCCAATCCGCTCATTGTTAAAGCGGGAAGCAGCGAATTAACACCCGGTACGGGAATAATTTCTATTTTCCGAACAATACATTCCTCAACCAATATGTGCCCGGGATCTGAAAACAAAGGCGTTCCGCAATCTGAAATTAATGCCGCATGTTTCCCGGCCTCAAGCAAAGGAATGATTTCTTTAACAGATTCTTCTTCGTTGTGTTCATTAAGTGAAAGTAATTCTTTTTCAATTTGGTGATGTGATAGTAACCGGCGGGCTTGCTTAAACTCTTCGCAGATAATAAAATCAACCGACCGGAGAACTTTTAATGCTCTTAAAGTTATGTCCTCATAGTTCCCGATCGGTGTTGAAATGAGATATAATTTGGCATTCATTTATGAAAAAATTTCTAAGAGTTTCTCTTTCAGCTCATCTATACCAACAACAAATCTTTCTCCGCTTTTCCTTAATTTAATTTCAACTTTATTTTCTTTCAAGTTTCTTTCACCTGCAATTATCTGAACCGGCATTCCAAGTAAATCGGCATCATTAAACTTTATGCCTGCAGTCGCGTCAATTCTGTCATCATAAAGAACATCATAGCCTAAGCTTTGCAAAGTTTCGTATATATCTTCACACTTTCTGCTTAATTCTTCTTTCTTAAGATTCAATCCCATCAAATGGATATGATAAGGCGCTAAATGCGTTCCCCATATAATTCCGTTTTCATCATGGTTCTGCTCAATGTAACAGGCAAGTATTCTTTCGATACCTATTCCGTAACTTCCCATTATTATTGGTTTTTCTTCGCCGTTTTCGTCTGTAAAATTAACGCCGAGAGCTTCGGAATATTTTGTGCCGAGTTTAAAAATATGTCCGAGTTCAATTGCTTTGAATACTTCCAAAGTCCCTTTGCCGTCAATAGTTTTTTCACCCGATTTTACAAAACGTAAATCAAAATATTCCAGTTCAGGCACATCTCTTTCCAGGTCTATTCCGCCAATGTGATAGTCATTTTTATTTGCACCGCTGTATAAATTTTTTCCGCCTTTCAATCTTAAGTCGGCAATAATTTTATGTTTAAACCCAACCGGGCCGATAGAACCGGCATCTGCTCCGGTTATTTCTTTTAATTCTTCTTCGTGTGCAGGCCGTATCGTGCCGCCCAATGCTTTAACAAGTTTTTCTTCGTTTACCTCTTCGTTGCCGAGTATTAAAACAAGCACAGGTTTTTCTTCATTATGAATATAAACCCGAGACTTTGCCGTTTCGGTTTCATCTATTTTTAGAAATTCGCAAAGTTCATCAATAGACTTTACATCCGGAGTGTGAATTTCATAAACTTCTTTTTCTTCCTCTTTCCATTTAATAGGCTCAGGAATTGACTGCGCAACTTCAACATTTGCAGCATAACCGGTATCTTCGCAGTAAGCAATGTTATCTTCCCCGGCATCGGATTTCACCATAAACTCTTCGGACTTGCTGCCTCCCATAGCGCCGCTTGCAGCACCTACAACAAAATATTTAATTCCGCACCTGTCAAATATTTTTCTGTATGCTCCGTCGTGTTTTGCATAACCTTCATCCAGCCCTTCCTGGGTAGCATCAAGCGTATATGCATCTTTCATTAAAAACTGTCTTCCGCGGATAACACCGCTTCTGGGTCTTGGTTCGTTTCTAAATTTGGTTTGTATCTGGTACCATATCTGCGGCAGATCTTTATAAGATTTTACAACACCTTTAGCATGATAAGCAACAATCTCTTCGTGGGTCGGGGCTAAGACGTAATCCCTATTTTTAACATGAAACAATATATCGCCGAACGCTTCTACCCTTCCTGTTTGTTCCCAAATCTCTTTCTGGTTAAGTGCGGGAAAATGAAACTCCTGTCCGCCGATTGCATTCATTTCTTCACGGACAATTTCAACTACCTTCTGCAAAACTTTATAACCAAGCGGCAGAAACGAATAAATGCCGGCAGAAAGCTGTCTTATCATCCCGGTTCTAATCATTAAAATATGGCTTGTAATCACTGCATCAGCAGGAATTTCTTTAAGAGTAGGAACAAAATTCTTTGATAATCTCATAATCCGCTTCTATTTTTAAATGAAATGCAAAAATAAGAAATGAGGCTGCTAAATAAAAATCATTTCTATGACAACTGATCTTCTAAATCACAGTTCTTTTTTCTTCCACCCACTGCTTAAAAAAAGGATCATCAATTTCATAGCCCGATTTTAACTTAACTACTAACCCGTTTTGTCCCAACTTCCTAAGGCTACTAAATACGGTGCTTGAGGCACCTGTCTCAAATCGTTTTAGAAATTCATTTGACAATGGTGACAGCTCCGATGTCGACATACCAATAAGTATTTTCTTAGCCGTTTTGTTGAGCGTATTCCATAACCGTTCGTAATCTATGTCGTGTATCCGTACCAACTCCTTTTCCGCTTTAGAAACCGCATCTGCTACATTAGGATTTTTATTCATTATCTCCCATGCTGTAAAAGCAAGTTGTTGAGTGTAATACGGATGAGCATTTGTAATTTTCAATATCTTATCTGCTATGTTTTCATGGTCTTTTGTTAGCGGTTGAAAATTATTCGAAAGAAATTTATGAAATTCACCCCAAGGTATTTTATCAAGTGGGAACAAATACGCAAAATGATAGAAAGGTGATTTTTTCTTCTCAAATATTTCTTTAATTAGTGACTCTTGACTTCCCAGAAAAAAATAATTGATATTTTTATGGTACTGCATTATCGAACGAAGAATACTATCCATATTTTGTCCGATATTTTTTATTTCCTGAAATTCATCAAACACAACAATCGGTCTGGATTTATTATGCCCCAGTTTTTCAATTAAATTCAGGACATCTTCAATTGCCGTTTTTTGTGAGGCGTCCGACTGTAGTTTATACGAAATATCCATTTGGTTTGTTAAGGGGTTTACTTCTACCACCGGAGCTATTTTAAAATTTTTTATAAAACTTTGAATTCTTTGTAGCGAAAACCGATTATAAATCCTCTTTAAAAGCTGGGAAGCAAAATCTGACTGGCTTGTTATCATCTGTAAGTCCAGCATAATTAAAGGACGTTTTAGATTTTTACAACCTTATTAATTAGACTCGTTTTACCGTACCTACGTGGACTAATAATTACAAGATTATTAGCGCTGTTTAAAATTGATTTTACATTACGAATTTCGTCCACTCTGTTTGTAAAATAAGGTTCTTCTACAACGCTCCCAAATCTAAACGGATTTCTCACTTAGTATTCCGATTTTTTTCGAAAAAAAAAACAAAATTATTTTTCTTTTGGAAAAAGGGGGAATCTTCCTTTTTACCAGCGGAAATCACTCACTGAGAAACAATTACATGGGAAATAATGTATTGGATTTACTCAAACTTTAATTCGTATTCAAAAATCATTTTGAATAGCTATTCGAACTTTCTATTTCCAAAATGCGGGCAGAAATATCATAATCAATCCATAAATTTCCAGCCTGCCGGCAAGCATGGCTATGCTTAAGACCCATTTCCCGGTTTCGGGAATTTGGGAATAATTAGCAAGCGACCCGACTTTTGATAAACCCGGTCCTACATTGCCCATCATTGCAATAGTACCGGAAAAAGCGGATAACAAATCTACATCCATTAAACTCAATAAAGCTGTTGCAAACAAGGCTACAATAAAATAGAGTACTACATAGTTGAACGCACTGTTAACCGATTCTTCTTCTATACTTTCTTTATCAAGTGAAATCCTGAAAACCGCATTGGGGTAGACAAATTTGTAAATTTTCCTTTTTACTCCCTTTAAAATAACAAGAATCCTGTCTGCTTTAATGCCGCCCGATGTTGATCCCGCACAGGCGCATTGAAGCGTTACCAGCATAATCAGCAACTGCGATAAGCCCGGCCATATTGAGGAATCTGCATTGGCAAACCCGGTTGAAGTTCCTATAGACAATACCTGGAAAGAAGCATATCTTAATGAGAAACTTAAATCGTAATATCCTTTGAAATAAATATTTATCGTTACAAGAATTATTACAAGCACATTTACAAGCGCATAATATTTGAAGACAGAAGAAAATCTTAATCTTTTAATATTTCCCGTAACCACTGAAAAAAGCAGAGCAAAATTCATCCCAGATAAAAACATGAAAATCATAATAATAATTTCTATACTTAAATTATCAAAAGCTGCTATGCTGCTGTTTTTTGTTGAAAATCCGCCTGTAGCAACTGTAGCAAAAGTATGGTTTATTGCATCAAATAAACTCATCCCTGCAAGCTTAAGTGCAATTGTTTCAATAAGAGTAATTCCGAGATAAACAGTTACAAGCACGTTCACAGCATTTTTGGCTCTCATTCTAAATTGCCGCTGCGCAGGTGACGACATTTCCGCACGGTACAAAACGGCGCCCGTCATCCCCATTGAAGGTAGTACCGACAACACAAAAATTATTATACCTATACCGCCTATCCAGTGAGTAGAAGACCGCCAGAATAACAATCCCATAGGTATAGCTTCAATATTGTTTATAACAGACGCCCCGGTTGTTGTGAAACCCGAGACACTCTCGAACCATGCATTTGTTATGCTGAATTCCCCGCCCCACATAATATAGGGAACCGTCCCGAGCAAACATGTAACCAACCAGCTAAACACTACTATCGAGAGTCCCTCTTTGTTTGAGATATCTTCAATCGGCGGAATAAATATAATCGGGAAAATCCCAAACATCGCTGCTATTACGGCGGAGTAAAGCAGCGGGAATAAAGCCGAATCATTGTTAAAAAAAGAAATTAAAGCGGAGATTAAAAGAAAAACCGAATTGAATAATAAAATAATCCCGCTGTACCTTATAATTACATACGGTCTCATTTATTATCCTGTGACGTGTGACGATAATTTATTAAGCGCTTCGTTTAAATCCGATATTTCATCACTGGTTGCAACCGTGTAATTGTAAGGCACTTTTTTTGAAATAAGCCGTTCAATGTTTTTTGTTATTTCAACAATCGGGGCAACCATAAACCGGTTAACAACATAACTGAATAAAACAGTGAATACTATTGCAGAAACTATTGCAATAATTCCCGGCATTACAGCTCTTCTTGAACGTATCTCTGCGTTTTTGCCTGTTTTATACATCTGCTTGTCGTTCATATCTATTAGTCTGTCTATAAGATATTTAATATCATTGAAAATCAAATGATAATTTCCCGCATAAAGTGATACGTCAATTTGCGGTTCCTTTTCCGCAAAAAGATTATGGCATAATGATGAATAATTTTTGTAATGAATAGCTATTGTATCTATTATTCCTTTCTCGCCTTTTATAGTTATATTTTGTTTAGCACTGTTAAAAGACTCTAGAAACAAACTGTCAGCCGGGATAATTATATCAATTGCATCTTTACTGTGCCCCAATAAAAAAAGCAGAACAGCGCTGTCTTCTCTTTCAAGAGATTCTTTCATTGTCTTAGCGGCAACAATACTTCCGTAATTTTCGTCCAAGATTTCATTTACATCATCCCCAATGGACCTTAATTCTATTACCGACCAAATGCCTGCTGTTAAAAGAAGCAGGGCCAAAATAGAAAACCCGCTTATAATTTTTAATTTTAATTTCATTTTAGTGCCCTAAAAAAGACTATTCTGATAATTTAGTTAACTAAGTTATCAGAATAGTTCTACAAATAAAAGCCTCCTAATTAATTAAACTCGTTTTACCCTACGTTTGCTGACTAATGATTTTGAAATTGACACGCTAAAATCATTTTTCTTTTCTTAAAACATTTGGCAATCCATTCCCAGATAATCCATTTTAATTCTTAATTTCATTGATGATTATTGGAAACAATAATGTTAATATTATTGTAAAATCATCTTTTGCTAAAAATACTGGCCTTACAATGGAAAAAAATCTAAGCAACACACACGACATGCCCTATAAAGATTTCAAAAGAAACGGATACGAACTTATCGATTGGATTACGGAATATTTAAGAAACATTGAATCTTACCCGGTATTGCCGGGCATTAAGCCGGGCGATATAAAAGCGAAAATTGATTCAAGCCCGCCGCTAAAGGGAGAGGACCTCTCCAATGTTTTTAAGGATATCGATAAAATAATTATTCCCGGTATGACACACTGGAACCATCCGAACTTTAATGCGTATTTTAATTCAACTGGTAGCGGTCCGGGAATATTGGCCGAACTGCTAAGTGCTGCATTCAATATCAACGGAATGCTCTGGAAATCATGCCCATCGGCTACCGAGCTTGAGGAAGTAACTTTAAACTGGCTTAAACAAATGCTGGGTTTACCTGAAAACTTCTTCGGAATAATTTACGACGGGGGATCAAGTTCTACATTTCAAGCTATGGTTGCTGCAAGGGAATATATTCCCGGGGCAGATATAAAGACAAAAGGAACAACAGGAAGAACAGATCTAAAGAGGTTAAGAATTTATGCTTCCGATCAGGGCCACTCATCAATTGATAAAGCGGCTATTATACTTGGTGTTGGGTTTGAAGGAATCAGAAAAATTGACATGACTGAAAATTACGAAGTGATTCCACAAAAATTGGAAGAAGCAATTAAAGAAGATATTCAAAACGGTTGGATGCCCTTTTTTGTAACAGCTACAGTCGGCACAACTTCAACTACAGCAATTGACCCGATAAAAGAGATTGCGGAGATTTGCAATAAATATAATGTTTGGCTCCATGTAGACGGCGCTCACGGAGGAATAGCAGCAATATTACCTGAGAAAAAGCATATTATTGACGGGCTTGAATTAGCTGATTCGTTCGTTGTTAATCCGCATAAGTGGATGTTCTGCCCGATGGATGTTAGCGCTTTCTATACAAAGCATCCCCAGGTACTAAAAAGGGCATTCAGCCTCATGGCGGAATATCTAAAAACCGACCAGGATGATTCGGCTATAAACTATATGGATTACGGTATGCAACTCGGAAGAAGATTCCGCTCGTTAAAACTCTGGTTTGTTATAAGATATTTTGGTGTAGAGGGACTGCAGAAAATAATAAGAGAACATATAAGACTTGGGAAATTATTCGAACAGTATATTGATAAGTCCGAGCATTTTGAAAAGCTTGCTCCAGCTCCTTTGAGTACTGTCTGCTTTAGAGCTAATCCCGGCAACATGAATGAAGATCAACTAAATAAGTTAAATGAAAAGCTTATGAATGAAATTAATGACACAGGTGAGATATTTATTTCTCATACAAAGCTGGGAAATAAATTCACAATACGTTATGTCGTATCAAGCTTACGTACAGAAGAAAGGCATGTTGTCAAAGCATGGGAGTTAATTCAAAAAAAATATTTTAAATTAATTAAATAAGTAATAGTCCCACCGTCCAAAAAAGTTGTACTTTTGGGACGCATTGCTCACATAATGCCTATGGTGTTGGTTTTCTGCTAAACGAAAGTAGAAGTATTCAAACCCTCTTAGAAAAGGGTGATTAAATTTTCATTAAAAAAATAATGGTACAAATAATTATAATAGTAATCTCACTTGAATTCTTCTTTGCATGATTAAAACCAGTTTTTAAAGACATATTGAAAATTGGGCAATAAAGCCCAACTCTCAAAATTTTTACTTACTCGACTAAAGTTACTTCCTGGGCAACCGGGCCTTTTTCACCCTCTCCCATAACAAATTCAACTTTCTGGCCTTCCTCCAATGAACGGTAGCCTTCTCCTTGAATTGAAGAATAATGAACGAATACGTCTTTGTTGCCTTCTACTTGAATAAATCCAAAACCCTTTGTTGAGTTGAACCATTTGACAGTACCTGTTGTACGCTCTGCCATCAAAAAACTCCTTTAATAAATTAAAAATGAAACTATGAGCAGAGTTACTAACAAATACTTTATTGAGGTATTGCTAAAACAAACTGCTCTACTACGAAATCTATGAAAATTTTTAATTAGCACAAATAAAAATTTTAATTAGATGACGATTTTATCAATGCAGCAATTTGCTGTGCCTGCACCTGGTTATACTCAAAAGCAATCTTTTTATAATTTACTAAATCTATTATTGTACCTATAAAACAAAGGCCGCCTGTTAATAGATACAATATTCCCAAACCAATATGGTCAACAATAAACCTTTGAATCCCGGCAATTCCCAAAAAACCAACTAATGTAAGTAGCAGAATTGTCTGCGGGTCTTTTCTTCTAACCCTGTAAACATTGGCAAATTGAAGCGCTTCTTTGTCATCCATGTTTTTTAAAATACTTTCAACAAACATCTGCTCTTCGCCTATTATTTCGGGCAGTAATTCCAATACCTTAGCAGCCATGAGTTACCTCGTTTTTTATTTTATTATTTCTTATCGATTTTATTTGTAATATTATAATTCTATAAAGAATTATAAAAAATGCAAAAAATCCCAGCGGGTGCATATTAAACGAATTTACAATATCACCGTGATATAAAAATGAAATTGATCTTCCGATTCCGCAACCGGGACAAAAATCAATTCCCAAATTATGAAACGGGCATAAGGTAAAATGCTGTTCCCCGTATGGATTTATGAAAAAAACGGATACAAGAACAGCAACCCACATTAACGCTTCCATATTAATAAAAGCACAAATTTTTTTTATATTTCCAAATATAGAAGTCATAAGTCTTTGGTTTTAAGAAACTTTAAATGATAAGACGCTTCTTTAAAATAAAAGTTTTTTGGGGAAGTGTAAATTAAAAGAAACAGGCTACATTATAAAAATGAATCAGCAATTTATCCTTTCGGATAGTACAGAATCAAATAATATTCTAAGGTTTGACAGGCTGTTTTCTTCTTCAATTCCTTTTATTGATTTCCTTATTTTATCATTCTTTTCAATTTCTACTACCTTAAAATCTTCCTTTAACTTTCTGAGAGTATTCCGGCCAAGCCCCATGCCTCTTAAATGATCCTGAACACGGAAGAAAATTATTTTATGTTTATTATTATCTTTTTCTTCCAAAAATGCAAACCCGTAATTAAATTCAAATTTTTCGTCGGCATTAATTACATTTTTAACAGACAGCGTAAATCTAACAAACTTTTTATCTTTAATTTCATCTTTAAATTTATTTATAAGATTTAATTCAAACGGATTTACATGATCTTCATAACCATCTTTTTCCACTATAACGTTTATATCACCAATTGTTAGCTCAAAGTGTTTTTTACAGAATTCTTGAAATCTCACACCGTAGGTGCAAGCGGAGATTGCCCAAGTAATTCTATAAATTCCGGTCCATGACCAATGCTTAAATAAGTTCATCCAGCCCCTGTTATCCGGATGATTATATTCATTTTCAAGTTCCAAATCCATGTAAACATCTTCCATTAGTTGGATCATGCTGTTGCATATATAAAAACTCTCTTTTCTTTCTTCGTGAGTTCCGGGAAGCCAGAATAATTTGCCTTGTTCAAAATCATGGTAGCTTTTGCCCGTAAAGCGATCAATGTTGTAATCTTCAAGTTTCATAAATTTTTCCCATTCAGGATAAATCTGGCAATTAAGAAATTCAAGATTTTTATTCGTTTTCAATTCATCATAGATTTTATTGAGATCATGAATGTGTTTTGTGAATTTCTCTTTAATAACCAGCGAATAAGGATAAAAATGCTGCTTCATTTTAATAAAGTTCATTTCCATTTTTTCTTTATCATCGTATACCGAAAGAGCCTGTTTACCAACCTGATAACCTAATTCACGGTAAGCCTCAAATTGTTTTTCATCAAAGAATTGGTCAACAGTTGATTGATGCGGGAAGGAAGGATCGCTTTTTTTATACTCGTAAAGCAAAGGCGGTTCGTTTCCTGTTAGCGCCGTTTTGCATAAAAGCAAATAACCGATTTCTTCCTCGGTATTATTTAAACACGGGTAACGGATTATACCCATTGCACAATTGCTTTTTGAGATTCCGTTTTCATCTAGTATTAGATTGGAAACATCAATATCGATTATAATTCCAAAATCAATTCTTGCCAGCCTTATTAAATTGGAAAGTTCCTTAAAAGTCATTTTGGGATCGGCAGATGCATTCCCAACTATAATATATTTACACCTCCTTCTTAATAATTCATATACCCCTAAATTTTCGAAATGTCCGCCGTCGGTAATATTAACAAAGTCATCATCTTTTTTATAATCTCCAAGAATTCCTTTAAGTGCCAGGTAACCGCCGGGCTTAAATTTATGAGATATTTTTGCAATAATTATATTGTCATTTAGCTTTTTGGGATTCACTGCCCAATAACCCAATCTTAAATTAAACAAAGCCATTAAGAATCTGACATACCAGACATCTTTCAATCCCATGCCAACATTAAATGCTGCTCCGGATATAGCCATTGCCGTACCTACATTTACATGATTATCAGTACTGTAATATTTTTCCGAATCATAATAACCGGTCTGTTCCGAACCTATATATTCTTGAGAAAACACAAAACTTTCACCTTTTCGCAACACTCCTTCCTTGTCCAATGAACTTATCGCACACCATTTATCTTCCCCGTATTTGAAATCATCCGGCAATTTTTTAGATAAATTTAAATTACAGTTTATTATTTGGTACGGAGCTTTGGAATTTTTAAGAGAAGAAAGTGTTAACTCATCATCATGATAAACATTAGAATACGGTCTGCTTTTTTCAAATTCACTGTTTCTAATTAGAAACGTTTTGCTTAAACGGTCTCTATAAAAATTATGAAAAGATATTTTATTTATATTAATTGATAATTCCGTTAATATCCAAACCAGTAATATTATTAAGCAAGTAAAAAGAATATTGTCCCAATTATATATTCCGTTACTTACCAAAGCATAATCTCCGCAATAACTAAAAAAGATAATCAACTTTGAAATGATAAAAAGCAGCGTTAAAGGTACAATCAAGAATAGAATTAGGTTAAGCAAAACTTTCGACATTTTGTTTTTAGCTTCCGTTGCAGAACCGGGTTTAAGCAACTTCGGGACAAAAAAGGCAACTAATGCCGAAAAGCTAAGCGAGTAGTGCAATTCGAAAAATTTCAAATATGCCGTAAACATACCGAACAAGTTTAATAAAAGAACTATCAATACCAAACTGAAAGAAATCGTTAGAGCATTACTGAATCTTAATCTTCTGCGGGAAAGTAAATTATATATAGGCCAAAGAACTAATATAATCAGTGTCAACAGTATTAAAGGCAGATTGAAAACATCAACCCAAAACGACCCTAACCGTGAATTAGATTTTTCCAATTTCTTTTTTAACGCAGTATATTCTTCAAAGGTTATGGTATCTTCCCTACATTCAAATCTACTTGTTGCATTGTTATCAAAACAATCAAGCTTAGATTCAATTGCATTGTTTGTCGTTATTTCATTATTCACATCCGTAATGTTGATATTAAAATTAATTTCATTGCCTGTGAAAGGATTTTCCATGCTGATTCTAGTTCCATAAAGAAATGTCAATAGGGCAGCAGCACCAAGAATATAAGGGACAAAAAGAAAGAGATTTAATATTATTCCCCGTAAAACAACAAGCACTGCTTTAAGTATTCCGACTTCGGCAGTCAAATAATTTGAAAAATATCTCAGCGCCTGTTTACCGGTCTTTTTTCTTTACCGTTACCGCCGGGAGGATCTGTTTCCAGGGGGAAATTTTCAGGCTCCCATAGATTTTCTTTTCCGTTTGAACAGAGAAGAGAGTTTAAAAATGTGCCTATGTAACCGCCGCCTGATACAGTAGATAAATAGTCAACTTTTTTCAAAAAATTAAATTTGAACAGAGCTTGTAATAATCCCAGGTTAAATGTTGCGCTTCTAATTCCGCCGCCTGATAAAGCTAATCCCACCAATCCCTTGGAAGCACATGGCTTAAAATCATCTTTGTTCTTTCCGTAAAGCAGTCTTTCCGTTTCTTCTTCGCCATCCTTACTGTGCAATAATCTTCGTTTTTTAATTTCTTCTAATTCTTTTTTGAATACTGAGTAATCATCATCGAATTTCGAAGAATATTTTTTCTTTTTGGTTTCACTTTCTTTTTGTGCCATGATAAAAGATCTCTATGATTACTGTTTTGATAATTTCCTAATTATCTCAGACTTTGCGGATAAATGATTTTTAAACACAGCCGGGTATATAAACGGAACTGTGAATTTTTTTCTATTCACAGAGTTTCTTTCGAACACACCAACTGCATAAAACTAGGATAGCAACAATTAAAACTAATATGGGTAAACACTATAAGCAAGAAAATAATTCTATTCTGAAATATGTAATAATCAATTAATATTTATGCCTAATTTTTCCATATCTTCGAAAAACATTGCCGGCTCAACAATATTCGCCTGAAAACATAATCCATGTGGGTTAATTATTCCTTTCAATATTTGGCTTATAGTAATAACTACGGGAATTGCTGTTAAAAAATAACCGTCTTTATGTTCAAGCGACATTTCAAACTTTTTATTTTTTCTTTCAGAAATACCCTCTGCAATTAACTTCAGTTTTATTTTATAAGGAGGTTTTGAAAACTTTTTGTTTCCCCATTTGAAAATTTTCACCAGTGGTTTAGTAGTAGCATCGCCAAAAATTTTATAGCTAAAATGCCCTATTGGAGCTGTAAAATCTTTGGTAAACCAATCCACGCCTCCTGCATAAAATCCGGCATTTTTCAAGTTTGGAAGCAATTCCGGTAATTGTGATAATTCCTCTAAATAATAGGAGGCAGTTTTTTGGACTCCTATTTCTCTATCGAAATAAATTTCCTTCGAATTTAGCGGTCCAATCCTTTTCCATTTACCTTTTTTTAATATTGTCGGATTATAATTTTTTATTTCACTCATAAATTCCGACAAAGTAGATTTAGAAAATTTGTAGTTTCTCCAATCCGCTCTAACAAAACTATAAACAAATGCGCTGTACATTTTATCAAATTGAGTACCAGCATACCTAATTAATGCTGAAATAACTCCCGGATGATATCCTCCGTCGGTAATAATCGTCAAACCTTTTTTATCTATTTCGCTTTCATACCTTCTAAGCATTTTAATTTTTTCCGGTGAAGAAAACTGGGTATCAAAGTAATTTGTATTGGTAGCCAGACATGCTTTTACAACATTTTCTACATAATCGGAAGTACTTGATGCAAGCACAAGGTAATCATATCCTTCTATTGTTTTTTTTATCCAATCATAATCTGAAGCGCTAAGATTCACGGACGACGTTCTTTTTGCCCTGTATTTATCGTTTAACTGGTAAGCTGCTATGCTTGCTTTATCAATGTCCCTACCTGCAATTGCAATTTGAACGTCGGTTTCTTTTAATAGATAATCAGCTATTAGGTAACCCGTGTTACCATAGCCTCCGAGGATGAATATTTTTTTCGGCATTACGTTTCCTAATTTTCTTCAACTATTATTTCATTTGTTCCCACCGACTCAAAATATTTAACAGCATCCTCGACTGTTAATCTATTATCTAAATTAAGAACAAAGAAAAACCATCTCATGCAGAAAACGGTATTATTACTTAACATTTTTGATTGTACTTTTTAATTTACTTTTCAATATTCCTTTTATCAACATCTTAGATGTTAAAAAGGTATTTGAAGACTAAGTGTTTTGGAATGTAGTGCAATATGTTCAATATTTTTTACAAATTTATTCAAGATTTTGGGGGAATGTCTATTAGAGATAGGGCGCTGAGACTATTTTTTTATAGTATACACACTCCGAAATGGTTTTGGGAAAATTACTCATGCACCACTAAATGATGGAGCTAATTTCCCAAAAAATGCACTAATCCCTTCCCGAAGTTATTCCTCCTACGCCGTGACGGGATTGGATGTTTCCCTAAAGAAACCCAATTTTTTAAAAAGGTAGTTTTTCTCTTGTGCCTAATATTCGAATTGTCTGATGAAATACTGCTTTTCTTGCTACACCTAATACCAGCAAAACTTTTTTACAATTTAAAACTTTGCTTTTACATACTTATTGAATTATTTTTCGCAATAGACGAACAACAAGTGAACATATAGCCCGGATACACGCAATGCGTGTATTGGGATGTTGTGTGTAATTAAAGAATCAAAATATGAATAAAACTTACGAAAAAGAAAGCTACAAGTCTCACGAAAAACACATTGACGAAATTGAAGATAGGTTAGTACGCTTAGAAAAACAAAATTCAATTGATTATTGGAGACATAACAGGATGTATAGCCTTATATTGCCATTATTAAAAGATAAACACAGATGGCTTACAGTTGGAGATGGGATAGGTACAGATGCAAATTGGTTGATAAAAAAAGGCATGGACGTTACAGCTTCTGATATTTCTGATACAATTCTCAAAAAGGCTCAAGAAAAGAATTATATTTCGAAATACAGTAAGGAAAATGCTGAAAATATCAACTTTAAAGATAATGCATTTGATTATGTTTTGTGTAAAGAAGCGTATCATCATTTCCCTAGGCCATATATTGCTGTTTATGAAATGCTTAGAGTTTCTAAAAAAGCTATTGTTTTAATAGAACCTATTGACATTGGAATAGAAATGCCTATACTTGTTTTTTTTAAGAATGTATTAGACAAAATTTCCCCTAAATTAATTAATAAAATATGGAAAAATCGTTTCTCTTTTGAGACAGTGGGAAACTACGTATATAAGACATCTGAAAGAGAAATTGAAAAAATTGCCATGGGTATTAATTTACCTTATATTGCATTCAAAGGAATAAATGATTACCACTCAACATCATTGGATTTGTCCTTACCACCAAATAATAATAAAGTATTTAAAAAAGTAAGAACCAAAATTAGACGTAGAAATTTTTTATGTCATATAGGACTAATTCCATATCAATTGCTTGTATCTATTATTTTTAAGGAAGAACCATCCATGAAAATAATACAATCCCTTAAAGATGGAGGATATAAGCTAATAAAATTAAAAAGGAATCCATACATATAACATTTTGTATAAGTAATGGCAGGGAAAGTACTAAATATCAAGTTCTGTAGCCCTCTCAAACTTCATCACGAGTTGAAAGGTAACTGCCACGCAATCTGGGCCACTATTCATACAATTTACCGATATGGGCAGTTTAATGGATTTAGATATAATATAGATTAGCAATGAAACAAATTGATTTATTTCATCCGCGAGTTTTTGATGACCAATAATGGGCAGAAGGTTATTATAAACGAAGTAGAAAGAGTATATTCAAGAAAATTTACTAACAGAAAGAATTTTTATTTTACACCTTTACCTACAGGAATTTTCAACATGTATGTCTTTCCCGATTTATTGGTCAGCTTATTTTCGCGGAGCCATGGGTTAAATGTCTTTAAAATTTTATAATTGATGTCATATCTTTCTGCAAAGTCAGCCCAATGCTGAATTGAAGACCTTACAAACACTTCTTTATAGTTTAATTCCGGATACAAGTCTTCACTTTCTAAATCGAATCCAAATTCTTCAGGATTGTTGTTGAGCATTTTAGCAGCTACTATTCTGAAAATATACCGGGATGTTTCTTCACTTAAAACAATATAGTAGTAATTATCCGACTTTTGTCTTTCTATTTGTCTAGCCAACCCGCTTTCACCCATATTATAAGCCGCCGCCGCTAAAGTCCAGCTATTAAATTCTTTGAATAAATCTTTTAAATAACTGCAGGCAGCCTCGGTAGCTTTTTCAACATTGAATCTTTCATCTACCTCGCCGGTAATCTCAAGCCCGTATTTCTTGCCGGTTGATTTCATAAACTGCCAAAATCCGGTTGCTCCTTTCGGCGATACAACATTTTCAAGGTTGCTTTCGGCCACGCATAAATATTTAAAATCATCAGGCACATCGTTTTTTTCAAGGATGGGTTCTATAATAGGAAACCACCTGTTTGCTCTTTTTAGATATAAAAGCATGCTGGAATGCCAGTAAGTGTTTGCAATTAATTCCCTGTCTAATCTTTCCTTAACTTCAAAATTTTCAAGCGGCATTCTCTCCCCGGCAAAAAAAGCTTCATCCGGGATTTTCGGCGCCGTAATTTTATATTCATGCTGGAATTTCTTTTCACTATTACTTACGTTTTGGATAGAAGGGGCTAAACTTAATCCTGTTACTATTGCTATAATTATTAAAAGAACGGCAAAAAATTTTGATACACTCATTTATTTTCTTCCCTTTATAATCATTCTATAGGGACAATAATTGTAATATTTAAGCTTTCCGCACCGGGATTAACAGAACCAAAGCCGTTTGATATATGTCCACCGCTGAAAGCAATTCTCATATTATTATCCAATAAATATGAAATTTCCCATTTACTTCTGTATTCAATAATAAAACCAAGTTCTTTACTATTCCCCCTAAAATAAAGCCCGGGAGAAAAGAAAGAAGCAAGTTCCAGTCTGTCGGTTAATTCCAGTACTACCGCAAGGCCGCCGAAAAAGTATGAGCCCAGGTCAGTATTAACCATAAAACCGCCGAATGGATGGAAAAAAGCTCCTTCGTTTATTCTTCTGTATTCAACACTAAATTCAAACGATCCCGGTTTATTGTGAACAAAATCAAATAATCCCCCGGAAAAAGCTAAATAGTTTTTTTTCTCACCAGCAATCAACGAGGTAAATAATAAAAAGCAGATAATAACTTTTCGCATAAGTTTTTTTGCTTTAATATTAAGCGCAAATATGCGAAAAACATATAAAACATATTAGTAAAAATATTTGATCATAATATTATTTATACGGCCTGCCTTGTTTAAGACAGGCCAACGAAATATTTACGAGATATTTGTCGGTGTGTAAATTTTATAAAGTACCGGCACAACAACCAGCGTAAGTATCGTTGAAACTAACAGACCGCCTATTATAGTCCAACCCATTGGAGCCCAAAGGGTCCCCCCACCTAAAGTTAAAGGCACCAAACCGCCTACAGTAGTTGCCGTTGTTAAAATTATCGGAATAAATCTAGTTTCCCCGGCTATCTTTAATGCTTCTAAAATCTCTTTTCCTTCCCTGCGAAGCTGATTTGTACAATCAACTAACAGTATTGAGTTATTTACAACTATTCCCACCAAACTTGTTATGCCCACAAAGGCAGTAAACGAGAATGAATAACCGGTAATAAAAAGAGCAAGAACCGAACCAACTATTGCAAGTGGTATTGCCGAGTATACAATCAGCGGCTGCGAGTAGGATTTGAATTGAAGAACAAGCACTCCGAATATTCCAACCATTGCAATAATAATTGCCTGCAGCATTCCGCCGAATGATTCTTGTCTACTTTCCAGCTCGCCCGCAGCATAATAATTATAACCCCGCGGCCAATCGTAATTTTTAAGTTTATTTAGTATTTTTTTTGTTACTGCATTAACAGAATATCCGCTTATCACGTCGGAAGTAATAGTTACATTTCTTTCCAAATTGTAGTGATTTATTTTCATCGGACTGCTTTCAAATTGAAGGGAAGCAACCTGCTTTAACGGCACCTGTGATCCGTTGACTGAAGATATATACACTTTATCAAAATCTTCCAGAACTGTTTTTTTATTTACAGGTAAACGCAAAATTATATTATATTCTTTTCCTTCTTCGTCCCTATATTTTGAAATATTTAACCCGGCAACCGCAGCTCTTACCGTTTTATCAATCTCAGCGATTTGCACCCCAAGCATTCCGGCTTTGGCTCGATTAATATTAACTCTTAAGTCTGTTTTGGATGTACCAAGCGGATTATTAATATTAACAGTTCCTTCACTTGATTCAAACATATCTTCAACATCTTTTGATATTTTTTTCAATACATCGAGGTTTTCACCTATTATTCTTATTTCTATAGGAGCTGCGACGGGCGGACCCTGTTCAAATTCTTTAACTTCAATTTTGGCACCCTGATAGGAATCAAACTCGTTTCTCAAATCGTTAATCACACTGTCGAAAATCTCACGGTCCCGCGTATTCAATTCAACAAAAAGCATTGCAAAATTTTGTTTTTCATAACTTTGCACCATGTTGTAATATACCCTAGGGTTGCCGTGCCCTACATTAGCTGCATACAAACTCACGAAATCATTTTTATTTAATGATTTTTCAACTTCGCGTACAACTTTATCCGTATAATCAAGGCTTGTGCCTTCCGGTGTTTGAACGTTAATTAAAAACATCTCTTTTTCAGCTTTCGGGAAAAAGCTTACTCCCACTACCGGGAAAAGAGTTAAACTGGCAAAGAATACAATTACAGAAATAACAACGACGGTTTTGGGTTTTGACAAAGCAACATCCAGTGTCCTGCGGTATTTTGTTTCTATTAACCTATTCAAGGCTTTTCTCAACCGGCTTTCTTTGCCGTTATCTTTAGATTCGATTTTAATAAATTTGCTCGATAGATACGGTGTTAATGTCAAAGATAAAAGCAAGGAAGCGGTTAAAGTAAATACAACCGTTAAAGGCATACTGCGGATAAAATCGCCGGTAACATTCTGCATCATTATAATCGGAACGAAAGCCAGGAGTGTTGTTAAAGTTGAGCTAACTATAGCCCAGGCAATTTGTGAGGTCCCTTTTACCGCCGCTTCAAAAGCATTATATCCGAGCTTCATAAACCTTGCAATATTTTCGGTAACAACAATTGCATTATCAACCAAAAGTCCCAGTGCAATTACAAGCCCGACAATTGACATTTGCTGCAGCCCGTAACCGCTAAAATCAAGCGCTCCTACGCCGATAAATATTGAAAATGGTATTACAAGCATTACGATAATTGATGCCCTAAATCCTACCGCCAGCAGGACAACAATGCCTACTAAAACCAGCCCCTGGAGCATATTGCTGAAAAAATTATTCAGCCTATAGGATACGGAATTCGTTTGGTCGAATACAACTTCTATTTCCATGTTTTCAGGAAGTGATGCTTCAAATTCGGCTAATTCCTTCTTCAACCCGTCAGTTACATCATAAATGTTTGTTCCTTCTTTTTGAGTTGCAGTTATAAAAACAGCACGCTCCCCGTTTACTCTTCCGAGATACTGTTTATCTTCGTAATCAAGCTTTACGTCCGCAATATTTTTCAGGTAGATAATACTTTCATTTTTCGCATCTATAATTGTATTTTCCACCTCTTCAATTGAGGCATATGAGCCGCTGGTCTTTACGTTATATCTTTTTGAGTTCAAATCGATATGCCCACCCGGTATATTGGTGTTATTTGATTGAATCATACCGATCACCTGGTTCAACGGTATATTAAGCTCTGCAATCCGTTCCAGGTCAAGTGATATCCTCAACTCCTGTTCAGGGAAGGCCCATGTTCTTATTTTTTTAATCCCAGCCACCTTGTCAAATTTCTTTTCCAGTCTATCTGCTTCTTTTTCCAGCTCGCGGTAGTCTGCAGTTTCGGAAACAATCCCAAGCTGTAAAATGTTTACATCCGAAACTGACCATTTAATAAGCTCAAGCCTTGATATTTCAGAAGGCAGTTCGTTTCTAATGCTGTTAACTTTTTGAACTACGTCCGAATATTTATCATCCGGGTCATTTCCCGCTAAAAACTCTACTTGGATAATTGTTAGCCCGTCTGAAGCGTTTGTTTTAATTTCCTTTATATCTTCCAGTTCATTAACTACTTCTTCAATCGGGTCAACCACCAGTTCTTCAAGGTCTACCGGATTAGCGCCCGGAAATACAATAATAATACTAACTCCCGGCGGCGACACTTGAGGATCTTCCGAACGCGGCATAGTAAAAAACGATACCAACCCCGTCAGCACTAAAAGTGCAACAGCAATAATAGTGAACTGGTGATTCTCTATAGAAAATTTTGGTAATGTCATCTTATCGTTCCTTATCTATTCACTACTTGAACTAAAACATTATTTGACAAATATGCCGACCCGTCGATTATAACTTCGCCGATGTTGTTTTTATCGGCATCAACAGCAGCAAATTCCTGTGTAATATGTCTAACTTTTACCGGCAATTTCTTTGCCCTGCTGTTTTCAACAGTATAAATAAAAGCATCGGTATTATTGGCTTCAACCAATGCATCGTAGGGCACCATCAAGTAAGACTTTCTGTCGGAAGGATAAATTTCAACTTTTGCTACAAAACCAGAAACCAGTTTGTATTCATTAAGAGTAATAACTAATTCAACTTCGTAAGTGCCGTTGTAAGGATTGGCAAATTCGCCTACCTCATTTACAAGCGCTTCAAATTCAACTCCGGGGTATGCATCAAAAGTTACTTTTGCAGCATCTCCGATTTTTAACTTGATTATATCTTTATCCGTAACTCCTACCTTTACTTTCCAGCCTTTGCCATTAATTCCGAATAAAAATATAGGTTTACCCTGGCCAACCAGTTCATTCTCTTCAACGAATTTTGCAAGAATCTTTCCGTCTGCCGGAGCAACTATTTTTGAATACTGGAGATTGAATTCAGCAATTTCAAGATTCGACAACGCAACATTATAGCTTGTCTCCGCATCCTGCAATTGTTCAAGTGTTGCCACTTCATCATCGTAAAGTTTTTTTACCCTTTCGTAATCCCGTTTTGCTTTATCAAGCCCGTCTTTTGCCTGGTTAAATCTGGCCTTTATTTCTTTTAAGTCAAGCACTGCAAGTACCTGTCCTTTATCAACGGACTGACCTTCCCTTACTTTTATATCGTTTATTATTCCGCCGGTTTTAAAGGAAAGCTTGGTTTCTGCAGTTGACGATATTTTGCCGCTTGTTTTAACAGGTAATGCAATTACTTCTTTGTTTACTTTTTGTGTTTTTACGTAAGTAATCTTTTCGCTGTTTTCTTTTGCTGCATTATCGCTGCAGCCAACAGCCAGTATAAAGATTAACAGTAAAGGCAATAATACTCTTATGATTTTTATGAATTTCATCTTATCCCCCATTTAATTGATCTTCTTTAATTTTTCATTGACCGGATATGCTGCGGTAACTTTTTCAAATTCGGCACACCTAATTAAATAATCATATTTAGTTACGATTTTATTTACTTCCGCTTGCGTTAGGCTTGTGCGTGAGTCAAGGTATTCTATCTGCGGCGCCATACCTTCTTTGTATTTTTTTGCCACAATCTCAAAAGATTTTTGCGAAGTTGTCAACCTGTCGTTGGCAGTAGTAATTGATTTCTTTGCTGCATCAAGATTATAATAAGCAGTGCGGACTTGCAGTTTTATCTGCTTAAGTACTTCGTTAAGTTTTGCTTCGTTTTCTTTTTTACTCCATTCAGCCTGTTCTACTTTTGCTTTATCCTGGAAGCCGTTAAAAATATTCCAGTTAAAAACAACCGAAGCCATCCAGAAATCATCGTCGCTTGTGAAGTTATATTCCTCGCCCTGAAAGCCGTAATCGACAGCCAGTGAAACACCCGGCAGGTAACTTGATCTTGAAAGGCTTATATTATTTGACGATGCTTCGATAGCGGATTCGAGCTGTTTCAGTTCTTCTCGTTTATTGACGGCTGAATGTATGGATTCATCAAAATCAAAATTCCCTAGCTGTATAGATGCAACTTCCTTATCAATTTCTATTTCCGTTTCCAAATCTTTATTCAGCAGAAAATTAAAATATGCTTTGGCAAGTTTTTCATTATTTTCTGCATCTGCCAACTGTTGTTTAATGTCGCTAAGTTCAGCTTTAGCCCGGTAAACAACATCAACGGTTGATTTGTGATTTTTATAAAGGCTTTCGCTCACTCTTAGGTTTTCTTTAAGAAGTTCTTCAGTTTTGTTAAAAAGCTCAACCACTTTTAATGTTTTTAAATAATTAAAATAAGCCGTTTTAATTTCAGCGATCAACTCACGGGCATAAATGTCCCTTTCGGCTTTTTGAATATCCTTTAAATTTTCTTTGATATTATAATTATATATAATCTTCGGCTGAAAGATAGGCTGTATTAAGCTCACCTTTGTTTCATGTTCTTTTTCTCTTAAAAACATTACCTGCTCGTTCTGGATATTCGTCGGGTAAATATCCGAGCCTATTATTTGATTTAATCCCGAGTAAATCGGGTTAACAATATCGCCAATCGGAATATCAATTGTTCTTCCCCCTCCTGCTCTTGTGTAACGTGCGTTGATTTCAACTGAAGGAAAAAACATTCCACGCGCTTGGTCCAAAGCAAAAATGCTCCTTTCAAAAGAAAATGTTTTTTGTTTTAAAGCAAGGTTATTCCGCAAACCTTCATTTATGTACTGTTCAAGAGTTTCTACTTGAGCGTTTACTGCAAAAGGCAATATTATAAACAGCAACACGGTTGCTACTCTTCGCATTTTCATCTCCCTAGTTTTACTTTAATTCATTATATGACTATAAGTCATTAGCCATCAAAAATTTTTATGCCCTCAAGGCCCTCCACGTAAATTCAAAGAAGTAATTGATTAACTCTTCTTCACTGACGCCGAAACCTTTATAAATCATTACGCCTTTCAGTTTGGCCAGCAGCAATATTCCCGTTGTTTCAGCCCAAAGGGTAAGAGCTGTTTTCATAGGGTCCAAGTCGCTTTTTAAGGATCCGTCTGAAATCCCTTCATTAATAATGTTAATAAACAATTCCATGCTTTTTTCTTTAACGGATATTACTTTACCCTCAGCTCTGTCTAATTTTTCCATCACAATTTTCTGTGTTTGATTTTGAAGGAAAGCATTATAATAATTTGGATATTTGCGGTTAAATTCAATAAATGCCTTCCCGATTGCTTTGGTTTTGCATAAACCGTTTCCTTCAATTTCTACAGCCTTTTGAAAAAGATTATACAGAATATTGTTGCCTCGGTAAATAATTTCCAAGAACAATTCATCTTTGCTTTCGAAGTACAAGTATAAAGTGCCTTTGCTTAATTCAGCCTGTTCCGCCACATCATCCATGGTCGATTTTTCAAACCCTTTGGAGAAAAAAACTTCTTCAGCAGCATCAATTATATCCAGCCTTCTTCTTTCTTTCTCTCTTTCTTTTCTTTCCGCGACTCCCATCCTTAGACTCCTCAACTGGAATAAAGTTCACTTAATGACTGGTGGTCATTTTTTTCATTCAAACTTAATATCTTGTTTTTAATTTGTCAAGAGATTTTTTTGAATTAAAATTTGAAGTATACAGCCAAAGTTTAATTTGGGAAAATCAATGGTATGAACCTCGGGGCAATTCGTCGCTGCGAACCGAACCCTGTTCCGCCGCAACCTGCCCTCCGTATCCCGATAAATCGTATAGGCGTCAACTTAACTATGAATGTAGTCTCCGGCGTCCCGATGATTAAATTCTTTTTATTGAGTGTAATCCAGCAACCCACCTTCTACGAAGGTGGTCATGTAACTATCGGCTATGCCATAAAAGTCTTAATTTTGTTTTAAGAGAACAATTAAGGAGCAATATATCGCTATAGTTGTCAGACCGTATTTAGCCTAAGTATTAGCCAAATGAAGACAACAAAAAAGCAAAAAAGAATAAAAAGTTTCTGATTTTTAGCCCCTTATAGGGGCAACCCAAATCCACCTTCTTAGAAGGTGGATTCTTTAATTTTACGCTGTATGGAATTTTATAATCGGGTAGGAGGCGGATAAATCCGCCTCCTACCCGATTATAAAAAATGCAAACCACGAACTACAAAATGCTTCGTAGATGCTTCATTATGATACTATAGATTGTTTTCGCGGCAAAATGATAATTAATACCGGTATTGGATAATTAAACACCTATGGTGTTTTTCCTTTTGGGAGATATCTTCTTCTACCATAATCCAAACGGCTAACGCCGATTTTTAATTCTTTTTGAAGGAGTCTTTGGGAAACCCCGACAAACTCCGTCACAATTATGACACGTCACTATATCATTTTACCTTCCACTCCATTATTCCCGCAGAGATATCTTTTCCCAGTTTTGCATTTAATCTAATTGCTGTTGTTTTTACGGAGCTGAATTTCACAGTATTGTATTTATCCAAGTCCAACGTGTAAGGGGTTAAGTTTTTAACCGGGTACCACTCATCACCTTTCTTGTATTTAAGATTCCATTCAGCAGGTGGTTTGCATGTGTAATCATAATGTTCAAAATTCAGCCAGTAAACTTGACTTTCACTAATTGTGTAAGGTTTGTCAAAATCGTATTGCACCCATTCTTCGGTACCGTTTTTAAGCCACCAGTAAAAATATGCTTTATCAACATCAGTCGATGATTTAGGTTCAAACCCGTCGTTTAAACCGAATGTCCAGGATGTGGATGAAGACGCTTCACTCTTGGAAGCAATCGTTTCTCCCGATTCCGGTATTACCGCTTCTTCCCCGGCAGGAATCCAAACCAGCATATTGCTTTTTCCCCTATTGTTCCATGCGTAATATGGTATTGCTTTTATTGAAATATCTTCATCATGTAAAGTGTTTCCGGCTTTTACAAATTTCTTTCCTGTAAAATTTATTGTAACAACCCCGGCAAGTAAATCTTCTTCATAGTTGGTTTTAAATTCAGGGCTTCTGTTTATCAAATAGTCAAACAGGTAATCATCGTTATTGTCTTTTCCTTCAAGGCAGTATACAACCGGCCCGCGCTGCAGCGCTATTTTATTTGTATTATTTTCAACTTTAGCATTTGCAATAATTTCTTTTACAGGCATTGGAATTTCTATTGTTACTTCTTCGTTCCCGTTCCATTCTCTTGAAATTACCGCGTATCCTTTTTCTTCCGTGTAAGAATAATCTTCGCCGTTAACTTTTATTTTAACTTTCTCTTTGTTGTTATTTTTGAATGAATAGAGATCGGAAGGCACAGGTTTATCTTTAGCCCAGCCGGGAATCCTCAACATTAAGTCAAATTCTGCAGGATTCTCAGTTTTAATTTTTATTTTAACTTTCCCTTCCCACGGGTAATTGCTGAATTGTTCAATTGTCAAATTGTTTTTTTCATTCAAATTTATGTTTGCTTTTCCTTGTATATAAAGATTTACGTAAACTTTGTCATCTGTATATGCTGCATACTGGTAGCCGGGTATTGATGCCATAAATCTCGTTACGTTGCTCGGGCAGCAGGCACAGCCGAACCATTCTTGCCTTTCCATTGTACCGTCGCTCTCAAGTATGTTGTCGTAAAAGAAACGGTCGCCGCTTAACGAAACACCGGAAAGCATACTGTTATATAAAGTACGCTCAAGTATGTCATAATATTTTGCTTCGCCGGTTAAAAGGAACATGCGGTAGTTCCAGTAAACGTTGGCAATTGAAGCGCATGTTTCGCAATATGCCGTCATGTTCGGCAGTTCATAGTTATTTCCAAATCCTTCACCCATTCCCCGTGCGCCAATCCCGCCGGTAATATATAATTTTTTTGATACAACATTTTCCCAGACTCTTTTCAGTGCAAGTTTATATTCTTTGTTGTCTGTTAAAGCGGCAACATCTGCAACGCCGGAATAAAGATACCCGAACCTGACTGCATGTCCAACAGCTTCATCCTGTTCAATTATGGGTTTATGATCCTGGCTGTACTGGTTGGGTTCACGGCCGTCGGTAAGTCTCCCGGCTTCGTCAATAAAATATTTTGCAAGGTTTAGATATTTCTTTTCACCGGTTACCCTGTATAATTTTACAAGTCCCATTTCAATTATGGGATGTCCCGACGGCCAATGTTTTTGGGAAGGCTCCGGCCCGAACACTGAATTTATAAGGTCTGCATTTTTTAACGCGACATCCAGCAGGGTTCTTTTTCCCGTTGATATGTAATGAGCTGCAGCCGCTTCGTAAAGGTGTCCGCAGTTATAAAGTTCATGACTGTTAATTTTTTCCCATCTTTCATTGCCCATCCAGCGTATTATTCTTTCTCTTTTACAGTTTGTGGTGCGGCATGTGTAAATGTAGCCGTCGTCTTCCTGTGCTGCAGCTATCAGCGTTATCAGGCTATCGACATAATTATCAAGCTGTTTGTCGTACTGAACGGCAAGTGAAAACGAAGTGCCTTCAATAATTTTATAAACGTCCGTATCGTCAAAAGGGTAATCGCCTTTAAACTCGCCTTCTTTCAGTCCGCCTGCCACAACGAAGTTATCTATTCTCCCGGTCTCTTCACATTTACGCAAAGCAGTAGGAATTGAAACATTCCGGTTCGCTGCGATTCTCAGCGTCCAAAAGTTGTCGTTAAATTTTACTTTTGTAAAATCAACAGGTTTAATTTCATATTCACTTAATTCATTATTTGTACACCCTGCTAAAACGCAGATAATTATTGCAAGCAGTACCGCTTTTTTTGCAAACATAATTCCACCAATTTATATATAGTTTAGTATTCTGCATTTTAGATCAGCGGTTTTGGTAACGTTCAAAGTTTTATTAATTCATTTTATCCAGAATATTTTTTTTATATTCCGCCCTGTAAATACCGTCGCCAACATGAGTCCATGAATAAATTTCCAGCCCCAATTTATTAAGTCTTTCAGCCGTTGTATTGATCCTGTCAATCGGCTCGGGATGGGTTGATAGAAATGTTTCCAATCCGCCGCTCCCGGAGGATATTTTGTCTTCGTCACGCAGTTTTTCAAAAAAGAATTTTACCGATCCGGGATAATAACGGGTAGACTGCAGGTATTTAATTGAATACTCATCCGCTTCATCCTCGTTTGACCGGCTGTTGGATAATAAACTTAAACCGGAAAACAAATTTGCAGCCATTACCGAAATCTGTGAAGGATTATTTCCCAAGGCTATGCTTGCAATAATCTGCAACCCATAAGCCGAAGTAATTCTTTGCGTAGCATGCCTTCTTTCAACGTGAGCAATTTCATGCCCGATAACGCCCGCAAGAGCAGCCTCGGAGTCAAGATATTTTATTAATCCGGTGTATAAATAAACATACCCGCCGGGCACTGCAAACGCATTTAGGGTAGAGTCGTTTTCAATTATTTCAAGCTGGTAACTATAAACCGATTTTTTCTTTATTTCGGGAGATTCAAGAATATGCCGGAAAATCCTGTTATCAATATAATTTTTCACTTCTTCATTTTCATAAACGGGATACTCTTCCCCGTTTTTTCTAATTTCTTGATCAAACTCTTCTCCCAGTTTCACTTCATCGCTGTCGGTAAATAAGTTAATGCCAGTTGAACATGCTGCTATTATTAACGCAACAAACAAAATTCTATTAATATTTTTTTTCATTTTATTTTCACCCTCATGTTGAAATGTTAAATCTTTTTCTTAATAAATAAATAAACACCGGGGCACCTACCAGCGCCGTTATTACTCCAACCGGAAGCTCAGCCGGCGCTATAATTGTTCTTGCCAGCGTATCGCTTAAAAGCAAAAACATTGCACCGATAAAAAATGAAAAAGGAATTACCACCCTGTTGTCAACGCCAAATATTAACCTGCAGACATGAGGAATTAGTAACCCCACAAAACCGATAATTCCCGAAACAGAAACAATAGCACCCACCAAAAAGCTCGATAAAATATAAGCCAAGTTTTTTAATAATTCAGTATTAATTCCCAGATGTTTTGCATTTTCTGTTCCTATTGAAAGTACGTTGAACTTCTGTGAATTAATCGAAAGAATTATTGCGATAAATATACTAACCGGGAGCAGGTAATACGAGGTAAATTTTTCTGCAGAAGATAAATTACCGAGCGCCCAGAAAACGGCATTCCTCAATGTGTTGTCAAGCAGTATCATCATCAACATTATTAATGCTGAAAAGAAAGCGCCTACCATAACGCCCGATAAAAGTAAAACGTTCGGTTCAATTTCACCAAATCTTTTCCCTATAAAAAAAACAAGGAATATTACGGAGAGCGCTCCGGCAAATGCTAAAAACTGTGTCCAGAAAAAAGAAAGCCCCAGCAAAAAAGAGAGAACCGCACCGAAAGTTCCGCCGCTTGAAACTCCCAGGATGTAAGGCTCAGCCAGCGGGTTCATTAATATAGCTTGAAACACGGCGCCGGTAACGGACAATCCGCCGCCTATTGCAATTGCTAATAAAATTCTCGGTAGTCGGATTTCGAGTATTATCGTTCGCAAAGCTTCATTATTTTTCTCAAACGAAAAAACCGACAGCATTTCTTTAAACGAAATATTATAGGTACCTATCATTAAACAGGTTATTGAAATTGCAATTAAGAGCAGTAGCAGGATAACAATTTTTAAGAAATATCTGGAATTAATTAATTGTGAAGTTGCATCCATAAGTAATCAAGTATTTCTTGTATGCCGTTTTTAGTAACCGATGAGCAAATGAAAACCGGCCCGTCATAGCTTTTTATTTTTTTTGATTTTATTACGGTTAATTCTTCTTCATTCAGGATATCTGATTTTGCTAACGCTACAAATTTTCTTTTTGACGATAATATTTCACTATGGTTATTAAGTTCGCTAATTAGAGTATCATACTGTTGCTGTATTTTTCCTTCCGATAAATCAAGCATAATTAAAAGTATTTCTGTTCTTTCTACGTGCCGCAGAAACTGCAGCCCCAATCCTTTACCTTCGTGGGCTCCTTCAATAATTCCGGGGATATCTGCAATAACCATGCTTTGATAATCCCTGTAATTGACAATCCCGAGATTCGGAGATAATGTTGTAAAGGGATAATCAGCAATTTTAGGTTTTGCAGCAGACACGGTTGAAATGAAAGTTGACTTACCCGCATTGGGAAATCCGACCAATCCAACGTCCGCAATAAGTTTTAATTCCAGCACAAGATTTTTTTCTTCGCCTTCTTTGCCGTCTTCAGCAAATCTCGGTGCTTGATTTGTAGGAGTAGCAAATTTACTGTTGCCTTTTCCTCCTTTTCCTCCTTTTACAATTACAACAGACATACCTTTTTCGGTTAGGTCTGCAACTGTTTCTCCATGTTCATCTTTTACTAATGTACCTACAGGCACTTTAATTTCAATATTGTTACCGTTCTTACCGTCTTTTAAGGAGCCTTCACCCCTTGCGCCGTTTGGAGCAATATATTTCTTTTTGTACCTGAAATCCAAAAGTGTATTTAGATTGGAATCGGCAATAAAAATAATATCGCCGCCGTTGCCGCCGTTGCCGCCGGCAGGCCCGCCTTTGGGAACATACTTTTCCCTCCGGAATGCAACAGCGCCATCGCCGCCGTTACCTGCCTTCACATAAATTTCGGCCTGGTCAATAAACATTTTTAATTTTCAAAATATTCCGAAATGATATCAAAAAACTTAATGGCTTCTTTCGAGGTGGCTTCAATACCGTTTTCTTTCATATACTCATTTAAATTGTAATGCGCTTCGTTAACAGACGAGCATTCCGTCAGCTTTTCTACTAAGTCAGCGAACTCTTCCATATCATTATCAAATAATTTTTCAACAATTTTCTTCATATATTTATTTTCCATAATGTTAGAAAGGTCAACTTTTCCACTTTTTATAATATCGTTTCCCTCGTCCGCTTTTAAGTCATTTTCTTTTTCTTCAATTTTCAATTCTTCTTCCGCAGTTTTTTCTTCAGGCTGTTCAAAAACTTCTTCCGTTTTATTTTCAACCTCTTCCGGGGCTGTTACCTCAGCTTCTTCTTCAATACTAAATTCATAATCTTCCAGTTCATCATCAACCTGAATTTCTTCGTACTCATCGGCGTCTTCTTCAAGTTCTATTTTTTCATCAAAGAAAGACGGCTGCACAAAACCGGAGCTTTGGGAAGCGTTTGATTCTTTATCATCAACTTTTATTTCATTATTATTTTCAAGCTCTGCTTCACCTGCTATATCATCTGATTCTTCCGTTTTTAATTCGGGCTCATTAACTTCTTCTTTATGTTCGACAAAACTTTCCGCTATATCAGTATCTGTCTCACTACTATCTGTATTTAACATCTCGTCTTCTATCGTAATAATATTTTCAAAATGTTCGTTAATGTTAATATCTTCGGTGAAATCTTCTTCATCCTTAACGGGCTCATGTTTGCTTTCGTTCTCAGAGTTGAATTCAATCACAATTTCATCAAGTTTATCTTCAATTCTTTCTTCGGCGTTATTATCAAAGACTTTCTCTTCTATGATTCCCTCCTCTTCAAAAGGAGTTTCATCTTCGGATAGGGTTTCCGAATCCATCTTAAAACTTACTACATCATCTTCTTCGGAAATGGTTTCTTCATCACTGCTGTTAAATATTATTTCTTCTTCTCCCTGAATATCAGTGAAAATATCTTCTTCTGTTTCACTACTTAATTCAGGTTCAGTCTCTTCGGTTACTTCCCCTTCAACATTTTCAATTATTTCAGGCTGGTTACTTTCTGCTGTTTGAATATCGTCCTGATTAGATTCAAGGATTTCCGCCGGCTCAGTTCCTTTCTCGAAATCTTCTCCAAATTCTTCTTTAAATATATCCATATCATTTGATATTACCTCTTCAAGACCCTCGTAAACCAGTACCTCTTGCCTGACGTCGGTAGCTGCTTCTAGTTCTTCTGTTGATTCCTCTTCGGTAATTTTTTCATCGGTGACTAAATCAGCCTGATCTTCTTCTTTAATAATGTTAATATCTTCAGCATGTTCCGGTTCTTCATGCTGTAACTGTTCAATCTCGTCAACCGGTTCAGGTTCTTCCGGCTGCAATTGATCGATCTCGTCAATCGGTTCCGGTTCTTCATTAACCGGGAGGTCTTCTAAAACCGGCTCAGGAACGGGGATTGTTTCTTCAACTATTATTTCTTCTTCAATTTTGTTTTCTTCCAATTCAAACTTTTCTTCCGGTTCAAGTTCATATTCCGGTTCGATTATTTCTTCACCAACAATTTCTTCTTTTACTTCAATACTTTCTGTGGCCAGCTGCGGTATTTTTTCTTCTTCAAATTCTTCGGTGTCATCTTCCCTGTGAAGTTTGACTTTTTTAAGAATCGCCAATAAGTCGGAAACTTCATATTTATATTTTTCTTCTCCTTCAGTTGATTTCTTTAAAATATCGACATGTTCAATAAGGCCTTTCTCTTTAAGGAATCCCTCAACAGCTTTAATAGGAACTTTTGATTTATTGGTGTTGCCGATGTTCAAAAATTCCGCTATGGAATTAAGGCTGGTCTCAAGCATATCGTTCAGATAACTGTCTATCCCGATCTTATCTATTTTAACAAGCAACTGTTTGAACTCGGAATTGTTCAACGAGAGAAGTTTCTTTTTGTTCAAGTATGATATGAGCACATCGTTTAGATAATCGTAGTAGTATACATAATTTAGAATTTGTTTTATTTCCAGTGTAGTCTTGTGTTCTTCTTCGTCATAAATAAATTTTAGAAGAGACCAGTTAGGCCGGACAAGGAAGTTAATGTTAAATGATGTTGCATGAAGAATTAATTTTTTGATGTAATCAAGTGAAAACCTTTTGGTTCCTTTTACTTCTTTACTTATCAGGGCAAAGTAGTGATTTATTTTTTCACTGCTGTAATCAAAAACCGAATCCCTCAACATCTTTTGGCGGTCTTCAAATATCAAGTAATCAATTTCAGCAGATATATATTTAAGTATGGCGGGATGTAAATCCGCCGAGATTAATTGGTCGTAAGTTAAAAAGGAACCGATCTTTTTTACTTTGTTGAGATTAAAGTCGTATATAAATTTTATTTCTCGCTCAAACATAAAATCAATAGTCTACCAAACTATTATGCAATTATTCTAAATAAATAATACAAAAATGAAACAAAAAAATCCCGATTAAATCAATTATGTGATTAGTGTTACTTGTTTTTTAATCTTTTTAAGATTGTCTGAATGGATTGGTGAATTTGAGATAGAATTTCTGAGACTAATTCTTCATTATACATATACAGCCTCATTATCAATATGCTTCTTGAGAAACGGGTTCATCTTCTCCCTGTATCTTACTATGTCTATCTCCAAGCCCAGATGTTCTTCCAAATCTTGTTTGATTGCAATTAGACGAAATAAATCATGAGAATCCAAATCAACAACAATATCAATATCATTAAAATCATCTTTTGATTCTTTAGCTAAAGAACCGAAAATTCCCATCTTTTTTATACCATATTCTTCTTGATGCAATTCTTTATATTTTTTTATCAAATCAAATATTTTTTCTTTTTTTTTCATAGCGATTACTATTAAACTGTTGAGCAACCATTTAAAAATATAAAAAATCCCAGTTATTATTAACCGGGATTAATACAGATATAATACAATAAAATTATTACGCTTCTTGCTTACTGCCTGTAACTTTTGAAACGAAATAGTCTCTATTCATCCGGGCAATATTTTTAATTGAAATTCCTTTTGGGCATTCTGCTTCGCATGCATAAGTATTTGTACATGCACCGAACCCGAGTTTATCCATTACCGCAACCATTTTCTGAACTCTTTGATAACGTTCAGGCTGCCCCTGCGGAAGTACTGCAAATTGCGAGATCTTTGCACTTGTAAACAACATTGCAGATGCATTCTTGCATGCAGCAACACAAGCCCCGCAGCCTATACATTCGGCGGCATCCATTGATCTTGCAGCAACTTCTTTTGCAATCGGAATTGCATTAGCATCCGGTACTCCGCCCGTGTTTACAGAAACAAATCCGCCGGCGTACATTATTTTGTCCAGCCCTGAGCGATCAACCATTAAATCTTTCATCACCGGGAAAGCCTTTGCTCTAAAGGGCTCAATGTAAATTGTATCGCCGTCGTTAAAATTACGCATATGCAATTGGCATGTTGCTATTTTGGGAACAGGCCCGTGCGGCTGACCGTTTATTACCAAACCGCAAGTACCGCAGATGCCTTCACGGCAGTCGCTTTCGAATGTTATCGGTTCTTCGCCTTTCTGTTCCAAGGAGTTATTTAGTTCGTCGAGCATTTCAAGTATTGATGCATCGGGGGAAACCTCAACATCATAATCAACAAATTTTCCCGCAGCTTTGGGACCCGGCTGACGCCAGATTTTTAATTTTAGTTTTAGGTTTTTATCAGCCATTATTTATAACTCCTTGTAGCTAATTTCACATATTCAAATTCGAGCGGTTCCTTGTGCATAGCCCATTTACTAACATCTTCGAACTCCCACGCAGAAACATGCGTATAATTTTCATCGTCGCGTAAAGCTTCGCCTTCATCGGTTTGATATTCTTCTCTAAAGTGCCCACCGCAAGATTCGTTTCTATCCAGTGCGTCCAGAGCCATAAGTTCACCGAGTTCCAGATAGTCTGCAAGTCTTCCCGCTCTTTCAAGGTTTTGGTTTATGTCTTTATCGCTTCCCACCACTTTAACATCATTCCAAAATTCTTCTTTAAGATTTCTAATTTCTTCCATCGCCTCTTTTAAACCTTTTTCATTACGGCCCATTCCAACTTTATTCCACATTATCCTGCCGAGTTTTTTGTGGATATCGTCTACTGTCTGCTTACCGTTTATAGATAATAATTTCTTTGTATAGTCCTCCAGTTCTTTTGCTTCCTTTTCAAATGCGCCGTGATCTTCGGCCAGCATATCCGGCTTTTCGCTCGCTAGATAATTGCCGACTGTGTAAGGCGCAACAAAATAACCGTCTGCAAGCCCCTGCATCAGCGCGCTTGCTCCAAGCCTGTTTGCTCCGTGATCGGAGAAGTTTGCTTCGCCCAGTATGAATAAACCGGGAATGGTGCTTTGCAGGTTATAGTCTACCCATAAGCCTCCCATTGTGTAGTGAGGCGCTGGGTAAATCTGCATCGGCACTTTATAAGGGTTCTCCCCTGTGATAGTTTCGTAAATGTCAAAAAGATTACCATATTTTTCTTTGATTACATTTTCTCCTAATCTTTTAATCGCATCACCGAAATCAAGATAAACAGCTTCTTTGCCTTTTACACCTCTTCCTTCATCAGCAACTTCTTTGGCACTACGTGATGAAATATCCCTCGGAGAAAGGTTCCCGAACGAAGGATACTTTCTTTCCAGGTAATAATCTCTTTCTTCTTCGGGAATGTCGTTCGGTTCACGCATATCGCCCTTGTTTTTTGAAACCCATATCCTGCCGTCGTTTCTTAACGATTCACTCATCAAAGCCAACTTTGATTGTGACTCGCCGTGCAGGGGTAAACACGTGGGGTGAATTTGAGTAAAACACGGGTTTGCAAATAGCGCTCCTTTTTTATGCGCCCGCCATGCTGCCGTTACGTTACAGTTCATCGCGTTTGTTGAAAGGAAAAACACGTTTGAATATCCGCCTGTTGCAAGCAGAACCGCATGGGCCGAGTATTTTTCAATTTCTCCGTTAACCAGATCTCTGCAGATAATTCCTCTTGCAATTCCGCTTTCGACTACAAGTCCTATCATTTCTTTTCTTGTGTACATTTTTACTTTACCCAAACCAACCTGGCGGCTCAATGCGCTGTAAGCTCCAAGCAGCAACTGCTGCCCTGTTTGCCCGCGCGCATAAAAAGTTCGCGATACTTGAGCACCGCCAAACGACCTGTTATCCAGCAGCCCGCCGTATTCCCTTGCAAACGGGACTCCCTGTGCAACACACTGGTCAATAATATTGTTGCTTACCTCCGCAAGCCTGTAAACATTTGCTTCACGTGCTCTAAAGTCCCCGCCTTTAACCGTATCAAAAAATAACCTGTAAATTGAATCGCCGTCGTTCTGATAATTTTTAGCAGCGTTAATTCCGCCCTGGGCTGCAATTGAGTGCGCTCTTCTTGCACTGTCATGATAAGTAAAAGCTTTTACGTCATAACCTAGTTCTCCTAAAGAAGCGGCGGCAGATGCACCTGCCAACCCGGTTCCCACAACAATTATATCGAACTTTCTTTTGTTGGCGGGATTAACCAGTTTCATATTGAATTTATGGTTAGTCCATTTTTCGGAAATATGTCCTTCGGGTATTTTTGAATCCAATTTTACCATTAGTTACCTCCATAAAAAAATAAGAAATACACAGGAATAGAACCGAAACCAACCGCCATTACTATGGAATAAATCTGTCCTAACTTTTCAATCAAAGGGAAATACTTACTGTTGTTCCAGCCGAATGTTTGAAAAGCACTTTGAAATCCGTGGTTCAGATGAAATCCCAACAAAATCATTGCTAAAATATAAAACCCTGCATAGAGATAATTTTGGAATAAATCGATTACAATTTTATAGAAAGTAAACTCACCTGTTTCAGGGTGCCCGGAGAAATTAAAGTAATACCAGAAAGTAGAAAGGTGAAGAACCAAAAAGATAAAAATTATGCTCCCGGTATAAATCATTGTTCTTGAAGAAAAAGTTGAATTCTTTGAGGATGCATTTACAGCATATTTTTCAGGTCTGGCTTGCCTGTTGGTATACCATAACCTTATGCCGTTGAGAATATGAAAAAAGAAAATCAATCCTAACACAACTTCTATCACTCTTATTACAGGTTTGAACGGTTCAAGCGTATGAACATAACCGTTGAAAGCCTCGGCGCCAAAAAATAACGTTAAGTTCCCGGCTAAATGAATTATTAAAAATAAAATTAAACATATACCGGTAACAGCCATTACAATTTTTTTACCGATAGATGAATTTAAGCTTTCAAAAAGCCAACCCATTAAAATCCTCCTGTTTTTACAAATTTTTCAATTATTTTAAGAAGTTTCGTGGACTTAACAAACTTGAATGGAATAGTAATAATATTTAAAGGCATTTCATCTTATTATATATTATATCATTATTTTATGCCCTAAAATAGGGTTAATCGCCGCAAAATTCAAAACTATTTTCATGAAGATTCAGTTAAAAAAAGGCATAAAGTTTTTGAATTATTTAGAGCATAGTTACGGTGCGATTTCTAAAAAAATTGAAATGATAATTATAATTCTCTGAAGGGATTATATATTCGAATTACTTGCGTACTTACAAAAAGGCGGAAAGTTGTTGATATATCTTTCAAAAGTGTTTTAACTTTTTTCTGCTTTAAAGGCTGGCTTGAATCAAATAGATATACAATTATATTTGTATCAAAAAAGATTTTATCTATCATTTAATTCAGAGCGGTTTTTAATGAGTTTATCCCCCATATACCAGCTTAATTCTTCAACCTTGTTTTCAATCCAATTATCAAGTTCTTTCTTAGATTTGGATATTTTTTTTATTGACTTCGTTTTTTCAGTTTTTCCCTTTTTCGTAACCGACATTTTTTATCCACCTTATTTTCTACAGCATAATATAAAATTTTCGATCCAGTTTCTTTATAAAAAATAAAGTATTACAGCAACTGGATTTGTATTTGCATGTTAAATTTTTGGAAGAATTTTACACTCCGAGGTTTATGAAATCTTGGAGGGTGTTTATCAACTATACTAATTCAATTTCCTTCAAGCTTTTCTATTCTTTTTAGAAATTCTTCTTGCGTTTTTGCCAACTTTTCTTCCAATTCTACATTTTCTTTTTTTAGCTCAATAATATAAAGAGCATATCCTTCTATTTTCTCTAATAACTTTGTCTGCATTTCACCAAGACTCAATCCGTTTTCTTTTACTTCTTCTGAAGTTGGAATACCAGGTAAATGTTTGTTTGTTTTTACATATTGTTCTAATTCTCTTATTG
>JASFMY010000051.1:0-39136 GCA_050117315.1 Ignavibacteria bacterium
GCAAAGATTATCATTTAAATAATTTTGTTATTTTTTATATTTATTGCATCATTATTCATTTATGAGGTTAAAAATGAAAAACAAATATGTGATATTATTTCTTTTCTTAAATTTACTTATTGTCTTGGAAAAAATACATGCCGACTTTCCTTCGGATTCATTGTCAATTCTCTATAGTAAAGCTATCCAGGATGCAAAAAATCCTGAACCTGATGAAATTTACGACAACCTTCTGGTAATAATTGGAAATCCTAATTTAATTGATACTCTTATTAATGGTGAAAAATACATACTTACGGTAAGCTGGAAATCCGCTTCCACTGCTGCGCTTTACCCTGATTCCGGGATAATGAATACAAAAAAATGGCCGATATGGATTTCAGTTGTTCCTGAAGTTCAAAATAAATGCAAAGAATATTTTGAAAAACTTACTAACCCGAATTTACGCATAAGACAATTACTTGGTTTACAGCCGGATGCTCAGTATGATTATTTTGTAGAATTCTGGGTTAAACCTGCCGATCTATTCAGACCATGCCCCGATAACGAAACCTCGGATTCAAAGTGCGGTTTGAATTTGCCTCCCAACGTAACAAATGAATATAGAAGATGGTTTAATGATCTGAGAGCCGTGCAGTATGTTGATTGTTATGACACAACTTATAAACAGCTTGGATGGCCCTGGACACAGCTAGGGTACACTTATGACTGGAATTCCGGTAACACATCAAATGTGGGTGTAAGCGAGTTTGTTATTCCCGGGAATAAAAATATCTACGTTAGAAGGAAATATAAAACTGAGGAGTATTGTTCAAAAAATTAAATTTACTTTTTAAAAGACCGGCTGTTGCAATTTGATTATTTCTAAAATAGCAGATGTCTGTTTATTATAAAAACAATAAAATATTCCCTAATTATTTGTATGAATAAATCCGTGCATTGTTGTTATATTTACTTATTCAAAAAAAATCAATAAGAACACAGTTAAACTACATGAAAGATCTCTGGGATGAAAGATACGGCGGTGAGGAATATATCTACGGTACCACTCCTAATGACTTCTTAAAGAGCAATTTAGAAATTTTACCAAAAGGAAAAGTTTTGTGTTTAGCAGACGGCGAAGGAAGAAATTCTGTATTTCTTGCAAAAAACGGATTTGACGTAACCTCTGTCGACTATTCAAAAAAAGGTATTGAAAAAGCAAAAAAACTTGCTGATAAAAACAATGTAGAAATAGAATTTATTCATAAGGATTTATTGCATTTTGAGATAGAAGAATCATACTGGAACGGGATTATTTCCATATTTTGTCATCTACCGCCGGATATAAGAAAAGTGACACACCAACGGTCTAAAAACGGTTTGCAAAAAGAAGGCATTTTTTTACTTGAAGCCTATTCAAAGGAACAGTTGGCCTATAAAACAGGCGGACCTAAAAACGAAGAAATGCTTTACTCAAAAGATGTAATTGAAGAAGATTTTTCGGGGCTTCAAATCATAATGTCAAAAAAAATTGAAAGAAATATTAATGAAAGTGATATACACAACGGACTATCATCCGTAATTCAATTTATAGCAAAAAAATAATTTTCATTGTTTATATTATTAATCAGACTTTTGTTCAATTAATTTAATATATATTTAATATGAGCAACGAACTCCAGCAAATTGTTTTCTTAATTACGGCATTAATAATCTTTGGTGAGGCTTTGGCATTGTTCGTTGGAATGGAATTTTTCAGTGAAACAAAAGTATGGCTTAATACTAAAAATAATGTTTTGCTTCTCCTGGATATTCTAGTCGGGTTTACGTTCCTATTTGTTTTTATTTATATAAAGGAGTGTCTGGACTCGAACTTATTAATATTATTGACAGTAGTTTCTCTTGCTGCCCATGCTTTTAGGGAAGTTGAATATTTTACCAATACTGAAAACAAATTTTGTTTTAACCTACCCTTACTGGTTATTAATTCGGTAAAAATTATTGGACTAATTTTTTATTTTTTGTAATAAATGCAAATTCCATCAAAAATTATTAAATGGCTTTTGGACAGCGACCCTTCCATTAAGTGGCAGGTTCAAAAAGACCTTTTAAATTCACATAAATTAGAGTACAAAAAAACAAGAGAACAAATTTCTAAAAAAGGCTGGGGAGCCGAGCTCCTTTCTTATCAAGATGAAGACGGCAAGTGGAATGGCGGTTTGTATGGCCGTAAATGGATATCTACAACTTACACAATGCTGCAGTTAAGGAGGTTGGGGTTATCTCCCAAAAACCTTCAGGCTAAAAAAGCCTGTAAAATATTACTGGAAAAAGGATTTTACAGCGACAACGGAATAAATTATTTCAAATCATTGGATCACAGTGAAACTTGTGTTACCGGGATGATATTATCACTTCTCTCCTATTTCAATTATGAGGATGAACGATTAGAGAAAATTGCGGGATTTCTTATTAGCCAACAGATGAAAGACGGAGGTTGGAATTGTGAGTCTTTTAATGGAGCAACTCATAGTTCATTTCACACTACTATCAGTGTACTGGAAGGATTGAGAGAATTTGAAAAATTTAATGCTTCGTTTTCATCGGAAATAGGAAAATGTTACAAGAAAGCTCTGGAATTTTTATATCAGCACAAATTATATAAGTCCCATAGAACAAACAAAATTGTTGATGAAAAAATGACAAGATTCTCTTTCCCGCCGAGATGGCGATATGATGTGATGAGGGCACTTGATTTTTTACAGGAAATTGATGCAGAATATGACGAAAGAATTAGCGATGCGATTGAGCTGTTAATTAAAAAACAAAATAAAGACGGGACATGGAATTTACAGCAAAAATATTCCGGTTTAGTTTGGTTTGATATGGAAAAACCCGGCAAACCAAGCAAATGGAATACACTTCGCGGCTGGCGAATTTTAAAATGGTATCACGGCTAAATCACCATATATCACAATTCAATCTTTTATAACATTTTCATTCTTGAATTAGGTACATCACATCTTCAATAAATTATTTATATTAAATATATAAAGCATATTTAATTAATTTCACAGGAGGACAAAATGGATGAAATAATAATTCAGCTTAAATCTTATGTTACTTCATACGGGGTAAATATTCTTATTGCATTATTAATTCTTATAATAGGACTATGGGCTGCCAAACTAATAACAAATTTTATTAAGAAAATTTTGAGCAAAAGAAATGTTGACGAAACATTAAATAAATTTGTTGGAAGTTTAACAAAAACAATCTTAATAACATTTGTTGTAATTGCTGCTGTAAATAAACTCGGTATTGAAACAACATCTTTTGTAGCGGTTTTGGGTGCTGCCGTGTTTGCAATCGGTTTTGCATTGCAGGGATCGCTGTCTAACTTTGCTGCCGGGGTAATGTTAATAATTTTCAGACCTGTTAAGGTCGGTGACTTTATTGAAGCAGGCGGAGCATCGGGAAGTGTTAACGAGATAGGCATTTTTTCTTCCATATTAACAACACCTGATAATAAAGTGATCTATGTCCCAAATTCGAAAATCATCTCCGATAATATTGTAAATTATTCAGCTAAGGATACCAGAAGGGTTGATATGATTTTTGGTATAAGTTACACAGATGATATAGATAAAGCTAAATCCATCATTAAAAGTATTTTAGATAATAATGATAAAGTCATGAAAGAACCTGCACCGTTACTAGTTCTTTCGGAATTAGCGGAAGTAGTGTTAACTTTAAAGTTGCACCATGGGTAAAATCCTTAGATTACTGGGCTGTGTATTTCGAAACACATGAACAGGTCAAAAAGAAATTTGATGAAAACAATATTTCTATTCCTTTCCCGCAAACAGATGTACATTTATTCAAAAATAATTAAGCACTAATCATCTTATTTCTAATCGGATTTATATAAATTTTTATTTTTCTCCTTGACAACAATTGTTTTTTGTTTTATGTTTATCGTCAATTAAAATAATAGTAAAAATGAAAAGAGATTACCTAAATAATATTGAAGAACTGATGTACATGTGTAGTTTACAATACACATGGGGCTAAGATAATCTCAAAAAATAAAAATTATTGAAAGCCCTTCAGCCTAAGAAGGGCTTTTGTTTAATAAAACGGTCTTTGAAATAATAGCTTATCAAGAAAGGTGGAGGGATCAGGCCCTGTGAAGCCTTAGCAACCGTCCTTTTGGAAAGGTGCTAAATCCTGCCCTGCATTTATGCCGGGGAAAGATGAGAGACATTTGAAACTCTTCTTAACTCCCGGACGGCACGGGTAATTAAGAAGAGTTTTTTTTTGCTTAAAAATAAATCATAAATATACCATAGGAGTAAAAATAAAATGAGCAGCAATAATCAAAATAGTTATAGATTTGAAACGTTACAGTTACATGCCGGACACGAACCGGATGCTGCTACAAACTCACGAGCAGTGCCGATTTACCAAACATCATCTTATATCTTTAACGATGCAGAACATGCCGCTAATCTTTTTGATTTAAAAGAGTTCGGCAATATTTATACGAGAATACAGAACCCGACAACAGATGTATTTGAAAAAAGAATTGCAGCTCTTGAGGGTGGAGTTGCCGCCCTTGCAACTGCTTCGGGTCAGGCTGCTGAAACTTTAGCTATTACAACTATTGCTCAGGCAGGAGATAATATTGTTTCAACAAGTTTACTTTACGGCGGTACTTATAACCTTTTAAAAGTTACACTTCCCCGCCTGGGAATAGAAACAAAATTTGTTAACGGCGACAGCCCGGATGATTTTGAAAGATTAATTGATAATAAAACAAAAGCACTTTATATAGAAACAATCGGAAATCCTAAATTAAATGTTCCCGATTTTGAAGCTCTTTCAGACTTAGCTCACCGTTACGGAATTCCTTTAATCGTAGATAACACTTTCGGAGCTGGCGGCGCATTGGCAAGACCATTCGATCACGGGGCTGACATTATTATTTCTTCGGCAACAAAATGGATTGGCGGACACGGCACATCTATCGGCGGAGTAATAGTCGACTCCGGTAAATTTGATTGGGGCAACGGCAACTTCCCTACTTTTACAGAGCCTTCACCCGGCTATCACGGTTTAAATTTCTGGGAAGTTTTCGGTAAAGATTCTCCGTTTGGCAATATTGCATTCATCACAAGAGCAAGAGTTGAAGGCCTTCGCGATCTTGGCCCGGCTTTAAGCCCGTTTAATTCATTCCTCTTTATTCAAGGTTTGGAAACCCTATCACTAAGGGTAGAACGCCATAGTGAGAATGCATTAAAACTTGCAAACTGGCTTGAACAGGACAATAGAGTTTTATGGGTTCTTTACCCAGGACTTGAATCACATCCTTATCATAACAACGCTAAAAAATATTTAAGAAATAACATGTTCGGCTCAATGCTTTCTTTCGGAATAAAAGGCGGATTGGAAGCCGGAAAGAAATTTATAAATAATGTTGAGCTTGCAAGTTTGCTGGCAAACGTGGGAGATGCCAAGACACTTGTTATTCATCCTTCGTCAACAACACATCAGCAGCTAAGTGTTGAAGAACAAAAAGCATCCGGCGTTACCACGGATATGATTCGTGTTTCAGTAGGTATAGAACACATAGATGATATAATTAATGACTTTGACAATGCGTTAAAAATTGCTGTTGAAAACAAAATAACTGTTTAATTAAAATTATGAATGAGATAATATTATGTTTGTAGACACAAGCAATTATATTAAATCAAAAACGAACTTCGTTGAGTTTTTCAATGAAGTTCAACCTTTTGAATTTGAGTCAGGTGATAAGTTAAATAATATTAGAGTAGCTTATCAAACATATGGCGAATTAAATGAAGCGGGAGATAATGCCGTTTTAATTTGCCATGCGTTAACCGGCAACGCACATGCTGCGGGTATTTTATCCGACTTTGAGTTTGATTCACATTCAAACCCGGACTACTTAAAAAAGTATTCCATTATGTTTAGAAACAAGGAAGGCTGGTGGGATAATATCATTGGCCCGGGTAAAGCAATAAATACGGATAAATATTTTGTGATTTGTTCCAATATACTTGGAAGCTGTTACGGAACTTCGGGCCCTACTTCTTTATACGATAATTACAACTCGTTTCAAAATGATTTCCCGAAAGTGACCGTAAGAGATATGGTCAAAATCCAAAAAAAGCTTATCGATTATCTGAAGATAAAAAGGTTAAAAACCATTATTGGAGGTTCACTCGGCGGAATGCAGGTTTTAGAATGGCCTCTTCTCTATCCGGAAGTTGTTGATTCCATAATACCCATAGCCACGAGTGCTAAACATTCTGCATGGGCAATGGCATTGAACCAAATTGCAAAAGAAGCGATATTAAATGATCCGAACTGGAATGGCGGTTTTTATAACAACAAAACAATTAATGGCTTATCGCTTGCAAGAAAAGTTGCAATGATAAGTTATAGAAGTTTTGACTCGTTTGAAGAAAAGTTTTCAAGGGATAAGGTTAAGGTAGCAGACGGTATTCATTTAAATAAATTCCAGATAAATAACTATCTCGATTACCAGGGTGAAAAATTTATTAATAGGTTTGATGCTAATACTTATATCCGGCTGGCAGATGCAATGGACAACCATGATATTACAAGAGGCCGTGATGATGTTGAAGTTGTTTTAAATAGTATTAAATGTAATACTCTCTCAATAGGTATTTCTTCCGATGTACTATACCCTGTTGAAGAACAGCTAAGTATTGCAGGCAACATTCTAAACTGCGAATACAGGGAAATAAAATCAAACAAAGGGCATGATGCTTTTTTAATTGAGTTTGACCAGCTCGGCAAGTTTATTAACGAATTTTTATATTGAGCCTTTAATAAATATTATTCGTGATTAATGGCCGATATAAAAGAAAGCAAACTTGATTTCTGTAGGGTAAAAAAAATATTCGATAAAGGGTTCGGATTTTTATCAAGCCTTTATTCCAATGAACCTGTCTTTTTTCATTTCAACAATATCAAAAACGAAGATGCCAGAGAAAAGTTAAACAAAATGAAAAGAGGAGCAATAATTCTCTATTATACTTCAATAATTTTTAAAGGTAAGCGTAGAGTTTACAGAGTTTGGCTTGATGTAAAAGATATTGATAAAGAATTAATCCCGGACTTTATTGAAACTATTTTACTTGAATTGAATTACGGGATGTATAATGTTTATGATTTGGCTCATGCATTGAAAGAGCTAAAAAATTACAACTATATTACTAAAGAAGTCTTTACAAAAATACTCAATAAGCATAAAGTAATTAAGAATCCTTACATAATTAAAGCAATACTAAATGATGACGATTTCCAGAGGTTTGAAAATTTTGAAAATCTTTGCGATAGTGTAGCAGACGGCAAAATTCAAAAACATGAATTTGACAAAGAGGTTTTGGGAAAAATTTTTCCCGGTTAACTTACCCCATGTTAATAAATTTGTCCCGAAAATAACATAAGTTTTTTCTGTGTTTTCTTTGATTGTAGCTTGTTTTCAAAGTTTCCATGTATTTGTGCTTGTTGACCCCGTAGAAATTACAACTTATTATTTTCAAATTTAGGATTTTGTCTATCAACTTGGGTTAATTTTATTTTGTACCAAAGAATAGTCAATGATAAAATTAATGTAACGGAATTAGTAACAATAATGGGAAAAGCATTTACCAAAATTCCATAGACAAGCCACATTAGTATTCCGGTATTCATCATTATAAACATCCATAAAGAAATATCTCCTGCCGATCTTGTTCTAACAACTTTTATTACCTGCGGCAAATAGGAACTTGTTGTAAGTATTCCAGCAAGTGTGCCTATAATATTGATTATAATTAGATTGTCATCCATATTTTCTCTCAAGTTTATTGACCCAACAGAAAATCTCTAAAGCCATCATATTTATTTGTCAGCTTTATCGACTTCTTTTCTTTGGCTATGCATTCAGCTAACTTTGCCGGTATTTCAACTTCTTTATTGATTGTATTTTCAACAATATCTTTGAATTTGGCCGGGTGTGCTGTTTCCAGTATTATTCCTGAATAATTGTCAATTTTATACTTTGCTACATAATCATTAAGGGCGTTATAGGCAACTGCCCCGTGCGGATCAATAACATAATTGAATTTTTTGTACACATCCCTAATTGCATTTTGTGTTTTTTTATCACTATAGCTTTTGGAGAAAATAACTTTGCGTGTTAGTTCAATATCATCGTTAAACATAAATTTGATCCGTTCAAGGTTGCTCGGATTTCCAACATCCATAGCGTTCGACAATGTTTTGACCGACTTTCTCGGTGTAAATATTCCGCTGTTAATGTATTCTTCAAATACATTATTATCATTTGTTGCCGCAATAAATTTATTGACATCGAACCCTATTTGGTTTGCGAGCAAGCCGCCCGTCAGGTTGCCTAAGTTCCCGGAAGGGACCGAAAATATTATTGATTTGTCTACATCCCCTAATTGTTTTAATGCTTCCACATAATAAAACGACTGCGGGATTAGTCGAGCAATGTTGATTGAATTTGCAGATGTTAAATTCAATTTCTCGTTTATGGATTTATCACTAAAAGCTGTTTTAACAAGGTATTGGCAGTCATCAAACGTTCCGTCAATTTCCAGTGATATAACATTCTTGCCGTACGTTGTAAGCTGCTTTTCTTGGATTTCACTTACTTTTCCCGAAGGATATAAAAGGAAGACATTTATCCCGTCAATGCCGTAAAAGCCGTTTGCAACAGCGCTTCCCGTATCTCCCGATGTTGCAACCAAAACATTCAAAGATGATTCACCGTTATTTATATAATTCATCAATCTTGCCATAAACCGCGCGCCGAAATCTTTAAAAGCCAAAGTAGGTCCGTGAAACAGCTCAAGCACAAATTGATTTTCATTAAGTCTGACTAACGGTGCAGGAAAGTTTATTGATGAATTTATAACTTCTCTTAAATCATTTCCAGGTATCCCGGGGAAGAACAATTTTGCAATCTCAAAAGAGTTTTCCTGGAATGAGTTTGAATAAAAGTCTTTGAAAAAAGATTCTTTCAGTTTCGGCAGTTCTTCAGGGAAATATAATCCCCCGTCATCTGCAAGACCTTTCAGTACTGCGGTTTGATAATTTACCGGCTTACTTTTTCTTGTACTTATAAATTTCATTTATCCTATTACCTTAGGTGGATTCGGGTTTACTGAAGATATATAACTATTGGAACCTATTGATTTGCCGTAAAGGTATTCCTGAATTTTGTTGCCGATGAGTTCAGCAGTAGAAATATTATCCGAGACGGCAAATACAGTAGGGCCTGAACCTGAAATATTAAAAGCATAGGCTCCGTTATCAAACGCTATTTCTTTCATTTCACCATAATGAGGAATAAGGTGTTTTCTGTATGGTTCAGCAAGTTTATCCTGAATTGAATCGCTAATCAATTGGATATCTTTTTGATAAAAGCCTGAAATCAGTCCGGCTGTTTTACCGGTTTGAAAAACTGCATCTTTAAAACTAATCTCACCCGGTAGTATTGATCTTGCTTGAGAAGTTTTTATTTCTATATCGGGATAAATTAAAGTAAAAAATAAGTCTTCAGGATAAGGCAACGCAATAACATTCAGAGGGTTATAACTGTTTATTAAAACAACCCCGCCGTATAAGCATGGAGCAACGTTATCGGCATGAATTGCTTTGCTGGCAATCTTTTCACCTTCAAGTGCGTGGTAGATTAATTCTTGTTTTTTAATTTTTAAGTTGAATAATTCATTAGCAGCAAAAACCCCTGCTACAGCGCTTGATGCACTTGAACCGAGACCGCTTCCGATACCAAGTTTTTTATAAATGGTAATATCTATTCCGCAGTCCACCTGGTATTTTTCTAATAATTGCTTTACTGCGAAGCCGCAAGTATTCTTCTCAATTTCTTTTGGAATGTTTAATTCTAGCGGAAATATTTCTTTTATAACAATTTCTTTATCTTCTCTTTTTTCAATAATTATTTCATCGCTTACGACATTTATCGAAATTCCGAGAATGTCAAACCCGCTGCCTAAGTTTGACATGCTTGCGCATGCTTCAACTTTTATACTTGAATTTAATCTGCTCAATTGAAATACCCTTTTGATTTTAATAACTCGGCAATAAGTATAGTTCCTCCCGCTGCACCTCTAACGGTATTGTGAGAAAGTATTACAAATTTATAATCGAATAAACTGCATTCCCTTAGTCTGCCGACTGAAACAGCCATTCCCCTTTCAATATCCCTATGCAGCTTCGGTTGCGGGTATTTATCCTCTTCGAAATAAACTATCGGATTCTTGGGGGCAAAAGGTAAATTCAATTCTTGCGGCAGTGATTTAAAGTTTATGAGTGTATCAACCAGTTCACTTTTTGCAGGTTTATTTTCTAATTTTACCTGTACACATTCCATATGTCCGTCAATAACCGGAACCCTATTACACTGGGCGCTTATTTTTATATCTTCATTTACAAAGGAATCATTTTTAATACTGCCGAAGATCTTTAACGGTTCTTTTATCATTTTTTCTTCTTCACCTGAAATGTATGGTACTACATTATCAATCATATCTATAGAAGACAAACCGGGATAACCGGCGCCTGAAACTGCTTGCATGGTTGTTACATTTAGTTCCTTTATTTTATATTTATCATGAATAGGTTTTAACGCCAGTACCATTCCAATAGTAGAACAGTTAGGATTGGTTACTATAAATCCTTTATAGTTTTGCTTACCTATAATTTCCAAATGTTCGTGGTTTACTTCCGGTATAACCAACGGGACATCACCATCAGACCTGTGGTTCCTTGAATTAGAAATAACGTAATACCCTTGTTCTGCAAATTCGGTTTCAATTTCTCCGGCAATACTTGAATCCAATGCGGAGAATACAATTTCGCTTTCCAGATCTGGTTTACATTCTTTAACAACCATATCCTTTATTCTAACGGGTATAGGCGAAGCTAAAAACCAATTAGCCGCTTCGGAATATTTTTTACCTGCAGATTTTTTAGATGCAGCCAATTCAGTTATTTCAAACCACGGATGATCATCCAATAATTGAATAAACTTTTGACCTACACTTCCTGTTGCCCCCAATACGGCAACACTAATTTTATTGTTCATTTTTAACCCAAATAATTTGATACTCTTAAAATGTCGGCAAATACACCGGAAGCCGTAAAACCTGCACCTGCTCCGGGACCTTTAATTACAAGCGGTTTCTCGCTGTAATTAGCTGTTGTAAATGCAACTATATTATCATTTCCTTTTAACTCAAAGAAAGGATGGTCTTTCCCAATAAATTCAATACCGACTTTCGCTTTTTTGTTTTCATATTTCGCTATGTAACATAATACTTTGTCCTGCTTTGCAGCTTTATTTTTTAACGATGCATAACGTTTATCAATTTCTTTAATATTCTTGATGAAGTCGGAAATGTCTTTATATTTTTTTAATTCTTTTGGAATTAGATTTTCAGTTGCTATGTCGCTTAGTTCCATTTTAATCCCGGCTTCCCTAATTAGAATAAGCAGTTTTCTTGCAACATCCAATCCATTTAAGTCATCTCTCGGATCAGGTTCTGTGTAGCCCTTGCTTTTTGCATCAATAATAATCTTGCTAAAATCATTTTCATTTTTGAATTCATTAAATAAATAGCTTAATGTTCCGGACAACACACCTTCTATTTTTATTATCTCATCGCCCGAAGCTATTAAATCTTTTAGTGTTCTTATAATAGGAAGAGCTGCGCCGACGTTGGTACCGTACCTAAATACAGTGTTATTCTTCTTAGCTTCTTTTCTTAAATCTTTATAAAAACTATAATCCTTTGTATTTGCTATTTTATTCGGTGTAACAATTGATATACTTGATTTCAGTAAATCGTGGTAGTACGGAATTACCGTTTCATTTCCAGTGCAATCTACCAATATATTATTGGGTAGGTTTAGATCAACAATTTTACCAATAAATTTTTTTATATCGGATTTTCCTTTTGCTTTCTTTAGTACCTTACTCCACTCCGCTAAATCAATTCCTTCTTCATCTATTATCATTTTCTTTGAATTAGCTAAACCAACCAATTTATATTTTACGTTAAGTTCTTCCTCCGAATATTTTTTCCTTTCATCAAGCCTTTTTATTAATTCACTGCCTACTAAACCGGGGCCGACTATAAATAGGTTAAGCACTATTTTGTTTGAAAGAAATACTGAATCGTGTAATACATTAAGCGCTTTCCTGAGATGTTTTTTATTTATAACTAGAGAAATATTTAGCTCAGATGAACCTTGAGCAATAGCAACTATGTTAATCCCGTTTTTACCTAAAGACTCAACAACCTTCCCGGATACTCCGTGAGTTCTCTTTAAGTCTTCACCAACTACAGCTATAATTGAAAGTTCATCTTCAAGTTTTACTTTGTTGATTATCCTGTCTTTTATTTCATATTTAAATTCTTCTTCAATTGTTTCTTTTGCTTCAATACCGTATTGAGGTAATACTGCAAAACAGATTGTATGTTCGGATGATGCTTGTGTAATTAGTATGATACTGATATTCTTTTGTGCAAGACAGTTAAATAAACGTGAAGCAATACCCGGTACGCCTATCATACCGGAACCGGAAACAGTAATTAATGAAACGTCGTCGATAGATGAAATACCTTTTACATTGAAAGGAACTTCTTTTTCTTTTTCTAAAATCAAAGTTCCTTTGAAGTCCAGGTTAAAAGTATTTTTTATTACAATCTTTATTTTCTTTTCCAGCGCAGGCTGCATAGTGGGCGGATAAATAACTTTTGCGCCAAAGTGTGAGAGTTCCATTGCTTCTTCAAAAGTAACTGCTTTAACGGAAAATGCATTTGGTACTTTACGAGGGTCGGCTGTTAGAATGCCATCCACATCAGTCCAAATTTCTATTATATTAGCTTTTAGCGCTGCTCCTAATATTGAAGCTGTTAAATCGGAACCACCTCTTCCAATAGTTGTAGTAAAACCTTTTTTGTCTTTGCCTATAAAACCCGTTACAACTTGAACGCCTTTATTGGCATCAAAGTATTGTCTAATATTAGTATAAGTTTTTTTGATATCAATTTTTGCGTAGCCATAGTTACTGTCTGTAATAACAATATCTCTTGAATCCAAAAAATTGCTCTTTATTCCACTGCTGTTTAATGCAACATTAATTATTGAGCATGATAATCTTTCTCCAAATGACACGATATGATCTTGTGTTTTCTTTGTCAGCTCTCTTAACAGGTAAACACTTTGAAGAATGTCTTTTAGTTCTTCAAAAAGGTTAAGCACAAAATTTTTTATTGACTGGCTTTCGTCATCAGGTAAGAGTTGCTTAATGCAATCAAGATGACGTTTCCTTAATTTTGAAAGATCCGTGTAATATGACGAATTATTCGCAAGCGCTTTTTCACTTATAGATAATAATTCATCAGTAACACCTTGAAAAGCTGAAAAGACTACACAAAATTCAATTCCTTGTGAAGAATAATCTTTCAGAATGTTTATAACTTTTTTTATCCTGTCGGGTGTACCGACAGACGATCCACCAAATTTTAGTACTTTCATTTCTTCTTTATATTTTGTGGTAGGTTTAAATCATTTCACTAAGCAGCTCAGGTCTTGGCTGAGCTATCACTACTTTATTGACTAATAATCCTTTTTCGCTAATTACTTCTGCCCCGCTTTCAACGGCGCTTTTTACTGCAGCTACTTCCCCTGTAATTGTACAGAATGCTTTTCCGCCTAATGCCATTGCCAATCTTATCTCAATTATTCTAACTGCTGCTGCTTTAACCGCAGCGTCTGCTCCTTCAATTAAAGAAGCTACCGAATAAGCTTCCAGTATACCGAGCGATTCAAGTTGTTCAACACCTGAATGACCGGACAATGCAGGGAATATATCTTTATGAACATTAGGTATTACAAATGTATCTATTATGGCATAGTCCAACTGGTTGGCAGCAGCCTCCACAGCAGTTTGAACTTCTGCAACTAATCCTCCAACCATAACCATATATTTCCCGGAACAGATTGTACGGGATAGAATCAATTCAACATCAGAAGTTTTTAACATAATGTCGGCCGCTTGCATTCCTGCAGCAATGCTTGTTAATTCAACCAATCCCAATGAATTCATTTTCATTGTTTTCCTTCAAGTTTTTAATTTGCAGATATCCCGATAAATTCTTCCGAAACATAAGTAACTACACCGTCAATAGATGAATGTATTTTTGCGCCGAGTTTCCCTTCTTCAACATCGCCGATTAAATCATTTTTTGCAACATGGTCACCAATATTTACTAAAGCTTTTGCAGGCGTACCTACATGCTGTTTTAGCATTATCTTTACCGAACCCGGTTTCGGCTTTTCATTATTAAATGGGGTTTTGGAATCCAAATGAGTAACGTTTAATTTTTTCATCAGCATTTTTAACGGCACCCTTCTCCCCTCTTTAACGGGATGAACCCGCACGTCTTTCTGCTGCTCATATTTTATTCCCATTTTGTGCATTTCAGCTTTACCCTGGTCACATGCTTCACGAGGGTAAAGGTCTTCCGGGCAGGAATATAGAGAACACAATCCGCAAGAGCAGCATAGATCCGCATATTGATTCCAAACAGCTTTGCCCGTTGTAGTAAAAACCAAAGAGCGCATTACTTTATGGGGTTGTACATCGTAACCTAATAAATATCTGGGGCAGAACTCGGTACAGTATGAACATTGATCGCAAGCGGATTTACCTATCCTGTTCATGCTTTGCTTCTCTTTATTCATTCTTTGAATCAAGTAATGTTCCTTAGGTAAAATGATCAACCCGGAACATGTTTTTGTGACTACCTGGCTTAAGTCGAAAGTTAATTTTCCCATCAATAAACCGCTTACAAAAACACCGTATTCCCGGATTGTTGTTCCCCCGGCAAAATTTATTATTTCATCGAAAGTGGTTCCGACCGGGACCCACATTGTAGACGGATTTCTAACAGCACCGGCTACACAAATAAATTTTTCAGTTACAGGGATTCCTTCGCTGGCATTTCTTATGTTGTAAAATGTTTCTACGTTATTAACAACACAGCCAACATCAAGAGGAATTCCATGAGGAGGTATCAGTCTTTTGGTTGCATGATAGACCAGTTCATACTCATCACCGGAAGGATAAAAATCTCCGAGTAAACTAAGTTCAATATTTTTATCATCAATATTTTTTTCTATTGCTTCTACGGCAGCAGCATTTTTAGTCTTTATTCCGAAGTATCCTATTCTGGCTTTAGTGCTGTGCTGCATCATTTCCATACCTTCAAGAATTTTTTCCGGGTACCTGCACATGATTTCAAAATCTTTATGCAGTAAAGGTTCACACTCAGCACCGTTTGCCAAAACAAATTCAACTTCGGATTTAGCTTTTACATGTGTAGGAAAACCGGCTCCTCCGGCACCAACAACTCCTGCATTAAAAATTTGATCTACCAGGGACATTTAATTTTCCCTCTTCTTAATCACTACAAGTGTTTTATCGTCCTGGTATTTACTGTTGGATGTTGAGAATTTATTCACATCATCAAGTATAGTATATACTAATTCTTTGGGAGATAAATCAATATTATCAAGTATAAGAGTTTTCAGTCTTTCTTCTTCATAAAACTCATATTTATCATTTGCGGCTTCCGTTATGCCGTCGGAGTATAAAACCAATATATCTCCCGGTTTAAAGTTTAGACTATCGGTATCAAACTTCGCATTGGGAGCTACACCTAACAACGGGCCGGTCGGCTCTAATAAAGTAACAGTGTTTTTTTGCTTGCTTACATAAATAGGCGGGCTGTGCCCGGCATTTGCATAAAGGAACAAGCCTTTTTTATCGCAGGAAATTTCGCCGTAAAACATTGTTGAAAACCTGTCGTCGCTAAAAATTTTGTTTATCAAATGATTTACCTTAAACATGAAGGGAGAAATTTTAATTTCGAATGTACTAGCCATTCTTACGGCGCCTGAAACATACATTGCTTCTGCAGCAGCACTTATCCCCTTTGAGGCAGCATCGCCGACAACTATCCCTAATCTTTCTTCGTTGTCGCCAATACGGAGATAATCAAAAAAATCGCCTCCCAAATTTTCAGCAGGTATTGTTACTCCGAATAAATCATAATTATGAAATCTGTATTCATGTTCAGGTAAGATACTTTTTTGCAGTTCTTTTGCTTTATCAATATCTGCAATTAAATGCTGCTGGTGTTTAGACAGCCGTCTCTCAAATAATTTTGATGTTAATACGGTTGACACAATATTAAGCGTGTATCTTAATTCTTCGTCAATATCTTCGCTGTTCAACGCCATCAGAAATTGATAGTAACTATCTTTGCCGATTTTAATTTTGTTACCTATGCCCGTAGCCGAATATCTAAAAATTCCTTTTTTCAACAATTCTACATTAGTTTCATTTGTAAGAATAGTTCTTTCTCTTGAAATTAATTTAAATATCGGATTCTCATCTAAATGCAGTCTAAAGTTTTCATTGATTCTTGGAACATTACCTGTTTGGAATAATAATTTGTATGTTTTTTTATCTTCCTCCAGTTTCCAGATTCTTCCTCCCGAGACGTTTGTTTCCTGGTTTGCAACAATCTGGTTAAGCACTTCGTTAAGCAAATCATGAAACGATTCTACCTTTCTGGAAGCAATAGTCTCAATTGTTTTGTAAAATTTTCTTTGTTTCAATTAGAACCTATAATTAGATGGAAATATTTTAGCTATATTTTCTAGTAATTGCGCAACTATACTTTTTGTTTTTCGCTTGTTTGAAAATTTTTTCACATAATCCTGAATAGCCTTTTTAGTGCCTATGTCCTTGCCTTTTTTTTGGCTTAAATAATATTTATGAGTCATTATTTGAACGTACAAGCTAACCGAATTTATATCGGAAAACAAATCTAATATACCTGATTTTTCAAATTCATCTATTATCGGCTTATAAATTTTATCAATCCAGTCTTTTGCGGAAACTTCCATGGAGACTTCCTCGTTAGCATGTTCGCTTAGATACCACTTATGCTCATCAATCTGTTTTTGAATTGCTTCTAAAAAATTAATATCGGTAATCTCAAAAAAAGTTTCTCTAACAATTATGCCCGTCTCTTCTTCAAATACTTTAATTCTTTTCAGCAGGTCATAATGTTCATTGTATTTTTTTAGAAAATATTTTTTGTCTTCTTTTAACGAAATGTGTTCCCTGTCGGAACCTTGCTTAATATATTCCTCATTAAAAAATCTTAATGAATTAAAGAAATCCTTTAAATCCTCTTTTAACAAATCTTTTGATATCTCCGGCAGTATTTTTACAGATTCTGCATCGGTAAGAAATGCTTTAACTTCGGTTATAGTATTTCCTCTTTCATTCAATACTTTTGTGAACTTAATTAAATTATTGGTAAGTGACGCATCTCCCCAATAAATATTAAGCACGTGAAGCTGCGCCAATAATCTGGCTACGGCTTTGTATAAGATTTTCCTGTTCTCTTCTTTAAAATCCCACTTAAATAAAATTGAATGAGGCACTGATTTATCTTTGAGAATTGTAACAACAAATGCCAAGTCATCTTCAATGCCGTTTACGGCGGGGTTATTTTCATCCCTGTAAATTACGTACCCTGCCGGGGTAAGTGTATGAATTCCCCGTTTTAACAGCCTTGCAAACGTGTCGACTTCAAAGTAAGCATTAACGGGTGTTGTTTGTTTAACGGCAAAAGAATAATTTTGTGTTTTAATAAATTCAACAAGGTGTTTCGATCTTCCTTTCCGGACATTCTTAATAAACACGAAATCATTTTCTACCCATTCACTTAATGGTTTATGCCATGGAAGATTTTTTAATTCTTCTCTATAAGGCTGATAAATATTAAATACAAGATTTTCTTTAGTCATACTTATTCTGAATAAAATTTAATCACTTTGTCAATTATATCTTTTGAAGGTCTGTTAAATTCTTTGGCACTTAACGAATTCATTATACTGTTCCTTGTAGGCCTGTAAACTCCTTTGGCAACATAACCACCTCCTTCAAAAACGCCGAGTTTATCATCATAATCAGGTTCGTCGGGCGTGGGGACCGGAGTTCCTTCTTTCAAAAGGTTTTTCCATTTTGAATCAAAGTCAACAAGAGTTGTAATATTAACTTCCCAGGGTTCTACATCTAAAGAATAAAATTCTTCGTAAGTGTAAGGATCGACATATTCATCTGCTAACCCGGCCAGACCGTGGCCCAGTTCATGAACAAAAACTTCTTCGCTTAAATTATTTTTAATTGCCGTTAACGAGTAATAATTATAAATAGCCCCGCCGCCGTATTTATCCGAGTTGGCTAAAATATAAATTTGATCGTACGGAGCGTTTGCGGCCAAATCTTTTACTGCGTAAAAATCATCGGTCATCAAATATCTTTCACTGTCAAATGTATAATATTTTGAATTTAGTAAAGTGTTTTTCCAAACAGAGTCACGGGGAATGTCAACGCCGCTGTCAATAGAAGGGGCATAAACTCCCCATACATTTATGTTCTCTTTGTTCTTGTTAAACGGTTCATACTTCCAGAGTGCTTCCGTAAATTTTTTGCACGCTTCTTTGAAATCACCCATTTCATCTGCAGTATAACCTTCGGGTAAAAGGACTATATCGTACTTTACGGAATGGTCGCCTGAATTGTGTACCTCAAAATTGTCGTATTTTAATTTTCTCTCTTGAATAATAAAATAGTCTTCCGGGTCAACTTCATGTCCAAACAGTTTATAGAAATTGTTCTTTTTATCTCTTCCGTGAACTTCAACTACAACTTTATTTTTCGGAAAAGGAAACACAACAGATTCACTGTAAGCCCTTTTATATTTTTTAGCTTCTGCAGTTGTCTGCCATTCTCTAAACAAACTGCAAAAGCCTCTTGAATAAATCAATTTGTTTGATCCGGCATCAAAAACCTTTACCATAAAATCACCGAGATTTAATTCGTCAATCAAATTTGTTTTTGACCCGCCCCAATAAGGCTCTTCAACAAGTTTATTGAAGACAAACTCTTCAGCTTCATTATTTCCCAAACGGTAGTAATCCATTCTCAATGATTTGTCTTCAAAAAAGTCCGCAAAATTATTTTGTGCATTAACTAAAGTAATAAATGATAAAAATATGATTATTTTTCTCATAGAATTTTCCCAAGTAATGAAAAATTGATCTAGCAAATATAAGAAAAAAGCCCTTATTTTAAGGGTTTCTACGCGTTAAAAAAATGTTATAAACGATATTTTTTTAGTAAATCATATCAATATACTCAGCTTTTACCATGTTGAATGAAATAAAGTCACACATGTCTAGCAAGCAAAGTCAATATGAGTAGTGAGCAAACTCTTATATGAGCAAGTAACAAAGTCACTATAAGTAAGGAGCAAACACTTATGTGAGTAGACAGCAAAGTCTTATGTGTGTAAGAAGAAAAACCGTATATGAGCAGGCTGCATGGTCTTTTATGATCGGGAATGCATGCCCTATATAAGTATTTGCATATATTTTTGCATCATATATTATCAATTGCCGTTACTAACCGCCCGAGGGTGTGCGATTTTTCAAGTTTTAGGGCGATTTGGTAAATCGTCCATACAAATTTCGAATGAATTATGAATAAGTAGGGTGAAACAGCATTTGGCCCTGCTGTCTTCACAAGCCTAACCCGGATAGAATCCGGGCTTTTCCGGGAAGGGATTCTTTAAGAAAATGTTGGGATTGGTGCTAAAAAAAATAAATATTTTGCATTATGTGACGCATATGCGCAATCCGGAGATCTTTGACGGCAATAAAAATATACACAGGTCAAATTGGTTTTGGGATTTTGCCATAAAGTCCTCACCTGGCCGTACGAGACTTTGGGAGGCGGGGAGGATTTAGGTGAGTTCTAAATAAAAACAAAATCACAAAACCAATTTGCAACAAGTATAATTGTCACGGTGTGACCGTGACTGCTTTTAATATTTCAGTTCGTTTGATGCCGATTGGAGCTCATTTAATGCGAAATGGAGTTCTTTATATCAATTTCAATCTGTTAAAAATAGATTAGTGCCCACGAAGTGTAGTAACCGCTGTGGAAGTACTTATTCCAGCAATTAAATTATGTTTTTTTTTATTCTTTAACAGCTTTCTTAACCGTTCAGCAATCGTGCCACCGAGTGGCTGAAGTTTTAAACGAAAGCGTGGTCGGTGGCAGCAATGAAAACACATCAATAATATTAAGAATTAAGGGTAGTTGAACCAGAGATTTATGGAAGGAATATACTCAGCTATGTATGGAAAATATAAAGGTTATGAGACATCTTCAGTGGTTCTTGACAGCAGACAACAAATATATTAGAGGCTTAATATCAAACAAAAAAGTTCGATTTAGTTTATCACTAAAACAAAACTAATCCGTAATTATTTCTATTTCAAGGGGAAAGTAGATAAATAATGAATATAGACTCAATATATTATTATACAATTTTCTTATATTGAATTTCAATATCCTAAACAATACATTTATTCTGTACACTTCTAAAAAAGTTGGGCTGTATGATATTACAAAAGAATAATCAGATGGGCAATCAGACTCATCGTTATAATTTGTCAATTTTATTTTTATGAATATATCGATATTCATAAATTTCGTATTTCTCAAAACATTTCACATTAAAATCTTAGGAGCTACAAATGAAAAAAGTTTTAATTTTATTGCTGTTTCAGTTCATATTGACTCAATATGTATTCTGCCAGTGGTCGCAAGATGAATTTATTATAGGAACATTTTGGGATCCAATTTTATCAACTAACACAGATACGTCAGACGCTATCGTTACAACTCATATTGCAAATTTTCAAAAAGCAAGGGATGCTCACTTTAACCTGTTTACCGGGTCTCAAGACCATTTCAATACTCCTATTGGTATTGTTAACTCTCAAACGGGAATGGATTATGCACTGTATATTGCATCTCAAGTTTCTGGTATAAGATATCTAGTTTGGGATAGGTCTTCGACCGGATTTTATCAGAAAAATTTCAATTCGTCTAATGCCAATAACATTGTATCTCATTATACTGGCTTAGATACCGACAGAAGAAATACTATGTATGGTTACCATATATGGGATGAACCATTTACAAGCAATGCATCGGAAACTAAATCGTGGGTAAATTACCTTAAGACTAACGATCCAGATAAATTGGCATACATCAACTTATTGCCAATTTACGGGTTTGAAAATAGGACAGATTACGAAGCATATTTAGATTTGTATCTAAATGATACAAACACAGCCAATAATCCTGATGTAGTTGCATTTGACCATTATCCTTTCTTATCTACAGGAACCCGTACCGATTATTTTTATAACATAAGTATTATACGCGAAAAAGCAGGTAGTAGACCATTTTGGGTTTATCCTATGTCTGCCGGGCATAATACATATCTTGATCCAAATGAAAACCATTTAAGATTTATGGTATTCTGTCCGATTGCTTATGGAGCTAAAGGAATAATTTATTTTACTTACGAATTGGTAAATTACAATTCCAATTCTACTGAAGTTTATCGCACAGCATTAATACATGAAACTTCTGAGCAACTAAATTATTCCGTTGTACAAACAATTAATCATTACATTACAAATGTATTAGGACCAGTTGTAATGAACTCTAAACATATTGGAGCTTACCATGTTTCATCAAATCCTACAGGAGAAACTATTCCAGATAAAGAACTAATTTCTCCCAATAAAACTCCTTTGCTTTATGAGCTCAATGATAATCAACTTATGGCAGGTATCTTCCAGGATAATTCAACAACAACAACATACTATATTCTAGTAATTAACAAAAGTTTATCAGAAATAACTAATGCTACTGTAACTCTTAAGGGTAGTTACAATTCGGGTGTACAGTTAGCACCTTTATTGTACAATTACACCGGCAGTACAAATTACACTTCTGCTAGTGTATCAGTAAATTCAACTACAAATAAAACCGAGGTTAGTTTAGATAGCTTAAGAGGTGGAGAATGTAAATTAATTAGAATTATGAATGTGACAAACATTTATGTACCTGCTATGAAGAACTGATTATGACGGTGACGGAATGGCAGACATAAGCGTAAAAACTGACTCTGAATTATGGAAAATTGACTACGCAGCTAACGGCTTCGGAAGCTGGGATGATACCTTTACTTCTAGAGGCGATGCTGGCGCTATTCCTGTTTCCACCGATTACGATGGTGACGGAATGGCTGATTTATCAGTTAAAGTAAACTGGAACGGAAAATGGCTTATTGATTATGCTTACAATGGTTATGGAGCTTGGGAAGGTCCAACTACAAGTGTAAATATTTATGGTGATGAAACTGAGCACCCTATTATTGGAAAAAGCATTTTAGAGAAAGGCATAGTATAGAAGAGTGGTTAGAAGATTCGTATAAAAGTTATATTGGAAAATTAAGCCAAGAAGAAAAAGAAATCTTAGAAAGCTATCTACTTGCTCATATATAACACAAGTCAAATTGGTTTTGGGATTTTGCGATGAAGTCCTCTCTTTTTAAGACCTGCCCGCCGTACAAGACTTTGGGAGGCGGGGAGGATTTAGGTGAGTTCAAAATAAAAACAAAATCCCAAAACCAATTTGGAACAAGTATAATACCAGACTCAGCAGAACTCATAGAGTTTATAAGAGCTAACTTTAAGAAAAGCTTTAGTCGCAGTGGTATAGTCAATCTACTTCATAGAATGGGCTTTGTATATAAGCAAACCAGTATAATACCATCAAAATATGATGAGAAAAAACAAGAGTTATTTAAGCGAGAATATGAGAAGATAAAAGAAGAATTAAGCGAAGAAGATACGATAAATTGTTTAAATACTTCAAAACTGCCGGGACACAATTTCCGGCAGTACAATTTTCTACTCGTAGAGAAACCCCGCCCCAAAAAGTGGTTGGCAGACACTTCTCGACGATTTAAGGCTGATAATATACGGCAATATTTCTCGTCTTTGAAAACAGGCATAAAATCTTTCACTGTGATAGTTACAAAGAATTTTTGTTCATCGGTGAGTTTATTTCTGCCTAGTGGCGGCATTTTCTTATAAATTTCAATTTGAACTAAAAGTATGAATTTTGTTTGTGGAACTGAAATAGAAACAGCCGAGGGATGTTTATCCGGCTTTGACGGAGTCCTCCTCGGCTGGCAATAGATATCTTTTAATGCTTTACCGTGTCCTTATTTATTTTGTATCTTCGCTTGCTTTAGCTTCTTCTTCTTGGTCTATGTTCCCATCTTCATTAGACTTTTCAGTCACAACAAAATATAATTCTTCGGTTTCAAGTTTGTGTTTAACAGTAATTAAATCACCGTCCTTAAAGTGCCCAAGCAATACCTCTTCGGCAAGGGGATCTTCAACATATTTTTGAATAGCTCTTTTTAACGGTCTTGCGCCGAATTTTTCATCAAAACCTTTGTCGGTCAAAAACTTTATCGCACTTTCGTCCAGTTCTATATCATATTTATTGTTTCTCACGTTCTCAATTAAGTCTTTCATTTCAATACCGATAATCTTTTCGATATCTTTTTTAGTTAAGTTTCTAAAAACTATTGCGTCGTCAACCCTGTTTAAGAATTCCGGGTTGAATAACTTTTTCATGGCATCTTCAACCGTATTTTTCAGATGGTCGTATTTATCGGTCGAGTCCTCTCCGCCAAAACCAAAGCCTCCGGTTGATTTTATATCTTTAGTGCCTACGTTAGATGTCATTATGATAATTGCATTCTTAAAGTCAACTCTTCTGCCGAGGCTGTCGGTTAATTGCCCGTCATCAAGAACCTGAAGAAGGATATTAAATACATCTGGATGAGCTTTTTCAATTTCGTCCAAAAGTACAACCGAGTATGGTTTTCTTCTAACTTTTTCGGTTAATTGTCCGCCTTCTTCATAACCAACATATCCCGGAGGTGCACCTACCAACCTTGACACGGCATATTTTTCCATGTATTCACTCATATCAATTCTTATAAGCGCTTCTTCGGAATCGAATAAATATCGTGCAAGCACTTTGGCTAATTCTGTTTTACCAACTCCTGTTGGTCCCAAGAATATGAAGCTTCCGATCGGTTTGGTCGGACTTTTAAGTCCTGCTCTTGTTCTTCTAATTGCTTTTGATAATTTTTCAACTGCTTCATCCTGTCCCACAATTTTATCTTTAAGAGCATCTGCCATTTTCATTAATTTTTCGGACTCAGCCTGTACTACTCTTGTAACAGGAATACCGGTCATCATTGATACAACAGTTGCAATATCGTCTTCGGAAACATCATAAACTATTTCCTGATTTTGGGCTTCCCATTCCTGTTTTGCAATTTCAAGGTCAGACTGTAAAGTTCTTTCTTTATCTCTTAACCTTGCAGCCTCTTCAAAGTCCTGTTGTTTAACAACTTGTGTTTTCTTTTTCCTTACTTCTTCTATCTGTTCTTCAAGCTTTAGAATCTCTTCCGATACGGTAAAATTACCCATGTGAACACGTGAGCCCGCTTCATCCAGTACGTCAATAGCCTTATCGGGAAAGTGTCTATCGGTTATATATCTGTCTGCCAACCTCACTGCATTTTCAATTGCATCATTTGAATATTTCACATGATGATGTTCTTCATATTTAAACTTGATGTTTTCAAGAATTTTAATCGTCTCGCTTACTGTCGGAGGATCAACCATCACTTTCTGAAACCTTCTATCAAGAGCTCCGTCTGTTTCAACAAATTTCCTGTATTCGTCCAAAGTTGTAGCGCCAATACATTGTATGTCGCCTCTTGCAAGCGCCGGTTTAAACATATTTGAAGCATCCAGCGAACCGGTTGCACCTCCGGCTCCCACTATAGTATGAAGCTCATCAATGAACAAAATTATATCGTCCGCTTTTTCCAATTCGTTCATTAATGCTTTCATTCTTTCTTCAAATTGACCTCGGTATTTTGTACCGGCAACCATGCCTGCTAAATCCAGGGTAACAACTCTTTTGTCCTGAAGAATTCTCGGTACTCTTCTGTTTATAATTTTTAAAGCTAACCCTTCGGCAATAGCCGTTTTACCAACTCCCGGTTCGCCGATCAATACAGGGTTGTTTTTCTTTCTTCTACTTAAAACCTGCGCAACTCTTTCAATTTCTTTTTCACGGCCAATAACGGGATCAAGTTTGTCATCAATTGCCAGGCGGGTTAAATCCCTTCCGAAATTATCCAATACGGGAGTTTTGGTTTTCTCTTTCTTTTTACCGGGGGGAGTTTGAATTTTGGGTTTGTCGGGATTTTTGCTGCTCAAAATATTATTTAGCTCTGATCTGGCACTTTCATAAGTAACATTAAATTGATGCAGTATTTGAGTAGCAATATTATCTTCATCTCTTAAAAGAGATAATAAAATATGCTCCGTCCCAATTACATCGGATTTATAAATTTTTGATTCAATCTGGGTTATTTTTAAAACTTTTTCCGCCTGTTTTGTTAACGGAATATTGCCGATAGTTAACGTACCGCCGGCAGTTTTAACTGTATCTTCAATTGCTTTTTTTAGTTTTATAAGGTCTACATCTAAATTCCGCAGAATTTGGACTGCAACACCCTGACCTTCTCTGATAATTCCCAGTAAGAGATGTTCGGTTCCAATGTAATCATGTCCTAATCTTAATGCTTCTTCCCTACTTAACCTAATAACCTCTTGAACGCGTTCCGAAAAATTACCGTCCATTATATCTCCTTTGTGTTTCGCATAGTAAACACTTAATTTGCTAAAAACGTTTCGTTAAATATAAAGATTGAAAGTCCTGTAATCAAGAATATAAAGTTTTAAGAAAAATTTGAAATGATTTCTTTCATTAAATAGACAACCACAGTGAACAAATTATTCCATTTTATTATTCCACGTTATTGTAATAGTCTTTGTACTTACTTATTTTAATAATTAGATTCCCAAATAAAATTTTTAATTAGGAGTTAAAATGGATGCACTTGCAGGGTTATCGGGAATTGCAATTGTAGTAATAATTGTAATTCTAATTTTATTTTTATACTTGGTTCCGATCACATTATGGTTATCTGCACTTTTCGCAGGTGTGAGAATTAAAATTCTCTCGGATTTGGTAGGTATGAGATTCCGCCGCGTTCCCCCTTCAATTATTGTAAAGAGCAAAATTACAGCCTCCAAGGCAGGAATTGCAATTGAAACTGCATTACTGGAAGCACACTATCTGGCAGGCGGTAACGTAATTAAAGTTGTAAATGCATTAATTTCAGCAAACAAAGCTAATTTGGATTTATCATTCGAAAAGGCTGCCGCAATTGACCTTGCCGGTAGAGATGTCCTGGAAGCAGTTCAAATGTCCGTGCTCCCAAAAGTTATTGAAACCCCCATGGTTGCCGCTGTGGCAAAAGACGGTATACAACTAAAAGCAGTTGCAAGAATTACCGTCCGCGCTAATATTGAAAGATTAGTGGGTGGAGCTACCGAACAAACTATTTTAGCTAGGGTAGGTGAAGGTATTGTTTCTACAATAGGTTCCAGCGAAAGTCATAAAGATGTACTTGAAAACCCGGATTCAATTTCTAAGGTCGTATTATCAAAAGGATTGGACGCCGGTACAGCATTCGAAATTCTTTCAATTGATATTGCCGACGTAGATGTTGGGACAAATATCGGGGCAATTCTGCAAACTGATCAAGCCGAAGCGGATTTAAAGGTGGCACGCGCAAAAGCAGAAGAAAGACGTGCGGCCGCAGTGGCATCGGAGCAGGAAATGAGAGCGGAAGTTGAAAAGATGCGTGCAAAAGTTGTTGAAGCTGAAGCTGAAGTACCGAAAGCAATTGCCGAAGCTTTCAGAAGCGGTAACCTGGGTATAATGGATTATTATAATTTAAGAAATGTGCAGGCCGATACGGATATGAGAAATTCAATAGCAAAACCTGATCAAGATAAGGATAAAAAATCGGATGGATAATATTTTTGAATTACTTGTAATTCTATTTTTGATTTTCTCTGCTTTCAGTTCGATTTTGAGTAAAAAGAAAAAACAAAGGAAGGAGATGGAGAAAAAAACTTCATCTCCTGTTCCTTCATCTAAAAAATCGAAAGATATTTTCGAAGAGCTTTTCGGTCTCAAATTCCCTGAAGAGAATGAAGAAACAATCGAAACAGTTAGTTATAAAACCGAAGAAGAAAACACTTGGGACCCGGAAAGTGAGTTTTTGGGAGGGACAAAACCTTCTCAGCCTAAAACCCGACAAATAGAGAAAAAAAGCTCAAAAATTGAATCGCAATATAAACCTAGCTGGCAGCAAGTTAATTACGATAAATTAACCCGTAGTGAAATTAAAGAATTGGATAAAGAAACCACTCTTAAAGAATTCTCCAAAACTAAAGTTTCCGTTAATAAAAAAGCTTTAGAGATTAAAACAAAGCTGAATTCACCGACTACCATAAGAGAATACATACTGATTTCGGAAATATTAAATAAGCCCAAAGCGCTCCGCAGATAATGGCAAAAAAGTACGTTCTAAAAAGAATAAATAAACCGGCTCAAATTCAGCCTCAAATCGATGAATCACGTTTTTCGATTAATTACAGGAACCAATTAAATAACTCTCAGTATGAAGCAGCCGCGGCAGTAGACGGAGCATACATAGTTATTGCCGGAGCAGGTACAGGTAAAACACGTACTCTGGTTTATCGTGTAGCCCGTTTGGTTGAGATGGGTTATGATCCCAAATCTGTTCTTCTTTTAACCTTCACGCGAAAAGCTGCACGCGAAATGATGAACAGGGCTGCCGTACTTTTGGATCACAGATGTTCTAAAATACAGGGCGGAACATTTCATTCTTTTGCCAACCTGACATTACGTAAATATGCCAAATCATTAAACTTAGACTCGGCATTTACAATTTTGGATCAAGGCGACAGCGAAGATGTTATTAACCTTATCAGGGGACAGCTTAGGCTTAATGAATTGAAAAAGAGATTCCCGAATAAAAAGACTATTTACAAAGTTTTAAGTCTTTCCGTAAACACCGGAAGAGCTGTGGAAGATGTAATTGCGGAAGAATATCCTCACTTTCTAGAATACACCGATAAATTTATTGATATCAATAAGATATTTGAAGCATATAAAAGGAAAAACAGCCTCTTAGATTACGACGATCTTTTAGTCTATTTGCGTAAATTTTTGTATGATTTGAGTCCAGCCGCTAAAAATCTTCTTTCTACAATCAGATTTATAATGGTTGACGAATACCAGGATACCAATAAGCTCCAGGCGAATATTGTGTTGGGACTGGCTCAAATTAACAAAAATGTTATGGTAGTGGGAGATGATTCGCAGTCAATTTATTCATTTAGGGGAGCAAACTTTAAAAATATAATGGACTTCCCTTCCCTTTTCCCCGAGGCTAAACTTATAAAATTGGAAGAAAATTACCGGAGCACACAGGAGATTCTAAATCTTACGAATCATATTATTTCGGGAGCAATTGAAAAGTATCCCAAAAATCTTTTTACGTCGAATGATAACGGAGAACTTCCTGCCATAATTTCCGCCACTACGGAAAATATGCAATCGAGATTTATTGTTGAAAGGATACTTGAGCTGCGTGAAGAAGGTGTTCCTTTAAGTGAAATTTCCGTTTTGTTCAGATCATCTTACTTTTCTTTTGATCTTGAAATTGAACTAAATAAAGCCAATATACCTTACGTTAAATTCGGCGGAATGAAATTTATTGAAACCGCGCATGTTAAAGATATCCTATCATTCCTTCGAATTTCCGTTAATCCTAAAGATATTGTAAGCTGGTATAGAGTTCTTCTACTTCATGAAGGAATAGGGCCGAAACGCGCACAAGCAATTCTCGATGAAATTATGGGCGAGAAATTATCAATTGATTTAGAACCCAATAAAGAAATCGGCGATAGATTTAAAAGCAATATTTACGAGCTATTTAAAACTTTGAGTCATCTTAGGACTATGGATAAATCTCCTACCCAAAGGGCAGATTTTGTGATGAGCTATTATGAGCCTCTTTTTATAAATAAATACGACGATTTCAACAAACGAAGGAAAGACCTTGAGATTTTTATGAATATCTCGGAAAACTATAACGATCTTGAAGAATTTCTTGCCGATATGGCACTTGAACCGCCGTCCGACAGTGTAATTGATGTTGAAGGAACAGACAAAGAAAAGGAATATTTAACCCTTTCTACAATTCATTCTGCAAAGGGACTAGAGTGGCATAGCGTATTTATAATTCATGCAATTGAGGGTTTCTTCCCTTCCAGCCAGTCTTTTGATAAACTGGAACAGTTGGAAGAAGAGAGAAGGTTGATGTATGTTGCCTCAACACGTGCGAAGCAGAATTTATACATATCTTATCCAATGAATATTTTCGACAGGCACCAGGGAATTACATATTCAAAACCCTCAAGATTTATTGAAGGAATAGAGGAAGATCTTGCAGAAGAATGGCTGTTGGAAGAGGATTTGTGATTTGGAAAAATTGCAGATTCCCGATATTTTCAAAATACCGGGAATCTTATTTCCCTTGCTTTTATTTTATTAACCCGTTGTGTGAAAAATTTTATAGAATCTTTCCTTTATCTACTATTTTTTAATTGTCATTTCTCTTTCGATGAGTCTCATAAGCGTCAACTTAACTATGAATGTAGTGTTTCATAGCTCCGGCATTCAGGGTCTGTTACATAACTTTAGAACAGGGTCGTCGCGGACCATTGAGGGTGTCTCAAAAGCCTAAAATTGTCATTGCGAGGCGTTTTTTGCCGAAGCCTGTCCGCCGTACAAAGTGTACTTTGGAAGGCGGGCAATCTTTCGTTTTTAGCTCAAAATAGAGATCACTTCGCTCCCGCCTTGCCGGCGAGGCAGGTCGCTCGTGATGACAAGCATACTTTTGAGACAGCCTCACCATTCCGTGACGAAAAACCTTGATATTGTTTTCAAAATGAGGTGGCTCAGTCGAGGTATGGACCTCGACTGCCCAGTAATAAATAATCATAGCCACGTCCTTTCAGGTCGTGGACAATAAGTCTCAACAAAAACTCAGGGCTTTTCACGTGGGGATCACTTCCGTGAAGCCTCATTTAAGCACTCTAAATGGGGCTAAAGCCCGGATTCTATCTGGATTCCTATTTCCAACGTGCTGAAGCACGTGGCTATTGAAGTTCCTAATTGAGTTCTGCAACAGACCCTGAATGCCGGAGCTATAAAAAACTTACCTAAATCCTCCCCGCCTCCCAAAGTCTCGTACGGCGGGGAGGACTTTATGGCAAAATCCCAAAAACAACTTGGCTTGTGTATACATGTTTATTGGTAAAAGCTAGTACCGTGTCATTCCCGAATTCCGCGCGGATTATCGGGAATCACTTTCTTAAAAATAGATTCCGGCCTAAAGCCTGCCCCGTAATAGAGTTTCTGCAAAATTAGATATCTAAACGTTTTGTCATTTCGACGAACACAGTGAGGAGCCTGCCCGCCGTCTTTTTTGGCGGGAAATCTTTGAAATTGTACTCTAATTGAAAGATTTCTCTCCCTAGGAGTCCTATGGACACCCAAAAAACGGGTTCGAAATGACTGACTTTTTATTTTGCAGAAACTTTAATGTATTAATACGGGGATTACCGGAATGATAATACAGAATTGACATGACACTAGTAAAACTCTCATCAGATTTGATGGGTAGGTTGTACTTATTTTGAAGAATCATTATGTTTACATTTAGGTTGTCAGTACTCATAAAAATATAATTTGAATAATAACTAATCGTATAAAGAAATTATGGAAAAAAGATAGATGTTAATAACTACATTTATTTCCATTCTTATTTTATTTGGGGTTGCAGCTTATTTACATTACACGAAACGCTTAATTTATTTACGTAATCTGAATTGGAAATTATTAATTAATAATCTGAAAAAATTTGAAAAATGGATTCTATCAGCCACCCTTGTTTCAGTTATTGTATTAAATATTCTTACAAGTTCACTTTCATCATTGTTGAATGAAATTTTATTCCCAACCCCATATGAGGAAATACTTGAAAATCAAGATAAGATTGAAAAAACAGTTTCAGATTCAAATTCAAAGATTGAAGAACTTCTAAAAAAATCCCAAATCGACCCCCGTGATATTGAACAATATTTGCAAGAACTTCTAAAAGAAAACGGCAAAGATGAAACAGAAACAAAAATTAAGGAATGGTATAAAAAAAGAAAAATATCATCCGATGAAAAAGAATTATTACTTGTAGTAATATCTATTATTCATGAACAAAACAATGTTTTATCCAGAGAAATCGGGGAATTAAAATCAAAAGGGAAAACTGAAATTGCAGAGTTATTAGAAGCTATTCAAAAACATTTAGCTGAAGGTGACGCTGAAAAAATAAAAGATGTATATTTTTCAAGAAAAGAAAAATTAAAACAAGAAAACATTAGAATACTTAAAGAATCCATTAAAGCAACCGAAATTCTTTTTTCTTATAATCAAACAAGAGTCTTATATAAAGAGTTAATATTATTGGAACCAAGTGCCGGGAACTATTTTAATTTTGCAAAATTTTTATATGAGTACAATTTCTTAAACGATGCTGCCGATCATTACCAAACAGCCTTAAAGATTTATAGAGACCTTGCCAAAGAGAATCCCGGTACTTATTTGCCTTACGTGGCCGGTACTTTGAACAATTTGGCGGTTTTACAACACGATAAAAATGAATATCCCCAAGCTCTTAAAAACTACGAAGAAGCCTTAAAGATAAGAAGAGACCTTGCAAAAGAGAACCCCGGAACTTATTTGTCCTGACTTGTCCGGGGCAAAATTTTCCAAAAATAAGTTATTGTTTTTAAATAAGTTACGGATGTAAAAGCAGCAATTTGTCGCACTAAGGGGCTCGCACCCCCTAACTCTTAATAAATTCAACGTTTTCAAGGTTTTCAATAAAATAAATTCATAGTAAACTTTTTTGCCTTTATTTTTCAATATGTTACAACGAGCAAAACAAATCTTTGTCGCACTAATTTGGACAAGTCAGGAGAACCCCGGAACTTATTTGTCTTACGTGGCTACTACTTTGAACAATTTGGCGATTTTACAAAAAGCTAAAAATGAATACGCCCAAGCTCTTGAAAACTACGAAGAAGCCTTAAAGATTTATAGAGACCTTGCAAAAGAGAACCATGAAGCATATGAAATTGATTATGCTAGAATGTTAATAATGGGCGCCTATCTATTTGAAAAAGATAAAGAGGAATTGAAAAGAGCAAAAAAAATTTTAGAGAAATATCCGAATGTTTACACAGCACAGCGATTATTGGAGCTGATAAAGACGTTCGAATAATAAACTAATATATAGGTTATTGTTTTTTGTTTTGCACTAATGTTTAATGAGGGTTTACTCTAAAAATCATTTCACTCTATATAAATTATTCAGTAAGATATTGCCGAAGAATGGCTGTTGGAAGAGGATTTGTGATTATTTTGATAAGTATATGGATAAAGATGTCATAGATCATTTAGAAAGTCTTCTTATGTTTTCATATTATTCATTCTCAATTGATAATACACGCGCTAAACCTGTTCGTATTTTGTCCATTACTGTGCCCGAAGCTGTTCCAGATTTGTAATTAATGTTAGTTCCTTATCGGATTTGTAAGCAGAATATAATACATCTGCATCTCTTAACATTTGCTTTTTATACTTGTCTTTCCCTTTAGCAATTAGCGCCAAATCGTTTAACTCTTCTATTAAACTTTTATAATCTTTTAATGAAATAACTACTTCCTTTTTATTACCTTTTTCATCGGTAATATACTTTACTTGTGGTTCCTTAATTTTAGCCATTATTCTTGCCAATTTTTGTATTAAGATTTTTCAATATAATAAATGGTAGATAATTTTTTAATAACAGATTAAATATATACTTGTTCCAAATTGGTTTTGGTATTTTGCCGTAAAATCCTCTCTTTTTAAGAGAGGATTTAGGTGAGTTCTAAAAAAAACAAAATACCAAAACCAATTTGGCTTGTGTATAATTTTTGCTTTATCCAAATTTTACTCTCAGAAAATTAAAGCATGCAGCTTAATGAGGATAAGAATTGCAGATTCCACTTGCTTTATTTTATTAATACCATCTTCTTTGATTCAATAAAATTTGTTGTGGTTATTGTATAGATTAAATAGGCTAGGATAGTTTTGAAATAGCTTATACTCGATTGGAATATCCGACAATTTTTCAACACTATTTATGAACGAGAAGTTATATGCAATTGCACTAAAATCTTCCATTGGTGTTGTTTTTTCTTTTAATTATGGCTGCCATAAATCCCCGAAATCTTTATTTATCCCGTTTGCGGGAAGATTCCGGGGATTTAATGAATTATACAATCTTCTGTCTCCTTAATCCTATCTACTATCTCCTATTTCAAAAGTAACATCTTCTTGGTTAACATTCCTTGCGAGGTTTCTATTTTGTATAAGTAAACTCCGCTGGGTAAATGTGAGGCATTAAATTCTACTTTGTGTGTGCCGGCTGTCCTAATTTCATTTACTAATGTTTCCACTTCACGGCCGAGTACGTCATAAACTTTTACAAGCACCTTGCCTTCTGTAGGTAGATTATAGCTTATTATAGTCGTTGGATTGAATGGATTCGGGTAGTTGCTGATGCTGAATTCTTCTTCATCTGCCGAAACTGTTTCCGAATTTTCTTCCTTTATGCTTTCTTCGTAGCCCAATATTCTTAGTTCGTTTTGGGCTAAGTCTGCAAGTGCGTTCCCCGGATAGTTATTTATAATGCTTGCAAAACATTCTGCAGCTTCTTCGCTTTTGTCCAAATTGTGTGCTAGTATTAATCCTTTTGCATATAATAATAGCTGCTGTCATTGCTATATTTCTCGAGCAGATTATCTGCCCTTTCTATGGCATTTGTATAATCATCTATTCCGGAATAGTAATCTATCATCAATCTTTCTGCTGTTGGTTGTAATCCAGAGTATTCTTTATTCGATAAAACATCTGTAAGATAATCTTTCATAGTAGTTGCATCACTTTCCCCACGTAAATCGTCTATCCGGCGATAACAACGAGCTGTTATTATTATAGCAAGTTTTGATAACGGAGAATCTGGGTTGTTTTTTATAAATTCATTAAAACCTTCTATTACTTCCTCATACTCTGTAGAATACTCTTCTGAGTTTAATGTTATTTTTGATTTAAGATCATCTGCCAACTTTTTATTAATAGAAAAGTAATTTGAATTTATTCTTTCGAATTCTGATTCTACTGAGTTATCCACGGTTGCAGAATAATAGTTAGTACTTTCTTTGCCGGCAGATAATGATGGGCAACTTTGATTGCTGACTGACTGTATGGTAGAACCACCACCTTCCGAAATTGAAGGTACACCGTTATCATAAAAACACGAGGAGGCATATATCGAAGAGAAGTTATAAGCATATAAATCTAAATCCGTACCACAAAAAACTGAGTTATCAATATCAATGTCGGATTCGTTCAATGCTCTAATTCCGGTATTACTAATTTCTATAGACGATAGAGTTATAGCCGCTTCACTTGTATAAGATTCTAGCCCAATATCTAAGTCATATGCTGAAAAGCAATCTATATCAACCCTTTCACTATAATAGAGAGTCAAACCTGTCAAAGTTTGATTTGTACCAATGGCATAAGTTACCGTCTTCAAGTACAATTTCATTAACCTCTTCTGCATAATCTGCTGCTGTTTGAATTAATCCGCAGAGACCTCTCAAAACGGTGTTGGCTTCCAATCTTGCCCGCAATCCGTTTATTGTTGCACTGCTGCTTATGGTTAACGTTCCGCCGGTGGAGATGATTGAATAGCCCCCCAGGTTCACTGCTGCATCTTCGGTTATGCTTAAGGTTATACCGGAGGGGACTGTAACATTTCCGGCTAATTCAACCTCCGTAAACCAGGTTTCATTTGATGACATTGTGCCCCTGGTTGTAACACGTATTTGTCTTAATTGTGCCTGGTAGGTTGCATCATAATCATCTGCAGTTACTTCAAATGAATACGATTGGTCATACGATTTAAAGACTCCATTCCTTCTCCACTCGCTTTTATCAGCGTCACCCGTATGCCAGATTCTTTGATATCCTGCATTATCTGTTTGTGGAGAGACTGCCCCCAAGACGGCACTCTGGCCTGCAACTTTGTCAAATTCTAATGGAGCTGTTTCTGTTCCACCGTCAACCTGTATTGAACCGTGAGTTCCCGTTCCGCTGTTATCCGTAAAATTATTATCTGCCGTAATTGTTACGCGTATTTCATAGGTTATTTCCAATGTAAGTTCCGATAATGTAACTAAATCTCTATTCACAAGATCATTATTTGCCTTAAAACTTAAATAGACTTTGGACTTACCGGCTTGATGTGCTGCTTGAATCTTTTCCGGTAATGCTGTTATTGCCCCGGTAGATACTATTGATCCGTTTGCACCTATATAATCTCCCAGCTCATCTGCATTGTCTATTAGATCCCATTTATCTTGTAGGCTTGGATTAGAAGGATAATTTGCTATATAACCTAATCTAAAAAAATCGTAAGAATTACCGTTATATCTTAATACTACTGTTTTTGCATAAGCTCCTTCTGGCAGATCGGTCGGCAGGTTAAAGTCCCAAATAGCGCGAAGGTAAACGCTTGCTTCTGTTTCCGGGTCTTCGGGGATATAAGTACCATAGTCTATCGAAGTCTCACTAAAGAAATCATAAGTATCGTCAGGATATACCTGTTTCTTTACTCTTGCAGTTTTATAACCGGTTTTTTGCTTGGTTACATCGCCGGATTGGCTGAATATGGAATTACAAAAGAACATCACTAATAAAAGATACGGAATTAATTTTACTATGGTTTTCATAGCTTTCTCCTTTTGAATAATTATAAAATGTTTTGTTTTCAATTAACAACAAACTTCTTTTTTCTTTACCGTTCTTCTCCTTTCTTTTTTTGTAAATTTTGTTAGTTTTAAAAACAGAATAGCCCGGTTCATTTTTTACAAATGAATATTAAGGTAGCCAGCCTTAGCGGGTTATTTTCTTTAGAGGTGAGGTGATGTTCGCAGCGTCATCTCATCTTTTTTATCAAGCTTCTCCTCCTTTCATTATTCCAGTAATTTTCCGTGGTATATTAAGTTAAGGTTTGTAGACGATTCATATACCAAAAAGAAAACTTCTTTATTAAAAATTGATGCACCAAAAATTTGTGTTCTGGTTTTATCAAAATAAAATAAATACTGCATATCACTTCCGTTATAGTGAACTAATCCGTCCGTCATAAAAAGAAAAATATCTTTTGAGTTTCTTCCCCATATTCGTTGGTAAAAATCTTCGTTATCAACTGTTAGAAATGTCTCAAACTTATTATCTACTCGTTTTGCTATTTCGTTGCCTAAAACAAAATATACTTCTCCATTGATAAGACTGATATCGGCTTGCAATCCTTTTGTTTCGATACTACCGTATAGTTTGTTATATCTTTCTTGTGTATATTCATAAATAAGAGTGCTGTCTACATGTTCACCTCCTCCTATTTTAATAACTTGTAGATAAATTTTATTATTTGTTTTATTTTTATATAGATGTTCTACAATTCCCTTAAGGTTATCTGTGTCCAGCATAATCCATTTATTATTTGTAAAATGTGCTATAACACTATTGTTCGCTAACTGTCTATCGTCTGGGTAAGCACCAAACGCATAAAGACTATTAGGAGAATCCCCCCACATATTATCAAATACAACATCATCATTTCCATCCTTTGTTAAAACTGCGTTTTCCGACCAACTGCTTCCGTTATATTTCCATATTCTTCCATCCAGTCCTCCAATCCATATGTTATTGCTTGAAAAACCCCAAATTGAGTGAGGTAAAATCCTTCGGAATATTCTATCTGTAGACCATTGCTCTCCATCAAAGTGAAAAATACTTTTATAAAAGTCTCCGCTGTTTATTGCCCACACATCTGTAGGTGAACTTCCCCACATCCTGGTGAGAGTGTTATAGGGATAGTTTAATGTATCTATCGTCCAAACATAATCCCTTCTGCCTGGTTGGTCGGGTTTTTCTTCCGGCGGGGTAACCATATCATTGTTGCAGCTAAATGCAGTTATTAAAAACAAACTTGTAAATACTAGTTTTAATTTTGTTTTCATTGTTTTATCTCAATAAAGTTTTTATAAACTAATCCGCCAACTTATGCGTGCTGTTTGATCGTTGTCGGCTGAGTTACCATAGTAACTAAATCAATTTGTTATGAATTTAATAAGACATACTGGATGCTATCATCCCATTAAGCTTTAGTTTAAATGGTCATGAAATCATCACCAAAGATAAATAGCTGCAAAAACAACAGAACATAGCTCTAGAAAGTTAATTTATGAAAGGTATCTATTTTCTCATTGAATCTCTGAAAAGGGAAAATGTTTTAATTATGAGCTAATCAATAATTATCTTTATGTCAAGTCCAAAATTGATAACTCATATTAATAATATCTTTACAATAGGAATTTATTCATATCTTTGAATATTTACCCGGAATTTCTACATATACTGTGTTCTTAGACGGTTGATACGTAAAATCCCCGAAATCTTTATTTATCCCGTTTGCGGGAAGATTCCGGGGATTTAATGAATTATACAATCTTCTGTCTCCTTAATCCTATTTACTATCTCCTATTTCAAAAGCAACATTTTCTTGGTTAACATTCCTTGCGAGGTTTCTATTTTGTATAAGTAAACTCCGCTGGGTAAATGTGAGGCATTAAATTCTACGCTGTGTGTGCCGGCTGTTCTAATTTCATTTACTAATGTCTCCACTTCACGCCCTAAAACGTCATATATCTTTATGTTTACTTTTCCTTCTTCGGGAAGCGTATAGTTTATTGTTGTGGTCGGGTTAAACGGATTGGGATAAACACTTGTCTCGATTCCACTATTTCCTTCAGCTTGATCTTCTTCGGGCTCTTCTATAATTGCTTCGCCCAAAGTTTCTAGTTGATATACTGCTGTTTCATACAATGGATTCTCTTTGTAGTTATTTACAATAGTTGCAAAATATTCTATTGCTTCTTTAGGCTGCTCCATTTGATAGGCCAACATCATACCCTTCCTAAATAACGCGTCGCATAATATTTCATCATCGCTTTCATAGGTCTTTATAACGGCATCTGCCGTACTTATTGCTCTATCAAAATCTTTTACTTTTCCGTAATATTCCGTCATTAAATTTTCCGCTTCACCTTTAAGGGTAGTCAAGTCTTTATTATTAATAATTTCATCAAGGAAACTCTTCATTCCATCATAATCTTCAAAAAGTGAGAAGCTGTTTGCCGCCGTGTTTAGCGCTACATGGGATAAGGAGGATTTGGGATTGTTTGTAATAAACGTCTTAAAGTTTTCTACAATGGTAAGCAATTGACTATATAATTCTCTTTTCCCGGATTCCTCATCTTGATCATCTTCTTCATTTATCGTTTTCAACAGATCAAAATATGAAGCATTTATTTTTGAGAATTCCGTCTCCACCGGGTCGTCACTTTGTATTTGCATAAGCGATAAATCATTTTCTTTACCCATAAGGGAACTACAGTCCAAAGAACTGCCTATATCAATAGTTCCTCCCTCAGAGGTATAAGTCCTTGAGGTTCCGTCTTTAACGTAGCAACCATAAGCGGATATATGTCCGTTGCTTACGGCTTGATAATCATAATTTATTGACTCACATAACTTGACTTGGTGAACTCCTAGATCCGAGCTTGCTATCGAGTAAAAGCTGGTGTTGTTGTTTTCGTAATAGTCGGTTGAAAACCAACCGCTGCTTGCATATGTTCCTGCTCCAAAATTACAATTAGAGACATTCCCGGTAGCATAATAATTGCTGCAACTTGTCAAGTGAATACCTATCTGAGATGAGGAACCGTATATATTAATAGAGAGGATCGCATCATC
>JASFMY010000052.1:0-38187 GCA_050117315.1 Ignavibacteria bacterium
ATAAGGAGATGGTTTCGCACAACAGAATTTTATCTGTAAATGACATAATATAGCTTTATCCGCCTTTATATTTTTTTCTCATTTCCAGATAAAATTCTTTAAAGTTATCTCTTATTAGTACTTTAATATAGTGCTTGTCTTAGGAGGAAGCTTATACCATATATCTATTCACTTCTGACTTTTGACAAGAATAGTCTTAAACTTTGGAGCATTTTTTTGAGCAAGAAAGTCCTCTATTACTCTCTTAAAAAAAATATTTATATGACTATTAAAACTAATTGACTTTATTAAGACTAGTTTCATCTCTAAGAAAGTATTGTTTATCTCATTTTTATATTTTTTTGTTGCTATAATCCCGATAATTATTACATGTAATCAGAATATTAAATAGTGAATTAATAACACATTATAGTCTCATTATATCGTTATGAGTAATACAGTCACCAGAAATCAAACAATTACCTGAATGAGATTGTTGATTTTTATATGAATAGAGAAATATAGAAGTAAATAAAAAAATTATTACAATGATATTATTTTACATATAAATTATTCCAAAAATTTTTATTTTTATACTGAGTAAAGCAAATTGTTATAATGCTAACTGAAAAAACATTGATAATCTGGATAAAATAATGAATAAAGGAAATCCAAACAACCAGCAAAAAATACTGATCGTGGAAGATGAAATAATCATCGGTATGGACTTAAAGGAGAAGTTGGAAAGTTTTGGTTACTTAGTTACAGAAATAGTAACACTAGGTAAAGATGCAATCTCTAGTGCTGAAAAAGAATTGCCGGATTTGGTGTTGATGGATATAAGAATTAAAGGGGAGATTGATGGAGTTGAAACAGCTTCGATTTTAAAAAAGAAATTTAATATACCGGTAGTTTTTCTAACGGCATTTATTGATGATGAAACTGTAGAAAGAGCTAGAAATTCGGCCCCGGAGGGTTATCTAATCAAACCTATTCACGATAAAGAACTTGAAATTACAATTAAGATGTCTCTTCATAAAAGTTTCCTTGAAAAAAAAGTTAAGCAGAATCAAATCCTAATGAATACTATTTTATCCAATGTAGCTGACGGGATAATTTCAATTGATAGTAAATTTAATGTCCTTTTTGCAAATACGTCTGCATGCAATTTGTTAAAAGTTAATGCCGGTGAAATTATAGGCAAAAATATTGACGAATTATTTTTAATAATTGATGAATCTGTTGGTAAGGAATCATTTTCTCCATCCGGATTAATCGAAGATAACTTCATAGACGAAATTAGTTTGAACGACAGGCTTTCAATTCAGACTAAACATAAAACAAGTATACCAGCTCAAATCAAATTTTCGATTATACATGATGAGAATAATTCACCTAAAGGTTATATCTATGTTGTTACTGATATTACCGAAAGGAGGGAAAACGAATCAAAAAGAAGAAAATTAATGAACGAACTAAAATCCAAGAAAAATGAACTTGAGCAAATTATATCCTTTGCCTCTAACGATTTAAGACCCCCTTTAATTAATATTCTCGGGTTTAGCAGGGAAATGATGGATACCCTGAATTTATTCAGTGAAAAACTAACTTTATTAAAGAACAACGAACTTAAAGAATTTGATGAAATTGAAGAAGTTAAAAAAGATTTATTAGAGTTTACCAATTTTATTCAGGATAGCGGAAACAAGTTGAGCCTTATGTTTAACGGTCTGCTTGAATTATCTAATTCAGAAAAGAGAGAATCTCATATAGAAGAAATTGACACCAATGAATTATTAAAAACTATAATTAAAGACTTATCATTCAGAATGAACCAAAGAGATATTACAATCGAAGTAGATAATTTAAAAAACATTTTTGGGGATAAACTTTTGTTGAGCCAGGTATTTGGTAATATACTGGATAATGCTATTAAATTTTCAAAACCCAGAGGCCGGAACAAGATCAGCATTTCACAGGAAGAAGATGATGATAAATATATTTTCTGTATAGCCGATACAGGAATCGGTATTGAGGATAACTTTAAGGAGCGGGTTTTCGGTTATTTTGCTGCCGATGCGAATAATAAATTTCGGGGACATGGCTTGGGGCTTGCAATAGTTAAAAAAATAATTGAAAAACATTCAGGCGATATTTGGTTCGAAAGTGAATTAAACGTTGGCACTAAATTTTTCTTTACAATTCCTAAAATACCTGTTAAGTAAAACATATTTTTGTACTCCCGAATAAGTAGGGTAATATTTTCCCTTTCTAATTATTGAGAATTAAACTCTTTTTTATAATTTAATGTAGAACAAGGTAATTGTTCTTTGTTAGTAATAAAGAATTTAGTGTTTTTCTGTTTTTCCTTTAATCGCAAATAATAAATTCACACCTCCCGATCATCTGTCTTATAAACCCTTAAATTGCCCGTGTATTCTATTGATTTGTTTATACTTTTATCCGGCTGCTTCCAATTAAACAAAGTACTGTTTAATCCGATAATATCGACTATGTGATCCATATTGATCAAACATTTCGGACAATTGAGAGAGTGCAAATGATTTTATCAGAAATTATTTCTGTTGATGGGGAAACTGTCATCAATGTATTTCTGTATGTCCCGTAAGGATGGCCTAAATCGAGAGGTATTGAAGCTGTATTTGATGTTAGTTTTGGGGCAGAATTAACAATAAAAGCTTATCTGGAACATGTAAAGCAAAATTCACCTGATTGCGTAATAGCACAACCTTGTCCTGCATTAGTATCGTATATAGAAATATACAAACCGGAGTTAATAAAATTTTTGGCTCCAGCAGATAGTCCAATGATGCATACAATGAAAGTGGTTAGAGAATTCTATCCTGAATACAGATGGTACAAATTTCTTGTTATATCTCCATGCACAGCTAAGAAAAGAGAATTTGAAGAAGTTGTTATTGGCGATTATAACGTTACTATGAAAAAACTAAACGAATATTTTGAAGAAAATCAGATCAATTTAAAGAGTTACCCTGAAGTTGATTACGACAATCCTCCTGCAGAAAGGGCAGTATTATTTTCAACCCCCGGTGGTTTGCTGAGAACAGCCCAAAGAGAAAACGAGAGTATTGAAAGCATAACAAGAAAAATTGAAGGACCGCAAATAATTTATCATTATTTAAATGATCTTGAAAAAAATGTTAAATCAGGTAACTCCCCTTTGCTTATTGACTGCTTAAATTGTGAGGCAGGGTGCAATGGGGGAACAGGTACCAGTAGAGATAAGTCCATTGATGAAATGGGATCTATAATCGAGAAAAGAAATAAGGAGATGCAAGAAAGATACAAATCTAAGTTCATCGGCAAACCTTCAAAAAGAAAAATCCGTAAGACAATTAACAAATTTTGGAAAAATGGCTTATATGAACGCAAATATAAAAATCTATCTCAAAATTTAACATCAACAATCAGAATTCCCGATCGGCAAGAATTAAATGAAATTTATTCCCGAATGCAGAAATCCGAAAAAGAGGATTACAAAGACTGCGCTGCATGCGGTTATGATAGCTGTGAAAAAATGGCAATTGCAATTTTTAACGGGTTAAACAAACCCTAACACTGTCATGTCTATTTAGAAAAAATTGATAAAGAGATTAATAAAAACTTACCTATTGTCGAAAAATTTGCAAATGGTGATTTAACAATCCAATTTGATGAAGCGGGTAAAACCGAAGCCTCAGAATTTTTTAAGCAATTGAATTCTGCAATCAACAATCTAAATAATATGATATTGCAAGTTAGCGATGTAATAAATTCCACAGTATTGACAAGTGAACAAATATCGGGTAGTTCTCAACAGATGGCCGCCGGTGCGGAAGAACAAAGTTCCCAGTCATTGGAAGTAGCGTCCTCAATAGAAATGATAACAACATCTATTTTAGAAACAAATAAAAATCCAAATTTGGCGGTAAAGAATGCAAAGAATGCCGGGGAAGTTGCATCGAATGGCGGTAATGTTGTTGAGGAATCAATAAACGGGATGAACAAGATTTCGGATGTTGTATTAAAAGCTGCCGAATCTGTAAAAACATTAGGACAAAGCAGTGAACAAATAGGCGAGATAATTCAGGTGATTGACGATATTGCTGATCAGACAAATCTACTCGCTCTTAATGCCGCTATCGAAGCTGCAAGGGCAGGCGAACAGGGCAGGGGATTTGCAGTGGTAGCTGACGAGGTTAGGAAACTTGCTGAAAAAACAACAAAAGCTACAAAGGAGATCGAAGAGAAAATTAAAATGATTCAAAGCGGAACTAAGCTTGCAGTTGATGCTATAGATGTCGGAGCAAATGAAGTAAACAAAGGAAAATCTTTATCTGTAAAAGCAGGTGAATTCTTAAAAAATATAATTGAAGTTACCGGCAATACAGTTAAGGTTGTTAATTCGGTTGCAGCAGCAAGTGAATCACAATCTGAATCAGTTGAACAAATAAGCAAAAATATTGAATCAATCACCGACGTTACAAATCAGAATGCTACGGGTATACAGCAAATAGCTGAATCTGCAGATAAATTAAATGCATTAACCGAAAGCCTTCATAATCTTATAGAATACATTAAAACCGATAAGAAAGGTAGTTTACTTGTAAGGGGAAACAGTCATTTAGTAAGCTGAAATTAATTTGAGAAATATTCATTTTAATAAAGTTCAAAACTTGGTTCACCTGTTTTGCGCTTTATTTACTTTTTACTTAGTTAAAGAAGGTATTCAATATACATAGCATTGGTATTGTTGTTAGTTGAGTAATTCTTTCTCCTGAAGCTCCCAATTTTAGGGGCTTTCACATTCCATTTTGCATCGAATATCTCAAATAATGACTCATTCCTCTCAAATAGTTTTGAACTATAAAATTAACAACCATATTAGATGAGTAAATTAAATCATTAAAGTTCTTTTTATTTTATTAAAGAACGGTGTGTTGATAATGCCATTGAGATTGATATTTATTTTTGTTACTATCTGTTATACATATGTAAACTACAATTGCTGAACAAAAAAACATATTCTCTTCTCTCTGTATTTGCTCATTAAAAGTTTTTCTCTCTGGTTGCACACGTAATATTCTGAAATAACTATTCGTTCTTTGCATAATAATAAGAAGAATTAAAAATTCATTCGTGGAGGAATAAGATGTCGGTTATAGAAAATGGATTAGATAAGTATTTGCATGAACTAAAAAACGGCGAACATCATTTTGAAAACGTATTTGAATCACTTGCCAGAATGATTTTTGATGACCCTAAAGAAATTAAGTCTGTTATAGTTAATGGAAAAAATACATACGACTTTCTAAAGTTCAGGACTGGTAAAAAACATATTATAGGCTTGTATGCTGTAATAAACAACTTTGTAGCTTTTATAAAAGATGCCGCGGAAAACGGTGAAAGCAAGGAAATGGCATTTGTCCTTGTTGGAGAGCCGGGCAACGGTAAGACCTTCTATGTTGATTATCTATCTGCAATGTATAGAGACTTTATATCTATACCGGAAAATCAAAAATATACTTACAAGTTTATAATACCCGATGGTTTGGAGGGTTATGGTGGTATAAAAGAAATTGAATCTCAGACCTATGAGGACCCGGTTATACTAGCTATGAATTTCCTTGATGTTCATGAAAACAGTAAAGAATTATTTGTGCAAGCCGGTTTTAACCCCAACGAAATTGATAGGTTTTATGAAAACTACAGACCCTTAGGTGCTGATACTGAATTCATCTTTAATGATATAAAATCTTATTTTGACGGGGATATAGAGAAATTAAAACAGCATATCAAAATCGTAAAGATACCTATAAGTTCTACTCTTGGTACAATCACTGGGAAATATCCCGCAAAAGATAAATTAACAAGCTCCGGTGTTGACCTGGTTGGCGAAGAAAGTATTCAAAGGCTTCTTCATATAACCAATACAAATAACCCTTATCGATTTGATTTACGTAGAGGCGCATTAGCGAGAGTCGGCGGGGGCGGAATTCATTTTGCAGATGAGATATTTAAAAACAAAACCGATCTGCTCAAAATTTATTTAGGTGTTATTCAAAATAGAGTAATTGAAATTGACGCTTTTAAATGGCCGATAGACACGTTTATTATAGCTACAAGCAATAATGCCGATGTTCAAAACTATAGGGCTAACGGTGAAGAAAAACCTATTCTCGACAGGTGTAAGTTCTGTTATGTTGCCCATAATACCAATTACAAACTTCAGATGGATTTGACTAATTACGCATTGGGTGACGGAACAAAAACAACTTTCACCGGAGAAGAACTTCATTTAGATCCCAATTTGAAATATGTTTTATCCACTATAGTAACTTTAAGCAGGCTGCCGAGAGCAGAAGATAAGTTAACACCTATAGAGATGATGAAACTTGCTGCCGGTGAAGTTGCCGGAGAAAAAAGTATGAAAGCCCTGGCTGAAATTGTTGACGAGCTGGAACACGAATCGGATACAACAAAAAGGTTTGGACAAAAAGGATTAGGACAAAGAGATTTGGCAAGGATGATAAACGGGCAAAGAGGATTCCCCGCTACCAACGAAGGGAAGTGCATGTTTGCGCTGGATTCATTTAAGTCAGCTGAAGACGTTATACTCGATTATGTTCAGGATACAAATGAAAGGGCTAAATACTTCGAAGACTTAAACACTGCAAAAGGGCTGTATAGAAAAAGAATCAGAACCGAGATGTTTAATGCTTTTATGGATGAACCCGCTGCGATAAAAAAAGATGTGATGATGTATGTTAACATGATTGTTGGAATGGGCAGATCGGACTTAGGACAGGATAAAATTATTACCTATAGGGATCCGCAAACTGGAAACACACAGCCGATAAAAATTGACGAAAGATTTGTAAATGCTGTTGAGAACGAACTTGAAATGAAAACTCAGGAACAGAAAGAATCTTTCAGGGGACAGGTTAGAAAAATATACGCACAGAAACTTCAGAACGATAAAAACTATGATTTCATGGATAATGTTGATCTTGTTAAAGCTGTAACCGATACAAGGTTAAATTCCGATATTGCTTCCGCAGGAGGTTTGGTTGGAGCATTGGCAAACAGAACCAACGAAGATAATGAAAAACTGTATAACCGTATAGTTGATACTATGGTAAATAAACTTAATTACTGTAAAACGTGCGCAGAAAAAACAATAGAATTTTTCTGTACACAAGATCATCAAACATAAAAAAAGCTATTGATGTTTTATGAAAGATAAAGATTCTAAAATAACGGAAAGTGATGAGTTGAGGAATCGTAAGAGAGATTCAAATCTTGATGAGTTTTTGAGCATTAAGAATTATAAATCTATTTACGATTTCAATGACTTTCAAACAGTAAATCATTTTTCATTTGACGGAACCTTCTCATCGAGAATTTATGATTTAGACAGGCTTTTGGAAAAGGATAAACTACGTGAAAAAGACGGTTTCCCGAGAAAGATAAAACTTGGTAAACTCGTTAAGCCTTCCAAAGACGGAAAAGACAAAACCATTATTATACCAACTGTATCGGAAGAAAAACTTTATCACTGGAACTCTCCGGTTGACGGGGGTGAAGGACAGCCTACAGGTGGTATAGGTGGAGAAGACGAGGGCGATGTAATTGGAGAAGAACCTATAAGACCGGGTCAAGAGGGAGAAGGACAGGGTGCCGGTCAGGGTGAAAGCGGCGAGCACGGAATGGGTGCCGATGCTTATGACATCGGGAAAATATTGACTGAACAATTTGAACTTCCCAATATTAAAGAAAAAGGTAAAAAAACTTCCTTAACAAAATTCAGTTACGAACTTACAGATAAAAACAAAGGTCACGGACAGTTATTAGATAAAAAGGCAACTTTAAAAAAAGTGGTTAAGACTAACCTTTCTTTGGGAAGGCTTGATGCTAAGAAAAAGGTTAATACTTCTAAGATGCTTTTAACTCCTTCCGATAGAGTCTATAGAATACTTTCAAAGGAAAAAGATTATGAATCGCAGGCAGTAGTATTTTTTATAAGAGATTATTCCGGTTCTATGCAGGGCAAACCCACAGAGGCAGTTGTAACCCAGCACATTTACATAAACAGCTGGCTGATTTATCAATACAAGAGACAGGTGAAAAGCCGTTTCATTGTCCATGACCAGCAAGCTATTGAAGTCCCGGACTTTTATACCTATTACAATAAAAACGTTGCCGGGGGAACAGAGGTATCCTCTGCTTATTATTTGGTTAACAAAATAGTTGAAGAAGAAAGTTTAAGTAGAGACTACAACATTTACATTTTTCACGGCACTGATGGTGACGACTGGGACCAGAAAGGAACAAGGGTAATTGAAAACCTTGAAAAGATGGCTAAATTTACAAGTAGAATTGGAATAACCGTTGCAGAAAATACTTATACCACTAGAAATAACACAGTAGTTGAAAGATATATTAAAGAATCAAAGATTCTTGAAAAGTATCCCGATATTGTTCACTTTGATTCATTCAAAGCAGCAGAAGCGGATGAAACAAGAATAATAAAAAGTATAAAATTATTAATATCATAATTATGCAGCTCATAGACCAACATACAAAAAAAATTATGGAAGGCTGTAAAGAACGCGCCTTGGACGCAGGCCTTAAGTTTGATAAAGAATCCTTGGAATACATTGTTACCAATGCAGACATGCTCGAACTATCTCCAAAACATATGATACCTACTCTTTATGATTATTGGCTTCATGATATACAAGTGTTAAGAAGCAAAGGAGAGTACGAATACTATCCGCACAACCCTTATGAAACGGTTATAAATACAAGACCTGCAATATCTTTTTACAATGATAACAATCCCGACTGGCTTAACGTAATGATATTTTATCATGTGCTGGCACATATCGATTTCTTCCAGAATAATAAATTTTATGAAAAGACTTGGGATTACGACTTTAAGGAAAAAGCTCTTACGGAAAAAAGAATAATAGATAAACTTAGATCAAAAAAAGGCAGATGGATAGATTATGTGTTAGAGTTTTCAAGAGGTATTGATAACTTAGTCGGATATTTTCAAAACCTGTCTGAAAATGAAAACAGCCAGGTCTTTAATCTTCCTTTAAAAGTAGATTTCTATTTTAACGTTTTTTTACAGGAGATTAAAAAAGTAAGGATGAATAAATTTTTGGAGGAAGTAGAAAGATACAATCAAAGTGAGAGCAGCAACGGGCAAAGTAAGGAAGATATATTTTTTGAAAACGTTTTAATTAGTTATCCCGAATTTGAAGAAATGTTTTCAAGACATAATAAGAAAGAGGATAAAAAAGAAAACAAAGACTTGATGCAGTATTTAATAAATGAAAGCAAGTTTTTGGATAAAAAAGAAAACGAGTGGATGAAAGTGGTTATTGACATAGTGCGCGATACTTCACTTTACTTTTCGCCTCAAATACGTACCAAAACTATGAACGAAGGATGGGCAAGTTATTGGCATGAAAAATTATTTATGAGTGATGATAGAATCAAAGGTCACGAAATTTCTTTTGCCAAAGTCAATGCAAAAGTTACTTCGTTAAACAGGGTCGGGTTAAACCCTTATGCCATAGGATGGCGGCTGTTCATGTTCATTGAAGAGTCGCAGAACAAAGGCAAATATACATACGAGTTTAATAAAATATCAAACGTAGATGAAAGAAAAGATTTTAACAAATCAACTAACAGTGGTAGGGATTTTATTTTCCATGTAAGAGAGAATTATAATGATTTAACATTCTTTAACAGCTTTCTTAATCAAGATTTTGTTGATAAACATAAATTGATGGTAGTAGGACAAAGAATAAACCAACAGAAAATGGTTAAAGAATATTATGTGAAAAGCAGAAAAGCCGAGGACTATAAAAAGATGATAATCAACGGCCTATATCATCCGCCATATATTAAAATCAGAAATGTTGCTGATACGCTTTACCTTGAACACGTCTTTGAAGGTAAAGAACTTTACCGCGATTATATTCCGAATACATTAATCGGTATTGAATATTTGTGGGGAAACAAAGTTCAATTGGAAACACATGAGATTGATTTGGAAAAAATGAGAACCCAGGAAAACGGTAAAGCAGTAGAACCGGTTTTCAGGAAAGTGCTCTACACAGTCTTCAACAAAAAAGTAACTAAGCAGGTGTTAAATTAGATTATGCTGCACGGTAGAAAGAAAAATATAAAATCAATTTTAACTTCGCTTGATAGGCAAATTAAAAGTGAAGAAAAGGAACTGATGATTAGCTTTACCGATTTCCTTTGCAAGGTAGGTGAAAATCCGTACTTAATGCTGAGAAATATTTTTCAAATATTTAGCGACATGATTTATCATTACACACATGAAAAAGATGAATATGAAGATGATCCTGAAAACATTAAATACAAAACTATTTCCTGTGATAAGCTGTTGGTAGAAGGTACCGATACCCCTTTCTTCGCTGACTTGCCGTTGGCAAATAGAATAGTAAGGCTTGCCGATTCATTTAAAGAAGGAGCGCAGCAAAACAAAATATATTTATTTGTGGGTCCCCCGGGAAGCGGTAAAAGTACACTTCTGAATAATCTTTTGGGAAAATTTGAGAAGTATATTCAAAGTGCGCAGGGTGTATACTTTGAAGCAGTCTGGAAGATAGACGGTAAAAAATTGGGCAATACCTTTCATAAACAGGTAAAGGATGCACTTGTTGACTATTATAACATAGAAAATGTTGATCCGAGTGATGTATTGGAAGTCCCTTGTCCCAGTCATGATCATCCCATATTGATGATCCCTAAAAGTCATAGAAGGCAAGTTTTGGAACAAGTACTTCCCGAAGACTCAAAAGCAAAAATATTTCATAAAAAGGAATACGAATGGATATTCCAGAAAAACCCGTGTACAATCTGTGAATCAATCTATGAATCATTAAACCATCGGCTGAAATCTTCTTCGGATTTATTTGATATGCTTTTTGTTAAAAGATTTTTATTCAACAGAAGATTAGCTTACGGCATAAGTGTTTATAACCCGGGCGACAGGAGCCCTGAAAAACTTATAAGAACAAACGAAGCAATTCAAAGGGAACTGGGTTACAGGTTAAAAGACAGCAATGCAGTACAGTATATTTTTTCTAAATATGCAAAAACCAACAACGGTGTTCATGTAATAATGGATGTTAAAGGTTACAATGAAAAAAGATTTATGAATTTGCACGGAATTATAAGCGAAGGCACACATAAAATCGAGGATATAGAAGAGAATATAAACTCCTTGTTCTTAACAGTTATGAATCCCCAAGACACAAAAAAGATTGAAGAATACGAATCATTCAAAGACAGAATAAGGGAAATTAATGTTAACTATATTTTAAATTCGGAAGAAGAAGTTAAAATTTATTGCAATGCATTTGGTGATCAAATTAGACAAAGATTTCTGCCCGGTGTAATTGACAACTTTGCCAAGATAATTATTAGCTCCAGGTTAAATTGTGATTCGGAAACAATTAAAGAATGGATTAAAGATCCTCAAAAATATAATAAGTATTGCGACGAAAACTTACTGCTGCTAAAGTTAAGTATTTATAATAACAAAATACCCACCTGGTTAACCGATGAAGACAGAAATACCTTTGATAAAAACATGAGAAGAAAATTAATAGGGGAATCTGACCAGGAGGGGAAAAGCGGTATTTCAGGCCGAGAATCATTAATAATATTTAATGAATTTTATAACGCACAACGAAAAAAATTTCAAGATGATGAAAAAAGTAAAAAATATATTCTGATAACAATGGATCATATCAAAGAGTACTTTGAGAAGCATAAAGAATATACGGATAAAGTCCCCGATGGATTTATCGACTCAATAATAAGATTACACGATTATGACATTATGCAACAGATAAAGGAGGCACTGTTTCATCAAAACGAGGAAAGAATAAGCAAAGACATCCAGAACTACTTGTTTGCGTTAAATTACGATAACGGTGAAAAATTAATATCGCCTTATACAAAAGAAGCAATTGAGGTAAATGATAATTTCTTCAACTCTATAGAGCAATACTTGTTTACAAATGATTTTAATGAAGAAAACAGGATTAAGCTCAGAAGTGAAATTGCTTCTAAATTTACAATCAGCATCCAGGATATGCAGTTGAACGGAATGCAGATAATCAAAACAAATATCTACAAAGATTTATATAACTCCTATATCAAAAATCTCAGAGAAAATATTTTTCAGCCTTTCCTGAAATACACATCTTTTGAAAGTGCAATTAAAGATTACGGTACCGAAAAATTTGAAGTTTATGATAACCGGACTAAAGAACAAGTTGAATTTCTAATATTAAATTTAAAGAGCAAATTTGATTACTCACTCGAAGGAGCCCGCCAGGTATGCCTGTACGCAATTCACAAAAAAATTAACAACCCGGATAATTAATATATGATCGATCTGAAAATCTTGGGTCTAATTAAAAATTTATCTTAGTTGTTAACTTTTTAAATAAAAATTTCGATTATGTAGATAAGGTGTATTGTATAGTTACAGTGGCAAATAATGATAAAAAAGCAGTTGGAATTGGAAAAAATAGGTATTGACCAGTTAATAAACACAATCAACGATGCAATAATAATTGTTGATAAAAATCATAAAGTTGTAGAATTAAATAATTATGCGCGAGCTTTAATAGACAGGGAAAACATAAACTCGTGCGGAAGAAAAGTTGATGATGTCTTAAAACTAACCGATATAAGCGGCAACAAATTGAATATTGAAGATATATTCTGCCGTTTCAATCACAAAGATGATAACATAAATATACCTGCAGCAAAATTAATCTCTAAAGATAATGAGAGATTTGTTGTTTCAATAAACGTTTTAATACTCAGATCAAAATCAAACCAAGTTATCGGAAATATAATTATCCTAAATGATTTAACGGAACACTACAATATAAATGAGGCATTACGTGAAAGTGAGGACAAATTAAGAAAGATAGTAAGTGAATCGAATGACGGGATCATACTAATTAACGAGCAATGTCAGATAATTGAATGGAACAAAGGAGCCGAACAGATTACCGGTTTCAGCAGAGCCGATGTTATTTTCAAAGACTATGTAAATTTTATATACAATTTGATGCCTGCTCAAATTAAAACAATTGAAAAATATAACTATTATAGAGAACTTTTCATGAATGCATTAAAAGAAGAGCATATACTTGAAAAACAAATATGGGATGTTGATTTTATAAACAAAGATGGAGAATTGCGTTATTCCCAGCAAGCCTTTTTCAAAATTAAAATCGATGACGGTTACTGGATAGGAGCAATTATAAGGGATGTTACAGAATCTAAAAAAGCTGAGCTCCGGCTTATAGAAAAAGAGAAATTCCAAAATCTTGTAACTGAAATTTGTGCAAGATTCCTTAATGCTTATACAACGAGTATATTCGATGAAATAGAGAAAGCTCTAAAAGAAATTAAGGGATTTTATAATTTCATCGAATACAGTACCGTATATTTATTCAGCAACAATCTCCGAGAGGTCTATCCGGTTGCTTTCTCGGAAAATACCTCCCATAACCTGGAAAATAATTACAAATCTTTACCCGCTGATACAAAAGCCTGGTGGTTAAACCATCTTGAACGGAATCACGTTTTGTACATCAATAACTTTGACTTTTACAGTAAAGGTGAGAGTGAATTTCTTCGTAACATCCACGGTAAGCAATTTAAATCTATTATTGATTTCGGACTAATAGATAACGGTAAAGTAATCGGTCTGCTTATGTTTGCTTCTTATTCAAAAACTTTGCGTCTGAATAAAGACATAATTTCCTTGCTAACGGTAGTCAGCGAGGTATTTGCAAATTCGCTTATAAGAAGGAAACGTGAAATTGAATTGAAAAACAATGAAGATAAATTCAGGGAAATAGTAAATGCAACTTCATCAGGAATATTAATCATTCAAGATAATAAAATAGTTTATGTAAATGAGATTAGTAAAAAGAGATTTGGAGTCGGTGAATTTGCCAATAAAGAATATACCTTCTTGAAGTACCTGCCGCCTGGTAAGAAAAAATTTGCAATTGAAAAAATTCATGAAATTCTAAGCGGCAAACGAGATTCATACCGTACTGAAATAAAGTTGTATGATGCGGAAAAAAAAGAGGAATGGCGGGATATTACAATCGGCAGAACTCTATTTAATAACAGACTTTCTCTTATCGTAACATTAATTGATATTACCGAAAGAAAAAAAGTCCAGATAGAAAATGAAAAGTACAGAGATCATCTTAAAAATTTAGTTAATGAAAGAACTGCCGAACTTCAGTATGTAAACAAACAGCTCAAGAATGAAATTAAAAAACAAAAAGAGGCCGAAAAAAAGGTGCTTCATGCTTTACAAAAAGAAAAAGAATTAAATGAATTGAAATCGAGATTCATCACTACTGCTTCGCACGAATTTAAAACTCCTTTAACAACAGTACTTTCGTCTGCCGAACTGCTTGAAAGATACGGGCAAAGATGGAATGAAAAAAAATACAAGGAGCAACTAAGGAAAATAATAAATTCAGTTGAAGGACTAAATGTTCTTATTAACGATATATTGCAAGCCGGTAAAGCAGAATCGGGTACGATTGAATTTAATCCGCAAAAGATGAATTTAAAAGATTTCGTTGAAAAACTTGTAAGTGAATTAATGTTGACTACATCAAAACATAACATAGATTTATACTGCTTTCTTAAAAATGAAGAGTATTGCCTGGATGAAAACTTATTAAGATTGTCTTTATCAAATATAATTAACAATGCCATTAAATATTCGCCGGGTGGGGGGACCATAGATATTATAATCGAAGAAATCAGCAGCAAACTCAAAATTGAAATTATTGACGAAGGAATAGGTATTCCTGGTGAAGACATAGCAAACATATTTTTACCTTTTAATAGAAGCGTTAACGCAGGTAATTTTCCCGGAACCGGTTTGGGTTTATCTATAGCAAAAAAATCAGTAGAGCTGCATGGCGGAAGTATTAACGTTAAAAGCAAAATCAAAAAAGGAACAAAGTTTATAATTAAGTTTCCGTTAGACTAAGGATTATGAAAAATATGAAAATATTAATCATAGAAGACGACCGGAATGTCAGGGACAATATCAAAATACTTTTAGAAGAAGAGCAGTATAATGTTCTTACAGCGGAGAACGGCTCCAAAGGAGTTAAACTTGCAAAAGAAATTATCCCGGATTTAATTATTTGCGACATTATGATGCCTAAAAAAAACGGTTACGAAGTTTTAGAAGAGTTGAGTAATACACCGGAAACTCTTCATATCCCGTTTCTATTCTTAACTGCAAAAAATAGAAGCGACGAAATGAGAAAAGGAATGAACCTTGGCGCGGATGATTATCTTACAAAACCTTTTAAGACTAATGATTTCCTTAGTGCAATTGAAGTTAGACTAAAAAAATCGAAAAAAATAAAAGAACAGCAAATCACAACCAATACAAAGGAAAAAATAGGGAAAAAGTATGATATTAATGATTCAATTTTTATTTCTGTTAATAACAAACCTGTCCTTTTGAAAATTCGAGAAATAAAACTAATCAAAGCAGAAAATCAGTACTGCAATATTATTACCGATCAAGAAAAATATCTTGTACGAAAATCGTTAAATAGTTGGATGACAATTCTTCCCGATAATGTATTTAAAAGGGTTCACCGTTCAACAATCTTAAATGTTGATTACATACTAAAAATTGAAAAATGGTTCAAGAATACATTAAGAATTGTAGTTAAAGATTATGATGAAACGGTAAATGTCAGCAAAAGATACGCAGCAAAATTAAAATCAAGTTTTATTTAACCATATTTACATCAAATAAAACCCGCTTACAACAAAACTTCTTCGTTTACAGCAATCAGTATAGTATCTCGGATAAAAATAATTTTATTTGGCTTGACGAGATAGATGCAGAGGTGAAAATGATGAAAAATATATTGATTGTTGAAGATGATTTTGTCGTCAGGCAAAATATGAAAGATTTGTTGGAGTGGATTGGATATAAATGTGCTGTTGCTGAAAACGGTTTAGGTGCCCTCGAACTTATTGCAAATGCACAATACGATCTAATTATAACTGATTATAAAATGCCTTTATTAAATGGATTGCAGCTAATTAATATTCTAAAAAAATCCGAAACTACTGATACTATTCCGATAATATTAATGATTTATTCATATGAGTCAATTCGATTTGATAATGGCGAGGATGAAAAAATAAATCTGCTTTTAACAAAACCTGTTAATGCTAAGTTCTTGGTTGATTCAATAAAAAGTATATTTGTAAATTAGTTGGAAGGCGAAATGTACTAAGAAAATAATTTTAGCAACCGGTTTTGGAATTTTGACACAAAATTAATTATTTTTTCAGAATTCAAAATCCAAATTGAAAGAATAATTGATATTTATAATAAATCGAATCATTCAATGTACTTCATGAAGCTTAAATAGGGAATATACTCTGCTTAAGCTTTTTTATTAATATGCATAATATATGTAAATCCGGGAATAAATTGGTATGCATTATTCGCAAAAACATGGTTTTATTTTGAGATAAAAGAGGAATTAATATGCTTAAAAATCACCCCAAAGGAATTTTGACTTTGTTCTTTACTGAAATGTGGGAACGTTTTGGATTTTACACTTTAATGGCAATTCTTGTTTTGTACATGGGACAGGAGTTTGCGTGGAACGATTCGCAAAAGGGAGATGTATACGGAATCTTTCTCGGCATAGTATATTTTATACCATTGTTTGGCGGCTGGATAGGCGATAAGCTTATAGGACAGATAAATACAGTTAGAGCAGGTGCCTTTTTAATGATGATTGGTTATATCTTTCTTGCCGGATCTTCGGTTAATAATGTCACTTATTTTTTTATAGGGCTATTCTTAATTGCATTTGGAACCGGGATATTTAAAGTTAACATGGCAGTACTTGTTGGTAATTTGTATAAGAATAAACCCGAGTTGAAAGATGCCGGATTTAATATTTTTTATATGGGTGTTAACGTAGGAGCAATGATTGCTCCGCTCGCGGCAACCCTAATTAGCAACGTATGGGGGAGTTACAATATCTCTTTTGCAGCTGCAGCAGTAGGGCTTTTGCTATGCTTAATCAATCTGCAGTTCGGCACAAAAAGACTATCATCAATTGATACAAAAATGTCGTTGGCTTCAGGCAATGATATCACAAAATCCGATATACCCAAGTCGGAAGAATCTGATAGGATTATAACACTTGCTATTTTATTTCTGATTGTAATTTTCTTTTGGACTGCATTTTATCAAAACGGGTTTGCTTTAACTCTATTTGCCGAAAGATCAACAACAGTTTCTGAAATATTAAGGCCGGAGACTTACCAATTTTTCAACCCGTTTTTTATTCTTGTTTTAACACCTTTATTGTTAAGTGTTTTCAGCAGGCTAAATAAAAAGGGGAAAGAGCCAAGTACACCGTATAAAATATTTTACGGAATGTTAATTACAGGTTTGGCAATGCTGGTAATGTTAGTTGCTTCTCTACAGGGCGGCAACCATGATGCCAATAATATGAGCCCTATGTGGTTAATCGGGACTTACCTTGTTGTGACACTCGCCGAAATTATGATTTCACCAATGGGGCAGTCGTATGTTTCCAAAATTGCACCGCCAAAAATTCAAGGGCTTATGATGGGCGGGTGGTTTGCGGCTACTGCATTCGGCAGCTACGGCTCCGGTTTACTTGGTAAGTTTTACAGTGACTTTGCACACCACGAGTACTTTTCAATACTAACCGCGTTGTTGGTTTTTTCTGCCGTCCTAGTTTTAATTTTTATGAAAAAATTCAAAAAATATTCTTAAAGTCCGGAGGTTAAAAATGTTGGTTCAAGAGAAAGTAAAACAGGCAAAAGAATTAGTAAAAGAATTTGATATCGATTGCTGGATAACGTTTACGCGTGAAAGCCAAATTAATGGTGACCCGACTTTAGCCTTTCTTGCCGGTGTTGATGTTACATGGCATTCGGCATTTATCATAACCAAAAGCGGAAAGGCAATAGCAATAGTAGGTAAATACGACAGAGCTACAATAGAAGACCTAAAAGCATACGACGAGGTTTATGATTTTGTTACCGGGGTTAAGGAATCTTTTCAAAAAGTTATGAAAGAAATTAATCCCGATAAAATTGCGATTAACTACTCTGAAGGAAGCGAAATTTGCGACGGTTTAACCCACGGGATGTATTTAACATTATTTGAAATGCTTGCTGAAATTAATATGGAAGATAGGCTGATGTCTGCAGAGAAAATTGCATCTGCAATTAGAGAAAGAAAAACAAGTGCTGAAATAGCCAATATTAAAGGGGCAATTCAAATAACGGAAGAAATATTTGAGTTGGTTAGAAATTATATTAAACCGGGAATGACCGAAAAACAAATCGCTTTTTTTATGAAAGAGGAAGTTAAAAAAAGGAATCTGGAATTTGCATGGGATGAAACTGTTTGTCCTGCCGTATTCACCGGTCCCGATACTGCCGCCGCACATTACGCGCCTTCCGATAGAGTAGTAGAAAAAGGGCACATACTGAATATGGATTTCGGAGTGAAATATAATGACTACTGCTCCGATATGCAGCGTACTTATTATATCCTAAAAGATGATGAAACATCAGCCCCGCAGGATGTAATGGAGGGATTTAATACAATCGTTAAAGCTGTTGAAGATTCAAAACAGGCAATGAGGATAGGTATCCAAGCAGTGGAGGTTGATAAAGTTGCAAGGGATGTTGTAGTGAGTAACGGATATGAAGAATTTCCTCACGGGCTCGGTCATCAGGTAGGAAGATTCGCTCACGACGGTACGGCACTTCTCGGACCGGCTTGGGAGAAATATGCGCAAAAGCCTTTTCAAAAATTAGAAGAAGGAATGGTATTTACAATTGAACCGAGACTTGACGTTAAAGACAGAGGCGTTGCAACAATAGAAGAAATGGTTGTAGTAAGAAAAAACGGTGCAGAGTGGCTGACTACTCCGCAGAAAGAAATTTGGCTGATTAAATAAAAAAATCAGGACTATACTTGTTGCAAACTGGTTTTGGGATTTTGTTTTTTTAGGACTCACCTAAATCCTCTCTTAAAAAGAGAGGACTTTATGGCAAAACCCCAAAACCAATTTGGCTTGTGTATACATTACATAAGTTGTCAGATTTTATCGTGACCATCTCATCTAATGGAACACGGATTTTTATGATTTATTAGATTAATCTGCGTCAATCATAAAAGATCATAAAAATCTGCGTTCTATTCATATCTTTCGTCATTTTCTCTTACAACATTGGTATCAATTTCTTTTAAAAAACCTCTTGCAGATTTTATGTTTTTAATATCGGTATCAAAATTATCTTCCGCAACATCAAGGTCATAGTCCATTTGAAGCCCAAGCCAGAATTGTGGTGTCATGTCAAAATATTTTGCAAGGCGAATTGCAGTATCTGCTGTAATTCTTCTTTTGCCGAGTACAATTTCATTTATCCTTCTTGCAGGTATTTTAGTTCCATTGCAAGTTTATTTTGGCTTAATTCCATTGGTTTTAGAAATTCTTCCAGTAATATTTCTCCTAGGTGAACTGGGAGTATCTTTTTGTTTTTCATTATTAGAGTTTATATTAATTTCAAAAATGATTATAATTGATATAATTGTAGAATTCAATTATTCATAATAAATCAAAAAATAGACAGAACAAACTAATGACAAAAAATGAAATAGTTACACATCTATCAAAGAAGTTGGGTACAACAAAAAAATTATTATCTCAATTTATCGATGAGTATTTGCAGTTAACTAAAAAGCAATCTGGTGATAGACCCAGATATTCTACTAATGAAAAAGATGTAGCATATAGGCCTAAAAGAGTTAAAAAAGAAAAAGTCGAGTATAATGATTTAAATGAATCTGAAGTAATTATTGCAGCAATAGAACAAATTAAAAAACTAAGGTCGGATATTTCCCAGATTAGATTAGATATTAACAACACTATTGATAAACTTGATCAAAGGTAATAAATGAGCGACCTAATTAAATTAATTAAGGAGGTTATGAATTTAACGTCTGATGTGAGCGTTTTAAAAAATGATATTGGAAAACTAAACAGTAAAGTTGAAGAAAACAGAGAAAGAATAATTAAGCTTGAGCAAAGAGAAGAATTGATAATTGAGAAAATGAAAAACACTGCTATGGAAGTATTGGTAAAGATACAAGACCAGGGTAAAGAGTTCCCTTTTATTAGTAAAACAAAGAAGTAATATAATGTTACTAAAAGCACATTTTAATGCAATTGAAGAATCTTTATTATGTGAAGCCAAAATATCAGCAAATGCGGGACATAATATTAATATTGGGACACCCCGTGAAATTTTCATAAAAAAATTCCTAAATCAACATCTTCCAAAGACAGTTTCAATTGGAAGTGGAGAAATTATTGATGCAAATTCATATCCTGGTGAAAAAAGAAATCAAGTTGACATTGTAGTTTATAGGAATGACTTTCCTGTCCTAAATTTTGGTGGTGATATTAATGCTTATCTTAAAGAATCAGTGACTAACATAATTGAAGTAAAATCTACTATTGATAAAAAAGCAATCCAACAAGCCATAGAAACGACTTTGAATTCTAAGATAATGGAATCTAATCTTACTATTACTGCAAGGGTCGGTTATGTCCCTCCAAATATTCAATCTTATCTATTGGCATACAATTGTGAGGTATCACTTGATAAAGTTTATCGATGGTTAATAGAAATTAATAAAGAGTTGGGAGTTACTCAAAAAAAAGATTTGCCAAAGGATAGAAACGAAAGAAAACAAATATTAAACTATAGTTTAGACGGGATTTTTATTTTGGGAAAAGGTTTCTTGGTTTTTGAAAATCAACCGATAGGATTCTTATCTGATAAAATGCGTATTCAATATCCCGATTTACAGTGGATAATTTGCAAACAGAAAAAAGGCAGTTTATTACCTTTCTTTATTTTCCTAATTAATGGCATAAGTGGCTTTTTAAAGGCTAGTATAAATTTTAATAATTATTTGAAACATGAAAAATATTTCATCGCTTACGGGTCAGGTCGCGATAATAATGTGAATGATATAACTACTTCTGTTATCCCAGATGATTCTATCGTTATCGATTTTTCACAAGCTTTTGCTATGTGGAATGAAGAGTTTTTAATGAGTACTCCGGATATAATTTTGAACATGGAAAAAGTAAAAAGTGCGAATGAAAATACTTTTTTAGCAAAGTTACCTTTGTACCCGTTTAATAATAACAGAGAGTATAACTTTATACGTGGAAAATTAAAAGCTAATGAAGAATTAGATGTCATTGGATTTTATCAAGGACGTAAAATGGATACAAACTTAAAAATCAAACTTGTTAAAGATTCACAACCAATGCAAGGACTCACTATACCAGATTTTGAAAAGAAAAAGACAATGTATTCTATAGAACTGTTAAAGGGGAAATCGATATAAATACATCATTCCCTACCTAAACACCCCAAAAAATAAATCGATAATTGATAAAAGATATTAATTTTGAAACTATTTAAGACTGAAAATAGGTGATTTTCAAAAAACATAATTTACTATTAAACAATATCTTATCGGGATAACTTAAAAAAAGCTTGAATAGTATCCGGTAAAGCCTTATTTTACAACAAGATTAATTAGGAGTTCTTGTGCATAAAAAATCCTCGTTTATCATCTTTTTTTTCATATCTATTATTGCTTATTCATGCAGTTCAATAGAAATCACAAAAAATAATCAAACGGAAATTCCAGATTCACTAAAAGTTGCAAATACATCGGCAATAGTAAACTCATTGCTTGAAGAAGCAAGGCAGAATTACATTGACGCGCTTCAAAATGAAAAGCTTAATTTTGTGAAAGAAGCCTTGATCTCTTACGAAGAAGCTTTATCCACGGTATCAAAACTAAGTTACTACCCGGGCATACAGCAAAACCTTGCTTACCTTGAGTTGGAGAATGCTATTTTTGATGATTACGAAAGATATGTTAAAAGTCTTGACAGCCTTCCCGAAGATGTATCGATAGCTGCACTGGAACAATGGATGACGAGGAATATAAACGAAGTACAGTTCCCGGAAGATGACGAAGAGACTGTTGACGAAGATCTTGAACAAAGTATAATAGTTGTAGGCGATTTTCCCCTTGAAGTAAACAGGTACGTTGAAAAGTATATTGAATATTTTACAGGGCGCGGAAGAAAGTACATGCAGGCATGGCTTGAAAGGTCGGGTAAATATTTCCCTATGATGGCAAAAATATTTGAAGAAGAAGGTGTACCCCAGCAGTTAATATTTTTAAGCATGCCCGAAAGCGGTTTAGCTCCGAATGCACGTTCATGGGCAAGGGCAGTAGGCCTGTGGCAGTTCATAAGAAGCACAGGCAGAATGTATGATCTCGATGTAAACTTTTATGTAGATGAAAGAAGAGACCCCGAAAAATCAACAAGAGCTGCTGCAAAACATTTAAGAGATTTGTACGTGGCAAACGGTGATTGGTATACTGCTATGGCTTCCTATAATTGTGCTCCAAGAAGTGTAAAAAGAGCAATGAGGAAAGCCGGTAGTAGTGATTTTTGGAAATATAGAAGATATTTACCTCGTGAAACAAGAAATTATATTCCTCAATATATTGCTGTTACATTGATAGGAAGTAATCCGCAGAAATACGGATTTGAAAATATTAAATACCAAAAGCCTCTTGATTATACCGTTGTTGAAATCAACGAAGCAATAGATTTGAATGTACTCGCAAAGTGTGCCGGAATTGATAAAAAAGAATTAAAAGATTTGAATCCTTCGCTGGTACAGCATCACACTCCACCCTCAACGGGAAGAGCATTTCAATTGAAAATTCCTTCACGTTCACTTGCGGCATTTAACGAAAATATTAAAAACATTCCCGCCGGCGCTAAACTTCAGTATGTGCTTCACAAAGTAAAAAAGAATGAAACCCTTTCGCATATTGCTTATCGCTACAAAGTTAGCGTGAGTCAGCTTGCAAAACTTAACAATATGTCATTGAGATCGACTCTTCGTATTGGAAAAACTTTGAAGATTCCCGTTTCCGGATTTAATGAAACTGACTTTGTTGCAAATACAAACTTAATTCCGGCAGAAGCAGATACAACAACACACGATGAAACCGTTGCGCCTTACGAGTTTGCTATTAGCGAAACCAACGGCGATACTGATTTCCTTAAGAAGTATCAAGAAATTTACAACGATTCAACACAAGTAATTATCCCCGAAGACAAAAAGCTTGTTGAGTATACTGTTAAAAGTCGTGATAACCTTGTTGACATTGCCGACCTGTTTAATGTACGTGTTTCTGAATTAAGGAACTGGAATAACCTGCCTTACACAACGGGCGTACGCGTTGGACAGAAATTGAATGTTTATGTCCCCGAAGATAAGCTTGAGTATTATTCATCAATTGATAAGCTTAACCGTAATCAAAAGATGAATGTACTTTACTCAACGGGAGACGGCAGATGGATAAAGTACAAAATCCGCAGAGGTGAAGTGCTCGGCAAAATTGCTGAAAAGTACGGAGTTAGAACAAGCGACCTTAAAAAGTGGAACAACTTAAGGTCAAGCAGAATTTATGCCGGCAGAACATTAAGGATACATGTTGGGAGTAATTTTTCGGATAACTCAAGCGGTGCAAGTATTGCCAGCAATTCAGGTAAGAAAAATTCGACTGTAACTGCAAGCCGTACCGCTGTAAATTACAAAGTGAAAAAAGGGGATACGCTAAGCGAAATTGCAGAGGAGCACAGTGTTACTGTCAGAAATCTTAAAAAATGGAATAATATTTCATCCAATAAAATTAAAGTTGGACAGAGATTAAAAATTTACAGCAAAGATGCCCCAGACAATAATGTTGCTTTGAGTGAAAAACCTTCCGGTAAAATGACCAGTTATAAAATTAAATCCGGTGACACAATTGGACAGATAGCAGAAAAGTTTAATGTCTCTTCAACTAATATTAGGAACTGGAACGGCATTAAAGGAAACAAAATAATAGCCGGTAAAACACTTGTTATTTATACTAATGAGGAGCTTAAAGAAGAGACACAAACTTTAGCCAGCTCTGATTTAGCTGAAGATAGTGAGGAAAGTGAAAGTAATTCCGAAACCGACGCTATAAGTTACATTGTTAAAAAGAACGAAACTCTCGGACACATTGCAGAAAGGTTCAATATCAGAACGCAGAAAATAAGAGACTGGAACAACATAAGAGGCAGCAGAATTTACGTAGGGCAGGAGCTGACAATCTACCCCGGTAAAGCTGTAGCGGAAAATACCGGTAATACTAAAATAGCAAGCAATGATAATGAATTTAAAGGCAAGTTTCATGTTGTAAGGGAAGGTGAAAACCTTTGGTACATTGCACGCAAGTATGATACACGTGTAGCTAAAGTAATGGAATGGAACGAACTGAGTAACGAAGACATAAAACCGGGAATGAAGTTGAGAATTTTGAACTAACATAACTATTTCTTAACTTTGAACACATAAAAAAGCTCGTTAGGGGTGTCCTGAATAGATAGGGCTGAGATCAAACCCTTGAACCTGATCTGGGTAATTCCAGCGTAGGGAAGCGGAAAAGTAATTAAGTGTGTCGGCCGTTTCCTAAGCGGCTTTTTTTATTTCTTTTATTCATTTAAAAAAAGGAGTAAAAAAAAATGAAATACTTAATTATTTTTTTTGTTTTAATGAATAATCTGCAATTTGTAATTAGCCATCCCCGCAAGTCATTTATTTACTACAAGCAAATAATTCAAAAATAATTCTAGATAGGGAAAGCAGCTATGGAAAAATATGTATTTGATGAATACGCAAATAAATATGACCAATGGTTTTTAAAAAATAAAAAAGTACTTGATTCTGAAGTAGCACTGTTGGCTTATTTTTTAGAGAGCCCTGGCCGTGCACTATCAATAGGCTGCGGTAGCGGTTTGTTTGAAACTATACTTAAAGACGATTATGGAATAAGGATCGAAGAAGGAATTGAGCCTGCCGAAGGAATGGCTGAAATTGCCGAAAAGCGCGGGATGAAAGTAAAGATAGGTACAGCTGAAGAATCTGATTTTGGCAATGCAGAGTATGACACAATTATTTTTAACGGTACCCCCAGCTATATCAAAAATCTTGAGTTAGCCTTTCAAAAAGCTTACAGTGCCCTTAAACCGGGAGGAAAAATATTAGTGCTCGATGTTCCGAAAGAAAGCTCATATGCAATGTTATATAGCCTGGCGAAAGAAGTCGGGACATGGGCTCACCCTTATTTTACAGGCATAAAACCTATAGACCCATACCCGATTGAATTTGTTTCGAATGCTAATTGGCGGACAACCCGGGAGAAAATTGATATGTTAAAAAAAGCCGGGTTCGAAGATTTAAAATTTGCTCAAACATTGACTCGGCACCCTGTATTTACAAATAATGAAAAAGAAGAACCTATAGAGGGATATGATAAGGGAGATTACGTTGCAATTTTTGCAGTAAAAAAAGTTTAATGAACTATTCACAAAAGGTAAATAAAAATGTTATCCGTAAATCAAATTTGGAATGATGTAACACAAATCCGCAATAGTGCACCGTTGGTCCATAACATTACAAACTACGTTGTTATGAATACTACTGCAAACGCCTTATTGTCAATAGGCGTTTCTCCGGTTATGGCACATGCAGTTGAAGAAGTTGAAGATATGACATCAATAGCCGGCGCTTTAGTTATAAACATCGGTACTCTTAGCCCAAAATGGATTGAAGCAATGTCGCTTGCCATGAAGACAGCAAAACAAAAAGAAATTCCCATTGTATTCGATCCGGTAGGAGCGGGTGCAACAAAGTACAGAACAGACACGTGTAAACTATTATTAAATGAAACCCGGCCCTCAATAATTAGAGGTAATGCTTCTGAAATTATGTCTTTGCTTGATGCAAATATTGCAACAAAAGGTGTAGACAGTGCGCATTCGGCAGACTCTGCAGTTGGAGCGGCAAAAGAACTTGCAGAATCTTATAGTAGTGTGGTGAGTGTTAGCGGTGAAGTTGATTTAATTACCGATGGCAGGGAAATAATTAACATTAATAACGGACACGCTATGATGCCTAAGGTAACCGGTCTGGGATGTACTGCAACGGCAATTACCGGGGCTTTTGCAGCGGTCAATAAATCATTACTGGATGCAGCGGCAAACGCAATGGCTGTAATGGGAATATGCGGTGAAATTGCCGCGGAAAAATCTAATGGCCCGGGAACACTGCAATTGAATATAATTGATGCTTTTTATAATCTGAATGAAGAACAGATAAAAGAATATTTGAAGTAAGAAAATGAAAAAAGAATTAAATTTAGACCTATATTTAGTAACGGATAGAGATTTATCCCTTGGCAGACCGATTGATGAAATAGTTAATGCTGCGGCAAAGGGTGGAGCAACCTTAGTTCAATTAAGAGAAAAAAAATGCTCAACAAGAGAATTTGTTGAAATTGCGAATAAACTTTTAGAGATTCTAAGACCTAAAGAAATTCCTTTGTTAATTAATGACAGACTAGATGTTGCACTTGCGGTTAAAGCCGATGGAGTTCATATAGGACAGAGCGACATGCCTTATGAAATTGCTAGAGAAATGCTGGGACCTGAAGCAATTATCGGTTTATCGGTTGAATCTGTTGAAGATGCAATAGAGGCCGAGAAACTTGATGTTGATTACATAGGTTTAAGCCCTATTTTTTCTACCCCTACTAAAACAGACACGAAGCATGAATTGGGACTTGAAGGAATAAAAAAGATAAAGAAAATATCCGGGCATAAACTTGTAGGAATAGGAGGAATGAATTCTTCTAATGCCGAACGGGTAATAGCAGCAGGAGCCGACGGTATAGCTGTAGTGTCTGCAATATGTTCGGCCGAGAGTCCCGAAAAAGCATCACGTGAACTTAGAGAAATAGTTGTATCAACAAAAAGAGGATTGCAAAGATAGAGTTATGAAATTATCGGAACTTGGTGAGTTTGGGCTAATAAATAGAATCGCGCCCTTATTCCTTAAAAATCTGGATGAAAGCATAACGGGCATCGGGGATGACTGTTCTGTAATACCTTTTAACAAAAATGAATCTCTGCTTATCACAACCGATATGTTGATTGAAGATGTTCACTTCCTTTGCGATAAAATCTCCCCGGAAGAATTAGGATACAAATCTTTAGCGGTAAATTTGAGCGACATTGCTGCAATGGGCGGAAACCCTCAAAGTGCTTTTCTATCTATCGGTATTCCAAAGAATACCGAAATTCCCTGGCTTGATGCCTTTTTTAACGGAATAAAAAACCTCGCGGATGAAACAAATACTCTTTTGCTTGGCGGAGATACAACAAAATCAATTGACCGTTTAGTTATTAATATTGTAGTTGTTGGCAAAGCAGAGAATTCCAAAATAAAGTACCGTTCTGCCGCTAAACCCGGTAATGTTATTTGTGTTACTGAAAATATTGGCGATTCCGGCGGCGGGCTAAAAATAATCCTTGAAAATCTTGAAGATAAAAGTGATGAGGATATTTGTCACTTAATAAAAGCTCATCATAAACCACGGCCACATCTTAAGGAAGGGCAATGGCTCTCTGCAAAGGCAGGAGTTAATGCAATGATTGATGTTTCCGACGGTATTGATTCCGATATCAGAAGAATTATGGAGCAATCTCACATTGGTGCAAAAGTAAATTTGGAGGATGTTCCGATATCCAGTTCACTTAAAAGGATTTCCGGCAAGTTTAACTGGGACCCTTATGAAATTGCTGCAGTAAGCGGTGAAGACTATTGTCTTTTAGTTACAATTGATAAAGAGAAATATACTGACATTGCAGAATCTTTTAAGAAGGAATTTAATAGCCCCTTATATAAAATAGGAGAAATCACGGACCGGAAATATGAACTAGAATATTTTAATAAAAATACTCCGGTTTTGTTAGGGAAACACGGATTCGATCATTTTAATCAATGAGGAATTATGGAGAAGAAAAAATATTATAGGACATTAACAATAGCAGGATCAGACAGCGGCGGCGGTGCAGGAATTCAAGCAGACATAAAAACCTTTTCTGCTCTCGGATGTTTTGGTATGTCTGCCATAGCTGCATTGACTGCTCAAAATACAGTAGCTGTGACAGGTATTTATGAAGTATCACCAAATTTTGTTGCACAACAAATAGACGCAGTAATTGAAGATATTGGTGTTGATGCGGTAAAGATAGGAATGCTGCAATCGCCTGAAATAATAAAGACCGTTGCCGATAGATTAAAATATTATCACGTTAAAAAAATTGTATTAGACCCGGTAATGGTAGCAAAGAGCGGTGACAGATTATTAAGGGAAGATGCAATTGATGCTTTGAAAGAAGAATTAATTCCAATTGCCGAAGTTATAACTCCGAATATTCCCGAAGCGGAAGTTTTAACAAATACAAAGATTGAAGATCAATCCGGTATGGAAAAGGCTTTAGAACTATTAGCGGATTTAGGTGCAAGATCAGTATTGGTTAAAGGGGGGCATTCCGGCTCAGATGAAAGTTCCGATTGTTTATTGATTAAAAAGGATATCACCGGACATGAAATTATCTGGATCAAATCAACAAGAATAGAATCTAAAAACACACATGGCACGGGTTGTACACTCTCTTCCGCTATTGCATCTTATCTTGCAAAAGGTTACAACATTATAGAATCTGTTAAATCAGCAAAAGAATATATAACCGCTGCAATTAAAGCCGGAGCAGAGTATAACCTTGGTAAAGGGCACGGGCCTGTTCATCATTTTTATAATTTTTGGAATGGTAAAAACTGAAAGGTGAGTTAAATGAAATTTACTCAAACTCTTTGGAATGAAACAGCAACAATCTATAAAAGAATTATCAATCACCCGTTTAATGTCGAATTGGCAAATGGAAGTTTAGACAAAAATAAATTTAAGTATTATGTTCAGCAGGATTCATTATACTTGCAAGACTATGCAAGGGCTTTGGCAATAGTAGCTGCAAAAGCACCAAACGCAGAGCGCATCAATGATTTTTTAATTTTTGCAAAAGACGGTATTTGGGTTGAACAGCAGCTCCATCAATTTTTTTATAAAAAATTTGATATCCCTCCCTGTTCACTTAAAGAACCCGGATGTTTCGGCTATGCAAACTTTTTGCTGTCAACAACATCGTTGCAGCCATATGAAGTTGGGGTGTCGGCACTTCTGCCTTGCTTCTGGATATATAGAGAAGTAGGAGTTGATATTGTAAATAAGTCGGCAGCCGGAAATCCTTATCAACCGTGGATTGATACTTATTCAGGTGAAGAATTTAAGATTGCGGTTGAGAAAGCAATTGAAATTACAGGTGAAGCTGCGCAAAAAGCCTCGGAACATACTTTACAGCAAATGAAAGATGTATTTATTTTATCTACAAAATTAGAATGGAAATTTTGGGATGCCGCGTATAACCTTGATAGGTGGTAGCCTTGAAATAATTAGCTAATAAATAAAAAGTCTTAGGGGTGTCCTGAATAAACAGGGCTGAGATCAAACCCTTGAACCTGATCTGGGTAATTCCAGCGTAGGGAAACGGAAAGAAGTAATTAAGTGTTAGCCGTTTCCTAAGCGGCTTTTTTATTTCTTTAATTCATTTAAATAAGGAGTAAATATGAAATACTTAATTATTTTTTTATTATTAGCAATTCAAATTGTCTCACAAAATTTATTAAAAGGGAAGGTTGTGAATTCCGGGACAGGTGAACCGCTTCCTTTGGCAAACATCTCGGTTGAGAAAACCAATTACGGTACCACAACAAACAAAGACGGTTATTTTGAATTGAAGATTGACGGTTATGTAAATGAAAACATTTTTATAAGTTACATTGGTTTTGAAACTGAAAAAATACCGTTAAACGAATTATTGAAAAACCAGCTAAACATTATTGAACTTGACAGAAGTGTTTTATCAAGCCAGACGGTTTTAGTGCAGGGCACAATTGGCGAAGAAGGTGTTACACCTTTAACTTTCTCAAAAGTAACAAGAAAAGATATTGAAGAAAATTATACGGTGCAGGATCTGCCGGAATACTTAAGTTACCTTCCTTCAACAACATTTTATTCCGAAGGCGGAAACGGCATAGGTTATAATTACATCAGCATTAGGGGGTTTGGTCAAAGGAGATTGTCCATCTCCGTAAACGGTATTCCTCAGAATGAACCGGAAGATCACAATGTTTACTGGATTGATATGCCCGACTTGCTTGAGAGTACCGAGTTAATTCAAGTGTCGCGCGGGGCAGGTAACGGTGTAATTGGTTATCCTTCAATCGGCGGCTCGATAAATATTATCACATCGTTATTTCCCGATAAACCAAAATTTGATTTTGAATCTTCAATTGGAAGTTACAATACACGTAAATACTGTGCATCTTTTTCAAGCGGATTGGTAAATAAGAAATACAGTTATTATGTTAAGTTATCAAATATATTAACGAGCGGTTACCGCGATAATAGTAGCGCTGATATGAAATCATATCATGTTTCTGCCGTACGTTATGATGAAAAACTTACAACTCAAATTAATGTTTACGGCGGCCCGTTGGAGGATCACCTTGTTTACACAGGCCTTCCAAAATTTGCGGTAAATGACAAAGATTTAAGGAAAGAGAATCTATCTTATTGGGAAGCTGATGAAAATGAGTATACTTATAAGCTTAAGAGAAGGCCTGAAGAAATTGAAAACTTTTCACAACCTCATTTTGAATTGTTGAACGAGTATAAAGTTAATGACGACATTACTTTTAATTCTGCTTTGTTTTTAATTCTTGGCGACGGCTTTTTTGATTATGATGGTTCATGGAGTGTTGACTATGATGATTATTTAAGACTGAAAGCTAATGGATTTGATTCCACAATGATTCCGACGAATGCATTAATTAGGGCACAAGTAGAAAATAAACAATACGGTTGGATACCAAGGTTAAATATTAAGCATGACAACGGTAATCTTATAATAGGTAGTGAGATACGTATTCATAATTCCGTTCACTGGGGTAGCATAAATTATGCTGAGAATTTACCGGCAGGCATCTCTAAAGATTATAGGTATTACTATTACGAAGGATCAAAAGATATATTTACCTTATACGCGAACGAAAGTTACGAGTTAAATGATAAAGTGAATTTACTTGCCGAACTGCAGTTGGCATATCACAAATATGCAATTGAGAATGAAAGATATCTTGATAACGAATTTGATATTGATGATGTCTATTTAAACCCGCGGTTCGGAGCAAACTATAAATTGAATGACAACTTAAGTTCTTACTTTTCGTTTGCAAGAGTTACAAGGGAACCGAGATTAAAAGATTATTACGATGCTGCCGAATCAAGCGGCGGAGAGGTTCCGCAATTTGCTTCAACAAACAATGTTTATGATTTTGATGACCCGCTTGTAAAACCGGAAATAATGAATAGTTTTGAATTGGGGGCAACTTATTCAAGTAATAATTATTCGTTTACAGCAAATGCTTTTTATATGTTGTTTAATGATGAAATAGCAAACAACGGACAGACGGACAGATTCGGCCAGCCGGTTACAGGAAATTTAGACAAATCAATACATACCGGTATTGAGTTAAGTGGAGTTGCTAAATTTGCAAAACATTTTGAATTAGTTGTTAACGGAGCTTACAGCAGCAATACGATAAGCGAAGGTTCAACATTTGTTAGTTACGGAAACGGTGAAGTTGGTGAAATTGACCTGAAAGACAATAGAATCAGCGGGTTCCCGGATTTAACTTTTAATGCAATCTTAAAATTCAATTATGAGAAATTCTTTGCACAATTTTCCGCCAAGTATGTCGGTGAATTTTACTCGGATAATTATGACGAAAACATTAAAGAATATTTGAACAGATTTCCAGGTTTTATTGATTATACGGATAATAAAGTCGACGCTTATTTTGTCGGTAATCTATTTGCAAGCTATGAAATTAAGCCGAATGATTTTTTCAAAACAATAAAAGCTTTTGTGCAGGTTAATAACCTGTTTGATAATTTATACGCTTCTTATGCAATAGGTAAAGAGTTTTTCCCTGCTGCAGAAAGAAATGTTTTGGCGGGGTTGAAACTAGGATTGTAGCTATAGCCGAATATTTTCCTAATTTGTTGCTTTGACATTGCGAACCCCGCTTTTGGGGGTGAAGCCTGTCCGCCGTACTTCGTACTAAGGAAGGCGGGCAATCTCACAATTATATTTGTATAGAAATTTGGAGATTGCTTCGTTCGCAGGCTTACTCGCAATGACAACCTTTTGGTTTTGTTAAATACTAGATATGTTAGTTAATTCAAAATGAAAATCGATAATGAAAAAATGTATCATTCTTGCTAACGGCGATACTCCGCCGAAAAATATTTTTAAGTATCTAAAAGAAATCGGATACAAGACTTTGATCTGTGCCGACGGCGGGGCTAACAATGCATATAATTTAAAATTGAATCCGGATTATATTATCGGTGATCTGGATTCAATTAAAGATAAAGTTAAACAGTACTATTCTGAGAAATGCAAAATAATCCATTACAAAAGACAGAATGATACCGATGTTGAAAAGTGTTTAAAGTTTGCGATAAAGAAAGGCTACGAAAAAGACATACTACACGGCGTAACAGGGGACAGGCTAGATCACACTTTTTGTAACCTGGGCATAGTGATGAAATTTTTTGATCAAATAAAAGTTTCCATTCTCCACTGCACTTCTTTTCTTGAAGCTTTTGAAGGTAATGTTGAACTGGAAACAATTCCCGGAGAAACAATTTCTCTTTATGCAATAGAAGCTAAAACAAAAATCACAACAAAAGGATTAAAATATAAATTGGAGAACGAGGCACTGCCGTTCGGCGTAAGGGAAAGCACAAGCAATGTGGCTAAAGCAAACAAGGTGAAACTAAAAATAAAAAACGGAAGGATATTTGTTATCCGTGATTATGAAACGTTGAGGCAAAATGGTTTCCTTCAGTAATTTAGACATATCAATTATCATCACATTTTTTGTGATTGTACTTTTAATAGGTTTCCTTTCCGGGAGAAAAGAAAAAGATTCAACAGAAGGTTTCCTGCTTTCAGGCAGAAAGGTCGGGTTGTTTTTATTTATTCTCACCAACGTTGCTACATGGTACGGCGGAATACTCGGAGTAGGTGAATTTACATACCGGTACGGAATTGTAAGCTGGTTTACACAAGGTTTGCCTTATTATTTCTTTGCAATAATATTTGCATTGCTCTTTGCAAAAAAAGTAAGAGAGTCGTCTTTATTCACAATCCCTGACAAACTTGAAGAAGCGTACGGTAGGAAGGTTGGGCTATTGTCGGCATTATTGGTATTTATATTAGTTTCTCCTGCGCCGTATCTACTGATGCTTGCAAATCTTATAACGCTTATTTTCGGTGTTCCGATTTTATATTCTCTTTTGATAGCAATATTTCTTTCGGCAGCTTATTTATTCAAAGGCGGATACAAGTCGGATTTAACAACAGATGCTTTTGAATTCTTTGTAATGTTTACCGGTTTTATCGTGATATTTTTCTTTGCTTATAATCAAAACGGGGGAATGGAATTTCTAAGTTCTTCTCTTCCGGAAAGTCATTTAAAACTAACAGGCGGCACTTCAATTACATTTGTTATTGTCTGGTTTTTAATTGCACTCTGGACTTTTACCGATCCGGGTTTTCATCAAAGATGTTATGCAGCCAAAAGCGGAAAAGTTGCTAAATACGGAATTATAATTTCTGTTCTTCTGTGGGCATTGTTTGACTTTCTAACCACTTCCACAGGGTTATATTCAAAAGCAGTTTTGCAGGAAATTGATAATCCCGTATTGGCTTTTCCTTTGCTGGCGGAAGAAGTTTTATCTCCCGGTTTCAAAGGGATTTTCTATGCTGCTCTTTTTGCAACAATACTTTCAACGCTTAATAGTTTCCTATTTTTAAGCGCAACTACAATCGGCAAAGATTTTATTTGTAAGTTAAAGCCGGAACAAAGCTTAGATAAAGTTAAAGTTTACACCCGGTGGGGATTGCTGATTGCTGCAATTATCTCGGTTGTACTTGCGTACTCAATTGATTCTGTTATAGAACTCTGGTATTCAATCGGCAGCTTGTGTATTCCTTCAATAATAATTTTGGTGATTGGTGCATATTACAAAAATTTTCTTGTTTCAAAAAAAATAGCAGCAATCGAAATGATCACTGCTTTTTTTATAAGTCTTTTATGGTTTTTGTTGCGGGATAATTTCGGTAGTGTAAATATCATTAATGAAATTGAACCGATGGTTATGGGCTTAACGACAGCATTGTTAATTCATCTCTATGGAATATTCAATAATAAAAATATCTAGTTGGGACTAACTTCGTGTAGCTTAAATTTTTGTTACACGAATTAAAGAAGAAGTCCTGCCGGCAAGGCAGGCACGAAGAAATAATTCCGAAGAGACGGCGATGCCGAAAGAAAAACTTATGCAACTAAAATAGCAGCTGATACAACAGTTGTCCACCAACCGCTTTTGTTTCCTTTTGCCGATTGAGTAATATTAAACGTATTTACAATCTTTCCCGACATCTTAAAAAATTGTTCTTTTTCATTCCATGCTTTATCCGGGTCGAACTCAATACCCAGAGTAGTGGCCAGCATTGTAGCTGCTAAATCTTCGGCATAGTCACCTGAAAACTGAGCGGTTTGACCGTAAGGATGGTGCTCAGAAAGATACCCGTATAATTTTTTATCTTTTGGAATTGCCGCCCCGATTGATGCCGCAATTAACCTATTCGGTTCATTTGTTGCATTCCTTGCAATAACTGCATGAACTATTTGTCCGGGTTGAAGGTATTCCAATCCTTTCTCAACCGTAATCCTTTTACACCCAACAGGGTAAATAGAACTAACTGAAACTAAATTATACTTCTCAATTTGTGCATTGCGCAGTGCTTTTTCAAACGATGCTAAATATTCCTTTTCTACTCCTACACCTTTAGTAAAAAAAATCTTAGTCGGTACGTACATATCGTTATCTCCTTATTTAGTCACAGATAATTTTTAGAAATTTTCGTTTGCCGACTTTAAGAATCATTTCGTTTTCCAATTTAATAGTTTCCTTAAAGTCGGATATTTTTTTACTATTAATTGAAACACCGCCTTGCTGAACAAGCCTTCGTGCTTCACTATTTGACGGAGCTAATTTTGTTTCAACAACCAAGTCTACAATTCCTTTTTCAATACCGGCTTCAAATTTCATTTCCGGTATATCGTCGGGCAGACCTTTGTTTTTGAAAACATTATCAAACTCTCTTTCTGCATTTTGTGCAGCTTCTGCCGAGTGATACATTTCGACAAGTTTGCGGGCTAATGCCCTTTTTAGGTCTCTCGGATTCTTTGTTGAATCTTCAAGATAATTTTTTATCTCTTCTAATTCATTCAAATCAACATCAGTAGCCAGCTCGTAGTAAGTATAGATTAAATTATCCGGGAGTGATAATGTCCTTCCGTAAATATCTTTCGGCAGATCATCAATACCTATATAGTTGTCGTATGACTTGCTCATTTTCTCAACCCCATCTGTTCCAACAAGCAAAGGCATTGTTAAAATTACCTGCGGCTCAAGTCCGTGTTCTCTTTGAATATCCCTGCCTACTAGTAAGTTAAACTTTTGGTCGGTTCCACCAAGCTCCACGTCGCTTTTGATAGCTACGGAATCCATTGCCTGGGCAAGGGGATAAAGCAGTTCATGCATGCTTATAGGGGTCTGCGATTGAAATCTTTTCGTGAAGTCGTCCCGTTCAAGCATTCTTGCAACCGTGTATTTTGCGGCAAGATGAATTACTTCCTGGAAGTTCATTTTGCCGAGCCATTCGGAATTGTAAACTATTTTTGTTTTTTCTCTATCCAAAATTTTTGAAGCCTGTTCCCAGTATGACTTTGCGTTTTCTTTTACTTCATCAATTGTAAGCGGGGGACGTGTCTGGTTTCTGCCTGAAGGATCGCCTATCATGCCGGTGAAATCACCGATAATTAAAATTGCCTGATGACCCAGCGATTGAAACTGTTCCAGTTTTCTTAAAACAACCGAATGGCCTAAATGAAGGTCAGGCCTTGTGGGGTCGCAGCCCAATTTTATGTTTAGCTGTATATTTTTTTTAATAGATTTTTCAATTTTTTTAACTAATTCATCTTCCGGGATAATTTCGGAAGCGCCTTTTTTAATAAGATCCATTTGTTCATTTAACGGTGGGAATGAAATTTTATTACTCAAAACAATACCTTTATTTATAATTTAACTTTTCTTTCAAGTGATCTTTTGGCATCGCGCTTGGCTATATCTTCACGCTTGTCGTAAGTTTTCTTACCTTTTGCAACACCCAGTTCAACCTTAACTTTACCTTTTGAAAAATACAGTCTCAACGGAATTAAAGTATTACCTTTCTCTAAAGTAGCTTTAATCAATTTTCTTATTTCGCTTTTCTTTAACAGCAATCTTCTTTTTCTAAACGGTTCGTGATTATTGATGTTTCCGTGTTTATATTGCCCGATATGTACGTTTATAAGCCATACTTCACCGTCAATAATGCGGGCATAACCGTCTACAAGATTGGCATTATTATTTCTCAATGCCTTTACTTCAGTCCCCAATAACGAAATTCCCGCTTCATAAGACTGTACAATAAAGTAGTCGTGCCTTGCTTTTTTGTTTGTAGTAATTATTTTTTCTTTCTGTTCTGACATATTTTTTCGAAATTAAACTTTCGAATTTATCCCTTAAATAGAATATATGCAATAAATCAATTTATTATTATTTCCACTCAATCAAAAAATAATCATGGCTAAAAAACAATATCTCGAACAGGTTGAATACACAAACAATTATTTACATAAATATTTTGAAGGAAATATTTCAAACTTTAGTAAATTGAAAATATTGGAAGTTGGCTGCGCTGAAGCAGGATTTTTAAAAGTGATGCAGGAGCATGGCCATTCCGTATGCGGTATTGAATTAGATGAAACAAGAGCGGGACTGGCTAAAGAGATCAATAATGATATTGACGTTATAGTTGGCGATATAACAGATGAAAATCTTATCAATAAAATAAACGAACAGTATGATCTAATTGTAATGCGCGAGGTAATAGAACATGTTCCCGACAAGGACAAAGCATTTGAGAACCTGTACAAACTCTTAAAAGACGACGGTTATTTGTTCATAAGTTTTCCGCCTAAATATTCCGGCTTTGCAGGGCACCAGCAGGTTGGAAGGTCAATATTGAAGTTTACTCCTTACATACATTTATTACCTGATTTTATTGTTTCCATTTTAGTCAAAATATTTGGTGAAAGTCCAAATTTTGTAAAACATATTAACAGTAATTATGCTACCGGAATATCTATAAGACGTTTTAACTCTTTGTGCAGAAAATACAATTTTTATTTTCATAAAAAGGAATTTTATTTGTTCAGACCGATTTATAAACAAAGGTTCAACCTGCCTGTAATTAAAATTTTCAACATACCGTTGCTTAGAGAAATTTTAGCTTTCGGCTGTGAATGTTTGCTACGTAAGAAGTAATAAATAATTGAATTCCACAAAATATAAAAAACAAGCCCACTGCGTAAAACAGTAAATCATAATAGTTACTTGTTGTCATGGATAGTCATTTATAGCATTCACAATCAATGACCATACATGACCAAATGACAACAAAACATATTATTTGTTGAGCAATCATAAAACTATTATTTTTCTCTTAATCCTACTCTTACTCTCTTAATTTTCTTACTCTTAATCCTAATCATACTCTTCTTTCCCTCTTTAACAGAAGAGTATGAGCAAGATTATGATTATGAGTATGATTAAGAAGTTGAACGAAACCGCCAAAGCGGCAGCACCGTGTTCATTGAAATATTGAGTGAGTATTTTTTATATTCTTCCATCACCACAAAAATAAGGAGTAAGAAATGGGAGAATTAAGAGAAAAAATGCTG
>JASFMY010000053.1:0-38040 GCA_050117315.1 Ignavibacteria bacterium
CAGCATTTTTTCTCTTAATTCTCCCATTTTTACTCCTTTTTCTTTGTTGGTGATGAGAGAATATAAAAAAATACTCTCCCATTTTGTCAAAGAACATCTGCTGCCGCTTTGGCGGTTTCGTTCAACTGACAGATTAAAATCAATAACTGTCCGGATAATAGATAATTATTTTTTTTATGTAATTGGTGTATTTATACTCATTCAGATTATTTATGCAGTTTTCGGACAAATCCCTTTTCAAAGTGATTCGTTAAGGTATTATCAACAAGCAGTTGAATGTATAGAAAAGGGAACAATTTATCCTGGCTTTCATAATTTATATGATCCATATATAAATGCTCCTATCTACGTAAATTTTTTGATAGTTGTTTTAAGTGTCTTCAAATCCCAGTCAATTATTCCATTTGTTAATATATTTTTAAATACCGCTAATTTATTTTTGATATTTAAAATTAGTTGCAAGATTTATAACAATTTACGAATTTCTAAAATCGCCGGCCTTTTTTATATTTTCTATCTAACAAATATAGGAATCGTACTGCTGAATCTTACTGAATTGTTTTATTTGTTTTTTACTTTGCTTGCTCTTTATAATTATGTAGGTAATAAATCTTACAATTTTATACTGGCAGGATTATTTGTTTTCCTTGCAATGGGTGTCAGGCAGTTTGGAGTGTTGCTTTTAGTATCTTTCCTTATCTACTATGGTTATCTTTTTTATAAAAGAAGTAGTAATCCTATTGAAACCAGGAAAATTTTATTTGTTAGTGTTTCATTTGTATTTTTTACTTTTTCGTACGGGCTTATAAATAAATTAAACAGCGATGTTTTCTTACTTACAGGGACTACCGGCAGTATAAATATTTTAATGGGTGCAAACGACTTTGCTACTGGAACTTACACTAATAATTTCTTATCAAAGGGAGAATTAGGTTATATTGATAATGAAGAGTTCTTAACCTATAGTGAAAAATCCGGGATATGGAAAGATAGAGCTGCTAATTGGATTATTAAAAATCCGTTTGCCTGGTTAAAACTTCTTCCAAAGAAAATATTTCATCTATTTGCTTACGACGACTGGTCTATAAATACACTGCTCAATACTGTTGATTGGAATTTACCCAGAATAGGGAAAGAAATTTTTGTAAACGATTCTTGGGAAATTAAGAAAAGCGATTACTCGACTACTTTTTGGTTACTTTTGACAATCGTTTATTTTATTCACCATTTATTCTATTACTCTATGTTTACAATAATTTTATTGTATTTTCTAAATGTTGTTAGAAAGAAAATAAAACTTAATAAATGTCTAGAATATATAATCATTGGTTATGTTATTATGGGGATAATTGCGACAATAGCAGCGGTTGGAGTTTCGAGGTATAAATACCCGTATTTTATAATGTTAATAATAATCATTTCCCCATTTGCTTATCAATTACTGGTAAATGATATAAAAGATAACAACTAGAGTTTCTGCAAAATTAGATATCTAAACGTTTTGTCATTTCGACCGGAGGGAGAAATCTTTGAAATCATACTCTAATTGAAAGATTTCTCACCCAAAAAACGGATTCGAAATGACCGACTTTTTATTTTGCAGAAACTCTACTGAATATAAAAGAGTGTTAAATAATTATTTCATTGGACATTTTTTTCATATTAATTTTTAGCTGCAATAACAAAACCATTAAATCTATACACATTTTGTTTAATGCTTTCTTAATTATCTTCATATGAAATCCTTATTTAAAATATTGCTTAAAAAGCGAATAATCATTATGTTAAACTACAATTTCATCTGATTATATAGATTTCCTGTACTGCTCATTTAACAAAAAACAATAGGAGTTAAAATGGCAAAAAAAAAGGAAATTACCGAAAAAGTTCCTACCATTAAAATCCAAAAACTAAGCGGTCTCAAGAAAGCAGACTTTGATAAGGTTAATCTTGATGAATTGTGGGTTATGAAACCTTCAAAAGAAGTAGCCCGGTTACGAGCTAGGTACTGCGGTTGCAGAAACGTTTGCTTAGTCTAATTTATGCGTTATAAGTCTTCAAATTTTAATTTTCCCGTTAAATTTGATAACGGGAAAATTTATTTATTTAATTCGATGAATGTCAGCGCTATAAAAGTGCATGATGTATTCGAACCGTTCATTAAAGAACTTCTTAACTCCGATCCGTTTGAGTTTTGCGACCTTCCTGAAGTCTCGATACCATTGCTGAAAATGTTATCCGAAGGCGGTTTTTTAATACCGGAACATTTTGATGAGAAGAAAGAGATTGAAAAAAGATATATAAATCAACCCGGTGATAAAACACTCTCAATTACAATTGTGCCTACGTTGAATTGTAATCTTTCATGTCTCTATTGTTACCAGGAACATGATAAATCAAAAATGACTTTTGAAACCGCAGATAAAATTACGGCAGAAATAGAAAAAATGTTGCCGAAGTTAAAACCGGGCAATCTTGAAATAGATTGGTACGGCGGGGAACCCTTACTGGCTCCCAAAATTATTGAATATCTTTCCGGGAAATTAATTTACACTGCAAAGCAGTTTGATATTCCATATGCAGCCACAGTTACTACGAATGCCACACTTATAAATGATAAATTAATTAAACTTCTGGCTGATTCACAGGTTGAAGAATTACAAATAACACTTGACGGACCGCCTTCTATTCATAATATCAACCGGCCTTATTCGAACGGCAAACCTTCTTTCGAAGCAGTGTTAAACGGCATAACCAAAGCTTTGGATTATTTTGATGTCAATTTGAGAATAAACGTTAACAAAGATTCTATCGGCAACTCGTTGGAGTTATTAAATATCCTTAAAGAAAAATATTTATTCAACAGGCCAAAGGAACTTCGTCCGTACATTGCAATGATAGGGCCTCTTTCCTATGCTTGTTCTCACACTGCTAAAAACACAATGCCTCTGGATGAATTTTTCAGCCACGTACTTAAATTTCAAAAAGAGATAATTAAGTTAACACCAAACGGAGATATAAAAAGAATATTGGAATTCCCAAAAGTATTAAACAGGGCGTGCGGTGCCCAGAGTCAATACTCATTGTGTATTCATCCGGAAGGCAGAGTTTTCAAATGCGGCCTGGAAGTACACGACCTTAATTTAGGCGGAGATTTTATCTGGGAAGATTATCAGTCGCATCCCAATTACAAAAAGTGGATGAATGTAAACCCGCTGGAAATTGAAGAATGTAACAACTGCAAATTTTTGCCAATCTGTATGGGAGGCTGTGCAAAGTACAATTTTAAAGAAGGCGATTTCTACGAAAAAGAATCATGCCTTTACTGGAATAACTATCTCAAAGAAATTATTAAGCAGTATGTTGAGGTGACTGAAAAAGAAAGAGCAAATGTTTTAATAGAATAATAAATAAAAACCCGGCTTTTCCGAAAAGCCGGGTTTTTGAAGAGTTAAATTTGTCTACTTCAACTTATCCAGTAAATAGACAAGCAGATTATCAATGGCAACTCTATCCTGGTCCATTGAATCACGTTCTCTTACTGTTACTGTATTATCTTCAATTGTCTGTGTATCAACCGTAATACAGAACGGTGTACCGTTTTCATCCTGTCTTCTGTAGCGGCGGCCTACCGCTCCTTTTGCATCGTAAAATACTCTTAAATGCGGACGTAGATCAGCTTCTATTTTACGGGCTATTTCAGGCATACCGTCTTTATTAACAAGCGGAAAAATTGCTGCTTTAATCGGCGCAAGTTTGGGGTGGAATCTCATCACAACTCTTTTTTCCCCTTTAACTTCTTCCTCGTCGTATGCGTCAACCAAAAAGGCCATAAATGAACGGCTTGCACCGGCAGATGTTTCAATTATAAAAGGCACATACCTTTCTTTTGTTTCGTCATCAAAGTACTGTTGCGACTTACCGGAATATTCCTGGTGACGTCCCAGGTCAAAATCCGTTCTGTTGTGAATGCCTTCAATCTCGCCCCAGCCAAACGGGAACTCGTATTCAATGTCCGTTGCTTCTTTTGCATAGTGAGCAAGCTTGTCTTCCGGGTGATCGTGGTATCTGAGTTTTTCCGGTGTCATTCCCAGGTTCTTAAACCATTGCAGCCTTCTCTCTTTCCATTCATCGTAATAATTTTTATCATCGCCCGGTTTTACAAAGTACTGCATCTCCATTTGTTCAAATTCGCGGGTACGGAACAGGAAATTTTTCGTGTTGATTTCATTCCTGAACGCTTTACCAATTTGCGCAATTCCAAAAGGAAGTTTTTGACGGCTGGCATTCTGTACATTTAAGAAGTTAACAAAAATTCCCTGTGCGGTTTCCGGACGCAGGTAAACAACGCTGTCGTTGCTTTCAACCGATCCTATATATGTTTTGAACATCAAGTTAAAACTTCGCGGTTCGGTGAATTGCCCTTGAGTTCCGCAGTTAGGGCAGTTAACTTCCGTTAGCAGTTTTAGACCGAGTTCTTTGTTTTCAAGTACTGCTTCAAATCTTGCATCCAGTTCGTCGTGGATCCTGTATACTTCATTAAGTTCGGTTTTATCATCAAGCTTTTCTTCTAGCGCTTCTAAAAATTTTCCTTTTTTCTTTTCGGCAATTGCGTCGCCGAGCGTATCAACCCTGAAGCGGGCTTTACATTGTTTACAGTCAATCATCGGGTCGGTAAAGTTTTCAACGTGTCCGCTTGCTTCCCACACTCTTGGGTGCATTAATATTGATGCGTCTACCCCTTCAACGTCTTCACGGTATGTCATTGCCTTCCACCATTCTTCTTTAATATTTTTTAGAAGTTCAACTCCCAGCGGGCCGTAGTCCCAGCAGCCGTTTAATCCGCCGTATATTTCGCTTGATTGAAATACAAATCCTTTTCTTTTTGCCAGCGATACAATTTTTTCAATCGTATCATTTTTGTTGCTTTTCTGTGCGATGATAAACTCCGTTTAAGTTACAAGTTATCATTCCGAACTTGATTCTGGGTCCATTATGAAGATTCTGAAACAAATTCAACATGACATTACAAAATTAAGTGACAAATATAATGCTTTTTTGATTTTTTTCAGAGCAATTTAATCTTCATTTGATTTCAGAAATATTTCACTCGAACCATTTCGTTAAGTTTTTAGAAGCAGCCAATCCGCCGATTATAAAAAAAATAATTCAGAGCGCATAAGAAAAGAATTTGATGATCAAATATTTACATCTGTTTGTGCTTGTATAAATAGATAAGCCAAGTATTGTACAGGTAGGTAGTTCTTTACACATACTTTGAAGAGTATAAAGCAAAGAAACTACGTGTAGAATTAAGGGATAGAGAAAATTGTGTTTGAATTCTTTATTCTATTTATAAATTACCGCAGACAAATATCCTACTACTTCTGAAGTATCGCCGGTAATATCGCCCGAATTCGTTCTTGCCAGAACTTTTGCTTTGTTATAACCTTTTAATGAAGCAGCTTTCAACAAAGCAACCATCGGACCGGCTCCGCATGCTTCACATTTTCTTTCTTCAAAATCTTTCTGCAGTTCTTCGAATTCAAAATTATTAATTCTTTTTTCTATAACTGAATCAAGATTGTCTGCTTGTGACTTATTGTAAAAATGTGAAAGGTCACTGCTTGCAATTACAATTGTATTTTCGTCTATTGTTTCGGCAATTCTTTCAGCCAGAGTGTTTATAAATTCTCTGTTTTGTTCGCCCATTACAACAGGCAGAATTTTAATGTCGTTAAACAAAAACTGGATAAAAGGAATTTGTACTTCAAGGGCATGTTCGGTTTTGTGGCCCTGGCTGCCTGAAAAAATTATCCTGTCATGATTAAGAAATCTTTCACGCAAATCTTTATCAACGGGTATTTTCCCGAAAGGAGTTTCATACCCGTCACCTTCATAAACACAAATACCCGGGAAATATTCTCTGTGACTTGGAGAAATTATGAGTGCTGTATTAATTTTTTTCTCTATCAAAGTTTTATAAGCATAAGCTGCTGTTTTTCCTGAATAAACATAACCGGCATGTGGTGAAATAATTCCAAAAATGTTTTCGGGATTAAAATCAAGAACGGTTGAATCAAACATTAGCTGTATTTCTGTTTCAAGTTTTGATTTTGAAGCCGGATAAAACATACCTGCTACGGAAGGTTTTCTAACGAGTTCCATTTCTTCCTCCAATTCTTTTTCGGAGAAAACATCGGCAGTGAATAAGTTTATATTTAGTGTTCTTTCTTTCCATAAAGATGGCTTGAAACCTCCTTTCTGGCATAAAGCGCTCAGGAAATCATCTTTATCCATATTATGTTCAACGGGAACTTGAGGCAGCAGTAAAGCTCTACTGCCCATTTCCTCTAAGATTAAACCGTGTTTGCCTATTTCAATTTCATCATAATTTTTCATTGGAAACGGTTCCGATAAAATTGAAACTTCAATTTCAATTTTATCAACTTCTTTCTCGGTAAGAGGAGAGAAACGCGGATCGTTCAATGCAGCTTGAACTGCTGCATCTTTAATTGTTTCATGTAGAGGGTTACCGGAAGTAATATAACCTATACACCCTCTTAGGTTTCCGTTAATTGTTAAAGTTACAAAAGCGCCGCATTTTGAAGTTAGTATTTCGATGTCATCAAAATTTTCGGTTATTTTTTTCCCTTTATTGAAAATAGATGAGATGGAGTTTCTTGCAAGATCGAGAATGATTTTTTTCTCTTTTTGAGAAATTTTCATCTTTATTAAGTCTCTATTTGGAATACTATTAATTCCGTTTTTTCTTTTAAGATTAGCAGCATGTCTTTGTATATAAAAAAAGAGTCCGGTACCACAGAATTTACGTTAGAATTCAAAACAAATTTAGTAATTTCTTTTTGAGAATCAATATCTATTGCAAAAAAAAGATTTGTATAGTTCCCTTCCTTTATTTTTTTATGGCAGTTGAAAAGAAGTAAACTCCCCTTTAATATGTATTCAATACTTCCAAGCGCATCGTCTTTATTTATAAAATTAAAAATCGCATTGCTAATTCCCGGGATTGAATTATCTTGCCGAAAGAAGTTTTCAGGGAATGAATAGTTTGAATAATCTTTTTTTTGTTTTGCTTCGTTCCGTAAATTATTTACTAATTCGTAACTCTCGCCAAGGTCTTCCGTTAGTTTGCCGGTTTTGTAATTTAATGTAAAAAACCTTCTCCCTTCAAATAGTTCTTTGTAAGCATAGATTTTATCTTCGTGTGCGAATAAATATAAAAACTCCTGCGTATTCCAGATTTCATCTTGGGAGTTTATATCGAACGCAATTATTCCTTTATGTCCGGGCATATCCGGTTTAGCATATTTATGAAAATAAATTATGTCTTTATAAATATCTTCAATTCCCAGCCAAATTTTTTCATCGTGCTGAAAATTCTTAAATACTTTTTTGCCAGTTAAAATATCGAGACAGGTAAAAGAAACTTCTTTTGTTTTTAAGTCTCTTGTTTCAATAACCAGGTTATCACTATCCGTAACCAGCAACCGCCAGATTTGTTTCTTATTTGAAAAAGAATATGCTTTTTTTAATTTAGGCAAAACATCTCTAAATTAATTTTGAATAGGTATACAAATTTATAATAATTTCATTTGCAATAACAAGTTTACAAATTATATTAATACGATGTTTTTGAGGTTGTCATGCAAGAATTTTTAGAGTCATTCCGGGAGGTAATTTACTTCCCGATTTTTAACATTAATCAGACGGAAATTACCCCACTTTCAATTATTATTTTCATTCTAATATTTGTATTGTTTCATTTTGTTGCAAAATTTGTTACCAGCAAACTGCTCTCGAAAATTTTGGTGAAGTTCAAAATTGAACAAGGTTTGGTTTTTACTTTACAGAGGGTTTCACAATATATAATCGTGTTTATTGGAATGGTTGTAGCCTTTCAATTTATAGGGATTGATTTAAGCGGACTGGCGGTTATACTCGGGTTTCTATCCGTCGGTATTGGTTTTGGTCTGCAGAATGTTACGTCAAACTTTATATCGGGTTTAATACTATTATTTGAAAGGCCAATAAATGTCGGTGATAGGGTAACTGTAGGAAATACCGAAGGAGATGTTATAAATATTAATATAAGATCTACCACTATCAGAACGCTTAACAACATTTCCATAATTGTCCCCAACTCCGAGTTTATAAGCAGCAATGTAACCAACTGGTCCCACGGGGATAAAAAAATAAGAGTAGATTTAGGTGTTGGGGTTTCATACAACTCGGAACTGGATACTGTTTTGAAAGTTCTAAAACAGGTTGCATTAGAAAATAAAGATGTATTAAACGGTCCCGAACCTGAAGTTCATCTTACAAATTTTGGAGATTCGTCGTGGGATATGACATTACGCGTTTGGATTCCCGATCCCAAATTGTATTATTATGTACGTTCGGATTTAAATTGTGAAATAGTTAGGAAATTTAGAGAGAACAATATTGAAATTCCTTTCCCGCAAAGAGATTTACATTTACGCTCGGTTGATAGTAATACACTAAAGGAAATAAAGAATTAATGTTAAAAAAAATTCTTGTAGTTGTACTAATAATATTTACAATGATATTCACAATTCAAAACGTGGATGCTATCGAGGTTAATTTCCTTTCATATTCCGTTAAGATGCCGCGTGCTTTTATTCTTTTAATTACTTTGCTTATTGGTGTTGCAGTAGGTTTGTTGTTAAAACTGGATACATCGAAATCTCCCAAAATAGAAAAAGAAACGGAAGATGAGGAAGATACAAAAGATGTAGAAAGTAATTAGAGTTGAAAATGGAATTATTAAAAACCAACTTCAACTATATAATACTTGTTGTTGCAGTTATTCTTATATCGATATTATTATCGAGAATACTAAAATATGTTTTGAATAAGTATATTAAGTTAACGGCCGAAAAACTAGATACCGATCCCACGAATTATAACTTCTTTAAAAATGCAATCAACTTCATAATAATTATTATAGCTGCGATAATAATTATGTATTCAATTCCTGCACTTAAGGAATTAAGCATCACTCTTTTAGCAGGCGCCGGTGTTTTTGCAGCAATAGTTGGTTTCGCCTCGCAGGCTGCATTTTCAAATATTATCAGCGGTATTTTTATAGTGATATTCAAGCCTTTCAGGGTTGGGGATATTATTACTATTCAAACCCACAGTGGTACTATAGAAGATATTACTTTAAGACACACGGTTATAAAAAACTGGGAAAACAGGAGAGTAATAATTCCTAATGCAATCATAAGTAACGAAACAATTCTAAACTCTACTATTGAAGATACTAAAATCTGCAACTTTTTTGAAATAGGAATTAGTTATGAATCCGATACGGATAAAGCAATGCATATAATTCGTGAAGAAGCTATGAAGCATCCTAATTTTATGGATAATAGAAGTGATGAAGATAAGGGAAATGATAAACCCGCGGTTGTAACAAGAATTCTCGGATGGGCCGATTCATCGGTTATTATTAGAGCTTATATATGGACTGAAGATACGGGCAAAGGTTTTGTACTTAAATGTGATTTATTTGATTCGGTTAAAAAACGTTTTAATCAAGAAGGAATAGAAATTCCATATCCTCACCGCACAATTGTTTACAAAAACAATAAAGTTGAATAATGGATTTTTTAAAGAGAAAATTAAATAAAAAAGTCGGCGCTCCTCCTGGTGAGATAGTTTATTCCGGCGAAGGTAACCCGCAGCCGACAAAAATTGTTCAAAGAATTTATAACAAAGAAAAATTCACCGTAAAAGAAATCTTAAATAAAAATAATATTCGGCCCGTTGATTCAAAATATGTAAACTGGGTTGACATACAGGGTTTTGAAAATATTGAATTAATAAAAGACATCTCTTCCGTATTAAATCTTCATCATATGCTGCTCGAAGACATAATGAATACAAACCATATTCCGAAATATGAAGAAGATATTGATAAACATGTTTTTATTGTCAAAGCTTTTTTAACATCGCCTGAAGGTAAAATTATTAGTAACCATATTTGTGTGTTCTTAAATCAAAATAACGTCTTGCTATTCCATGAAAAAGAAAACGACTTTTTGGATACTAAAATTGACCGTATTTCTAAAAATATTGGAAAAGCCCGTTCTAAAAAAGCGGATTACCTTTTTTACGTTTTGCTTGATGCGTTTATTGATTCTTATTATTTGTTTTTTGACAACATACGAAGCGAACTTGAAAGCCTTGAAGAAGACCTTTTGAAAAGAATATCGGAAAATCTAATTGACGAAATTCATTCCGTGAAAAAAGAGTTATCTTCTTTGCGTAATTACCTTTTCCCGCTTCGCGATGCAATTAACCAGCTTACTAAGTTTGAATCAAAATTTATTGATAAGAACAACGAAATCTACTTTAAAGATTTGAAAGACCACGTCAACGAATTAATTCAGAACTATAACACGTTCAATGAATTTATTAATAGTTTGGTCGTATTGAACGACACAAATCTAAATAACATTTCCAACAACGTGATGAAAGTGCTCACCATAATTGCAACAATATTTATTCCCTTAACGTTTATTGCCGGGCTCTACGGTATGAATTTCAAATATATGCCGGAACTGGAGTGGAGCTTCGGATACCCTGTTGCATTGGGAGTAATGGCGGTTATAGGAGTTGCAATGTTTATTTATATGAAAAGAAAAAAATGGTTTTAATCCGCCTACGCGTGAAGCTTAGGTGGACGAGTTACATGATTTGAATCATTTATTTTATTAAGGAAAATGTTTTGAGCAGAATAAATTCTTTTATAAAAACGACAATTCTCGGCGGGTCTTTAATTGTGCTTCCGATTGTTATCTGGATACTTGTATTCAAGTGGCTGTTTGAATTTGTTTTCGATAAAGTAAAACCAATTACGGATTTGATTTTAAAGACTTCAGGTATGCAGGAATTTGCCGCCTCTATCCTGGCAATTATATTAATTCTGTTAACTTTTTTCTTAATCGGGTTATTAATAAAAACTAAGCTGGGACAATATTCTTTTGAAATTATTGAACCAAGAATATTAGCGAGAATCCCGCTATATAAAATAATAAAAGAAACCGTACTTCAACTTATAGGAAGTAATAAAACACTTTTCAAACATGTTGCGCTGGTAAGTTTATTCGGGAATGATACCTTAACAACAGCATTTGTTACCGATGAACACGAGAACGGTTACTATACTGTATTTATTCCCCCAGGCCCTGCGCCTACCGCAGGATTTATTTTTCATGTAAAAAAAGAAAATGTACATATAATAAATTACCCGGTTGACAAAGCGATGAAATCAATAATCAGTATCGGGGTAGGGTCTAAAGAATTGTTATCACTTTACAAAACAAAATGATTTTATAAAAAAGGATAGAAAATGTTATTAATTATTGACAACCAAAGCAGCTTTATAAAAAAGTTTAAAAGAAACTTTTTATCGGAGCAGGATTTTGATTACGTTTTTTTTGATCACAACCAGCCGATTGTATTATCTGCCAAAGCACAGATATCCGGTATAATGTTGTCGGGCGGAAGAGGCAATCCGTACGAACCTCTTAACCTTACTGCAAACTTTATCGCGATGATGAACTTCGACGTCCCAGTAATCGGCTTTTGTTTAGGTCATGAAATTATAGCGGTTGCTCACAGAGGCAGAATAAAAAAACTACCTGATTATAATATTAAAAAAGTTAAAGTAAGTGTTACCAAGCCGGAAGACCCGATTTTTGAAGGTGTAAATACCGAAGATATGTGGCTTACACGCAGGCACCATTTTCATGTTTCGGATTTACCCCCGGATTTTATTTGTCTTGCAGAATCGGAATTAACTTCTAATGAAATCATAAAGCATAAAGATAAACCTATATACGGGTTCCAGGCTCACCCGGAAGTATCAGGCAAAGACGGTGTAAGAATGGTAACGAATTTTTTTAGAATGTGTAACTTCGAAATTAAATAGGAATTGAACAGTGAAAGTAGCAATTATATATAACAAAGACGTATCCAAAGTGATAAACATTTTCGGGATGCAGAATAAAGAAATGTACAATCCGGAAACAGTTAAAAAGGTTGCAAAGTGCCTTGAAGACGGCGGGCACAACGTTGGCATTATTGACGGCGATATGCACGTTATCGATAATCTCCAGGACTTTATGCCTAAGGTTGTTGAAGGCGAAAAAATGGGAATGGTTTTTAACATGGCATACGGCATTCAGGGTGAAAGCCGCTATACGCACATTCCCGCAATGCTTGAAATGTTGGGTATCCCTTACGTAGGCTCGTCTCCTGCAGGGCACGCATTGGCTTTGGATAAAGTTGTTACTAAAATGATTCTCCAGCAGCATAACTTATCAACACCCAAATTTTGGGTTTTTTCAACTCACGAATTCAAGGATTCTAATGTTGAATTTCCCGTGATAGTAAAACCCAAAATGGAATCTGTCTCCTTCGGATTAAGAATAGTTGATAATTACGAGGACTTAAGAGAAGCAGTAAAATTTATTGTCAACGAGTTTCAGCAGCCGGCATTGGTTGAACAGTTTATCGCCGGCAGGGAGTTTGCAGTCGGATTGCTTGGCAATAATCCGGTTGAAGCTTTTCCAATTTTGGAAATCGATCTGGAAAATGATCCTGATGCAATTCAAACATACGAACACAAAAGCCATAAGCCGAGAAAAAAAATCTGTCCGGCAAACCTTGATAAAGAAAAAGCAGAAGAAATGATAAAACTTAGTATTGATGCCTTTAACGCCCTCCAGTTAAAAGATTTCGCGCGCGTAGATTTCAGAATGGATAAGGAAGGAAATGTTTATATTCTAGAATTAAATTCAATGGCAAGTCTCGGTCCTACCGGCTCATATCCTCATGCTGCTTCTGTTGCAGGTTACGACTATAAAACCCTTGTAAATAAAATGCTTGATGTTGCCGTTAACAGATATTTTACCACCGATGAATTTGCTACCGAAGCCGACCGGGTTTATAAAAAAGTACCTTTGCATGTAAGGGTAAGGGGCTTTTTAAGGGGCAGGCAAAGTCAAATTGAAACTATGCTTAAAGAGATGGTAAATATTAATACTTATGTAAGAAATGTTGAAGGAATTAAAAAATTATCTAACCTTATAAAAAAACAATTCAGTCAATTGGGGTTTTCGTTTCAGTCGTTTCCACAAGTTGAAGTGGGCAGCTCATTATTTTTCTCAAACACGGACGAAGATAAAATTGATATACTTTTGCTGGGTAATCTGGACATTGATACCAAATCATCTAACCACGAATACTATCATGATTCGGAACAAAAGATTTACGGTAGCGGCATTTGGGAAATCAAAGGCGGTTTGGTTGTATTGATTTCGGCGCTTCAGGCTTTAAGGTTTGTAAAGATAATGAAAAAGTTGAAAGTTGGGATTTTGTTAACAAGCGATAATTCGCTTCAGGGAAAATTTGCAAGCAGTCTTGTAAAAAGAGTTTCCCAGAATGCAGAATATGTTTTAGGCCTTCACGGAGGATCATTAAATAACAGTGTAGTTACTTCGAGATCGGGAGCTGCAGTCTATAACAGTCAAATGTACCTGCTTAATAATAAAGATGCTAAATATGTTGCACAGTCAGTCGGTAAATTTTCAAAGTTATTGACCTCATGGACAGAGCTTTCAAAACCAGATGAAGGCTTAGTTATAGCACCGCAGCAGACGCAGATTGAATCAAATATTACCGAACCTTATGCACATGCCTCGGTAAATTTAAGTGTCCGTTTTAACGATAAAAAGCAGATGGAAGAGGTCGATGAGAAAATCAAAAAACTGATTCCAAAAAAGAGTAACAAAATATACGAGGTTCAGATTGAAGGAGGTGTAAGAAGACCGTCGATGCTTCGCAACGAAAGAGTTGAAGAATTGTATCAAAAATTAAAAAGTATTGCCGATAAGCTGGATATTAATTTAAAGGAAGAACACAGGTGGAGTTCTGCAGACGTTTGTTTTGTTGATGAAAATAAATATTTGATTGACGGGATTGGTCCGGTCGGGATGAAACCGTCTAATAAATCCGAGTATATTTTAAAACATAGCCTTTTGGAAAGGTCAACTTTATTGGCAGCATTTTTAAGTGAGTTAAATAATAAATAAGAAGCAAAGCCGTCATTTCCCCAGCTAAAAAGAGAGATACTATAAATAAACCAAGTTCCTTAAAGGAACTTGGTTTATAAAAAAGTAAATATAGTTTATATCGGTTTAAACTGTGCTGTAAAATGTCTCAGTATCGGCGCTTCGTAAGTTATTTCATAGCCTTTTAATTTTGATCTGTTTTTGAAAACTTCGATAATCACTTCAGAAACGTAATCAATATGGCTTTGTGTATAAACCCTTCTCGGAATTGCCAAACGCACCAATTCCATTGGAGGGGCAATATGGTTGCCGTCTTTATCATACTTGCCGAACATTACGCTCCCTATCTCAACAGCGCGGACACCGCCGACAACGTAAAGCTCGTTGGTAATAGATTGTCCCGGGAATTGGCTTGCAGGAATATCCGGCAAAAATCTTTTTGCATCAATATAAATTGCATGTCCGCCGGGCGGTTCTATAATCGGAACCCCGGTAGCAATTAATTTTTCGCCGAGATATTCTATGCTTCTGATTCTATATACCAAATAGTTTTCATCCATAATTTCTTCCAGACCCTGTGCAACGGCTTCAAGGTCACGTCCGGCCAGGCCGCCGTAAGTCGGAAAACCTTCAGTTACAATCAAAAGGTTGCGGCACTTCATAGCTAGTTCATCATTGTTCAAGGAAAGAAAACCGCCGATATTTACAAGCGCATCTTTCTTAGCGGACATTGTTGCCCCGTCACCGTATGAAAACATTTCTTTGCAGATTTCTTTTACGGATTTATCTTCATATCCTTTTTCGCGTTTTTTTATGAAATATGCATTCTCAGCAAAACGACAAGCATCAAAGAAAAGCGGGAGATTGTATTTGTCGCACACAGCACGCACGTTTTTAATATTCTGCATTGAAACAGGCTGTCCGCCTCCTGAATTGTTTGTTACGGTAATCATCACGAGCGGAATATTTTCAACACCTTTCTCTTCAATGAATTGAATAAGTTTGTCAATATCCATATTGCCTTTAAAGTCGGCACGCTGCTCGGGATGTTTTCCTACTTCGCAGACCAAGTCAACAGCTTCCGCACCTGAGAATTCAACATTTGCGCGGGTAGTGTCAAAGTGAGTATTATTCGGAATATATTTACCTTCACCGCCTAAAACTGAAAACAATATTTTTTCTGCCGCTCTTCCTTGGTGAGTTGGAATAATGTATTTATCGCCTGTAATATCTTTAACAACCGACTCAAACCTGTAAAAACTTTTAGAGCCGGCATAAGCTTCATCGCCTTCCATTATTCCCGCCCACTGTTTGGCGCTCATTGCCGATGTGCCGCTGTCCGTAAGCAAATCAATTATCACGTCATCGGCATGTATCAAAAACGGATTATAACCTGCAGTTGCTAATATTTTTATTCTTTCTTCTTTTGTAGTAAATCTAATTGGTTCAACGGATTTAATTTTGAATGGTTCAATTATTGTCTTCATCAGTGTCTCCTTAGTTGAAATGTAAACTTAGTCTTTTGAAAAAAGATTGGCAAGTCTCTAAATTTTTTTACATTTTAAAATATACACACCCGTTTTTTATTACAAGGCAGTACAGAAATACATAAAATGAAAATATGCTGCTTGAGGTAATTTCTTTTAAGAAGTAATGTATGAATAAAGATAATTATTCATACATTATAAACATTTCTAAAAATAAAGGAGAAATAAATGGAGGAAATGAAGAACCAAGTAACCGAAGAAAATCAAGAAACCTCCGAACAGGAGGATTACCAGCTTAGCCACACCGATAAGCTTGTCGGTGTATTTACAGAACCAGGCAAAACGTTTTCTCAGATGGCAAAATTCCCCGCAAAAGCCACCGATTGGTTTTTTCCTCTACTGATTGTAGTTATTGTTGCATTTCTTGCAAATGTTTTGATGATGAGTAACCCGAGGATCAAATATTCTATTATTGAAAAGCAAATGAAAGGTATTGAAAAACGAATGAACGACATGGTAGAAAACGGACAGCTTTCCAGGGCACAAGCTGATGAACAGATTGAACGGACAAGGGATTTTATGGAGAATCAGCAAAGTACGCAAATGGTTTTTACTGCTATAGGTATTGTTGGCGGAACTTTTATAATATTTTTTATTATTGCATTATTCTATTGGCTTCTGGCAAAGTTTGTTCTAAAAGGAGACGGGGGTTATTCGCAGGTTTTATCTGCTTATGGTTTGTCTTCTTATATAACCGCGATTCAAATTGTTGCTATGGTTATTTTAGCATTTGCAGCAGGTCGGTTCTTTCAGGGTACAAGCCTTGCCGCTATTCTGGAATCCGATACCTCAACTCTTACGGGGTTTCTGCTTTCTAAAGCTGATGTATTCTCAATTTGGTTTTACGCTGTTGTAAGTGTGGGTTTGGCAAAGATGTTTAAGTCCGAATCAACCGGCAAATATTACATTATGGTTTTTGCTCTTTGGCTGCTTGGCGGATTGTTGTTTTTCTACATCTCACAAGCTGTGCCGTTCCTTAGGGCTTTTACAGGCGGGTAATCACAGAACAATTTGTAATAGTATTGTTGCGATAGGGCGGTAATTTTATATTGCTGCCCTTATTTATATAGTTTTTTTACACTTTAAAATCTTTTTGACATCTTCCTTTACAAATTTTATTGTTTGAAGTTACTTTAAAAAATATTTACTTTTCAAAAAGAATATGCAAACACAAGACCTTATCAATTACTGGATTGAAGCATCAAATATAGATTTTAGGGCGATGAACAACCTTTATTCAAGTGGAGATTATGTATGGGCTTTATTTATTGGTCATCTTGTAATTGAGAAGTTATTGAAGGCATTAGCAGTTAAGAACAAAGCAGAAACTATTCCCAGAATACATGATTTGAATAAATTGGCCATTTCAGGTGGGATCGAGGTTGAAGAAAACGTAAAAGATTTGTTTGATATAATTACTTCTTTCAACATTGAAGCAAGATACCCGGATTTCAAACAAGATTTTTATAAAAAATGCGATAGAAAATTTACCACTGAATATATTACTAGAATAAAAGATTTAAGAAAATGGCTGTTGGAACAATTGAATCTGTAAGTGAATTAGTACGAAAATATTATCTGCTTTTGATTGAAGCAGGTATAGCTGTAGAAAGGATAATTCTTTTCGGATCGTATGCCAACGGAAAACCAAATGAAAGCAGTGACATAGATGTTGCTGTTATATTAAAAAAATATTCTGAAGACAGGTTCAATACTCGTTTAGAACTTATGAAGTATTCCCGAGAATTTGAAGAAGTAATTGAACCGCATCCCTTTTTGGCATCTGAGTTTAACAAATCAGACCCGTTTGCTTTTGAAATAATTAAGACAGGTGTTGAAATAAGTTTGAACTAGATAAGTCATGAAATCAACAACAAAACATCATTTTGTTATTTGTATAAAAATGATAAATATAAAGCATCTTTGATGGTTTTTTCTTATCTAAGGCTTTCGCTGTTTACCCACTAACTTATTAATTATTTTTTTCAACCTTCTTATCACCTTCTAATTCGGTTAATTTTTTAGCCGCTGCAAATTTAGCCGCCGCTAATGTTTCCCGGTTTACTTTTTCCGTAATTCTGCCGCGTGTTAAATCTTCAATTGTAAGATAACCGCTTATAATCAATAACTGAAGAAGCATATTGTTTATAACGGTATCCCGGTGATAACCTTCGGCAATGTAAAGTTTATCGCAATCCTCGTAAAACTCATTTGCAAAATCCGGGTTATTAGGCAGACTCATTAGCTGTTCGTAAGATTCGGTGAAAGCATTTAACTCAATATTAATGTTTGGTGAAACCAGCAAAGGACTGAATTCCTTTTTACTTTCAAGCGGTTCAAATCCCTTGATAGACGACAAATCAACTCTTGTTTCCAGGTCGTCAACCCTAACAAAATCTGCTTTATGCATTTGTTCGAGCTGGAATAGAAGAAAATTGTACCTACAGACTTCGCTGTTGTGCTTATGTTCATTAAAGATGTGTGCATACTTTTCGTAAACCAGATTATGAACATAGTTTTTATTTTTGTTTATGTCATCTCTATAAATTCTTACTTCCTGGATCATTGTTTTCATATCTTCTGCAGCGGCTTGAGGTCCGGTAATTTCTTTACCCTTACGTCCCAAGTCTGTTGATAAAATTCCCAGCCGAATATTCCTGCCGTTTCCTTTACCGTCATTACCGCCTTTAAGAATATTTATCAAACTATTGACGGAATTAATCTGCCCTTCTTCGGCAATGAAAGGTTGGCCTGCAGGCGTGCTTGCAAGCGAGTTGAATATCTGGCTGAAAATATCACGGTCTAATAAAAACTTATCTTGTTTTTCTTTATCATCATTGCTTGCGACATCCGCAATAAATCTGTTTTTAATTATATCAAAGTTTACCAATTTTATTGTATAGGCTTCTTCATCTATGCTAAAAGATTTACCAACAAAGATTTTGTTTACTACGCCTTCAAGATCAATTTTATCAATCATTTTGTATGAAGCGCAAAGGTAAAATTTATTTGTCCGTTCGTCTTTTTCCCAGCTTAATACATCATCAATATAATTCCCGTGAGTGTCCATAACTTCAACAATGCTTTTATCGCTAGTGTATCTTAACAAAGTCCTTTGCAGGTGCGGGTTGTCGGAACTTGTTGCCTTTTCTTTTCTCTCGCCGTGAGAATCCCGGTAAAGCAAGAAGTTCTCAGGATTTTCATAACGGGTTATTCCCGCTTCTATTCTGGCATAATTGCTGGCTGTCAGCATAATATCAATTTTAAACGGCATTGTTATATCGCATAAACCGCTGATAGTGCTTCGCGAATTTAAATCTTCAACGTTGCTGTCCGCAGCCTTTGCAAACAGCGAATAGTAATATTTAATAAAGTCCGGATCAAAATCCGTTACCCTGCTGAAGTCGCCTTCTTCGGTACCTATACCGTAGATGTTACCCCTACTGTCCGGGAAGACATAGAACATATCGCCCGCAATCATTTTAATTGATCTGACGCCGGCTAAATCTTTTTTAAGCCATTTCAGAATCATTGCGGCTAGCATTTCGGATTTACCTACGCCGCTGTCGCCGCTTATCTGAACTACGAATAAACTGCCGTCTTCTTCTTCAACAGCGAATAAGGAACCGTGAATAGGCATACCGCCCATTTCTTTTACTTTTTCGTTCATCATTGTAAGCCACGGCTTTTTGATATCGCCGAAGTAATCAACTTCTTTTTTAAGCGGTGTTACCAGTGTTTTGATATTCCCGGACTGTCCCGGTAGATCAAAATAACCAATTTGCGGGAACGAGATAACTTTTTCCGGCGCACCGTAAAATAAAATTACATCCGGTGAAAATGACTTAACATCTTCAAGGCTTACTTCGTCTGCCTGTATAAGCCTGTAGTTATCGGTTAAATATTTTATATAACTTTTCTGGAATACGTATAAAATCTTCACCAAGCCGTGTTTAATAATTTTACAACGATAATCGTTTTCATCCATGTTGTCTATAAATTTCTCAAGTCTTTTGCCGAAGAATACCGAAGAAGGTTTGATATTCATATTTTTTATGAATTCATTCGGCTCCGTATAATTGCGTTTTCTTTTAGTCGTTTCTTTTTTATCGGCTTTGTGGAAAGGATAAATTCTTTTCTTTGCGTCTGTAACAATTCTTGTATGAATTTGGACAGGCTGTTCTAAGCCTATTACACCGCACTTGGTCATTAATTTATTTATCCACGGTAATGACGCATTTATATTTTTATTCATTTCAAAATTTTTATGAAGCGTAATCCCGTGCTGTATCATTTCGTTAACGCTTGAGTTCTGTTTCTTAAACATAGTTTCAACAAACTTGATTAGAGTATGATTGTATTTGTTATAATACTCTGTTGATTTTGTTTTGTTGATAAGTTCAATAAATAACAAACAAACGGCGCGTACTTCATCGTGCAACGACGACGGCGTAATCTTTACATCTTTAAGCCGGTAAAGATTGTCTGTTATTTCTTTTAGTTCTTCTTTTACTATGCTGAATATATATTCTTCATTAAATAGTTTTACTTCTTCATCTTTATCTTCAATTTTACTCAACAACAGTTTAACTTTGTCATCTAACCTTTCTGCAAAAGCATTATTCTTTTTCAATAAATATAATTTTAAAATCTTGCCGGCCGTATTTAAATTGCCGTCAAAAACAAACTCAGCTACTGTTTCATGAACAACGCCTTTTAGTTTCGGTGAATTTTCATGTAAACAATTGACATAACTATCTACGTAACTGCTTAGGTTTAGTTCTTCAACTTTTTTCCCGGTTATTTCTTCAAACTGTATTGATGCTTCATTTACAATTTCTTCAACGGACGGTTCAATAACTTTCTGTTCAAAAGGTAGATTGAAGTGCAGTAATAATTCTTTAATATATTTTTTTAGAATTATATTTGAGCCTTCAAGCTTTGCCTTGTCTCCCGGCAAATTTTTTGACGCATCCAACGCAAGTAATTTTACTTTTGAGTCGGAGAATAAAATCCTTTCCATTTCAATTAAAATTTCTTTCATTATGTTTTTTTCATCGGGATCGTCAAGCACATAATTGTTAGGCTGAAAGTCCAGCTTGTTGTTTATGTATTTTAAGATAGTTGACTTGCCGTACTTTGAAATAACCGTATTAAAATCAAGTTTTTTAATCAAGGGTATATTTTTATAAATCTGCGGCAGCAAGTTTTCATATATTTTTGTGAAAGCTTTGCTTACAATAAAGCTCTGCAGATCATTACACCGTCCTACATTTTCATAAAATTCGAAAACGGAATTTTTCGATCCCCGTATAGTATTAATTGTAACACCGCTGTCTTTAGGGAAAGCGTGATACAACGTCATTATATTACTTATAGTAATATTGTTTAGGGAAGACTTCTGAAGGTTTTTAATAGTATTATAATCTTCAAGCACCGAGTTAACGAATTCCACATCCGACTGAGCTTTAAAGATGTTTTCCAAAATATCTTCACTGCGAAGCTGTTTATTGTCGGGGTTGGTTTTAGCTTCGTGGAATTGTTTCCAGTACTTTAAAACTATTCTAAGCGAATTTTCAAATTCTTTTGAAAAGATTTCGTAACTCTTATTGCTTCCTTCAATAAAACCGCCGAGCGAAAATCTTAAAAACCCGGTTTGATACGGTATTACCGAGATGCCTCTATGTCCGGCTAATTTTTTTGTGAATTTTTCTAGGTCCTGGTAAGAGAAAAAGTCTTTCAACTGCAGGTTAAATAAATAACTGCCGTCGCTTTCCAGAACATCACAGTACTTTTCTGCGTTTTCCGATTTAATAACATTGTAAGCAGACTTTTTAGCAAGGCTTAACCTTACGTTGGCTTCACGCCTGAATAATTTATTAGCCCTGAATTTATTCATTTCTTTAACAAGATGATCCTGGTAATATTTAAAGAACGGTTCCCCTTTGTACTTGAAGTCGTCCGGTAAGCCCAGTACGTCTAGCTTATCAAGCGATACCAGTTCTTCAAGCAAAAAAATGTGCAGCGGGCTGCCTTCAAAAGGCGAAAACCTTTTGATTGCTTTGCCTCCTTTTTTACTGCTTTTTCTTTCGGCATAACTAATTATTTCATCGGTAATATATGTTTCAATCAAAGATTTTATTTTATATCTTGATGCATCTTTCGGCAGTTCGGATTCCATTCTGTCTTTTATTTTTTTAGACAACTGCGCCGCTTCAATAGTATTTACAAGCATGTAAAGAGAATTTGTATTTCCTTTTTCAATACTGTTCTGCTTTTTTGCAAACTCTATAACATCCAATCTTGTCGGGGTTGCAATTATTGAACCCAGCCTGTTGCCGGTTGCACCGAGATTCTTGGTTGTTGAAAGCGACGAAACAATACTTATGTTAGGCAGCGAACCTATATTATTCATAGTATAACGGGAAATTGTTCTCCACTTTGGTTCGTCGGGATCATCAATTTTTATTGCATCGCTGTAGGCTTCGTCAAGAAGCAACGTTATTTTATTGTTGTTCAGGAATTTCAAAAATTTAATTAAAGCAAGGTTTTGAAAATCCGAAAACCCGCTCGGGTTTGAAGGATCGTTTATTACAATGGTTAAATTTTCACAGAACCTGTCCCACAAACTCCCGGTATCGTCAAACAGTTGAAAAGTACTTTTCATTCTGTTTAACCTGTGATGCAGCCTATCGAAATCAATTCTTTTTTCTTCGGTTAAACCTATTTCAAGGTCAAACGGGTTTATATCAAACCTATCAACCGGGAATAAATCTTTATATTCCCACGATGCCAATTCGTTAAACAGTATATAAGGTTTTAACACTGCATCAAAAAGAATATCTCTGATAATCATTTGGACATCATCAGCAATAGATGTGATACTCAAGTTTGCAAGGTTACTGATAAACTCTTTGATAGTTTGTTTTTCTTCAGCCGATCTTTTATCGAATTCTTCTTTAATGCCTATATCTATTAAAAAATTAGTAAACCTGCCTTTGTTGTTAGATTCATTTTCAACCTTGGTGATGTACTCTTTGTATTTTTCAAGAAAGAGATTTATACCAAAATTCTTATGAAAATGATTTTTTAGCGTACGCTGATAATTGTTTGGAATTATATCAATGATAGTTTTACACTTTTTAACAATTTCGGGATCAACCGGTTTTAACTTACGCTGCAGTAGATATTCACCGTAAGTGCGTAACTGGCTTCTGCCGCCACCTTCAACAATGGTTGCAATATGCACCTGCTCAATGTTCGAGTAAAAATATGCTTTTGTTCTTGTTTCAAACTCGTTTATCAATTCGGAATTTTGCTTCTGTAATTTTTTTGAATCCTTGCAATTCTGAATAAGCACAATGTAGTCATGGAGTTTTGTAATGGCATATTTATCTTTAGTAATTTGTTTAGCGTAATCATTGAATTTAAAGAGAGTAATATTCTTTTTATAGTTGCCTAACTCGCCGAGTTCTTCCTGTTTTAATTCGGTAAGTTCTTCTTCGTAATCAAGAATTTTTCTTTCCGCACATTGTCTGAATTTTTCAAGATTTTCATCATTAACTTTATCCAGTATTAACCGCAAGTTCAATTGGGTATTAGCCAATGCTCCCAATTTCTTTGTATGAACTTTATTAAGCGTATTTATAGCTTTATTGTGAAACCCGAATACCATTGAAGTATTGGTGCTGCGTGATTCAAGTGAATCATCAACTATAATTAACCTTGTTAAATAAGGAAACCACTTGATATTGTTAAACACATTCTTCCGCATACTCTGAACTTTAACAAGGAAAATACTTGTGTTATCATTTTTAATTTGCTCATAAAGGCTGTCGGCATCTTTAAAGTCGATAATTATTACGTCATTGGAATTGAATATATCCGTAGTGAATAAATCTATTACAGTATTTGCTCCGCCGCCCACTACTGTACGTATAAACCCGTTTAACCCCTTGAAGTTAACCGTAAGTTTTGTCCTGCTTAAAAAATCTTCTTTTTCAGCCCCGGTAGTGTAGTGTGTACTTTGAACAACCATTTGTTCGAGTACATCCATAAAATAATTCCATTGAGCTTCTTCAATATCACCGTTTACTCCGATTACATCTCTAAATTTTCTTAACTCTTTAACGTCGTCGCCTAGAGTTAATTTGTACATCAAATTGATTTGCCCTTTGGATACTGGAGGAGTACCTATCGAGTAATCATGTGTTCTTAAAATATTTTTCGTCTGTTCTTTTGTTTTATCATCTACAAGCTCCGTATCAATAAAAGACGTTAATCTATTTGCGAACTGCTGCTTTTTAAACCTGTACTGGAAAGCCTTTGAATCCTCATGAGGATAAAGCATTAATGAAACATCAACATATCCTGGAATCAGTTCCTTTAGTTCAAGAACATATTTTTCAATTTCAGCTTTTTGCTTGGCCGGATCATCCGGCTGTTCGTAACATAATCTTACAAAATTTTTTAATATTGAAAGAACATGATTAGGCACAAAGTTTTCTGCTCTTTCGCCCAAAGATTCGTAAAGATTAATAAAATCTTTAGCGTCCGATTGCAAATTATCCAAAGGTTTTCCGTACTGTTTCATAATTCACTATCTATTTTTAATGAAGTAATATGTTTACTGAAATTTTTCAGTTTTTGGGGTATAAGTCAACAGAAGATACAAAACTAAAAAATTAATATGCAAGATAATAAAAAAAAGATTTTGATATTATCTAATATCTTTTTATTATGAATAAAACCACGTTAATGATGAAATTGGATACATAATTCGCTGAATTAGCTAAAAAAATTTAATTTGGAAATCGTTTGAATTATGATTGTAATCTTCATTTGGTTAATCATGAGGGATGTAAAGTTTTTATTAAATTTGGCGCTTATCTTCCGAGTGTGGTAGCAATTATATGAAAATCAATTTATTTTAATGTCAGTACAAATACCTATGATACGTCATTTTAAATGTGTAAAGAAAAATTTATTTCGGATGAACGACTGATTGAGCTGGTTGGTGACGGTAATTTGAAAGCAATGGAAGAACTTTTTAATCGTTACTATAAACAATTTGCTTTGAAGCTCCTTAAAGATAAGGATACTTCTAAAGACATAGTTTCGGATATATTTTTCAATATTTGGGAAAAGAAAAATTCGTTTATCATTTCATCAAGTGTTCGCGCGTATCTATATATATCCGTTAGAAACCGCGCAATTAATTTTCTTAAAGCAAATAAAAAGCTTTATGATATTGAACAAAATAAAGACTTAAAAAACTTAATTGAAGTGAGTGATTTTGCAGCGGATATAGAAAATGAAGAAGTAGTAGAGAAAATACTAAGTAAACTTCCGGAAAAGAAAAAGCTTGTGTTCCGCCTAAAAGTTATTGATGAGCTTAAGTACAAAGAAATCGCAGAAATACTTTCTATATCGGTAAACACCGTACAGAACCACATGGTTCAAGCTTTTAAGATTCTCTCTAAAGAAGTAAATATCTAAAAAAAATCCCGCCAAAATTTAAAATCAAAAATTATACGGAAGTTTATATGCCGCCTCTTCTCGCAAGTGCATCCAATTTTTTTAGAGGTGTATAGTAGATTTCTACCTGTTCGTCTGTCTTGCATATAGATAAAAGGGAAACTGTTATGAGCGAAGAAAAATTCTTAGAACTTTCGATAAAATTTTTGGGAGATGAATTAAAGGGCGCTGAACTGGAAGAATTTCAGGAGTACCTTAAAGATGATCAATACATAAAAAAATTCGATGTAATTCTCGCACGATGGAACAATGCTACCGAGTCACTGGAAACAATTGATTTTGATACAAGGGAAGGGTTCAAAAATTTTATTGAAAAAATTGAATCTAAAAATACAAAACAATATTATCAAAGCAGTAAAGCAAAGTATTATGATTTTTTCAAAAAGCAAACCTTTGTTAGAATTGCTGCTTCCATAGCTTTTATTTTAGTTGTGTCTACAATTCTATTCAATTACACATCTATTTTTGATAATAAAGAGGTAATTGAAAAGTGGCATGAAAAAGTAACTAAGCTAGGCGAAAAATCCACTCTTACTTTTCTGGATGGAACCCGTATAGTTCTAAATGCAGGCAGTAAACTAAAATACCCGGTTAGTCTGGATGATTCTGTAAGGAAAGTATATCTTGAAGGGGAAGCCTATTTCGAGGTAAGTCGTAATCAATCAAAACCGTTTGTAGTTTATGCAGGCAAAGTTTCTACTTTTGTTCTAGGTACCAAATTCGATGTTAAAGCATATCCTGAAGAAGATGAAATATCCGTATCGCTTATAGAAGGAAAAGTAAAAGTAAGTAATAAGATGGATGGAGTTAACGGGCAAGGAATTATTTTGAAGCCGCAGGAACAAGTTCTGGTAAACAAGATTACCGGTGATGAATCAATATCTTTGTTCGACCAGGTACAAATAACAGGCTGGAAAGATAATAATCTTAAGTTTGACGATGAAAAGTTAAGCGAGGTTATTGTTAAAATCGAAAGGGCTTACGGCATAAAGATGGAGCTGGCGGATGACTCACTAGCGAATTTTAAGATTACAGCCGACTTTGTTCGTGATTCATTCTGGACAACTATTAAAGTTATTGCAGCCATTGAAAAACTTAAGTATAAGACTATAGATAAAAACGGTGAACTTAAAAAGATTGTTTTTTATAAATAAAAAAATAAATGAGCTGTTGGACAGCGGGTAGCCCCTTTGCAGCTAAAATTTATAAGGAGGGCGCACATTATGAAATGATTTTTACTCGGGAAACCCGTAAAAACAGCCATGACAATGGGCAAGATTGCCATGGCTCAAAAGTAGTCAAACGCAACCCCAAGCTTTTACCATAGGGGAAATTGTTTAACATGTAAAAGGAATAGGTGTAAAATATGAAAAAAAATTTTTTTTGGGTACTAAAAATGGCAGTGTTTTATTCATTTCTCGGACTGTTGTTACAGGGAGTAGTTGTCAGTATGTTATTTGCATCTACTGCAGGGCAAAATTTAAGCAGCATTAGGGTTACGATGAATGCTGCTAATGTTTCGTTTGAGGAAGCGCTGGAAATAATTACAGAGCAAACCAATTTTAAATTCAGCTACAACAAGCAGGAAGTTCCGTTAAATGAAAGTGTAACGATAGATGTTACCGACGAACCCCTTTACGATTTACTTAAAGGACTTGCCGGGCAATACAACCTAGTTTTCCAGAGGATTAACAACCAGATTGTAATTAAGAAAGCAAACTTTGAAGAGTATAACGAGCCCGTTGTTGTTATCCAGCAAACCGGTTCAATAAAAGGAAAAATCACCGATGCCAAAACCGGCGAAGCGTTGATGGGCGCCAATATAATGCTTAAGGAAACAAATACGGGAGTAGCAGCAAATGAGAACGGTGAATATTCACTTGAAAAACTTTCTCCGGGGAATTATACGTTGGTAATAAAATACATCGGTTATACCACTAAAGAAGAAACTGTTGAGGTAGCTGCGAATAGGACAATTGAACTGAATATAGAACTTGACCCGTCTGCATTTGATTTAAACGAGGTAGTAGTTACCGGGTCAATGGTAGAAACAAAGAAAAAGACGTTGGGAACAGCAATTACTGTTTTAAAGGCAAAAGATCTTGAAGAAATGAATACTACATCGCTACTGGATATATTTAAAGATCAGCAAGTAGCCGGTGTTACTACATCGGATATGGGTACTGATTCTCAGAATCAAAAAATATTTATACGCGGCTCTAACCAGGGACATTCTTATATTCAGCCTACCAAAATATTGGTCGATGGTGTTGAAGTTCAAACATCTGTAATGACAAATATTAGTTCGCAGAATATTGAGAGAATAGAAATAATCCGCGGACCGCAAGCATCAACACTTTACGGTTCGGAAGCAGCAGGCGGAGTTATACAGATATTTACAAAAAAAGGAAGTGCAACCCAGGAAGGAATAACGGGTTCAATTTCAACGCGGCAAGGCATAACACAATCCAAATATGATCCAAGCGCATTATGGGATCAGTCATATAACGGATCGCTGAGCGGCGGTTTAATTGGTGGCTCGTTTAATTTAGGTGTGTCCTACATGGACAAGGATGGTTTTGTTGATAACAGTTATCGAAAAAATCTTAATGTTTCTTTCGGCTTTCAAAAGAAACTACTTGATAATTTAAATATGAGTTTAATAACAAGAATAACCAATAGAAAACAGGGATACGCGGGATATGCAGCTGTTTGGTATGGTCTGTATAAAGAAGACAAACTCCCGAATTCGACATCCTATATGATTGACCCGAATGATTATTATCAAGGTAATGATATTATTTTGGGGCTGAATGCAAGCTATGTATACTCAGATTGGTGGGAACATCAATTAACAATCGGGTATAATAAAAGTGTGAATGATAGATACGAATTCCCCGATTACTTTTCTGCATCGGATACAATGAGCGCAAAAAATAACAATAGATATACCAGATCAACTTTTCGTTATTTAACAAATATAAAATTACCGCGGATGGATTTTTTTGAACCGAGTATTACCGCCGGTTTTGAGTATGTTGAACCGGATTTCCAACAAATTGTCACAAACTACATAACCACCGATGTACCGTATGTTTCCATTTCATCCGGCAGGGTTTGGGCGGAAAACACAGTTACAAGAGCTTTCTTCGGACAGACGAAATTAGGGTTTTACGATAAACTATTTATTACGGCGGGTGTAAGGTCGGATTACAACAGCAACAATGGTGCTAATTATTCCAGCTATACAACAAGCCCGAGAGTCGGTTTTTCCTACCTTATGGAACCTACTAACGGATGGGTAATAAAAGCACGCGGTTCTTGGGGTGAAGGTATTCAGTCGCCGACACTTATAATGAAGAGCGGTAATGGTTCCACCATTATTGAAAATCTTGATCTTGGTCCTCAAAAAACAAAAGGCTGGGAAATCGGGGCAGATCAATACTTCCTGGACGGCAGTCTTTATTTTGAATTTACATATTATTACCAGCATACCGATGATTTGATTGGTCTAGATAATCCCAATCTGGGAAATAATTCCACAGTATATCAGTATGTAAACATGGGTGAAGTTGAAAACAAGGGAGTTGAAGTAATGCTTAAGTATACTTCTGGAGCCATGGATATCAGCGGGAATGTTTCTTATAATGATAATGAATTATTAAGTATGCCTGAATTAAAATCTCCCTCTGAGTTGGTTGGTAAACCTTTAGCTTTATCCGTGGTACCTCAAGTCGCCGCCGGTTTTTCATTCAATTATAATCTAAACGAACTATTAAACATAGATAAAGAACATAACACATCTGTAGGATTCAATGTTAGTTATACCGGGAAACGATGGGCAAGAGACTATGAGGCTTATTATGCCGACGTGGTAAATGGTAGTAGAAAGTCTATGTCTAACTATTTAAAATGGTTTGACGGATTTGCAAAGGTTAATCTTTCCGGGCGTTATCAATTAACAAAGATTCTTGGGATAGGACTACAGGTCAGGAACCTGTTTAACAGCTATGAACAGCCTTTCCCGACATATTATGTAACTGGCAGAGAAACTTCACTACAGTTAAACATGAATTTTTAGTTCTAAAAAAAAGAAGGTGTCTCGTAAAAATTATTTTTTATCCGGCTGTTGGTTTATTCGTTAATGTTGCGGCAGATTAATTCGATAAAAAATTCTAGAGACACCTTTCTTTATTTTCATTCCCAAAGGAGTTAAAGATGAGTTATTTATCATTAAAAAAATATAAATGGATTACACTGACTGTATGGCTATATGTAATTTTAATAATGTCGGTTTCGGCACAGAATATTAAAGAACAAAGTCATACTAAAACAACACCTTTGGATATAGAATTGGCATTCTCGATGAAGAGTTTCACTCACTTTGAAGAGCCTGCAGTTCATCCCTATGGAGAATATGTAGCTTATTGTGTATTTCAACAACCAATAAAAAGTGTAGCCAGCAGATATGCTCTCCAACCGCGGATTCTTCCAAACGGTACACCGGCTTCTAACGTTGGGTCATCAATCTTTGTTGTAAACGTAATGACGGGAAAAGAGAAACAAGTCGGTCATAAAATAGGTAATTCATGGAGGCCGTCATGGTCACCCGACGGAAATAAACTCGCGTTTTATTCAGATACGGCGGGTTATCCCCAGTTATGGATATATGATATTGATAGCGGTAAAAAAACTAGACTCTCAGAAGTAAAGATTAAAAGCAGACTTTGGCTTGGGGATGAAGCCAAGTGGAGTCATGACGGTCAGTTAGTCTATGTTCCGGTTGATCTTGATTGGAATTCCGATACACAGCAAAGCGGTAAAACTGAAGTAGATTCGTTGGAAGTAACAGCCAAGGTATATAAGACAGGCGATGAAATTGAAAAGGAGAAAGATCCTACTTTCGAACGGAATGAATTTTTCATAAATGAAAATAATGCAACATTAGTTTCGATAAATATTAAAACCGGTGAAATAAAGACACTGGTAAAAGCAGAGGAAATACCGCGTCCAAGTTATCTAAGGCTATCCGCATCGGAAAAGTGGCTCTCGTATTTATCTGTATACCAGACGAAGAATATCTCTGAATCACAAATGTGTTATGATCTTGTTGTGCTTCCGTCCGGCGGGGGTAAGGCTAAGATAATTGCAGCCGATCTAAAAGTACCGGGATCGAGCAGGAAATTTTACAGCGAGACATACAGATGGCATCCCGATCAGGATAAACTTATTTACGTAAAGGAAAGTAAGCTTTGGCTTGTAGATTTTACACAAGGTTTGGAGGCGGTTCCCGTTCAAATAGGCAAAGACGCTGGAGAAGTTCAGGGAAGCCCGCTTTTATATACATCTGACGGGAAAGAAATTTTAGTTCGATTACAAGGTTCGGGCAAATTTGCATTAGTCCCGATTTCGGGAAGGAAGGCAAAATTATTTTCTACGGGTAAAGAATACTCATATCGTGATGTAATTAAATCTAATGAGAAAACTGTTTGGTCGCCAAAAGAAGGATATATTGCAATACAAGCCGCAAAAGGTAATAATCAAGGGGCAATAATATATCTTAACACAAAAAATGGTTCAACGGAAATTGTATATACGTATGAATCCAATAATACATTTATAACGGCAATGCCTGGTGAAAAATCAATTTTAGTCAGCATGGAAGATGCTTATACCCCAATTGATCTGTATTTAGTTGATACAAAAAAATATCAAAAGAAACGGTTAACAGAAATAAATCCGGGATTAAAAGAAGTCCAATTCGGCGACATAGAAGAATTTGAAACAGAAATAGTCAGATATGACGGGGAACGGGTAAAAGTTAAAACGGCTGTATTACTTCCCCCCGGGAAAAAGAAAGGAGAAAAACTACCGGCAGTTAGTAGCTTTTATCCAAATAGAAATTATTCGGGATTTGCCGCTAAGTATGGCGGCGGAACACCAGCGAATATTCCCTCGGCACAGTTATTTGCAACAAGGGGCTACGCGGTAATATTGCTCGATGTTCCGATATCTCCTCGAGGTCAAGCCGCTAACCCGGTTCATGATATAACTAATACGGTGTTGCCGCAATTATACCATGCGGCGGAACTCGGTTACATTGATATTAACCGCATTGCTATTATGGGACAATCTTACGGCGGCTATTCAACTGCAGGTATAATTACCGAGACTAATTTGTTCAAAGCAGCTATAGCTTTTTCAGGAATGTACGATTTAATTGGAAAATACGGGGAGTTCAGCGATGACGGGTTAGACTATATAAGCTTTTTCGAAACCGGTCAAGGAAGGATGGGCACTTCTCCGTTTTCAGATCTGCAGCGTTACATTAGAAACTCGCCATACTTGCAAGCAGAAAAAATAACAACCCCGTTACTTATTCTACATGGAGAGAACGACTATGCATGTGATGTCAGAGACGCCAAAAGAATGTTTATAGCATTGAAACGTTTAGATAAAACAGCACAGTTGGCAATTTACGAAGGCGAAGGACATGTACCGTATGAATGGTCTTTGGATAATGGAGTAGACGCGATAAACCGTATTTTACATTTCTTAGATAAATATTTGACAAAATAGAAACGGAAATAGTTTTATGAAAGTTAATAAGATAATGGCAGTATTATTTTTATTCCTTGTACTGATTTTTGTTTTAGTTTATTTCATTAAAAAAGAACCTACTGTTAAAATCGAAGTATTGGGAAATCCCTTATTAAGCCGGTACGATTCCGGTGAACTAATTTATGCTAGAAATATATGGGATTTACAACTATTCAAAAACAAGATTTATATCGGTACCGGAAACAGCTCTAATATAGGTCCGGCAGTAAACTCCGGGCCTGTTCCTTTAATTTCATATGATTTGCAAAGCGGAGTATTTAAGGAAGAATTTGTAGTTGAAGATGACCAGATAGATATGATTGTATTGCTGGATGATTCAATATATATACCCGGCCATGATCCAAAAGAAAGCTGGGAGCTAGGGAATTATTACAAGATAGAAAACGGTGAATGGAAAAAAGCTAGAAACATACCCAACGGAATCCATAACTATTCAATGATAATGTACAAAGATAGAATGTTTGCGGGGCTTGGTACTGAAAAAGGAGCTGAAGTAGCCGTCTCGAATGATAAAGGAAAAAGCTGGGATGTAAAAACGATTGAAAACAATTTTAGGATTCACTCATTTTTAATAGTTGACAATATTCTTTATGCTATAGGAATAATGCCCGGTGAAAAATTTATATCAGCTTATAAAAAAAGATTTGATAAAAAAATAACAAATGGAATTTATCAATATGATTATAAAAAAGATGTATTTATAACAAGAGATGATCTGAGTTATAAAGTACTTTTCCCCGATACAAAAATAGATACATCTCTAAGTAAAAAAATAGTAAGACCAACAAATGTTAATGATAAATCAATTTATATCGGCTCATACATTCATAACGATCATCAACATCTACCTTTCGGATTATATATAGCTGAGAAGCTTGACGGTAAGGTAGAAAAAGTAAATAAGATAGAATTGCCGGAAGGTTTTATGCCGTGGGATATAATACATAGAAACGATATGACATACGTATTGTTGAATAAGGAAATCAATGAAGAAGAATATGTTACAATGATATATGCAAGTAATGATTTAGAGAGATGGGAAAGAGTGTTGGAATTTAATTATACAACCTTTTCACGTTCATTTGAGATTGTTAATGATGATTTTTACTTCGGGCTTGGATGTGAAATTCAAAATCCGCAAGAATGGTCGGAAGAAGAATTAAGAAAAGAAACCGGAACAATCTTAAAGGTTACAAAACAATAAGTAATACAACAATGAATAACAAAGAAAAATTTAGGACATTTACAAAACTGTATATGAATGCCGTAGTTGAGATTTTTTTACACCTAACTTCTTTACTATACATCAGATTCAATCATGACTGTCTCAATTAGATAGAACTGATTGTACCCCTCGAATCATAGAGACTCTCCTCCTCTCCGTAGATGAACTGTACCCCTTCTTCGGAGAGGTTTTTTTTTATATGAAATTGTCTGCTTAGATAGCATCTTTGGAAAAATTAAATTATAAGGAAACATAAAGCAAGAAATAAGATGATGAAATATTATTACAATTAGAGTGATTAAATAGATTTCTCCCACTCTCCCCGTCACAATTCTAAATTCTCAATTAAAAATTAGAAATTATATTCTCTCACGTCTCAAATCTCTCATCTCATATCTAATTTCTCAAGAAACTCCGGTAAGAATGGTCTGCCTCTTTCATTCAAAGCTGTGCCGATTATCTTTCCTTTTACAACAAGTTTGTCATCCGGCTTCCTGTAGATATCCTGCAAAAACCCAAAACGTATCGGGGAGATACTTTCAAGGTTTAATCCGACCCAAAATTCATCACCGCTTTGTAAAGGAAATTTATAATCAAGTTCTGCGCGGACTACAACAAGATTTACCTTCTGTTTTGTAAGTTCCGCAAAGTTTATCCCGATTGAAAGCAAATACTCATGTCTTGTGTGTTCAAGATAATTTTGATAAACGGAGTTATTAACCACTCCCTGAATATCGCATTCGTAATCTCGAACTTTGAAATCAAGTTTGTATGTGTAGCTGTTCAAATTAAAGCCTTTTTATGACTAATTTATTGAAAAATTTAGGAATATTGAAATAAACGGCTAGAGTAACTCTGACGCTTCAATTTTAAAATGAAAAAGTTATTTAAGAACAGCTAGTTTTTTTACTGAATCATAATTACCTGCCGTTAAACGATAATAATAAATCCCCGATGATAATCCGGAAGCATTAAATGATACTTCGTAGCTGCCCGGATTTTTATATTCATTTACAATTGTTGCTACTTTCTTTCCAAGCGTGTCAAAGACACTTAGTTTCACTTGAGAAGCATTGACGATAGAATATTTTATTTTAGTGGAAGGGGAATTAAAGGGATTGGGATAATTCTGGCTTAGAGTGTACTCCAATAAAGTTTCGGATGCATTTACAGAGGTAACAGTAGTGACCTTAAATAGAATGCTTTTAGTTACGTCCTTATCGTAAGGGCTCAAAGTTAAATGTCTGCTCATTTTTAAGGTTACCGTATAGTTACCGGCTGCGATCACAGATGCCCTGATCGTACAATAAACATCATGTTGGCTTGAAGGTGCTAAAATTAAGTTTTCGGGTTCAATAAATAGGTTTTCTCCTATAGGTGAATATGCCCATGAAAAACTCACTGAATCAGCCACATTATATGGATTGGTAATACCGATTGAAATAGTAGTATCCTGTTTAAGTTCCCCCAAATCAATTTCACCCTCTTCGGAAAACCTGGATTCCGGGTGTTCACAGTTCAGCATTTCTTCTTCATCCAACGCATAAACGTATTTATTGGCGGACCCAAAGACTATTTTATTATTGATTATAATGGGCGATGAATGTACTTGAGAATTTACAGCAAAACGATTTAGAACCTCGCCGGTATTTTTATTTACGGCATACAAGCTCCCTACCTTGTAACTCGTTTCCTTTCCTGTTCCGAAGAAAACCTTATCCTCTTTCACAAATGGGGTCCCCAATATCCGGCCGTCAAATTTCTTCTTCCACAATAATTCCTGGGTGCTAAGTCCTAAGCTATGCAATACTTGCTGATTTGAACTGCCCACAAATAATAGTGAATCCGATATCGTAGGTCCTCCTAAAATCCACATATTATCGGGGTCGGAATACCACCAGACCTTGGTGCCGTTCTCTGCATTTAAACCGTAAAGATGGCAATGGCGCCCGCCGAAATATACTATGCCGTTATTAACTACAGGGTTGGTTAATATCGCTGGATCTTGCCAAAGTTTTTCCGGATTTGTATCATACTCCCATACTTTTTCTTTAGTATTGATATTATAGCAGTAAAATTTTCCGCTGCATTCACCGAAATAAATTTTGTTTTCCCATACTTCCGGTTTTACATGTATTCCTACACCTCTATCACCGGTATCAATACGGAAAACTTCTTCTCCTGTTTGAATATTTACGCCAATAACCTGTCCCCTTTCACTACCTACATAAGCAACTCCATCTACAACGTTTGGAGAAGAGTGAAAATAATCCCATGCATCATAATGATTTGTAACAGTTCCCTCAGAAATAGTAACACGCCATTTTTCAGTACCGTCGGTATTCAATCCATATAATACGTTCCCGCTTTCAAAACAGATTACTTCGTTTGAGTATGCTGCGGTTGAAAGAATTTTATTACCGGCTTTATACTGCCAGATTTCCGAACCGTCGTCAAAATTAATTGCATAAAATATGCTGTCCTCACTTCCTATATAAACAGTATTGTTTACAATTAAAGGTGTGGCGTATACTATGCCTCCGGTTTTGAATTCCCAGGACACAACTTCCCCGGCAAAAGAAAATTCTTGAAAAACCAACAATAGCAAAAACGTTAAAAATGATTTGATTATTATTTTCATTTTATTCCCCTCATTAATTAAAATGTTAATTACGGGAGAATTATAATATGACGGCATGTTAAATTCGTCTTAAAGGACGCAGACTGTGTTTATAGTTACTCTTTTTACCTGTTGTTCGGAATGTGACAGTTTCATTTAATCTAATTTTTATTTTGCTCTACAGGTTAACTTAGTGATTCTTAATCATAACTTCTTACTCATAATCACTTTTTCTCTATAGAGTTTTATAGAAAAAAATACTGGGTAAGATTAAGAATTCATTTACTATTTCCCGAATTTCTTTGCCAACCTATAAAGCACCTCTCAATAATAATTTCCAACGACAGGTTCTTTTAATTAATTCCCAAAACTTTTTCGATATTCGGTGGGGGTCATTCCCGTAAATTTTTTGAATGCATTGTTAAAGGATGATTTACTGTTATAGCCTACTTCATAAAGAATTTCCAGAACAGTTTTAAATCTTCCGTTTTTTTCGGGAAGTAATTTTTTTGATTCACTTATCCTGTAACTGTTTATATAATCATAAAAATTTTGCTTAAGCTTATTATTAATTACTTCCGATAATGCGCGGTATGGAATTGATACCTGCTCGGCAAGGTCCATAAGTGTAAGATCAGGGTTTAAAAAAGGCTTTTTTTCATCCATATAAGAAGATAATTTTTCTAGATATTCTTCTTCCAGCGATTTTGAAAGGAACGGTTTTTTTAGCGGCTGCGTCTCAACTATCCCTGAAAATATCTCCGGCTGTTTGAGGCCTTTATAGATTATAATATTAACAAATAAAAATAGAAATAAACGTGAGATTATAAGCGGGTATTCCTCGGGAATCCCTAAAATTCCGTTTAAATACAGCCATACATCAGCCGACCACTTAATTGAAAAACCTGCAAGGACAAAGATCATCCATGAAAGATTTATTTTTTCAACCGACGAAAAAGAATTTTTAATGTTTGAGCGGTAGTTTTTGATTACTCTAAATGATGGAATAATGTAAAAGAGAATCAGTAGATGGATCATTCCCATTATTACTTGCGACGCCATCGGTGAAAAAACCGCGCCCTGCATTATAAGCATACTTTTTGTCTCTGCAGAATGAAGATGATAAACGAACAACAAATAAATAAAGTGAAAGGCAAACGGAATTAAGTGGAAAGCATCCCGTTTTTTAAATTTGAAGTCGATATTTACAAGGGATTTTGTATAAAAATAAAGTCCGGGTCCCCATAAAATTGTAAAGGAGCTCCCGAAAAAGAATGCGTGTGGAAAGTGTTCAAGGGTATAAGAGTATAATCTGAAGCTTATAAAATTTGATATACACAATGCTTTTGAGAATAAAAATAGAGCAAGAATTTTATTCGAAAGCCCTTTTTTCTGATTATTAAAAAAGAGGAACGGCGTAAGCGATAAAATTTGAAAAAATAAAGTGAAGAGGATAATATCCACAAAATCAACTTTCATTCTTAAGTCCTATTTTTCATTATCAAAATTTAGATGCAGAAAATGAAATATCAAACAATAGTTTATTGAAAAATATCACAAATGTTCAAGTTTATAATAACAATTAAGACAACATTAATCGCCCTTTTGAAAACAGGGTGTAATTAAAAAGACCAAATAAATGGGCTATTCATCCGAAATTATTATCAAAAAATCCGGATTTTCTTTATTGAAGTTTCTGCAAAATTAGATATCTAAACATTTTGTCATTTTCTGTAAATGTTCATTTTTTGTACAATAGCCCCAACTTTTTCATAATGAATCCCTTCGAGGCAAGTTGGGGAAAGGATGATCGAAACACACAACTCTGGGCTTTCCCGGCAAGGGATCCTTCGGATAGCCCAATTTTCTCTAATATTTGGGCTTCACGGAAGTGATCCCCATGAGAAAAGCCCGGATTCTATTCGGTTTCTTATTTCCAGCGTGCTGAAGCACGTGGCTATTGAAGCACCTAATTGAGTTACACAACAGACCCTGAATGCCGGAGCTATGAAACATTATATTCATTTCTAAGTTGACACTTATGCGCAATTCGGGGGTCAGTGACGGGAGATGAATTTGATGCTGGATGGCATAGTTAAGTTGCCGGATGGAGCGATTAACTGATTGGATGGAATAATCAGATGACTGGATGGCATAGTTAAATGACTAGTATAGCGTTCAAAAAATAATATTGAATATTAGTGTCAAAAACTAAATTAAATAAGGGACGAAAAATTAGAAAACCGGTAGGTTTGTCAAAAGAGGAAAAAGCAAAACACGAAATGATCAGAACAAGTAGAACAGCAAGCTTCACCAAGGTTCAACGGTCAAAAATCATATTGGATTTTTGTACTGGAGAGACAA
>JASFMY010000054.1:0-38016 GCA_050117315.1 Ignavibacteria bacterium
TAGGAGTCATTCCCGAATGCTTTAATCGGGAATCTTCTAAAAAAATAGATTCTGTGTAAAACCATCACGGAATGACAATCCTTAAGTTGACAGCATTGCATCAAGACCACCCGGGGGTCCACCGCTCTCAGTCATATCTATATCAAATTTGACTAATTTTGGTGTTTCCCAAGACAGTCTTTCAGATGCTGTAGGCTCAACTTCCTTTTCCCTAAAATTGTTGTCATTAGATTGTTGAATTGACCTATTTTCCTTTTTCATTTTTTGTTCTCTTTCTATTAAGTTTTGTTTTTATTCCGGAATATGTCAAATCCTTTTGTTATTTCAAAGGAATTCATCATTCTTTTTAGGAGCTAATTCTTCGACATTTTCTTTTGAAGTTCATTAAAAGTTTTTTCATCATTCATGATATAGTTCCTTATTTATAAGTTTAGTAAGAGAGAAACAGAGCGACTATTATTGTAAATCGTATAAAAGCTGGGATCAGTTGGGAACAATGCTCTTCGGTATATTAAGTAGATGCGATTCAATGGGAGAAATATAAAGGCATTAAGTGGAAAATTAAATCATCTGGGATTGCAAAAAGCACCAACCAAAAGTACTGCCGGAGATGGATTAAGAAGAAGATATAGTTCATTTTTTGAGGCATTATATTATAAACTTGTGGAACAATATAAGAGCTTTTTCTCGGACAGCCGAACATACGGGTTAACATTAGAGTTTCTGCGAAATTAGATATCTAAACGTTTTGTCATTTCGACTGGAAGGAGAAATCTTTGAAATCACACTCTAATTGAAAGATTTCCCGCTAAAAGGACGGCGGACAGGCTTACCCAAAAAACGGGTTCGAAATTGTAACAATTTGTTTTTTTTGCAGAAACTCTATTCAAAGAGTTATTAATAATCGATTCAACCACAATTAGACTCTTTAGCGATATACTAAAAGGAGTAGGAAGAAATCCGAAGAATGATGAAAAAGAAAGGGGGCTTAAAGGTTCATATGCTAATAGAGGCAGTACAATCAGTTAGTAAGTTTGTTCGAATAACAGCAGCAAAAGTGCACGACAAAAACTTTTTAACACAAGTGTATATAAGAAATAGAATTACTATTTAAGAAAATGAAGCAGAATTTTCAGTTACATTATTTTTACGGTGAGAATGAAAATGCAATTAGAACACAAGTATGGTGTACACTAATAGCACAATTACTACTGACGGTATTACAAAAAATGGCTAATGGAAAAGCCCGACTTGTCGCATAAGCGTCAACTTAACTATGATGTAATGTTTTAATAGCTCCGGCATTCAGGGTGTGTTGCATAACTAAAATAAATAATCATAGCCACGACCTTTCAGGTCGTGGACAATAAGTCTCAACAAAAACTCCGGGCATTAGCCCAATTTTCTCTCATATTTGGGCTAAAGCCCGGATTCTATTAGGTTTCTTATTTCCAACGTGCTGAAGCACGTGGCTATTGAAGCACCTAATTGAGTTCTGCAACACACTCTTCATGCCGGAGGTTAATATCATCCCCAAGTTTTCGGACTTTAGTCCAATAAACTGTTTGGGCTATCCGAAGGATCCCTTTCCGGGAAAGCCCATAGGTGTGTGTCAATCATCCTTTCCCCAACTTGCCCCGGAGGGATTCATTTTGAAAAAGTTGGGGCTATTGCAAAAAAAAATGAATATTGCACCTTAAGTTGACGCTTATGCGACTTGTCGGGATCAACCATTGCAACATTGGTACGAATACATTAGAGTTTCTGCAAAATTAGATATCTAAACGTTTTGTCATTTCGACCGGAGGGAGAAATCTTTGAAATCATCCTCTAATTGAAAGATTTCCCGCCAAAAAGATACGCCAAAGGCGCACAGGCGGCGGACATGCTCACCCAAAAACGGGTTCGAAATGACCGACTTTTTATTTCGCAGAAACTATATTTAATAAGTTTATTGGATGTTTATCAATTACTAAGAAATCTAAAAAGAACATATGCAAAGAATAAACAAAAGGACTTCCATTTTGAGGGAGCTGGTTGTCATTAATTATCACAATATGTAATATAAAGTTATACGGATTGAAATAAGTTGCTGAAAAAATTATTTTAATTATATCTGAAAAAGGGGGGGGGGCATCATGTTATCAAATTTTTTTAAAATCGCATTCCGAAATATTCTTCGAAATAAAATCTATTCATTTATTAACATTGCAGGTTTTGCAATAGGACTGGCAAGCTGCATTATAATCATGATTTATGTCAGCTATGAATTAAGTTACGACAAATTCCATGATAAAGCAGATAAAATCTATAGAGTAACGGTTAACGGGAAGCTCGGGGATAATGAATTCAACATGGCCTCAACCCCGCCGCCAATGGCGCAAATACTGCTTGATAATTATCCGGAGGTTATTAACACAGTACGTTTACAGCCCTCGGAAAATATGTTGATCAGAACAGGTAACGAAAATAATGAGAACTTTATTGAAAATGATTTCATCTGGGCAGACTCTTCTTTCTTTGATTTTTTTACCTATAAATTAATCTTAGGTGAGAACAATAATGTTTTAGCTGAACCTCACACTGTTGTTTTAACAAAGTCCGCTGCATTAAAATATTTCGGGCGATTAGATGTAATAGGAACTATACTGGAGTTTGAAGATTTTACCCCGTATAAAATAACTGGCGTCTGCGAGGACCCGCCGGATAACGCTCATTTCCGCTTTGACATTTTAGCATCGTTAAAAAGTCTTGATTACGACGACGCAGATTTTTGGCTGGGCAATCCGTTTAATACTTATATAATGCTTGCCGAAAATTCAAGTGCGACTCAATTGAAAGAAAAATTACCTGAGCTTGTTAATAAATATGTTGGTCCGCAAATGCAAGAGGCTATCGGTTCAACACTTGAAGATTTCAAAAACAACGGCGGTTATTACAGATATGGTTTACAGTCATTAACCGATATCCATCTTAATTCAAACTTGCAAGGCGAGATTGAGACAAACGGCGATATTCTCTATATCTATATTTTTTCATTTATAGCATTATTTATACTGGCAATTGCTTGTATAAATTTTATGAATCTTTCTACGGCACGATCAATGATAAGAGCGAAAGAAGTTGGTGTTAGAAAAGTATTGGGCTCTCACGTAGGGCAGATTATAAAACAGTTTTTAGCTGAATCAATTATTATTACTACAATTGCAATGTTGATTGCCGTAGGAATTGCATATTTGTTTTTACCGTACTTCAACGACATTGCAGGAAAAGAATATTCATTTTTAATTTTTAATGAATGGTATTCAATCCCGGCTATATTTATAAGTATTTTAGTCGTGGGATTTTTAGCGGGAATTTACCCTGCCGTATACTTGTCATCTTTTCAGCCTGTAAAAGTTTTGAAGACATCGCTTACCTCGGTTGAGAGCGGTTCATCAATGCGAAAGGTATTGGTTGTATTTCAATTCAGTGTATCTATAATGTTGATTATTGGTACGCTTGTTATAAATGACCAGTTGAGTTACGTACAGGATAAGAAATTAGGCTGGGATAAGGATCACATACTTGTAATAAAAAGGGCGTGGGCAGTTGAAAACAATGAAGAAGTTATTAAAAATGAACTGTTGAGTAATCCAAATATCCTGACCTTTACTTCTTCGTGGGCAATACCGGGCCGGATTTATAACGGTTACCTTGTTTGGAACCCGGAAACTCCGAGAGGCACACAGCATTTGATTTCAGGTATGAGCGTAAAATATGATTTTGATAAAACTTATTCTGTCGAAGTGAAAGAAGGTAGATTATTTTCTAAAGAATTTTTGAGTGATTCGTTGGCCGTGGTATTGAATGAAACAGCAGTTTCATTACTTGGTTACAAAGACCCTGTTGGTAAACGATTAACTTTTCCGGGTGCTAATGAAGATGAAGATTTTCATCTTAATATTATAGGAGTAGTAAAGGATTTTCATTTTGAATCCCTGCATCATAAAATAAACCCGCTGCTTATAACTCTTGAAAGACAATGGCCCGGGTTTATTTCTATGAAGATAAACCCGGTTAATGTTCAAGAAACAGTTGCTTATGCGAATGAAGTATGGGCAAAGTATATATCCGATAAGCCTTTTGAGTACTTTTTTGCGGATGAAGATTTTGCGAGACTTTATGAAAATGAAGAAAGAACCGGAAGAATATTTTCTTCATTCTCCGTGCTTGCTATTATTATAGCGTGCCTGGGATTATTCGGTTTGGCAACCTTTATTACAAACCAGCGTAAAAAAGAAATTGGAATTAGGAAAACACTCGGCGCATCAATTTATAGTATTGTGTACCTGCTGTCAAAACAATTCAGTATCTGGGTAATACTTGCAAACCTAATTGCCTGGCCTGTAGCTTATTATTTTATGGGACAGTGGTTAAACAATTTTGAATATAGAATTGACGTGAATTTACTCAGCTTTTTAATAGCCGCAGTACTTGTATTTTTAATTGCGCTGATAACAGTTGCTTATCAATCAATCAGAGCCGCAATGGCTAATCCGGTTGACAGTATAAAATATGAGTGAAGACATTGTGAACCAGTCTTTAAGTGAGTATTAAATAAAAGAATTTTGTAAATTTCATTACAGCCTGGTAACAAATATTTTTTGTTGCTTATCAATATTGGGGAACATCACTAGAATTCATTACATAGTAAATAGATAAAAACAATGGACAATGAATTAAATCCAATGGATAAGTTTAATTTTTTACTTGGTGTATGGAAATTAGATTACATCATACCAAAGAGCCAGTTTAGTGAGCAGGACAGCGGTGTAGGAGAAGGTGAATTTAAACGTATACTCAATAATAAGTATGTTACTTTCGACTACTCAGCTAAATTATCAAAAATGGAAGATGGCGCACATGCAATATTTGTATGGGATTCAAAAAGCGAGATATATAGGTATTGGTGGTTTGAAGATTCCGGCGCATTCATGGAAGCAACCTGTAATTTTATAAATGAGAATTTGCTTTGTTTAAATTGGCATAACAGTTTGCTTGTTCAAACATTTGAGAAAATAGAAAACGGAAATATTATTCTCCAGATGAAGCATCCGACAGCTAAAAAAAATTATGAAACAATTTTGGAAGTAATTTTTTCCAAGAAATAAAAATGAAGCAATACTAACTGCAGCAAAAAAAATAATTCACCGACATTGGTGCAGAGCCGATTATTTTATTGTAATTTGTTGAGACTGTTAAGAACCGGTTTAAGACGATTTATTTTTGAAATTAGAAGAACAATTAATTCACACTTCCCGAAGTAATGTTTTTGTGCTAAAACTTTCATTTCTTGATTTTTGAAAAAGAAAAAAATATATACCATTATGGTTCTAAAATGTATTAAACGAAAAGTGGTAAAATGTCGACAATTACAATAAAAAATATTCCGAAGAACCTTTACGAAAAATTAAAATTAAATGCAGCTGTTAACAGGCGGAGTATAAACAATGAAGTGATTTATTGTATTGAAAATATGGTTAAAAGCAATAAGATTGATCCCGATGAATTTATAAACGAAATTGATAGTTTTCATAAAGCATTGGATGCTCCTTTACTTACCGAAAAAAAATTGAAAGAATATAAAGAAGCCGGAAGATTATGATAGTGGTGGACACAAACATAATTGCATATCTTTTAATCAACACTAATCGCTGCCGGAATAATATAATCTCTCAACATTGGCGCTGAACTCATTCCGTTTGTATAGTTTTCTGCGTGTGTGGCAACAACAAGTTTTAAGTGAGGTATCACAAATATATACTGGTCACCCCAGCCGTCTGCATAAAAAATATCGTTGGTTTCCAATTGCTGCACGTAGCTGTTTGTTTCACCAAACGTCCACCATTGATAAGCGTATTTATTTTTTTCCGTAATAGATATTTTTGTTTGAGTCGAATTATTTCTCCAGTCTTCGCTAATAACCTGCTGTCCTTCCCAAACACCTTTGTTCAGGAACAATTTCCCTAACTTTAAAATATCTCTTGAAGTTAACCTGAGTCCCCATCCTGTATTGGTAATATTATTCGGGCCTTCTTCCCATTGATAATTTGTAATTCCAAGCGGTTCAAATAAATACTGCTCGGCAAATGCAGATGTTCTCATTCCCGTAGTTTGATAAATTATACCTGACAAAAGTATAGTACAGCCGGTGTTGTAAAGAAATTTTGTCCCGGGAGTATCCTGCATCGGCAGGTCCAGCATGTATTTTATCCAGTCCTGACTATTTGCTAACTTTAAAACATCATTTCTCGAATCGTTATAATTGTAAGTCCATTCATCCCATTCAAAGCCGGCACTCATTTTAAGTACGTGGTCTATAGTAATTCGTTCCTTTAAGCTGCTGTAGTTCTCCAAGCTTAGGTACCGGGGAAAGAAGTCAAGCAGTTTTTGATTAACAGAGTTAATAAAGCCTTTATCAATTGCAATACCTATTAAAGCAGAAGTAAAACTCTTTGTAACTGAATAGCACCTGTGAAGTTCTCCAACTGAAAATCCATTGAAATATTTTTCCAAACACAATGTATCGTTACGCATTATTAAAAGACTGTTAACCTCACCGAAAGTACCGTTATTGATTTCCAACAACAGATCTGCAATTTTTTCGGAGTCAAGAAAAGTATCGAGACTGCCGGTTTCAAAGGGTTGAATGTTTGTTATTGAATCTGTGTTATCCGTACTGCAGCCTAGAAAAGTTAGAATTATTATTAATAGTAAACATTTTTTGCTTTCCAAATATCCCCCGGGACTTTTAATCGAAACCTAATTTGTTGTAATTGATATTTCAATCCCATATTTGGGTAATTATTTTAATTTCCCTTGTTGTCATTAATTATCATCCCGTGTAATATAAAATCAGCCTGTTTGAAATAGTTTTCTTAATAGATTATTTTGAGACTTAATTTAGGGGAATTAACATGCACAAAAATATTGGATTGGTAGCACACGACAACAGGAAAAAAGACCTATGCGACTGGGTGGAATTTAATTACAATTATTTGAAAGACCATAATCTTATATGTACCGGAACAACAGGAAGACTAATTGAAGAAACTATAAAAAGAAAACTCGAATACGAAAGAGTAACAGCAGACTTAAAGATTACAAGATTAAAATCCGGCCCGCTTGGAGGCGACCAGCAGTTGGGCGCTTTGATTGCAGAGGACAAAATTGACCTGCTTATTTTTTTCTGGGACCCGATGGAGCCTCAGCCGCATGATGTGGATGTTAAAGCTTTACTTAGAATTGCCGTTCTTTATAATATTCCCATGGCAAGTAACAGGTCAAGTGCTGATTTTATTATCTCTTCACCGTTATTAAATGAAAATTATAGAAGAATAGTGAAGGATTATTCCGGCTATATAGAACGCAATGTCTTTTAGTTGTTTTTGTGAGCAATAATCTGTCCGGCTATACTCACTGCAATTTCTTCTGCAGTGATGTCATTTATTTTTAACCCGATTGGAGCGCATACTTTTTTTAATACTTCTTTATGAACACCCTCTTTTTCCAATTCTTTATAAACCGACCTTATTTTCTTTTTGCTGCCTATCATCCCAATATACCTAACGTTTTTTTTGAGAACTATACATAAAGCTTCTTTATCAAAAGTTAAATCATGGGACATTATTGCAACATACGAAGAATCACCCTCCTCAATATGCTGTTCAATTTCATCAGAGTTTTCAATTATTATAATTTTTGCATAAACGTTGTTCTTAAGTGTTGAAATTTTCGGTCTTGATTCAAACACTACAATATTGAATTCCAGCAAGCTCATAATTTGAGATAATGCAAGAGATACATGTCCGCCGCCGAATATGTATAATGTGTCGAAAATCCCGCAGACTTCTTTAAATCTCCAGTTGTTTCCATTTTCAAATTCGAAACATAATTTTTTATCAGGGATTTCAATTCCCAAATAATTAATCCCCTTAACGCTAACTTCGTAAGAAGTAAAATTCTGTTCTTCAATTGCCGTAATTATTTTTTTAATTGTTTCTAAATTGTCCGACGTAAGGCTCAGTTGGAGTAGTACCTGTTTCCCGCCGCAGATTAGTCCCGACTGTTCGTGAGATTTTAACTTGTCATGATGAAAAACTCTAATGTTCGGTGAAGGCAATTCAGAATAAAGAATTTTTTTTGATTCTTCGATTATTTTCGTTTCTAAGGCGCCGCCGCCGCATGTTCCGAAAATATCAAAATCTTTTGTTACAGCGAGTTTAAACCCCGGTTTACCAGGTGAAGATTTACTTGCATCGGCCGTAATCCACAATATTGTAGGAACATCCGACTCGATTTTTTCAGCTACCGTTTTCCAAAACTTTAGGTTTTTCATTAGAGATATTGGTTAAACTTTATTTACCCTCACTTTAATATAAATTTTCTCTCATTAATATGTGTATTATTTTTCTTTAAAATAATTTTGAATACAAAAATAATACTATGATAACCGATTTTTATTGCTAATATATTTTACAATGAATATTTTTTCCGAAGCAATATTAACTGAATTATTAGTATTGTTTTTTCGGTAGAAAATTGTGGAAATAGAAATAGATTATTAATAATTATAAATCTCGATGTGCCGAATTATGCATTTCCAACTATCTCTACCGGAAGGATTATTTAATTAACTGATTAAAACATTTTGAATTAGAGGTGTATTATGAAAGGTGAATTTAATCCTTTCGAAATGGCTCAAGCTCAATTTGATAAAGTTGCCGAACAGTTGAATTTAGACCAGGCAACAAAAGATTTATTGCGTAATCCTCTTCGAGAGTATCATTTCAGCATTCCCATCAGAATGGACGACGGATCATATAAAGTATTCCGCGGATTTAGGGTACAGCACAATGATGCAAAAGGACCAAGCAAAGGTGGTATAAGGTTTCACCCGCAGGAGACAATTGACACTGTAAGAGCACTTTCAATGTGGATGACATGGAAGTGTGCAGTAGTTAATATTCCTCTTGGCGGCGGTAAGGGTGGTGTAATTTGTGATCCTCATAATTTGAGTATGCACGAACAGGAGCAAATTTGCCGAGGCTGGGTTCGTCAATTGGCTAAAAATGTCGGACCTATAAACGACGTACCCGCCCCCGACGTAATGACGAGCGCACAGCATATGCTGTGGATGCTTGATGAATTTGAAGCAGTTCACGGTTCAAAATATCCCGGTTTTATTACCGGTAAACCCGTCGGTATGGGAGGTTCACTAGGCAGAACCGAAGCAACCGGGTTCGGGTTAATTTTTACAGTGCGTGAAGCTTTAAAGCAATTAAAATTAAAACCGGAAAACACTACTGCAAGTGTACAGGGGTTTGGAAATGTAGCTCAATATGCAATTAGGTTATTTAACCAGCTTGGCGGCAAAGTGATCTGTGTTTCCTGCTGGGACCAGGAAGATCAAACTTCATATTCTTTCAGAAAGTTGGACGGTATAGATTTAGACGAATTGTTGAGCATTACCGACAGGTTCGGAGGAATTGAGAAAGCTAAAGCGAAGGAATTAGGTTATGAAGTTTTGGACGGCGATTCATGGATTGAACAGGAAGTTGATATACTTTTGCCGTGTGCATTGGAAAATCAAATTAGAGAAGACAATGTTGTTAAAATTAAAGAGAGCGTAAAAATTATTGGTGAAGGTGCAAACGGGCCAACAACCCTGGAGGCAGATAAAGTAATTGAAGAAAAAGGAATATTCGTGATCCCCGATTTCCTTGCTAATGCAGGCGGGGTAACATGCAGTTATTTTGAACAGGTTCAATGCAACATGAATTACTACTGGGAAAAGGACGAAGTGCTTGGCAAACTTGATGTTAAGATGACGGCAGCATTCAGGTCTGTTAGTGAACTGGCAAAGAAACGTAAATTATATATGAGAGACGCAGCTTATGTAATTGCTATTCAGAGAGTTGCACAGGCATGCAAAGACCGCGGCTGGGTTTGATTAATTGAAATAGCGTGTTAAAAAAGGTGGGAATTCTCACCTTTTTTTATATATAGCTATATTGGCAAATAAATCGTTAATCGTAAATGAACAAGAAAATAGAATTAAACGGCAGCAAGTTCCCGCAATTTGAAAGAGGCTTTATCGAGTCCCCTGAAATCTTTGCGGTTTTTGGCAAAGGTTCGGTTGGCGGGAAAGGAAGCGGTTTGATTTTTGTTAATGAGCTTTTAAAACAAAAAATAGATCATAACAAGTATCCCGGTATTGAAATAGGAGTGCCGAAGTTCGGGGTTATAGCTTCGGATTTTTTTGATTCATTTATGGAACGGAACAATTTATACGAAATTGCTTTGTCCGGTTATTCCGATGAAATAATTGCCGGCAAATTTATTGAAGCAAGCCTGCCGGTTGAAATCATAGGTGACTTGAGAGAAGTAGCCGAAAAGCTTCATAAGCCTTTGTCAATAAGATCATCGAGCATGCTTGAAGACAGCAAGGATGAACCGTTTGCAGGTATTTATGCAACTAAAATGATACCTAACAACCAAACAAGTCCGGATGAAAGATTCCATAAATTAATTGATGCTATAAAGTTTATTTACGCTTCAACTTTTTTCAAAGCAGCCAAAGATTATTTTAGCGGGATTGAAAGTAAAATTGAAAATGAAAAAATGTCCGTCATCATTCAAGATGTGGCCGGTTTTAAACATGGACAAAGATTTTATCCGAATTTTTCCGGGGTTGCAAGGTCTTATAATTTCTATCCCTTAGGTAAGGCAAAACCGGAAGACGGCGTTGTAAGTTTGGCGTTGGGACTGGGGAAAACAATTGTTGACGGCGGTGTATCATGGAACTATTCGCCGAAGTTCCCGAAAAAGAGCTATCCTTTTGCAGGAGTTGATGATATCTTAAATAACACTCAAACAAAATTTTGGGCTATTACTCTTGATAGGATACCGGAGTACGATCCTGTAAACGAAATTGAATTTCTGGTTAATCCAAATTTAAGTGAAGCAGAAGATGACTGTACACTAAATTATATTGCTTCTACTTATAATGTAGATTCACAAAAAATTAATATGGGCATTGGTTTTCCGGGCCCAAGAGTGTTAAACTTCAGCCAGTTGCTTTGTTTAAATGAGTTTAAATTTAACGATCTCTTAAATGAGCTTTTATCTGTTTGTGAAGAAATGCTTGAAAACCCGGTTGAAATTGAATTTGCAGTTAATATAAATACGGAAAATAAAAAAGCGTATTTCTCTTGTCTTCAAGTAAGACCTATGGTTGTTTCACATGAGAAGGTAGAAATAACAGACAAGGAGTTTTCATCAGACAGAAATATTATTTCCTCTAATAAAGTCCTTGGTAACGGCACGAACAAAACAATTAAGAATATTGTATTTGTTAAACCCGACTCTTTTGATAAAAAATATTCCTCAAATATCCCCAAAGAAATTGAAATTATTAATAAAGAGTTATTGACTAAAAAAGAACCATATTTACTAATCGGATTCGGAAGATGGGGAAGCTCCGATCCATGGCTCGGAATCCCGATAAACTGGGGGCAGATATCCGGTGCTAAAGTTATTGTTGAATCAACCCTCCCGGGTATGAATGTTGAACTAAGTCAAGGTTCACATTTTTTTCACAATTTAACAAGTTTTACAGTGCTTTATTTTTCTCTTCATCATGAACTGGATAACAAAATTGATTACGGGTGGATTAATAAAAATTCAGTTGTTAGGGACTTACAGTTTGTTAAACATGTTAAGCTGAATTCAAGTCTAACGGTAAAGGTAGATGGAACTTCCGGGAAAGGTATCATCCTAAGAAACAACTAATCCCCGGTTGATATTTATAGTTTTCTTTTTTATTTATCATTAAGATTTGGCAATATTTCATTAAAGGCAAAAAATGCAAGAAAAAGTTGAAGTTTCTTATGATAATATGAAGAGAAGCGAGTGGCGCATCATACTTGATATGATAAGAAAAACGGACCCGGCTCTATTTACAAGCATTACAAGGAAACTGCTTTATCTAGTCTGCTGGAAAGGCATTAAAAAAGCCGAGGAACTGCTAAAGGAATCAGGTATTGCATTACGACCCGGAGAGGACGACCAACATATCGATGAGAACAAACCGCTAAAGAAAAAGATAATTGAAAATTATGATGAATATGTTGATTCGATTTTAAGACTGGTCTATGTGCATATAAAAGATGAAGAGATATATGCTAAAATTCATAAGTGGATACTTGACGATAAATCCAAAGGATTGATTAAAGCCCTTGAGACAAAAGGATCATCGCTCAGTGAAATAAGCGATGCAATTAGAAAGTATTACCTGCTTTCGCCCGAGAAATTTGATTTATCTTTATCTACAATCAAAGGTTTGCGTGTTTCTCTGTTAAGAAGATTTTTTACAGAGGATTTGGATTTTATTAGGATCGCAAAAGAGTATATAAAGCTTATTGATTTCTACGGCTTGATCGATAAGATGATTTTTATGCCGACAAGCCACGGGAAACTAGGAGGTAAAGGTTCGGGAATGTTTTTGGCTGCAAATATACTTAAGAAAAAAGCAGTACAGATAGAAGTATTTAAAGATATTAAAATTCCCAAGACATATTATATGGCTTCGGACGGTGTATTGGCTTTTATGCAATACAATAATTTGGAAGAAACTTATGAACAGAAATATAAAGAGATAGATGAAGTAAAAATCGAATATCCCCAGATAGTCCACTTGTTTAAGAGCAGCCAGTTTCCTCCTGATTTAATTAAAGGTTTATCCCTTGCGCTTGATGATCTTGGTGAAAACCCGATTGTTGTGAGAAGTTCAAGTTTACTGGAAGACCAGGCGGGCGCTTCTTTTTCGGGTAAATACAAAAGCCTATTCATTGCGAACCAAGGCACAAAACAGGAAAGACTAAATGAACTGATGGATGCCGTTGCTGAAGTGTACGCCTCTACCTTTGGGCCGGATCCTATTGAATACAGAAACGAAAGGGGTTTGCTGGATTTCCACGAAGAAATGGGAATAATGATACAGGAAGTTGTTGGTAATAAAATAGGTCATTATTATTTCCCGACATTTGCAGGGGTTGCATTTAGTAATAACGAATTCAGGTGGTCGCCGCGTATAAAAAGGGAAGACGGTTTACTAAGAATTGTACCCGGTTTGGGAACACGTTCTGTGGACAGGGTCGGCGATGATTACCCGGTTTTAATCGCTCCCGGGCAGCCAACCTTAAAAATAAATCAATCTGTTGATGAAATAGTAAAATACACTCCAAAGAAAATGGATGTGATTAATTTAAAAACGAAACAGTTTGAAACAGTTGACTTCTGTAAAATTTTATCGGAGTACGGTGATGAAATACCGGGGATACAAAATGTAGTTTCTTTTATTGAAGGGGATATGATAAGGCAGCCGATGGGATTTGATCTTGATTTTAATGATCGCCAATGTGTAGGTAATTTCTTAGGTTTAAGAAACAGTACCAACTTTGTAAACAAAACTCAAACAATTCTTAAAACTTTGGAGGAATGTCTAAACACACCGGTTGATGTTGAATTTGCATCCGACGGCAAAGATTTTTACATACTGCAGTGTCGTCCTCAAAGCTCATCTATTGAAAATGCCGCTGACGAGATTCCTCAAAACGTAAAGCAAGAAGAAATTCTTTTCTCTGCAAATCAGTTTGTATCAAATGGGAAAGTTCCGAACATTACATACTTAGTTTATGTTGACCCGGTTAAGTACGGGGAAATTAAAACCCGGGAAGAACTGCTTCAGGTCGGGAGAGCGGTCGGCAGGTTAAATAAAGTACTTCCTAAAAGAAAATTCATTTTAATGGGGCCCGGCAGATGGGGCAGCAGGGGAGATATTAAGCTAGGCGTAAGTGTTACCTATTCGGATATTAACAACACCGCAATGCTGATTGAAATTGCAAAAAAGAAAGGCAGTTATGTTCCTGATCTTTCGTTCGGCACTCACTTTTTCCAGGACCTGGTTGAAGCGGAAATAAGATACCTGCCGCTTTACCCGGATAATGAAAGCAACCAGTTCAACGGGGATTTTCTTAATCAATCGGAAAATTTATTTGAAGATTTTGTTAAAGAATATAACCGCCTTAAAGATGTAATTAAAGTTATTGATATTCCGAAATCAAATAACGGGAAGATATTGAAAGTTTACATGAACGGCGATTTAGATAAAGCCTTAGCAGTTATCAAAAATGTTGAAGATGAAATATCACGCCCGGCAAGTTCGTTAAATATCAATAATGAATATCCTGCAATCGACCATTGGACATGGCGCAAGGAAATGCTTAACAAAATGATTGAAAAATTAGACGCAAAGAAATTCGGAATAAAAAAAATATATTTGGTTAAAGATAAAAACAACCCAGCGGCTAATAGTCATATCAACTTAATTGTTCACACTACGGATGATGTAAAGAAAAACGAATTGTTTGCAAACTGGATTGAGGGTTGGTCTTATGCGCTTAGCGAAATGAATTTTCAAAAAACATCCGTAAAAACAAACGGTTTGCTAAAAATTAAATTTATGAGTGATGTTGATATCAAAAAGAAAACACCCATTGCTAAAAAAATAAAATCTGTTACTGATCCGGTAATGGAACTGCTGTAAAGATATATTGAACCATAATTAGTAATACGGCGGAAAAGCCTGACCAAGGGCAGGTAAATTTAATACGACGGACTAAAAATCCTGCAAGATTATCGAATCATTAAAATGAGTTATAAACATTGTTATTTATTTAATAAAAATATATATTCATTTTCAAAATTAATAAAGACTATGAAATTACATCCGGTAACACATCACCATCATCATTTAATAAGGCCAAGAGGTTAGCCGGAAACGTACATCGAAATTAAATAGAGAAAACGATACCCCGGCTGACCGGGGTTTTTTGTTTTAAAGGAGGAAACATGTTAAACGGTAATCTGAAATTAGCAATTCAGAAAAAAGGCAGACTTACGGAAAAGTCAATTGAGCTTTTAAAATCCTGTAGTTTTGATGTTGAGAATTACAAAGACAGGCTGCTGGTATCTGCAAGAAACTTTGAGCTTGATGTTTTATTTCTACGCGATGACGACATTCCCGAATATGTACAGGATAATGTTGCAGATCTTGGGATAGTCGGGCAAAATGTTGTTTATGAAAAAGGGGCTGATGTTGAAGAAATTAAAGAATTGGGCTTTGGCAAATGTAACCTGATGATAGGAATACCGGAAGACCGGGAATTAAAAAGTTTAGAAGAACTGAACGGAAAAAAAATTGCAACGTCATATCCTAAGATATTACAAAAATTTTTGGATGAACATAAAATAGATGCTAAGATAATACAAATAAGCGGCTCGGTTGAAATTGCTCCTAACCTTGGAATCTCGGATTGTATTTGCGATATTGTTTCAACCGGCAATACGCTTAAACTGAATAAATTAAAAAAATCGTTTTCAGTGTTTGATTCGCAGGCGGTTTTAATTTCAAATAAAACATTAAAAGAGAATAACGAAAAAAAATCTCTGCTTAATGCCCTACTTCAGAGAATAAATTCTGTGTTAGTAGCAAAGAAATCAAAATATATTATGATGAATGTACCTTCGGAAAATATAGAAAAAATTGTAAAAATAATTCCTTCATTAAAAAGCCCGACCGTGCTGCCGTTGGCTGATGATAAAATGGTCGCTGTTCATGCATTGATTCCTCAAGAAAAATTTTGGAATATTGCAGATGACTTAAAATCAGCGGGAGCATCGGGCATATTATTATTACCGGTGGAGAATATGATTGTATGAAAATATTAATCAAAAATAATTTATCGTCGAATGAGTTTAAAAAATTATTGGTGCGTCCGGCAATTAATTTTGAAGAGAGCATCAAAATTTCAAAAGCAATACTGGATGACGTTAAAATCAACGGCTTACAAGCTGTACTAAGCTACGCCGAAAAATTTGACGGTATCCAAGATAACAATATTATTGTTAGCGAATCGGAAATAAATAACTCCGTCAGGATAGACAAAAAAGTAAAAGAAGCTATAGATACGGCTTATGAAAATATTAAAAAGTTTCATGAAGCAATTTCTTTTGAAAATTACGAACTCAATACAATGGTAGGCGTAAAATGCCGTTTGGAATATCGGCCTATAAATAATGTCGGGATTTATATTCCCGGTGGTACTGCGGTTTTGCCTTCTACAATGTTGATGCTGGGTGTGCCTGCACAAATAGCCGGTGTAAAAAGAATAGTTGCCTGCACCCCGGCAAAAAACGGAAAAGTAAATGATCCGGTTTTATATGCTGCTTACAAATGCGGTGTTAAGGAAATATATAAAGTCGGCGGTGCGCAGGCTGTTGCTTTAATGGCTTACGGGGTAGAAGGTATTAACAAGGTAGACAAAATCTTCGGACCCGGCAACCAATATGTTACGGCGGCGAAAATGCTTGTGAGTAATGATCCAAACGGATGCTCAATAGATATGCCGGCAGGTCCAAGCGAAGTATTGATTGTAGCTGATGAAAAAGCAAACCCTTCTTTTGTTGCTGCGGATTTATTGTCACAGGCCGAACATGGCGCCGACTCACTTGCCGTACTGGTATCAACGTCGGTAGATACGCTGGAGAAAACAATTAAAGAGCTTTACACGCAATTGGAATTTCTTCCAAGAAGGAAATATGCTTTGGAATCTATTTCAAAATCATTTGCATTAAAAGTGAATACTCTTGAAGAAGCATTTGAGTTCAGCAACAATTTTGCCCCGGAACACTTAATAATTCATGCGAACAAAGCCGAGAGATTTATTAAGGAAGTTAAAAATGCCGGTTCTGTATTTGTTGGTGAATACTCGCCCGAAAGTGCAGGCGATTATGCTTCCGGTACAAATCATTCTTTGCCGACTTACGGTTTTGCAAAATCAATCGGCGGAGTGAGTGTAATGTCGTTTATGAAAACAATTACTTTTCAGCAATTGACTGAAAAGGGTTTGGTCAACTTAAGTAATGCAATTATAAATTTGGCTGAAGAGGAAGGCCTTGCTGCCCATGCAAATGCTGTTAAAATCAGGTTGAAAAAATGAACATAGAAAACTTAGTTAGAAAAAATATATTAAAACTAGAACCATATTCCTCTGCGCGAAGCAAACATTTAAACGGGATCCTGCTTGATGCAAACGAAAATGCCCTGGGTTCGGTGATAAATGATCACAAGGGGCTTCACCTTAACAGGTATCCTGATCCAAACCATAATGAAGTAAGGGGTAAGTTGAGCGGCTATGTAAATATTCCCAAGGAGAATCTTTTTGTTGGCGTCGGTTCGGATGAGATAATTGATTTAATTGTAAGAATGTTCTGCAACCCGTCTGTTGACAATTGCATTATAAATGAACCCACTTACGGGATGTATCAAGTTGCATGCGATATAAATGATGTTCAATGTAAGCAGGTTATGTTAACCGGCAATTTCCAGTTGGATGTAGCAAAGATATCATCATCAATTGATGATAATACGAAAATAATATTTATCTGTTCGCCTAATAACCCTACGGCAAACTTAATTAACAAAGAAGATATACTTCACCTTGCAGAATCAACAGGTAAAATAATTGTAGTTGATGAAGCCTATATTGATTTCTCATCTCAAAAATCTTTGATTTATGAATCGCTCAACTATGGAAACCTTATTGTGCTGAGAACATTTTCGAAAGCATGGGGGTTAGCAGGTATACGTGCCGGGTACTGCACTGCAAGTAAAAAAATAATAGAAATCTTATATAAAATAAAAGCGCCGTATAATCTAAATTCATTAACTTCGCATTCGATAATTTCTGCAATAGGAGGTTCGGAACTGAAAGATAAATTTGTAAAAGAAATTATAAAAGAAAGGAAGCGAGTTAATAACAAACTAATAGATATGAAAGGTATTGAGAAAGTATTTGATAGTGAAACGAATTATGTTTTATTTAAATGTAATGATGCTTCGAATATTTATAATAAATTGGCCGAGAGGGGAGTAATAATAAGAGACAGATCAAACCAGCCGCTGCTTGAAAATTGTTTGAGAGTATCTATCGGAACTAGAGAGCAAAATGATAGTTTTCTACAAGAGTTAAGTGAAGTATTATGAAAAAAGTTTATATCGATAAAACGTTTTTTGAATTAGACAAATTACCTGATGAATTTATTTTCGGTTTGAAAAAATTATCACAAAATGATTTTTCTTTGATGACTGATGAAGCGGTAAATATTAATCCCGTTATTAAAAAAATTTTAGAAAGTGAATCGATAACCTTCTCTCAAAATAGTGAAGATTATGATTCCTTAATAAATAACAGCAGCGGGTTTATTGGACAGGTTAACGAAGTAATCAAACAGTCTAGAGCGATTGTTTATAAAAGAGAAACTAAAGAAACGAAGATTAATATAGAGATGAATGTTGACGGGAAGGGACAGTCGAACATCTCAACCAAGATCGGTTTTTTCGATCACATGCTTGAGCAGATATCCAAGCATGGAAATATAGATTTAAAAATTAATGTTGACGGCGATCTTCACGTGGATGAACACCACACAGTTGAAGATACGGGAATAGCTCTAGGTGAAGCTTTGTTAAAAGTATTGGGCGATAAAAAAGGAATTAAAAGGTACGGGTATTTACTTCCGATGGACGAATCAATTGCTCAGTGTGCTGTTGATATCGGCGGAAGGCCGTATTTAAATTTTAACTGTGAATTTAAGAGAGAATATGTTGGAGAACTTCCTACGGAATTGGTCAAAGAATTCTTTAAAGGATTTTCAATGGGATTAAAGTGCAACTTATATCTTAAAGCTGAGGGTGAAAACGATCATCATAAAATAGAAGCTATGTTTAAAGCGTTTGCAAAATCATTAAACGAAGCTTGCAGGATTGATGAACGCAGTAAGGGACAGTTGCCGACAACTAAAGGTATAATATAAGAAGTTAGATTTGTCATTCCCGCACGCTTTAAGCGGGAATCAAAAATATACTGAATAGATTCCGGCCTGTCCGCCGTACTTATACTAAGTAAGGCGGGCTTAAAAGATTACCGGAATGACATTATTAGTTAACACTAAAGTGAATAAATAAATGATAGCAATAATTGACTACGATGCGGGTAATGTTCAATCTGTAAAAAATGCATTGGATGACATTGGCGCAGAGTACAAAGTAACGAACTCCGAATACGTGATTTGCAAAGCGGATAAAATAATTTTCCCGGGAGTTGGTGAAGCTGCTTCGGCTATGCAGAAACTGCATTTGTATAACTTGGTAAATTTATTACAGATAGTAAAAAAACCGATCCTTGGTATCTGCCTTGGCTTACAACTTTTTGCCAATCATTCGTCGGAGAGGGATACTAATTGCCTCGGAATAATTGATGCAGATGTCTTTAAGTTTAACGAAGAAAAAATCACAGTGCCTCATATGGGCTGGAACAAAGTTAAATACGTAAAAGAAAGTAAATTGTTTAATGGCATTACAGACAACTCCTATTTTTATTTTGCAAATTCCTATTATCTTGAAAGCAACAAATTTACAATTGCTTTAACTAAGCATGATGTGGATTTTTCTTCGGCCATTGAATATAAGAACTACTACGGGGTTCAGTTCCACCCGGAAAAATCGGGTGAAGCCGGAATTAAATTATTAAAAAACTTTATTGAATTATGCTGATTATTCCTGCTATTGATATTATTGATAATAAGGTTGTCCGCCTTGAAAAAGGCGAGTACGATTCATCCAAAAGTTACGGTATAAGTGTGCCGGAACAAGTTCGCCGATATGTAAACAGTGGTTTTAATCATATTCATATAATTGATTTAATAGCTTCAAAGTCAGGCAGCATAAATGCCTTTGAGATAATTAAATCTCTTAAAAACGATTACAATATAAAAATTCAATTCGGCGGGGGAATTCGTTCGGGCGAAAAAGTAAAAGAATTGTTTGGAGTTGGTATTGACAAAGTTATTATCGGCTCCTTATCGGTTAACAATAAAACCGAATTTGAAAAAATTCTTAAAGAAAACGATCCGTCAAAAATAATTGCTGCTGTTGATGTAAAGAACAACGAAATATTTATTAAAGGCTGGACTGAAAACTCAAACATTAAATTGAATGACCACATAAAATATTGCAGCAGCTTTGGTGTAAACGAATTTTTGTGTACGGACATTAATAAAGACGGTATGCTGAAAGGGCCAAATTTTGACATGTATAAAAAGCTTATGGAGGAATTCCCGGAACAAAAGTTTATTGCTTCGGGAGGCGTAAGCGGTATAAATGATATTAGGAAACTTCACGGGATGAACATGCATGCCGTGGTAGTTGGAAAAGCAATTTATGAAAATAAAATTGATTTAAAGGAGCTTAAAAAATTTGCTGACTAAAAGAATTATTCCGTGTCTTGATGTTAAAGACGAGAAAGTTGTAAAAGGAACCAACTTTGTCAACCTACGTGATGCAGGTTCGGCAGTTGAACTTGCCGAAAGATATTATCATGAAGGTGCGGACGAATTGGTATTTCTCGACATAACTGCATCCGAAGAAAAAAGGAAAACTTTGATTGAACTGGTCAAAGATGTTGCTGCTGCTATTCGTATCCCTTTTACTGTGGGAGGCGGAATATCCGAACTTAATGATATTGAAGCGTTGCTTAACAGTGGGGCGGATAAAGTTTCGTTAAATACGTCAATTGTGAAAAACCCCAAATTAATTGAAGAAGCGTCGAATGCTTTCGGCAGCCAGGCGATTGTTGCTGCGATAGATATTAAAAACGTAAACGGTAAATACAAAATATTCATAAAAGGCGGAAAAGAAGAAACCGAACTTGAGGGGATGAACTGGTGTGTTGAAACAGTAAATAGGGGAGCCGGCGAAATACTTTTAACCTCAATGGACAAAGACGGTACAAAAGAAGGTTACGATAATGATTTTCTTAAAGAATTGGCGGAAACTGTTAGTGTACCGGTAATAGCATCGGGCGGGGCAGGTAGTAAAGAACATTTTTTAGATACTTTCAAAAACACAAAAGTGGAAGCATGTCTTGCGGCGTCATTATTTCACTTTAAGGAATTGGAAATAGGTGAATTAAAAAAATATCTGAAAGAAAACGGGATTAATGTAAGATTATAAAAACTGAATAGAACCTGCCTGCCATGCGGCAAGTTAGGTGCAAATTATTATGATTAATTATGATTGACGCTGATTAATCTTAATAAATCATAACAATCATAAAAATCAGCGTTCCATTAAAGATATAGAGAAAATTATTATGATAGAAACAAATACAGTAAACTTCGAGAAACTAAATGGACTCGTTCCTGCAATAATTATTGACGATATTACCGGGCAGGTATTAATGTTGGGCTTTATGAATAAAGAAGCTTTGCAAAAAACAATTGAAACAAAAAAAGTAACATTCTTCAGCAGAAGCAAAAATCGTTTATGGACAAAAGGGGAAACCTCCCAAAATTATTTACTGCTCAAAAATATAAAAACAGACTGCGATAACGATACACTGTTAGTTTACGCAGAACCACAGGGACCCACGTGCCACACAGGTTCGTACTCATGTTTTGGGGGTAAGAAAGAAAACATAAACTGGCTGCTTAAACTTTCCGAATTAATCAAAAACAGAAAAAAAGAATTACCGGAAGGATCATACACAACAAAGTTATTTAAGAGCGGTGAAAACAGGATAATACAAAAAGTAGGCGAAGAAGCCGTTGAAACAATAATAGCTGTAAAGAACCGCGATAAAAAAGAAATAATAAACGAAACCTCCGATTTAATCTACCACTTATTGGTTATGCTTGCCGAGCAGGAAATTGAACTAACCGATATTGTTAAGAATCTTGAAAAAAGGCATAAATAGTACTTGTCCGGCAATTCGAAATCATTACCTCGTAATTCTTAGAACTAAAGTGGAAAATAATAAGTGTAAATTGTACATTTATTTTTAAAAAGAGATTTTAATATGAAAATTAAAGCATTCATACTGAAGTCTTTTGAACTGTTCTCTAATAGACAAAGCTTAACATTTTTGCTTTTGGGATTATTTTTTAGCACACCTCTTTTCTCACAACTGCCGTCTGCTTCTGAAATTGCCGGAGAAATGACTATAGGCTGGAATATCGGCAATTCTCTCGAAGTCCCAACAGGTGAAACCGACTGGGGTAATCCCAAAGTAGACCAGGAATTGATTAATGCTGTAAGTGATGCCGGATTTAATACTATTCGGATACCCTGTGCGTGGGACAGCTATGCAGATCAATCTAATTTGGAAATCGATGCAAACTGGCTTGAACGTGTAAAAGAAGTTGTAGATTATTGTTATGCTAATGATATGTATATTATTCTAAACTGTCATTGGGACGGCGGCTGGCTTGAAAACAATGTTACAGAATCAGCGCAGGATTCTGTTAATGAAAAGCAGGAAGCATATTGGACACAGATTGCCGAGTATTTCAAAGATTATGATGAACATCTTCTTTTTGCCGGAACTAACGAACCAAACGTAGATAATGCAACACAGATGAGTGTTTTGTTAACCTACCTGCAAACCTTTATTGATGCCGTGCGCGTAACGGGAGGCAACAACAGTTCCCGTGTTTTGGTTTTCCAGGGACCGTCTACGGATATAGACAAAACCGATCAATTAATGACAACCTTGCCGACGGATCAAATTGAAAACCGGTTGATGGCCGAAATACATTATTATACTCCCTGGAATTTTTGCGGGTTGGAAGACGATGCGAGCTGGGGTAATATGTTTTACTTCTGGGGGCAGGATTATCATTCAACAACCAACACAAACCGCAACGCAACCTGGGGTGAAGAAGACGCAGTGGAATCCTATTTCCAAAAAATGAAAACCAAGTTTGTTGATAACGGAATCCCTGTGATATTAGGTGAATACGGAGCTATTAAACGCTTATCTCTCACGGGTGATGACCTTGAGCTACATATTGCCTCGAGGGAGTATTATTATAATTATGTTACCAATGCTGCCGTTCGATATGGCATGATTCCAATTTATTGGGATAACGGTTGGGACGGAGATAACGGTTTTGCGTTATTTGACCGAGACAACGGTGATATAGTTGACCAGGGCGCACTGGATGCTTTGATAGAAGGCGTCAATGAAGCTACTCCAATTGAACAAATAGAAGACGAGGATAATAGTTCCCCTGTAGGATGTTTAAACGTTTTCCCGAATCCGGCTTATGCTTCAACGGAGATAAGATTGTTCTTAAATGATGCCGAACATGACGATGTTTCCGTCTACAATATTCTCGGACAGGAGGTTGTACGCTTTAACAACCTCAATTTAATGCGTGGCGAAAACAGAATTAATTGGAATACCGGCAACCTATCAACGGGTATTTATTTCATTAAAGTGAATATTAACAATCAAGTACTGACAAGAAAAGTTATGGTAATACGTTGATAACCCAAGTTATATGAGTTGCACAGGTATATCTGACTGCCTGCGGAAGTTTCCAGTTTCCCCGTTGGTATCCTCCGCATAAAGAAAAAAATATTAAAGAACAGGCCGTTCAAAATATAGATGTAGAAAAATACCGGGTTATTTTTCCAAAGATTTTGTTGAAGAAAACAACAACGACATTTTGAATTATGATGCTTTTGTTGAGTACGTGAAAGTAAATTTAGCAGACCCAATTACCGGAGCTCCACTCGTATCCCTTTTGATTTCTTTAAGAAAAGGGATTATAGATAGATTATTACAAAGAAGTTTAGTTTGCAACACAGACATAATTAGTGTAAAATATTTTATATCATTTTATATAAGTTGATAAAAAGAAAAGTAAAGTATATTTTGTACCATTACAATTATTCTATATCTAATTTTATAATATGTATAATGTTAAAGGAACGTTAAAAAGGATTGGAAAAAATTCACTGAATAGAGTTTTTCTCAATTTCGGATTAAAAAAAATTAAATATTTGGAAATGCTTGGAACTGAATACGGAGGCTGGACTATTCCGGTTAATTTAATTAATGAAAATTCTATATGTTATTGTGTAGGCGCAGGTGAGGACATTAGTTTTGATTGCTTGCTCGCAGAAAAATTTCATTGTAAAGTTCATATTTTTGATCCCACACCAAGATCGAATAAGCATATAAGTAAATTAAGAGAATCAGTAGAAAATAATAAAAAAATGGCTACTTGTAGTTCTGACTTTTATTCTATAAAAAAGGAGAATCTTTCTTTACTTCACTTTTATCCTTATGGTATATGGGATACCGACGAAATTAAAAAATTTTACTCACCTCGTGATCCTAATCATGTTTCACACTCAATTTTGAATCTCCAAAAAACGTCAAATTATTTTGAAGCAGAATGCAAAAAAATAAGCTCAATAATGGAAACCTTAGATCACGATAAAATTAATTTACTAAAGCTGGATATTGAAGGTGCAGAGTATAAAGTAATTGAGTCAATTTTTAGATCAAATATTTTCCCCAAGATATTGTGTGTTGAATTTGATGAGATACACAACCCATCAGATTTAGATTATATTAAAAGAATTAGAAAAACAGTAAATAAAATAAAGCAAAAAGGTTACCACTTAGTTGCTGTTGAAAAAAGATCGGATTTTACATTTGTACGATTTTAAAGTATGATATGATTCCCATTAGTCATCATTTTATGATAGAGTTTATCCAAAACAAAAAGTCTGTTATTTCGAACCCGTTCTTTGGGTGAGCCTGTCCGCCGTCTTTTTGGCGGGAAATCTTTCAATTAGAGCACGATTTCAAAGATTTCTCCCTCCGGTCGAAATGACAAAACGTTTAGACATCTAATTTTGCAGAAACTCTATTTTTCTTCTACCGAATAAAATTCGAAATTGAATAATAAATTATGGTTGCTATAAAGAATAATATGAAAAAAATGATTTTTGCATTTTGCTTTTTGATTTTTGTAAAGCTATTTAGCCAGAATTATCAAATGGTAAACTATAATATTGAATCACAAATTCTGGATACTATTCCTTCTTTTGAGTTTGATTATTCAAAAACTTCGGATTATACATATTGGGATTACGGTGTTAATAATGAAATTGAGTCCTTAAATTTAGAACAACCGTCAAATACTTATAATAACTCAGGATTTACAGATTATTACCCGGCACAGAATTATTTTAATATCGATAACTATCCAATTAGAACGGCCGTAAAAATATTTCATATTGTAAACGACACACTAAAACAAAAATGCTCGGGTACTTTAGTATCTAAAAATTATGTTTTGACGGATTGTCACTGTATTGGTGAATATGATAGTCTTGGGACTTTTATTTTTGAGGACAGCATATATATTTATCCGGCATTTGATAATGGAAATGAAAATCCGCTTTGGGGCAGCACGAAGGCGCTGGAATATGTAACATTCAGTAAAAATATGAATGGTTACTATCGGAACGATATAGCACTTATCAAATTAGAGGACAGTTTAGGTTTACGTAATGGATGGATAGGTATTGGTTTTAATGAAGATGAGACTTTTTTCGGTGATAACGTATTCCATAAACTAAGTTACCCCGGAACGGTCGATATTGCAGATTCAACACGTATTTATAACGGTGATACTTTGTATTATAATTATGGAAAGTTAGACTTAATTGATGACGAATGGCTTGGTTATGGGATTAACGGAATTGGAGGGCAGAGCGGGAGTTCGTTGTTTTATACTAATAATGAAGAATACTATTCTCTCGGAACACAAGTATGGACGATCTATTCGAGGCATATCAGAATAAATAGAGAAATATTTTATTCATTTAAGTCAATAATTGATAATACTGTTACTTCAATCGGAGTACCTAATCCCGTTATAGATAAGTTTTATTTATCTAATGCTTACCCCAATCCCTTTAATCCTGTTACAAACATAGAATATATTATTGCCGAAGAAAGTAAAGTAAGTATTAATGTTTATAATTTATTAGGTGAACTTGTTGCTACTTTATATGACGGTTACCGGCCAAGGGGAACCTATAAAGTAAGCTTCGATGGAACGAAATTAAGCAGCGGCCTATATATTTATGTAATGAAAGCAAATGATTTTATTGACTCGAAAAAAGTTTTGTTAGTTAAATAAGCAAGTTTTCTACCGATATAAATATCGGTGTTATTACTTCCTGCCTATTGATATCTTTGCCTCGATTTTTGTCATCTTTCATGTAGAGAATTAAAAAATACTAGAGTTTCTGAAAAATAAAAGTCAGTCATTTCGACCGGAGGGAGAAATCTTTGAAATTGTACTCTAATTGAAAGATTTCCCGCCAAAAAGATACGCCAAAGGCGCACAGGCGGCGGACAGGCTCACCCAAAAAACGGGTTCGAAATGTCAATTTTTTTGTTTTGCAGAAACTCTATTAACTAAATGACAACTTACAACGACTAAATGGCAATTTACATTAACTAAATGACAACTTACAACGGCGAAATGGTAATTTACATTAACTAAATGACGACTTACAACGACTAAATGGCAATTTACGTTAACTAAATGACAACTTACAACGACTAAATAGCAATTTACATTAACTAAATGACAACTTACAACGACTAAATGGCAATTTACATTAACTAAATGACAACTTACAACGGCGAAAGGCAATTTACATCAACTAAATGAAGACTTACAACGACACCTACCACAAATCGCTCTAAAAATAAAGCTTGAAGATTTCAGATATAAGATTTGAGACTATCGATAAAGTTCCGGCTTCGTTCCAGAGATGGGACGAAGCCGAGACATTTGTCCTTTCTAATGATCTATACTAAACAATTAGTATGCAATTGCAAACATTACGGCGATGCTGTGTAACGCCGCGGATTGTTAACAATCTGCGTTACGATCTGTACGCATGCGGACATCATTGTTTATATTCGTGCAATTGAGAAACGTATTTATAACTTATAACTTGTTTTTTGCGTCTCAAGCGTAAAGTTATTTCGGCTTAGTATTTGATCTTTGTATTGAGAATATTGGTAGGTGATATATGTTCCGGAATTACATCAGCATAATAATTAGAAATATCAAAAGGAGTAAACTCTTTACTTTTATTAATGTTCTTGGTCTTGCTCTCGGGATTATGAGTGTAATTGTAATATTTTTAATTATCACTTTTGAAACTTCTTTTGACAAGCATCATGACGGTTACGACAGTATCTACAGAATTATAAGGATTGAGGATTCCTACGGTGAAATAAAACACAGGGCGGGTATTCCGTATCCTTTCTTTGACGCGTTCAAAGTTGATTTCCCGGAAATAGAAAATGCCGCAATTGTTGATATGAACCTGGCTCCGCCGGTTTTATCGGTTACCTTAGCCGATGGGAAAATTAAACGGTTTAAAGAGGAAGAGGGAGTAGCTTTTGTAAGCGAAAGATATTTTGACATTTTTCAATATGATTGGATTGCAGGCAATAAAGAGAATAGGTTTAATAAAACCAACGCGGTGGTAATATCCCAAAAGGTTGCTCAAAAATATTTCGGCAGAACGGATGTAATAGGTGAAGTAATAAATTATAATAACTCTATTGAACTGGTTGTTACATGGGTTGTTAAAGACGTTCCGGTAACCACTGAACTGCCGTTCAACTTTTTAATATCATTTGAAAAATTTTCATGGAAGAGAGGCAGCGGTAACTGGGGAAGCACTGCCGAGCCGGTTCAATTATATTTTAAATTACCGCTTAACGTAAGCAGAGAAGCTGTTGAAAGCAGGCTGAAAGACTTTGTTGAGAAAAACTACCCGGCTTATAATGCCGGTTTTAATCATTTGAGATTGCAGGGATTAACCGAAATTCATTACGACGACAGGTATTATAACTATAACAACAGATCGGTTACCATGGATAAAATATTACTGCTGGGTGCCATAGGTTTTTTGATTATTATAATGAGCTGTATAAATTTTGTAAACCTGAATACTGCCCTGGCATTTAAACGTTCGGTTGAAGTTGGAATAAGAAAGGTTTTGGGAGGTACAAAATTCCAACTGGTCGTCAGGTTTTTAGGTGAGTCTGCTCTATTAACTTTTGCAGCTTTTGCATTGGGAATTCTATTAACGGAAATAGCACTTCCTAATGTAGATTTTATAACCCGTTATAAATTAAGCCTGAGCGATTTTGATTATTACCCGGTTATATTTTTCTCTTCTATTCTGTTTTTTGTGGTAACACTTTTAGCGGGTTTATACCCGGCATTCTATCTTTCAAAGTTCAATCCTGTGAAAGCGGTAAAAAACGACCTTGTTGAAAGCTACAAAAACGGCTGGTCCTTCAGAAGAATTCTTATTGTCTTCCAGTTTGCTGTTTCCCAGGCTTTATTGATAGCTGCGGTTGTGGTTATTTACCAGATAGAATATGTGAGGTCGGTAAATCTCGGTTTTGAAAAAGAAGGTATAGTAGAGGTAGAATTGCCCTCTAATAAAGAGGGAGAACTGGATGTTTTGAAGAACAAGCTGAAGGCTAATTCGTTTGTTGAAAATGTTACGTTTTCAAGTACCGGTGTTTCCTCGGGCAATTTATGGTGGAGCGTTGCACAATCCTTTTCCGGTAAAGAACAGCTTGAATTTGAAACGCAGGTGAAATTTATTGACGAAGAATTTGTAGCAGCTTACGGTTTGGAATTGCTGGCGGGGCATAACGTAATTGCCGGCGACTCGGTAAATAATTTTATTGTGAACGAAGAGTTTGTAAAAGCTCTGAATCTTGAAACTAATTTTGCCGATGCAATCGGGAAAGAAATTAAAATATGGGGATTAAGTGAACCCGTAACCGGCGTTGTTAAAAATTTCAATTATACTTCATTGCATGAAGAAATCCGGCCGACAATTTTGATCTATTCAAAAAACAATTTGTATATGGGCGCAATCAAGTTAAAATCTGCGGAACTTAGCTCTGCAATTGAAAAAATTAGAAATAATTGGAGTTCGGTTTACCCTCAATACGTGTTTGAGTATGAATTTCTGGATAACTCTTTGCAAGAATTCTATGAAGAAGAAGAAAAACTTTCAACAATGTTTAACGTCTTTTGTTTTATTGCCGTATTGATAGGCTGTATGGGGCTGTTCGGGCTTTCATCGTTTATGGCGGAAAGAAGGTCAAAAGAAATTGGAATTAGAAAAGTTCTCGGCGCAAATCTAAAGGATATTATTTCGCTGGTATCTGCAGACTTTATTAAGTTGATTACAATTTCCAGTCTGGTAGGCAGTGTTGCGGCTTACTTGATAATGAATAACTGGCTGCAGGGTTTTGCTTACAGGGTTAACCTTGAGTGGTGGATATTTGCCGGAACTGCAGTATTAACACTTATTGTAACCGTATTAACAACGAGTTACCAGGCAATTAAAGCCGGTTTAAGTAATCCTGTTGAAGCGCTTAAGTATGAATAATGTTGTTGCGCCGAAACGTTTTGCGCATAGGTGTTAACTTGATGTGTACACAAGCCAAATTGGTTTTGGGATTTTGCCATAAAATCCTCCCCGCCGTACGAGACTTTGGGAGGCGGGGAGGATTTAGACGAGTTCGAAATAAAAACTAAATCCCAAAACCAATTTGCAACAAGTATAATTAGTCATTGGTTGTTCTTTTTTATTATCTAAATTTAGGGTAAAACTATGCTTAAAAATTATTTCGTAATCTCACTTAGGAACATATTAAAATATAAAGCTTTTTCACTTATAAATATTCTGGGGCTATCGATAGGTATTGCCGTATTCTTAATAATAGCCCTTTTTGTTAAAGATGAATTTGAATACGACACATTTAACGAAAAAGCAGACCAAATTTATAGGGTATCCACAGATATTAAAATCGGAGATAATGAATTTAAAATAGGCAACACGGCAGTTCCCCTGGCACAAGCTTTGCAAGATGAATTTCCGGAAGTGGTGAAGACGACAAGGTTATTGGATGAAGTCACTTTTCTTAAAAAAGAAAATGAAGGTATTAGGGAAGAACACTTCTTTTACGCAGATTCAACCGTGTTCGAAGTTTTTACTTTTGATTTTATTCACGGTCATGCAGCAACCGCTTTAAACAATCCGAACAAAATAGTATTAACAAGAAGCACTGCTGAAAAATATTTCGGTTCAACCGATGTGCTGGATAAAACCTTGAGAACAATAGACGGTAAAGAATTTTTTGTAACCGGTGTAGTAGAGAATCTTTCCCAAAATTCACATTTTGATATAGACTTTCTTGCATCAATATATTCGAACCAGGTTCATAAGGACGAGGAGTGGCTTAGCAATTCGGTTCATACGTATATAATGCTCCCGGAAAATTATGATTATAAAATTCTGGGATCTAGGTTCCCGGCATTTGTTGAAAAGTATGCGGGGCCTTCTATAAAACAAGGCATGGGAGCCGACTATCAACAATTTACGGAAGCAGGCAACAGGTTTATGTATTTCCTTCAGCCGCTTCTTTCAATTCATTTTACCCCGAACATATACAACCAATTTAAAGAATCGGGCGATATAAATACCGTTTATATCTTTGCAGCTATTGCAGTTTTTATTCTAATTATTGCATGTGTTAATTTTATTAACCTTTCTACGGCAAGGTCAATAAAAAGGGCAAATGAAGTTGGTGTAAGAAAAGTTTTGGGGTCAAGCAAATCTCACCTTGTAAAACAATTTTTGATTGAGTCCGTAATTATAAGCTTCATATCGATTTTAATTTCCGTTATACTTGTTGAAGTTTTTAATCCTTTTATAAATTCTCTTACGGGCAAAGAAATAAGCATAGGTTACCTGGAGGAAATTTACGTTTTGCCCGGGCTTTTTCTTTTTTCAGTATTTATAGGATTGCTTGCAGGTTCTTACCCGGCAATATTGCTTTCATCATTTAATCCCATTTCCGTATTAAAGGGAAAAGTATTTAAAGGCTCAACCGGCAGCAGGCTTAGAAAAGGGCTTGTTGTTTTTCAATTTGTAATTACTATTGTTTTATTTACAGGTACCTTTGTTATATATAATCAAATGGAATTTATGAAAAACAAAAACCTTGGATACGAAAAGGAACAGGTGCTTGTTATACAAAATGCCAATGAGCTTGGTGACTCCCAGGAAGCTTTTAAGAAAGAAATGCAAAGAAGCTCTGAAGTATTCAATGCTGCATATTCAAACTGTTTGCCGCTATATAGGCTGGAGCTCGGGGTTTACAACAAGTTAGGGGAAGATAAGAGGAATTATTCGTTTATTACAATTGCTGCCGATTATGATTTTATAGATACATATAAATTCAATGTAAAAGACGGACGTAAATTTGATGAGAAATTCGGTAACGAAAGAAATTCGATTATATTAAACGAAACGGCTGCCCGTGAACTGGGTTATAAAGACCCTGTAAATCAAAAGCTTGTTGTTCTGTCGGACGAAAATGAAGAAACGCAGTTGAATATAATCGGTATGCTTGAAGATTTTCATTTGACGTCTCTGCATGAAAAAATAAGACCTACTGCATTACTTTTAAGGGACAGCGCCGAAGTACGATTTTTTTCTATTAAGTTAAGTACGGCAAATATCCAGGGCACGGTTGATTTTATAAAAGAGAAATGGAAAGAATTTGTTCCCGGCAAACCCATAGAGTATAGTTTCTTTGATGAGCATTTTGATGATAGCTACGAAGCAGAGCTACAATCAAGTAAATTATTCACTTCGTTTTCAGTGCTGGCAATTTTTATTGCATGCCTCGGTTTGTTCGGTTTAACTACTTTTACCGCCGAACAGAGAACAAAAGAGATTGGGATCAGAAAAGTTTTAGGTTCATCTGCCGCACAGATATTTATTTTGCTTTCAAAAGAATTTATAAAATGGGTAGTGGCTGCAAACCTGGTCGCATGGCCTGTTTCGTATTATTTAATGAATAACTGGCTGCAGAACTTTGCATATAGAACCGAGATAGGATATTTTGTTTTTATTTATTCGGCAGTAGTTTCTTTTGTTGTTGCATTGATCACAGTTAGTTTTCAATCATTGAAAGCAGCTTTTGCCAACCCGGTCAATTCGTTGAAGTATGAATAAATATGAAGGGCATTATATTTTATTTTTTAATAAAATTGTTATAACCTAAAAAATCCAATGTAGTCACCCTCCTACAGGGCAGATCGATTCCGTCACTAAATGGTTAGCGGCGGAAATAGAGAATAATATGCTGGAATAAAAATAAATCTGTTATAAAAATTACCAATATTAAATTGCACATACTTATAATGGAAAATAATATTGCTGTTATAAAGAAGATTAATTTAAGCCTTTGCTATTTATCAGTGCATGTAGTTTTGCTATTTATAGTTCATTCGTTTTATGTATACATCTACATTAATTCACTTCCCGGGCTGGATTCTACTGAATCAGTTTGTTTATCCGGATATAATTGGAAATATTGGGTTTGTTTTTATTGTAGGCATAATGATGGGGTATGTGTTAAGGAAAACCGGTTCTTTATGGGCTTGTATTCTAATACACTCATTTATAAACTTTGCAAGTCTTAGTATTGTACAGCAACAAATTCCTTTCCCGGTATAACTACTTTTGAATAAGCGGCTTTGTTCGAATACGCACGCCGGTGTAATGTTTTCGAACAAGCCGGAATCTTATTCTATTATTTTCCTTTCAGAAAAAGAATTTTCTTTTTATTCATTAAGGCATAGAAATTGAAATACTATCTCTAATTATTTCGAACAAGAGAAATGCTATGTTCCGTTCATTCAACTACAGTGGGGGAAGTTTATTTGCAATTGCAATATCTTTTATAACTATATATTTAAAAACCATAGAAACAGCTAACGAAAATTCGGTTAACTCTATAAAATATGAGTAAACTTTTTATGCTGTTAGAAGTCAAAATAAACAAGGAGATGAATATTTTTAATTATTCAATATTGTATTGTCGATTGCTCTAACCCTGGTAATTACACCGGGAAAAGTGACGTATCGTGCAACTAAACATGAATAACAAATTTAGGGGGAGTAAAAATGAATGAAATATGTATTCCAATACCACACTTCGGTGAAAACCAAATAGCAGAAGTTGAAGTAACGGTAAACGGTAAAAAGAAAAAGTATAATTTCCGTGTTGAATCTTTTCCATGGAAAGTACCGGTTTTAGCAGGCGAAATAGAAAATGAAGTTAACGAAACACAATTAAAAATTGAAAACCTTAGACACATGCTTGACGAATATAATCACGGCTGGGAGATAGTGCAAATTTTCACCCCTCGTGAACATACAGAGTACATTCAAGTTCTATTCAGGCAAAAAAAGCAACTTTAATCTTCATGCTTTCCCGTTAGCCTAACAAACCTGTTTCCCCCGGCTGCAGTTTAGCGGGGGAAACTTATTAAAACATTTTAGATATCAATAATAGAGTTTTGCAAAATAAAAAGTCGGTCATTTCGAATCCCGCAGAGCGCATATGCGTCAACTTAACAATCAGATAATGTTTTTAATAGCTCCGGCATTCAGGGTGTGTTGCATAACTAAAATAAATAATCATAGCCACGATCCTTCAGGTCGTGGACGATGAGTCTCAACAAAAACTCAGGGCTTTAGCCCAATTTTCTCTAATATTTGGGCTATCCATAGGATCCCTCGTGGGAAAGCCCGGGTTCTATTAGGTTTTTTATTTCCAACGTGCTGAAGCACGTGGCTATTGAAGCACCTAATTGAGTTCTGCAACACACCCTTCATGCCGGAGATTAATATCACTTCCAAGTTTTCGGACTTTAGTCCAATAAGTTTGGGCTAAAGCCCATAGGTGTGTGTTTCTATCATCCTTTCCCCAACTTGAAAGTCGGGGCTATTGCAAAAAAAAAAAGAACATTTCACATTAAGTTGACGCCCATGCGCAGAGCGGGATGGGAAATCTTTCAATTAGAGGATGATTTCAAAGATTTCTCCCTCCGGTCGACAAAACGTTTAGATATCTAATTTTGCAGAAACTCTAATCTTCATCTTTCTTTTTAGGAGTAGGTGTTTTGGATGTAATATCCATTTAAGTACTAATATGATATAGAATTGTATAAGCGGAACAAATTAAAAAATATTTAATTTGAAATTACACTTTAAAATCGCTATGATGTATAGAGCTATCTAGAAAATTATTCCTTTTATAATATGTTTAAGAATTACCTCCTAATTGCTTTAAGAAGATTAATAAAATACAAGACCTTCTCTATAATAAATGTTTTGGGATTGTCGCTCGCTATTATATGTGTCCTGCTTATTTTTCTTTACGTACAATATGAATTATCCTATGACCGTTACCATTCCAGGTCGGAAAGGATATATAGGGTAATAGAAGATATTGAACCGATGGAAAGATCTTCAAGCATGCCGTTTCCTGCCGCCGAGGCGTTGGTGACGGAATACCCGGGAATGGTTGAAAACGCCGTGCGTTTTTTTAATATGCAAAGATCAGTTCATTCACTCCAGTATATAAACGAAGCAGGAACTAAAGTTTCGGTAAATGAATACGATTTATTTTTTGCAGACAGCACAGTCTTCGACATTTTTGATTTTAATCTTATCCGGGGGAATAAAGAGGACGCACTAAGAGAACCGTTCTCGGCAGTTATAACCGAATCTACAAGCAGAAGATACTTCGGTAGTTCAAACCCAATAGGTAAAATAATACGTTTTGAAGATGATACTGATTTAACGGTAACAGGGGTAACTCAGGATGTTCCCGCAAATTCACATTTTAGGTATAATGTTTTAGTATCAATGACAAGTTTGAACAAAAGTAAAGCTTTCTGGTCGCCCGATAAAGACTGGGGCTGGAATCCCTGCTGGACTTATGTTTTATTATCTGAAAGAACCAGGGCGGAAGATTTGCAGGCCAAACTCCCTGCCTTTGTTAATAAATATTATTCACAGCGAAGAAGTGAGTTAACCACTCTGTATTTACAACCTTTGACCGATATTCATCTTCACTCACACCGTGATTTTGAAATAGAATTAAACAGCAATATTAATCTAATTTATATCATTGGCCTTATTGCCTTTATAATTTTAGCAAGTGCAGGGATCAATTTTATTAACTTATCAACTGCCCGGGCGTTAAGTAGAGCAAAAGAAGTGGGTATTAGAAAAGTAGTGGGGGCTGAAAGAAAGCAGCTATTATGGCAGTTTTTAACCGAATCGATTATTATAAGTATCGTTGCAATTGTTGTTGCACTTCCCTTTGTATATATATTATTGCCGGTAATGAACAATATTATTTTAAAAGAAATATCATTATTGTTGTTCAGTGATGCCGGTTTATGGGGTGCAGTGTTTTTTATTATTATTTTTATTGGCTTTATAGGCGGTATATATCCTGCTGTTTTTGTTTCTTCTTTCCAGCCGGTCAAAATTATCAGCGGTAAACTTGATAAATTAGGCAACAGTATTTCACTAAGAAAAATGCTGGTTGTTGTGCAGTTTACTATAAGTACTTTTTTAATAATCGGAACAATAATTACTTTCAATCAATTGGATTATTTAAGAAGCGTTAACGTAGGTTACAATAAAGACCATGTTATAGTTATTCCTGTTAAAAGAACATCTTTAGCGAGTAAATTTGATCAATATAGAAATCAAATTCTTATGAATAAAAACATTGTTTCCGTTTCTGCGTCAAGCTTGCTGCTGGGAACAGAAATGAACACAAATACTTATATCATCGAGGGGAAAGATCATAAAGAAATTATTCCCACATATAATGTCCGTAAAGGCTTCCTGGAAACAATGGGTCTGAAAGTAATTGAGGGACGGGGCTTTGATGAAAATTTCTATTCCTTTGAAATAGACAGCGTTGACGAAGCAGTTGTTAATGAAGCATTTGTAAAACATGCAGGCTGGGATAGTTTTGAAGAAGCAATAGGTAAAAGAATCGACAGAGTTTCGTGGGGTGAATTATATATCATAGGCGTCGTAAAAAATTTTCATTATAATACATTGCGGCAGCCTATTCAACCCTTTATAATGAATGTATACTCTCATGAAGGGGGCAGAAAATTCCATACAAATTTTGTTTACGTTCGGGCATTACCGTTTCATCTAACGGAAACTATAGAATTTTTAAAAGAGAAATATACCGAACTTGAGTCAGTACGCCCGTTTGATTATTTTTTCCTGGATGAAAAAATCAACAGTTTATATTCCGATGAAGAAATTTTGGCAAAGCTGGTTTTAATATTTTCAATAATGGCTATTGTAATTTCTTCAATGGGGTTGCTGGGATTAACAATATTCTCAACCCAGCAGCGTACTAAGGAGATAGGTATAAGGAAGATTGTAGGAGCTTCTGTAATAGACCTTGTTACGTTAATCTCAAAACAATTTATTTTCTTAATTTTGATCGCAAATTTAATTGCCTTCCCGTTAGCTTATTATTTTATGAATTTATGGCTTCATAATTTTGTATTAAGGATTCAACTTGGGTGGCAGTACTTTGTACTTGGTTCCTTATTCACCTTAATAATAGCTTTTTCAACATTTAGTTTTCAGGTTATAAAAGCAACCTTAGCAAATCCGGTAAAGACATTGAAGTACGAATAAAGCGGCTATCCCCAGACGCTTTGCGGCTCTCCCCAAGTGCCTTGCTGCCATCCCCAGACGCTTTGCGGCTCTCCCCAAGTGCCTTGCTGCCATCCCCAGACGCTTTGCGGCTCTCCCCAAGTGCCTTGCTGCCATCCCCAGACGCTTTGCGGCTCTCCCCAAGTGCCTTGCTGCCATCCCCAGACGCTTTGCGGCCGTCCCCAAGTGCCTTGCGGCCGTCCCCAAGTGCCTTGCTGCCGTCCCCAGACGCCTTGCTGCCGTCCCCAAGTACCTTGCGGACTCTTGTCAGCGCCTTGAGGGATGACCTCGGGGTCTTTATTCGCGCTTTTTTAGCTTTTTTCTTTGTCAACTGGCTTGGTGCTGTCTTTACTCTTTATAATATATCTCTATAGTTATTGACTGTAAATGCCCCTATCTTTTTATGTTATCGTCGGGATTTTTTGTATGATCTAATTTGACAAATAAAAGAGCCAAAACATTTTAGCTTAATTAATGCCAATTAATTGCTTTTCTTCATATCTTTAATTGCCGATTTAATTAAACTTATCCCAACTAATTATCCGGGGTCATCATGTCTGATGATATAAAAATTATTAAAGAGCTTGAAAATATTTTTGGTTTTGAATTAAAACAAAAACAAAAGCTCGATTTTAACAAAGACCGGTTTTCATATGCGCTTGACGGTAATGGTAATGTATTTGAATTGTCGCTGAATTATCTAAATATAAGTATTAAGCAATACGTTAAATATATTGCTGCGTTTAAAAGTATCATAGGTTTATCTATGAACGGGCAGCAATTTACTTCCTTTCCCAAAGAGATAAGTGAATTAAAAAATCTAACAAGCTTGTATTTGAGTGGAACAGCAATCAGTTCCTTTCCCAAAGAGATAAGTGAATTAAATAGACTTTACGGGTTATGGATTGATAGTGAAAAATTTACAGTGCCGCCGCCGGAAATTGCTCAAAAAGGTATAACTGCAATTTTTGAATATTTTAAAGAGCTTGGAGAAGAAAAAGAAGCTGTTAATGAAGCTAAGTTGATAATTGTCGGACAGGGAGATGTTGGCAAAACATGTTTGGCAAATAAGCTTATTCATAATAGATTTATAGAGCAGGTGACAACGGAGGGAATTGATATATTAAATTGGGAAATAAAAGCGCCGGATAATATTGACAATATAAAATTAAATGTATGGGATTTTGGCGGGCAGGAAATATATCATGCAACTCACCAGTTCTTTTTAACCTTAAGTTGAACGAAACCGCCAAAGCGGCAGCAGATGTTCTTTGACAAAATGGGAGAGTATTTTTTTATATTCTCTCATCACCAACAAAGAAAAAGGAGTAAAAATGGGAGAATTAAGAGAAAAAATGCTG
>JASFMY010000055.1:0-37656 GCA_050117315.1 Ignavibacteria bacterium
ATTTGTTTATTAAATTATTGAATAGTTTAAAATCATTACGCATATTGCGATGTAGATGGATGTTGCCTTCCTTGTCCATTACACATATATACATCTTAGTGCTATGGAGGTCAACTCCGCAAACATAATTTGTTTTCATTGTAGCTAATTCCATTTTGGTTCTCCTTGGTTTTGTTCTTATAAATGTTTGTCGACTTTGCCATAGGCATGGCTAAGCCATAATTTACTTAATCGGGGTGAACCTTTTTACTAATATCCAGCGCATCAACCCGACCGCTACATTCTGCTCGGGCTTTGAAAATATATTTCGGGTAGTCGTTCTAACAGAGATTGTAGCTCAAGGTGGTCATTCTAAATAAAATTGCAGCAAAAAATGTTTGTGAAAAAAGTTAAACATTTTTTGCTTATAATTATTCGGTTTGTCATTCTAGAAAACATTGTATCTATGGGCGGCGGGTTATGCGCAACGCCGTTTTGCGACATGAAGTCACGTAAATGGCTGTTACCATCGTTTTTTTTCGATAGGTAACCCGATGTTTTCCCGTATGGAAAAAAAATTCCAACGGGACAAGTGCCATCGGTACTTTATCGGGATATGCATTAGTAGTAATACTTTTGTGTGAAGCTCCTGAGACAATGATATCCAATCCGGTACATCCGGAATAAAAGCGAACCGTGAGGTAAGCTTGATTCTGCTAGTATCAAAGCGGTAGGGTACTAAAGTTCAGTAGTATGGTTAACGTAAGTGAACTGTTGTAAGCGTCGTCAGGCTTAATAAGCCAAAGATACTGATAGGCTTAAACCAAAAGGTGATGTGGAATGGTATTGATGTTAACGGTGCATCAATCGCAAACGAAATTTCCACCGGCGTATTGACAGAACCTAACCTACTGTGGCATTTACGTGGAATCCCATAGGGACAAGCTATGGAAACCCCGTATTTCTCTCTGCTTTAGGAGAGAAAGTTTATCGTAAGGTAAACCGACAGATGTGCGGGATTGAGAGGTCGAAAGAAGCCAATGACATTCTGTAATGGAATGTATAGGGATTGAAAGATCATCCTACTTCGAAAGAAGGCAGACGTTCGACTGGTGCTTTATTGCAAGATAATTTGTAGAACCTTTTAAGTTAGGAAAGCAAATGAATTCCGACAAATCGGAATGTGCACCAAACACCTTTTTAAGTGACTGGGATTCCATTAAATGGGATTTCATTCAAAAGAAGGTAAGAAGGCTACAAATGCGTATTGCAAAGGCAATTAATTAACTAATTTAATAATTGTCGGGTCTTCCTAAATGGGAAAGGCTTGAAAAGTGCTTGAGCCGTATGAGGGGAAACTCTCATGTACGGTTCTTAGGGGGCTTGGAGATGGCTACATCTCCCGGCTACCCGGTAGGCAATTTGGAATTGAGAACATCCTTTATTTTTAGATTAAAAATATTCTTTAACTATATATGTATTGAAAAGTCTGATTTCTAAATCAATAATTCTCAAGAAAATTATTAATGGGAGATAATAGGATGGGGAAAAAATCAAAATTTATGAAGCCTTGGATGGAAATAGTAATAGGTTGTGTTATTCTAATTTGGGGAATAAGTGTTATTATTTATCGAATGCAAACAGATGGAGATTTTATTGGGCTTATTTCATTTCCAGTATTTTTAATTATTGGAGGTATTGCTTATTTGATTAAAGGAATGATTCATCAAGCTGAATCTAACATAGTTATTGACGAAATAAGAGTGCCTTTATTGAAATTGGAGGATTTAAATAATGCAATAGGATTACCAGCTTATAGTATAGAGTCAAATAAACATTTAGGTAAAATTAAAAGTGTAAATGTAGGAGAAAGAATCTGCACAATCAAAAATCTTGGTGAAGAAATAGAAAAAAAAGTAAACGATATTTCTATTTTATACATTGGCGAAAGAAAAGAAATTTTCCCAGAAGAGTTTAACTGCAAACATTGTGAGACAAAAATTGAGTTAAGTAATGCGTTAATAATTGATAATTTATTATGTTGTCCAAATTGCAAAAAAGCTAACACTGATTCTGTAAATTTGATTTCGATAGCTATTGAAGCTGAATAAAAAAATTGCCTAACCCATATTAAAGGTAGAAAGTCCCACCTTCGTTAAGGAACAACTTTGGTGGACAGGCCCACCTACGTAAAAAGAAACTACGGCGGACATGCAAGAGCAAAATAATATCCCCGCCATGATTTTTGTGTATTTAAAATCTGGTAACATTACGGCTTACTATTATAATTACTCTTAGTAGTTGTCTTTTATTTCTTTATTTGAGTTCAGCAACAATATTTGAAGAGCTGTACCAAACCCGCCTTCGTTAAAACTACGGCGGGCAGGCACATATAATGGTTATCCTCCAAATGGGATTCCAGAAATTAATTTCTTGTCTGCAAGTATATTTTTTTGGTAAGGCCGTTTAATAATAACAAAATCGCAGAATGTAAATGGGAAGGATCTTATTAATTATTTATATTTATTTGATTTTTTGTGCTCTTAAGGGATAAGAAAATAAGGACTATTTCCATTTAATTTTTTCAATAATGTAAAATAGTTTTTAACAAAGAGGTATTTATGAAAATAAAAATAAGATATATCCTTGCAATCTTAATACTTCTGATTCTCATCATATCTGTATTCGATTATATGAGAATATCCAACTACGAAGTACATCCAATGCTTCCTAAGAAAAAGACGTCCAACATATTAACCAGATTATACTATGATATTGTAAAAGGCAAAAAAAATCTTGATTGGAATCAATTAACAAAATCTCTGGATTATATCGATGCTCAATATGACGTAGCCGATTTCAGGTTTGCCCCGCTTATGAGAATACTTTATGATTACCCGGACGTAATTCCCGACAGTTTAATGACAAGGGTAAAAAACTCAATTCTAAAATTCCGTTACTGGATGGACGAACCGGGTGAAAACTCAATGTGCTACTGGAGCGAGAATCATCAAATACTTTTTGCCTCGGCCGAGTATTTGGCAGGCCAATTGTATCCGGATGAAATTTTTCTGAACGACGGTCTTACAGGTAGGCAGCATAAAGATAAAGCCGAAAAAAGAATTAATGACTGGCTGGAAATGAGATGGAAGTACGGTTTCACGGAGTTTTATTCCAATGTTTATTACAGCGAAGATATTGCAGGAATGATTAACCTTATTGATTATGCGGATAACGACACGATCTCAAAAAAAACAATAATCATAATGGATTTGCTAATGTACGACATCGCTTCCCAGAGCCTGGATAATATGTTCGTTTCAACAAGCGGAAGAGCTTACGAACGATCACGTAAAGGCGGAGCTCACGCTGTTTTAGGCGGACTAACAGAATATTACTGGGAATCTCTACCGTATCCGGGCGGACACATGACGTTCGGCATGACGACAAGTAAAAAATACGAAATACCCCCAGTTTTAATTGAGATTGGCAATGATAAAAATAATGTTGTAATCAAACAAAGCAACGGACTTAATATTTCCGAATTGCAACCTGAAGGATATTACGGGACTGATAACAGAAGCATTATGATGCAATGGGGTATGGAAGCTTTTACAAACTCCGAAATTATAAGAAATACAATGTCGTATGTTCGCGAAAACAGAATGTTTACAAACGAATTCGTGAATCCAATATCAATTCTTGATTTCACAATTCTTGACATTCTGCATTTAGAACCGATTATTTCAAGCATCTTAAAACCTCCGACAGACGGAGTCTCGATTCAAAAATCAAATACGTATACATATAAAACAGAAGACTATTCTTTATACACGGTTCAAAATTATCTGCCGGGATTTTACGCAAATCAAAACCATATATCGGGTATGAACATAGGGAATTCATTCGGCATATTTCACACCCACCCTGCTTCTCCTATAGAAAAAAGAACACCCAGTTACTGGATTGGTTACGGGCGTTTACCTCACGCCGTACAGGACAGTTCCGTTAGTTTGGCGATTTATAATCTGCCCGAAGACAAGGCATTACTTGAAAAAAATCTGTTTCATTTTACGCACGCTTATTTTCCAACCGAAAAGTTTGATACTATTAAAATAGTTAATAATTACGCCTTTGGTAAAAAAGAGAACACATACTGCGCGTTTATCGGGAAAAATAATTTTACCTTAAAACAAAACACAACAGATGATTTACTTCAAGAAGGCAGGCAGACTTTCTGGATAACTGAAGCCGGTTCGCAAAATAAAGACGGATCTTTTGATAATTTCTGTAATAGAATTTTGCAAAATAAATTTACCTTTGACACAACAAATGCCGTCTTAAATTATTTCTCCAATGACAAAAAATATAAATTAAAGTATAACAGCGATTTCTCTATCAACGGAAATGTTATTGACACTGATTATGACAGGTATAACTCTCCTTACATAAAAGCAAAACGGAAAGCGAAAACTTTTGACTTTAAGCTGAAAAATAAATTTTTACATCTTGATTTTGACCAATTGGAAAGAAATTATAATTAACAAAAAAAGGAATTTTAATGATGAATAAGTTTTTTTCACTTATAGTAATTTTTGATAATCATATTATTTGTTTCATGTTCGGACAAAACAGATTTACTAAAAGATGAAATTACTGCCGTTGATAAAGCCGTTGTGCTTAGTGAAGCAGATTCATTTTTAATAGCTCCTGTAAAAACCGTTACCGATACAAGTTGTGAACGTTCGGCAGGCGGACTTCATGATTATTTTTCCGAGGGGACTTATTGGTGGCCGGACAGCACAAATCCTGACGGTCCTTATAATAAGAAAAGACGGCTATAAAAATCCGAATAATTTTAACGGTCATAGCACATTGTTACGCCGTTTGCGCCGGATAGTTTCAACATTAGTTGCTGCATATTAAGATAAAATAAAACAATACTTTTTAGAATTCTTGTCTCAGTGTATAATATATTGATATACAGAAAAAAAAATTCCCTCCGAGCAAGAATCACTCGGAGGGAAATAAAGTGTCAAGTAAGTATCACCTAAATTTTATAACGGTATAACAAAATATTACTTTAATAACGTCATTTTCATCACTTTATTGAATTCTTGTCCATTTCGACCTATAGCATTAATCGAGTAAAAATAAATACCGCTGCTTAATTTTGAAGCATCAAAATCGAGTGTATGGATCCCTGCGAATAAATTCTTATCAGCAAGCTCAAATACTTTTTGTCCTAATATATTATATACACTAATAGAAACTGTAGAATTTTGAGGCAAGCTAAATTTTATTCTTGTACTTGAGTTAAAAGGATTTGGATAAGCAGTATACAATACGAAATCATTGGGAGTGAACTTATCATCTTCAATATCAACTGTAGTAACCGGAGAGTAATTAGCATATATAGAATAGACATGATTGCTTCGTGAACAGTTACCGAATAATTCAGGCATCCCGCCCGACCAATCACTTCCTGCTTCAACTCTCCCCGGCGAACCGCTTTGGTATCTAACCCCTGGAATTTTTTCATAAATCCAGGCAAGCCATACTGTGTCACCTTCTTGCACAAGCACATCATTGGTTAAATTAATAGTTTGCCAACCGGCAGATTCGCAAACATCAGTTTCGGGAGTAACTCCCAGCAGGTTTTGCGGGACACTGTTTCCGTCATATACGGCAAGGATCAACCTTCCTTCCCCGGCTTCATGGAACATAGTAATACTATAAATATTCCCGGTTTCCGACATGATGAATGGCATAGCACGTCTGTTAGCCGATTTTGAAATCTGGGGAAATGCTTTTATATATCCAACAACATCACCCGGGTTAATAAATACGGCAGTAATATTTCTATCCGACTCCATTTGAATTTTTATAGGATTCCAAAGATTGTCAATCCCATATGACCATTTCTCAAATCGCCAGCTAGAACCGGTAGAGGATGTTAGCGTTATCTCGGTTTTGTTTTCGTAACTTCCACCAGCAGGATTTATCTCAACCGAACCCTCGCCTACAATATTTAAAGTTAAGTTATAGATTGGTTTTGGTACTTTTAATGCAATTACTTTAGTATTCTTTTCTCCCTGATCTGTAATGGTTGTTAAACTTACAGAATATATACCGGCTGATGCATAAATATGAACCGGATTTTGTTCTGTTGAAGTTTCACCATCACCGAAATTCCACTCCCAATTTGTAATAGGATGCTTTCGTGAAAAACTTTTGTCTGTAAATTCAACTCTCAAACTATCGACGTATGTCTTGTAGGAAAAATAAGATTCTAGGCTTACAACTCTTAAACCAATTCCGTCAATGTTGTCATAATTTCTCCAATTTGCACGCGCCCGAAGCACAACTGAATTGCTCACATTACCTTCTACAGTATAAAGTGTATCATTGGAAACATATCGAACGATACCGCTATGCCCACCACCTGAATTTTCGTAGCGAATATAATCTCCTGCAGCAGGTTCAAAAGTATTCCATTCCAGATGCGACCGATCAACAAAATCTCTGAGTGATCGAAACCAACTTCGCAGTGATTTAGATCCACTGATCATCCAATTACCTGTAAAAGGACAGCCTCCCACTTTATAACACCAGGATACAAATTCTGAACACCAAGCTTCGTCAGTATCCAGATAAAGATCTATGTTATAAGGATAATATGATACATCTTTCCCTACTTCGTTTGGACCCCTGCCTAATTCTTTCATTGCAACATCTACAATTTCTTGCCCCCATGAATTTTGACCATACTGTGAAACTTGCAAGAAATCCATTATTGTGCCGTCATTTACCGAATAATTGATGATATCTTTTTCTTCATTTCCAGTTGTATAGGTTGTATCATTCTTTTTATTCGATTGAACTTCTCCTTCGTTTGTATTCCACGCGATCAAAAATACAAACAAAGTTAAGGTAGCCCAACATCGAAGATATTCTGCAAAAAATTTCATTTTCATCTCATTTTTTTTAGAAAATATTTATTTAATATCTATTGTCTTCTCAATTATACAACTCCCTGATCTCGAAATTTCAATAGTATTGGACTTGAACTTTACTATTCTCCAATTATTCTCATCTTCACCAAAACTCCCGGTTTCTATTTCAGTAATTACGTGTCCCCCGGGAAGATAAATTTCTTCAATCACGTTCTCATGATTATGACCGACAAATAGTGCTTTTATCGAACTGTGGTCATTTAAGATTTTCATAATTCCATCTCGATAGGTTTTTTCATTTGGCCACCCAGGCTTAGGCTTTGCTATCACTAATCCGTCTTTATTATTGTCGGCAACAGGTATAGGAATATGAAAAAACATCACACATTTAGAATCCTTTTTCTCATCAAGTTCATTTTCAATCCATTCAAGCATTTCCGGATTCCAGAATACTCCAATTGGATCATCAGACAAACTATACGTTACATCTAAATACAGGAATAGATAAGGTGTTCCACCGACCAGCAGTTTTCGTGAATAATAAATTCCTTTATCAAAACATTTAGCATTTTTAATCCATACTGCGCGAGCTTCTTCAGCTTTATAATGACCGTTTCTTACGTGTTTATTTTTTTGTGTAGCTTTGGTATAAATAGTCAAGGTCTCGTGATTGCCGAGCGTTAAATAAATAGGAATTGGCGATTTTTTATAAAGAGTCAAAAAGTATTCGATTTGACCGGCTTTAAGTTGCCCCTCTATAGTTTCCGCATCATAAAGATCTGTATTATCCCCGGTTGCAACTATTTCGTCGGCACGTGTTTGTTTAGGTATTCTTTCTAGAAATTTTTCAAAAGCTTGATAATTATCCTCATATTGTTCCCTTCTTTTTGCTCTTATATCCAAGCAATAACCTTCGTAATTACATATATGAATATCAGTAAGATAAAGCACAGTTAAAGAATCATAATTCTGCTGTGCATCGATAGTTGCGTAAAGTAAAACAACAAATACAAAAAACAATTTTACTTTTATTTCCCATCGATAGCTAAAGTAACCTATTGGTTTTGTTTTTGTCTTTTTCATTTTATTGTCCTATAATGAAGTAATTTTGAAAGTCTTTTTGTTCAGTTATAAATTTTTACCGGAAGAAATCTTGACGATAGATTAATTTGTATGTGTATCATAATTGGGATTAGAAACCATCATTTGTGCTCCTACACTTTTGCGCCACATAATACTTTTTAGAAATTACCATTGTTCATTTTCCTGTAGCTTAGATAAATCTGGCTTTATGCTCACTATTTTCAATGATTCTTCATACAGTTTGTTCAAATCCCCTAAATCAATGTCTGCTCCCCTCCTGATGAATATTGGAATTTTAAAGAGAGGAACTTCAATATCAACTACCTGACCGCCGTCATAAACTTTCTGTGGATCCCAAGCATCATACCATTCATCACCACCAGGCAGGTATACTTTCTGAACAGTCTGACCTTTTTGCCAGATTGCTGAAACAAGAATATCATGACCATATAAAAAAGTTTGCCAATTTTCTAAAGCACTTATTTCATCGGGCTCTTCCATAAACAATGGTCGCACTATCGGCATTCCGCTCTCATGGGCTTCTTTGGCTAACATATATGAATAATCAACTATTTTTGTATGAATTTTTGCATAGGTTCTCCAAATTGCAAGTACCTCAGAATCGTAATTAGGTTCTTTTTTCATATCCCACAAACCACGATCTTCAGTTGGTCCAACTTCCATCAAAGGGCAGAAACAGCTGAAAGCAAGCCATCTCGCTAAAATCTCTCTGTCAAGATCACCCTGCCAGTAACCACCTGTATCCGAACCCCATATAGGAAATCCGATAACGGAAGATCTTTGCAACGCGATGATTGCACATCGTAATCCTTCCTGAGGCGATCCAATGTCACCGCCCCAAAATACTCCGTAACGGGAACTACCAGTATATCCCGCACGAGGCAACAAAACAAAATCATCACCGTTATATTTTTTCGTTATCTCATTTGTTGCTTTTAAATACTGAACTACATAATCATTTCTATTTTCTCTAGCCGTTCGTCCATCGTTAATTTTAATATTGCGTGTTTCCGGAACTAATTCTTCTCCGCGGTCAAGTTTAAACCCTTTAACTCCAATTTGAAGAACTTTTGCCAATCCTTCTTCCTGCCACCACTTAACCGCTTCCGGATTAGAAAAATCAATAAGAACACGTTCAGGACTCTTTTGTGAAGGAAGATAAAAACCTCTTGCTTTTGCGGTATCAGCCATATCGCCTATAACCCACGGCGCGATCCACAAAAGAAATCGTATATTTTTTTTCTCTAACCATCGTATCATATTTTCGGGATTTGGGATCCGTTTTCTGTCCCAGTTAAAGTCTTCATATCCAGCATTACCAACTGCCCATGGTCTATCTACCCAATAAATTCCACATGGAATATCCAAAGCTTGCATCATCAATATGTCTTCGACAATCATGCTGTTGTAAGGCGAGTTAACAACTGTACTATCAAAATATTTGCTTTGATTTGTATGATTATCTCTCCACCTGTACGGCATAAAGGCCCATTTAGGAGGAAGAATTGTTGGTCCAACATTCAACGAATGCTGCTTGATAATTTCTGCAGGACTATCTGAGGTATAAATTATAAATTCAAGAGACTGACCTTCAAATTCAATTTGCATCAAATTTTCATTCTCTTTGCAAATATCATAATGCCCGGGCCAGGTACCTTTTACAAAAAGCCCGTAACCTTTTGAAGAATAATAAAACGGTGAATAAAGCGATAATGTATGTTTTATAATCATGTCAACAGTCTGCCCTCTCAAATTCATCCCGGCTGTTATTCCCTCTTTCCATGATTCTTTCTGATTTCCGTCGGTTACTCTTTCAAACAATCCCGTGAAATATTCATCCTTATCTGCTTTTAAATTGAAGCCCCATTTTAGTATATCATCAGACGGCTCGGCTTTAAATTCGACGTTGAAATTATTTTTATCTTGCTTTATGTTAATTATTACTTTCCGGTTATCAATATTCCAAGATGCATCAATATTACGATCAGATTCATCTAAACAATCCGGTTTATTCCTTAACCATGTTACACCTTCTTCCGTTTCAAAAAATATACTCCCTTTTTTAAATTCTTCATTTGGCAGTATTTCTAGTTCCGTTTTCAATCCATAACTATTAAATTTAATATGAATGTCTTGATTGCGGCCAATAGTGTTAATTGATATCCCGCTACCTTTACTAAAAGTAATTAGAAAAATGATAACTACAATACATACAGTGATTACTAAAATAACTCGCTTTTTCATTTTACGTCCTATTTAATTTGATAATGTATGATTTGAAACAAAAAAGACTTTATATTCAATGAAATTAAAACTGTTAATCTCCTACCCTACAATAAATTCTTAATTACCATAACTTCACTAATTAATTTCGAACTGTAGCTCTTTTTAATTAATTGTATATCGAAGTGGGGATGGAAAAATCTTAGTTTGCTCTTTAATTCTTTTTAGTTGGGGGCAATTCAACAATCGGTAAGTATCGCGATTGAACATTAGAATACAAAGAAACTCTTTGCGGCATTTTAATATTATCCGGTGAATAAATTTTTAGGTGATCATCTCTTTCAAATACAATTAAAATATTGCCCCACGGTTTATCCTCAAGAATCCCTATCAATCTACCAAGAGGGTTATAAAGAACAATACCTGTCATTGGATCTACAATTCCATCAGGTGTTAAAGCAAAATCCTTCCCGTCTTTTCCCCATGGAATTGGATATATTCTACCAAATTCTCCTTGCCAAGTTGAAATCAAATTTAGATCCTTATCAAACAAATAACGTATTTGATCATTTCGCCAATGTGTTTGCGTTAACAATTCCAATCCTTCTTTTTCAGGCAGAAAATCCGCAACTGTAATTGTTTGAATATGCTCTCTCTGTAATATTTTCATTATTCTCCCTGAAGTCGGTTCAACTTTTATCAATCCCATTCCGTCACCTGCTAGATAGAAATATTTTTTATCTTTCCCCGGATTTAAGGAAGTATACAATATATTATCTACATGACCGCTTAGACTTAGTTCTAAATTCCACATTATTGAACCATCAGCTTTTAGTAAAGTGTGGTTTGCCATTATTTCATCAACTCCATCTCCATCTATATCAACCGGGAGTGGGAAATGAGATGTCTTTAAAGCCCTGTGCCATAATAAATTTAACTTACTATCATACAACCAAATATTAGCGCAACAATCCTTAATGTAAAATCCCATGGGTTCATTTTTCGCAATCTTAACCGGACAAATTGCATCAACTAAAAGTCTTTCATATTTGTAATTTCCGCTATCATCATTTGGATTCACTTTGGGTGTCTTAGTTGAATATAATAATTTGCCTGTTTTACCATCCCTCACCTGAATTTGAAAACCTATTGCAGCTACAATTTCATTTTCATTGTCTCCATTTATATCAAAAACTTGAAAGGCATAATCCCCCTCTTCCGTCGGTGGATACTTAATATTGTTAATTTCCCATAATTCCATTCCGTCAAAATCCAAGCACCTATATAAATATCGTCCCTTATCTTTTTCTACTATAACAATTTCATTTTCACCATTCGAATCCACATCAAGAAAATAAAAATCCCGTTCTACCTTGCTGCCGGGCAACGGCAAATTACATACCTGTTTGGGCTCGGCACATTTAGGCAAATCGGGTGATTTTTCACCATCCATTTCCCCTTCTACGGTAACAGAGCCAAAAGTAACCGGATTATCTGCAAGGAATGCCACTTTTCCATTGTGAAGTGTTGTATCAATAAATTCAACAACAGACTGATTATTAATTGAACAAATAATGAGTGAGTCTTTTACAAAAATTTTGATTGAATATTCTTTATTCAGTTCAATCGAATATTGAGTCGTTGACAAAATATCCCACGCTTCTTTATCGTGAGAAACTTCTTTGTTCAATGTAGTAAGTACAAGGTTAACAGTTCCAACATCTCCATTTAATATAAAAGCGTAATACTGTCTTGAATTCTGATAACGAAATGCGATTCCAGCCGATGCCGTACTATCGAATTTTAATGTTGTGCTTACATAGTAATTATACCAACTAAGATTTCCCATTGATAAAGTAAGCCATGGAACCCGAGATTTTTTTGTAACAAAAAGAGAACTATGACTTTCGTGTGTGTCTTCGCTAATTTTCTCCCTTCTTCTATACTCTTCTCTACGGCTACCTATTGCCTTAACACCGTTTTTCACCAGAATCCAATTTGCCTTTCCAAAATTTGATAGTCTTGTTTCTTCGCGCACATCTTCAAATTCTAGTCTTGTCGAATCATTTTCAACGGTTATATCAGGCGAAAATTTTTGATGATAAATAAAGTGGGTTTTATTTGACTGAGAACACGCTATTATACTAATTAACAAGCACTTAACTAAAATATTTCTGCGCATAATACCTCCTGGAATTAAAAAAAATAGTTTTTTCAAAACAAAATGCGGTTTCGATCTTTTGCAGTTAATTATTTGCGAATATCTCTAACAAATTTGTTAAGTTATTAACATGAGAATATTTATAAGAAGATTCCTCGTTTTACAGAAGTGGAGCAGCCGGGATACTTAATATATACACAAGCCAAATTGGTTTTGGGATTTTGCCATAAAGTCCTCTTTTTTTAAGACCTGTCCGCCGTAGGAGACTTTGGGAGGCGGGGAGGATTTAGGTGAGTTCTAAATAAAAACTAAATCCCAAAACCAATTTGTAACAAGTATATTATACTTTTACTGTGAAATAACAACTACGGTGAAAATTATAGAAAACTACCCAATTCTTTTTACTGACACATCGATCTCGATAATTCCATAGAACAACAAATTATCTATATAGCTATAAATTGCAATTCAAAAACTTTCATTAAAAATTCAATTCGCCATAACGTCTAGTCTTCTTTTAACTGATTCCAAAATTCGCCTATCTTCTTCTAATGCACGCATTCTATTTGTAGTCCGCCATTTCATTTCTAACGTAAATTTATCAATGTTATATCGCCTGCCGGTATCAGGATTCAATCCATAAGTAATTCCAGGAGTATGTTCAATCTTCTGAAGCTGATCGAGAGCATCATACATTATAATTAAATAATCCGGATCAGGTTTTACCATATATAACCGCTGTGCAAAAAAAGCTCTTACCCATTCTCTCTGTAATTTAGCAGCATCCAACAAAAACTGAAAATCTTCATATAGCGGTTTAAAATCCTCCGGCGTTAAATACCTTTTTACAATTTCCATATCTGCTAACGATTCTATAACTTGTTTAAGAACCGTGTCTTTTTCATCAACTAGTTTATTGTATGTTGCTTCGTCCGGATAATATAATTTAGTTTCAAGTTCCTTATCAGCCGGATCATGAGTCCATTTATACCGAGATCGTTCATAAATGTGACCAAAATAATATCTGTAATCATCCCATTCCGCACCTATTGCTTTTGTCAACCAAAATTCAAGATGGTAACGACCATGGTGATTAATGAATTGTGTTCTTTCTAACGCTGAGGCTAAATATGGAGCAGCCTCCGGTGCATAAGGATACCGTTTTTTTGCCCATTCAACTAGAACCTGTTCAACTGAAAGTGAAGGATCGTCCAGAAACCTTGAAAATGCATATAAATTTACTTCATGAACGTCTTTAAATGGATGATCCCAATGTAAACGGCATCGTCCTACCATCCCGGCAAGCTTTTTTTCCTGGGCTCTTCTTACATATCTTTGAATATATTCGGTTTGAGCATAAGCACCAGCACCTTTGGAATCCCATGTATCTTCAACTCCAAGATCAATTTCTATAATTTGTTTTTTATTGCCTACTTTTCCATGCATATCATCAGGGGGATAAAAAGGATCGAATTCATGGAAGGTAGTTTTGCTCATTATAATTACATCATCAGGCAACTTCTTAATAGCATCAGCAAAATAATCCATTTCCTTAGGTTCATATAAAAAATTTCTAAGTATGAGCTTTTTATTATGACGTTTAAGAAGTTCATAAATAAAATTAGTCACTTTGTAAATACGTTCGGACCGTGATAGTTTAGAAGTTACTTCGCTATTTCTAAAAATCTTATAATCACTTTCATGATACGTAATAACAAAACCCGCCGTACCGGGTAAAATGTCCAACAACTTTTCATAACGATTTTGCAGGTAAGGAAATAACTTCGGATCATCAAAATTTACTTTTCCATCAATGAAAAATTGAGGTGGAATATCATCGAACTCGTGGATCCAAAGATAATAAGGTATCCCGGCCTTCTCTGAAAGTTCAGCGAAATGCTTTAGATCTTTTTGCCAATTCCTGTAGGGTTTAGTATAAGAACTTCGGTAAAGATTTTTAAGCTTAGGTAAGCTACGGACTCTTTCTGTATCAAAATTTTCTCCCGATTCTAAAAAGCCTTCAACAGAACGAAAAATATCATGTGAGAAAATGAAAAAATTGATTCCATATTCGGGGGCTAATTGAATAGCTTCTTCAAGCTTGGGAATATTCAAATCGTGAAACTGCCATCCTTTCATCGTGAACGGTGATTTACCCTCTGCGAGAAAAAACTGATTAAAAACAACAACTAAATAAATAAAAACAAAAAATGTTCTTTTTTTATTTTTCATTTTATCACTCCTTATTTATCGACTTAGAAATTAAGATATCAATTAAATATTTTCTCGGGACACAGCAAGGTCAGGGTCTCAAATTCATATTTAAATTTCTATTTGCAAAATCTTTCTGCTAAACTAAAAAGAAAACTACTTATAAATAAAATTTCTATTTTGCCCAAATGTATGTCAGATCGTCAGCAACAGCTCTAATTTCTTTGGCAGAAGCAGGCGGTGAATCCCCTATTAAAGGATTGTTTTCACTTACTTCTGCTTCTCTATATAAACCATCAATCGCCCTTTTTATTCTTTCTTTTAATCCAGCTATTTTATGTCCTTCAATTAAGACCTTCAATCCCCAAAAAGCTTCTGCATGAAGTTTCCAAACAATAGCTGTGCGATGTAAAAGTTCTAACCGCCAGTACAAATCGTTATACTGCTCGGTTGTCAAAAAAGGTTTTGCCTTCCAAAGCCATTCCAATTCTTCCGATGATATTGAAATCGCAGAATCCTTTTCGGCAAGTATCTCTTCCAGTATTAATGGATCAGGGTGATTAAGACATTTTTCAACTTCCTTATAAAATGGTAGGTCAGGGATCCATTTAGCAATTGTGCGGGAAGAAATATGATCATCCGCATATTTAAAATCCGGGAGATGTGAATGATCAGTAATCCAAAATTTGAGCGGGAAAAATGCTTTCTTAACAACTTCAAATGACGGATATAATGCTTTTCGAATTGCAGCAGCTGCATTTTTATTATAATTTTTGTTGGTCCATTCTTCCCAGATTTCACTCGCCGTAATGTTTTCATTTTGAGTTAATCTATATAGTGTAAATAAATTAATTTCGTTTGGAGTATAAATAGCATCAAATCCCCCATGGTCAACTCTTGCATTATAGCCAACAACTCCAGGTTGTTCCAAGTCATAACGCCAGCGGTATTCAAAATATTCGGGACTAGTAAAGGGAATTCTGTTTTTACCTGTGAACTCTGAAGAGCAATCAAACTCAATAATTTGTTTTCTATCAGGAAACGCACCTATTAAAGGGTTATGAGGATAATACGGGTCCCAATCGTGCGGTACGCATTTAGTTTGTATCATAATACTTTTATCTGATTTGAGTAAGCCTTGTTTAATCCATTCAATTTGTGCCGGTTCATAAACAAATGTTCTAACGATACAGTCTTTTTTATATTTGAGACACACTTTATTGACAACATTCATCAATTTTGCAAACCTTTCTTGCATGGAAAGGACAGAGTTAACTTCATTATTATCAAAAATTTTGTATTCAGTCTCGTGGAATGTTACCACTATTCCATCAAATTCAGGATATTCTTGAAACACTCGTTCATATCTTAATTCCAACCAATCCCAGAATCCGGTTCTATCAAGTTGAACAATTTTATTATCAAGATATTTTTCAGGTACATTGTCTAATTCATGAACCCAGATCCAGACTTTTAATCCTAAATAATGAGCCTTCACTGCTAAATTCTTTAGCAGAGGCCCACGATCGGTACCGTCAAAAAGCTGTGAAGTTTCCCCAATCATTTCATGTGAGAATATTACGGTGTTAATATCGTAATTACGAGCAAGTCTCATTGCATTTTCCACATAATTTATATCCAGTGTATGAAACTGCCACGCCCTATATGGAACAAGCGGAATTAATGTAGAACAAACACCCGGTAATTGATGAACAAACACTATAATCAAAAAGAACAATTTAACTTTTCTCATTTCACTCTTGTGTTAAATTAGTAGAATAATTTTGTCAAAATTTATTTACAAATCCAGATGATAAAAGTTTATTACTGATAATTTTCATTCTTAAGCTTCTTTGCAATTACTCTCGCCTGCCCATCACCTAACCTTCCCCTAAACAATTTAAATAATTCATTTTCGTCCATCTTTTCTACAAAATTTTTTAGTATTTTACTCTGTACATGGAATGCGCGATCGGTTATTTCTTCCGGATTAATTTTACTGTACAATAATTTCCTCAATTCGTCTGCTTTATCTCTATATTTAGGTTCATCCATCAAATTATTTTTCTCATCCGGATCTTCCTTTATATTAAACAGTATATCTCCATAATATGAAAAATGAATTAGCTTCCAATCTCCCTTTCTAATCATACAGGAACCAGTTGGATTGCCTTCTGAATGAGATTCTGTATACACAAACTCCGGAGATTTATTTGCATGACCGTTTATCAGCGGCATTAAGGAAGTTCCTCTTAGTTCTTGAATGTTTCCGAGTCCTGCTAGTTCCAACATTGTTGCAACCAGATCAATATGACCCGTAGGTTGATTGAAATATTTACCCTTACCTAGACCGGGACCAGATATAACCAAAGGAGCTCTAGAGGCAACATCATATAAATTATTTTTTAACCAAAGACCGTGTTCACCTAAAGACTCGCCATGATCAGAAGTATAAATAAAATATGTGTTGTCCAACTGTCCGGTTTCTTCTACAGCCTTGTAAAGATTGCCAATATATTCATCTAGTTCCGTGATCATTGCAAAATATGCTGCCATTGCCCTTTTTCTTCTATCTTTGGGTATTGGCGTAGAGATTCCTTTAAAATTCCTTAATGCTTGATAAGGCAACGGTAATTCTTCTAATTCTTTCACGGTGACATCTACCGGTTCAATCCTGGATAAATAGTAATCAAAATTCTCTTTCAATCCGACGAAAGCAGGATGGGGCATATAAGATCCAACATAGCAAACCCATGGTTTATTTAATTTCACAGATTGATTTTTAATAAAATTTACACCTCGTTTCATATCTTCTATATCATCACTTCTCTCTATTCTTGATCTCCCGTTAATATTTCTCCTTTCCCCGGCTCTATAAATACACGGTCTTCTGAACAAAGAAGTAATATCCGGATTTCTTGAATGTCCGTGATCAACTTCTTCTTCTACAAATCCCATATCAATTGCAGGATTCAAATCTTGCTTGCCTGTCGCCCAACAATAATACCCCGCATCTCTAAGACGTTTAGCCCAGGTGGGATAGGACCCATCATAAACAGTCGAATTACAAAACGAGTTAAGATCCGAGGAATACATCCCCGTCATCATTGAACTTCTGGAAGGAACGCATACGGGATTACCACAATAGTTGCTAGTAAATACAATTCCATTATTTGCAATTTCATCTAAATAAGGAGTTCTAATAAATGGATGCCCCATTAATCCAAGATATTTTGCATTATGCTGATCAGAAGTAATAAATACAAAATTCGGTCTCTTATATTCCGTACACGACTTTTTTGTTGTTGATACAAATGATAACGCTCCGGAATTAAGAGTTGCCAATCCCGCTACACTGGCAGCAACTTTTTTACTAAAATCCCTGCGGGTTATTTTCTTCATCACTTTCTCCTTCTCCTGATTATAGATTTGTTTTTGGATTCTCTTATTCAATTTTCAATCATGGAAATAATATATTATACAAAATAATTTCATAAGCAACGACCACTTCAATTTTTGTTAGTTCGACCTTTTTGTTTTAAAATTTCCCTCTCAATGTTAATCGAGAGGGTTCCAATACATACTGTGGAAGACTACTTCGCACAGTTTGAATCGAAAAGTATTAGAGGATTACTAATACAATTACTTTATTAAAATCATTTTCTTCACGCTTAAGAAATCATTGGCTTGAAAACGATAAAAATAAACACCGCTTGATAATTTACTTGCATCAAAAGTTACTGTATAGTTTCCAGCCACTTGTTCACCGGAATATAACGTTGCAATTTCTTGACCTAGTTCATTGAATACCTTTAAAGAAACAAAACTGCTCTTAGGAATTGAATAATTTATCTGTGTAGTTGGATTGAACGGATTTGGGAAATTTTGAGTAAGAGCGTATTCATTCGGAATTGTTTCATTAGTTTTTTCAACATCAGTTATATCAGCAAATTCATCCTGGGTAGGTATCATTTCCACATCGAACCAATTCAAATCCCCAAGGGGTTGTCCCTGAGTTGAAGCTGTTAACAAATCACTTGTTGTATATCCAAAATTTAATGCTGCCGGATCGGGACCATATAAATCTGTAGCTAAATTCGGGAAATACGACGATGTACCAGGTCCGAATGATGGGTCTTTTGAACTTTTGGGCATATAAAAAGGAGGTAATGTTAATCCCGCATTAAACATGAACCAACCATCATCCATATACTCTTGTGGCGAACCGGGTGCATCAATAAAATCCGGTTCTATAGTTGTGAGAGTTGCTGCTGACCCAAGTTTATCTATAAAACGTGTGCATGTAGGATCATAATAATGCGATTCGGGATATGCAACCATTGAATCAGGGTAAACTAAAGAAGGATCATTCCAAATATTATTATTTCTAATATCAGCTCCTTCAGGCGCAACTAACTGATGAAGATCATCACTATAAGCAGAATCTATGTTGACGATATATCTAGGTAAAAAGAGTGCTGAGGGTTCCCATACAGGATTTTCCATTCCTATAAAACCAACATTAACTAAAAGGTTATTACGGAATACAAATTTCTTAGCATTCATGAAACTAATTACGGCATATCTTGATTTCTCATAATTTGATAGTATACTTACTGAATCCGGATGAACTGTTTTCATCGTTCCGCTATAGGTATGGAAAGTACAGTGTTCAATTTTCACATAATTTACTTTTGCTTGTCTTTCAGGTTGCTTTTGCCAGTAATCGGTGTTATAAAATGTACAATTGGAAAAAATAATAGAATCCATTTCAACACCATAATGTTGAAGATTCCAACCGTCATTTGGTTCTTCTATATCATAGTTGTTGCTTATAACGGTATTGGTAACTATTAATTTGCCGTTAATATCATCAAAACGAAGTGATTCCTGCCTGTTGCCGTCAAAACGACACGAATCGATTTTTAAAGTTACGTCTTGAGCTTTAACACGAATAAATCCGTTAGAACTTTCAATTGGTGGATCGGCATTATTAACACCGCTGAAACAAATACCTGTTACGGTCATGTCATAGCTAATTTCAAATGGTCTTGGAGATTGACCACCGCCCACATCAGCATTACCCATTATAATGGGCATATCTCCTGTACCGGTCGCTTTTAATGTCAAATTAAAATTAGGTTTCATAGTTGCGTTATAAAGATATATCCCTCCCCGATGAAGGAGATACGTTACATCGGAATGTGTACTGTCACTTTCAATTGCATCTTCCAATGTTCCTGGGGCTCCAGGAGGAACATCAACAACAATTTGGGAATAATTTGTCCCATAACTGATTGCTAAAAGGAATACTAAAAGGGATAACTTTTTAAGCTTAGACACAAACAAAAAATTTTTCATATTTCGCTCCACAGTTTATTGTTATTTAAAGGGAAATTTCCCCTTTTTAAAGTTTCTAAATAAATACTGATTTAATTATAAATCATATTTAATTCCTAAGTTCAGATTCCATTTATATTGATATTCATTCGTAGCATACTTGGGATCATATCTATAGTTTACTTCCATCATATTGTTAAGATTGGTAATCTCACCATAAACAGTTAAGTTTTCCCAAATATTATATCTTGCAATTGCATCATATCGTATAAATCCCTTTTGATAATAATCGTCTCGTGAAATTGTTCCTACACTTGTTAGTATATCCGATTGATAAATGGCAGATACACGACCTGAAAATCCTCCTTTCTCATAACCTAAAGAAACATTTGCAATAGATTTAGACATACCCGGGACAGGTCCTTTTCTTTCTCCAGATATGTAGGTAGTTGTATAAAGGGGTGGTGGACCAACTTGAGTCTCAACGGTTGGGAAATAGGTGTTTCCATATAATAGTGTAATTAGCAGAAAGCACTATCCCATCGAATGGAGATGAAAGAAAGCAAAAATTTGTCTGTAAGTCTAATTCAAAACCATAAACTTCTGTAGGATGTCCGGCATTTACGGGCATGGATAGTGAGTATCCATAATATTGGTCTTCAGAATCCGTTATGTTAATTTCCTGATCATAAGAAACGTCAACTAATTTCTTATAGAAACCGTTTATTGAAATGAATCCAGTAATACTTGAATGGTGTGACAAACCAATTTCATAATTATCTGCTTTTGTTATTTTAAGACCTGGATTGCCTGACGATATTGATCTAGAAGTTCTGTTTATAATGGTTTTGGGAACGAGGTCATTGTAGTTTGGGCGTTTCAAAGCTTTTGTGTATGCAAGCCTTAAAGCAACCTCATCAGTAACCTGATACTTTACTTGAATATTTGGTAACCAATTTCCATAAGTTACCGAAGTATCAACATTTCTATAGGTGCCGGAATATTCCGTTAAATTATCTGTATACCTGCCGACATAATAATTACTTGTGTTTTCATATCTAGCCCCTCCGATCACTGTAACTTTCCAAAAATTCAAACGAGACATCAGATAACCTGCGTACACTCTTTCTATTGCCGAATAATCATCGAGCACAGAAGTAATAAGTGTTGTAAAGGCTTCATCACGATAGGTATCAAAAAGATGCTTTCCTAAGTCTGATTGAAGAAAGTAAGGGAAGTTAAATCTACCATCCATAAAATCATCAACTTTTATACTATTATCCAAAAATGGTGTTACAATAGGCCCCCCGTTATAAGTCTGAATATCAGGATACTCCCGAAGTAGTACCGCATTAATTGGATCGGCACTTCCACTGTAATCTACATTTGTGGAATTTCTTTCCATACCGCGGAAATAGAATCCGGTTTTTATATTACAAGCTACATTTGTAAATAAAACAAATGGATACTCAACATTTAATTTTCCACCCCAGTTATTTTCCTTGCTCGAAGATGACGAATTGCTAACACCTGTAGTCGTCATTTTGGTAAAATCAACTGTGTGTCCAAGAACCATATATTCCGGTCCTTGATCAAGAATTATATCCTTTGGATATCCACCTTGTTGTAAGAATCGTATCCCAATGTCTTCTGGCTTCTGATTGACAGTTCTCGAACCAGATAGTGTCCAATCGATTTCAAAAATATTGAACAAATTATTTCGACCATTAATACTGTTACTCCATATACTTTCCCAAGACTTCCATGTTTCAGTTTTGATATAAAATTTGTATGTAGTCAACGTATAACGCATTGTATAGTCAACAGGCTTTCTATCTTTTCTTGAAAACAACGAATAAAATTGAATTGTGTTACCAGACGAAAATTCAAAATCCAGATTTAGAGTTCCTCCATAACGACGTCTTGTTTCGGTTTGATAATTTAGAACAAGAGTACTAGATTCTAACAGTAGGTTCCCATTTTCATCAAATCCGGCATTTGTATAACCTAAATCATATGCATGCGTTGTATAAGGTTGACTTTCGACAGTACCGGATAATATAACTCCCAATTTGTTGTCATAAAATCTATTACTTACATTACCACTAAATTTATATTGTCCAACAGCATTTTTTAATCTATTATATCCTGATCTCAGATCTATTTGGCTATGTAGTCCTTCTTGTGCTTTGCGAATCGTAAAATTTACAGTCCCAGCAATAGCATCTCCCGGCATATCGGGAGTAAGGGTTTTAAAAACTTCAATCCCCTGTAATTCATTAGAAGATATTATACTTAAATCAGTTGATCTGTTTGAACTTGTTGCCGGAATTATTTGTCCATTCAAAGTAATATTAGCATAAGATGGATCTAAACCTCTAATAAGTACTCTTTGAGCCTCTCCTGCACTTCTTTTAATTGCAATTCCAGGCAGTCTTCCAACTGATTCGGCAGCATTATTATCAGGTAGATCTCTAATTCTCTCTTGAGACACAACGTTAACAATATTATCCGAAGATAATTGCTTATTTATTGCAGCAGTTTGTCCTTGTAATTGCCCTGTGATTACTACTTCTTTCCCTAATATATCAGCAGGAGAGAGTGAAACATTTATTTCAACTGTAGAATTTGTTTTTACAGAAACAGACACTGTATCGGCTTGATACCCTAAGTAAGAAAAAATCACCGAATGATTACCAACCGGTATATTCAGCAATTGATAAAAACCCTTCACATTACTCGATGTACCAACAGTGATTTGTTGAATAAAAATATTTGCATTTGGCAAAGGTAAGTTGGTCTGTGCATCCTTTACTTCTCCCCTTATTGATCCGGTTTGAGCAGATACAATTTCAAACGGTAATATCAGCACGGTCAGTACTAAATAGATAAATACTATAGGCCTTTTGTAATTATCACCCATTTTTATTGCCTCCTTTTAATTATTATTTGAATCAAAAACTTGCTTTTATTACTGCTTGCGCACAGTGACTCACATTTCATATTATTACTAAGTCTAAATTACTAAGTCTAAAAGGCTATTTAATCACTCAATCCGTTTCTTAACCTGGGAATCATATTTAACCAAATCATCTTGTTCATGAATTTATAAATGACCATTCAAAGTCGGATGATTTTTATTAAAACAAACATGACATAGCTAAAACAACAAGAAGATTAAATTTCATAGAAAATGTTGAAAAAACGTTATTTCTTTTTATACAAATCATTGATTTGTTTACTTATTTTGTATTTTAAAATTGATTTGATGATTTCATTAGGAAACTTTTCAAATAATTTTTGTATTTTATTACAAATTTTTTAAAAGATTTCTGTGTGTAAACATAATTTTGTGCAAAAAAAATAAAAGTAAAAAACATGTTTTTTACAAAGTTTTCACAATGTTTAGACAATGTTAAAAACAATTTTTAAAGGATAATTTTACCTGACATAGCAAAATAATTTCAACTTTTGTTTCAAGGCATTGTACAGTGATTGACCACGAAGAATTAGAAAAAATATTACAAAAAATTTTTTCGAGCGATTATTTTTCAAGTAAATTTGACAGAAAATTACTGCAATATTTAATTGATGCTACCCTTAATTCACGAGTACTAAAAGAAACTGATATTGCAAAGGAACTTTTTCAGAGAGACGAAGATTTTAATCCTTCCGATTCTTCAATAGTACGGTCTCATATGTATTCACTAAGAAAAAAACTTGGGACTTATTATATTTCGGAAGGATTAGAAGATCAGATTAGATTATCTATACCAAAAGGGCATTATAAAGTTGAATTTATCAGTAAACCCAAACCAATACCTCAAAAAACAAATAAGTTAAAACCTTATTATATCCCAGCAATTATAATTTTTATTTTATTGTTTTTTGTTATTTACTTTTGGCAAGAGTCATCAAATTTAAAAAATGATAGACAAACATTTTTTATTGTTGATACTTCCAACATAATTTGGTCGGATTTCCTAAACTCTAAATTACCCACCTTACTTGTAATCGGAGATTATTATGTTTATCAAAAGCCGCATGAAAAGAAAGAAAGAGAAATATTTCTGAGAAATACTGAGATTAATTCAAACAAAGATCTAGAATTATACTTAAGAACACATCCAGAAGAAAAAAATATTATATCCAAAACATCACTCACTTATTTAGGATCAGAAGTCCCAGCAATAGTTACAAAACTAACTAAAGTGTTTAGAGGTGATGAAAACAAACTTAAAATTATATTGGGCTCTGAATTAACATGGGGAGAGATAAAAAGAAATAATATTATTTTTATTGGTAGTCCAAAAACTATTGGAATGATGCATTTTTTTATTAAAAATTTAAGATATAAAATAAGCATTTTTCCTAACAGGATTTTTTACACACCTAATTATAAAGATACTGTCGAAACTTTCCCTTTAGAATCCCGATATAAAACCGGTTTTCAAGATGATTATTCATATATGGCAAAATTTCAAACTGCTAATAAAAATTGTATTATGCTTATAGTCTCATTTTCATCTTTTGGTAAAGCTGAGATATTGAATCATTTAGTTTCACCAACATTCTCAAGAGAACTAAAAGAAAAAAATTTTATTCAAAATGAGATGCCACCCTACTTCGAAATATTATTTAAGATTCATGGTATTGGTAGGAATGGCTTAAATACAAACGTTATCCATTTCGATGAGATCAATTCAAAGGTTTTTTTAGAAAATAATCATCAATAAATCTCTTTTTAAAAATAAAAAAACTTAATAATATAAGTCTATTCTACTACGTTTTCCCATCTACATATATACTTGTTGCAAATTGGTTTTGGGATTTAGTTTTTTTTTAGAACTCACCTAAATCCTCTCTTAAAAAGAGAGGATTTTATGGCAAAATACCAAAACCAATTTGGCTTGTGTATATTCATTAAGGGCATCTCTAAAAACCGATAAATGGCAGCAACTGTTCACATTTTCTTTAATTTCAGTAAAAATGGATAGTTATAAGGTTATTTTGTCTATTGATGTGCTTAATTACTTGTCAATACAAGCCTTTCAAACTCTTTTTTGCTCTGAATCGAGCTATAGTCAAAACTATGCGGTTTTCACCTCCGCCTTCTTTTGATAATATACAAATTATTTTATATTGTAGAGCAGATTCCTTAACCCGATTTTGACTTTTGCTCTTTGAATTCCTATTGTACGAACTATATCTTCTTGCGTCATCTGTTTGATCGACGCGAATACATGTTCAACTCTTGCCCGATGCTCTATTCTTCTGAATTTGCTTCTTTGTTAACGGTTTGTATCTCTCCTTTCTTTATTTCTTTGTTCTCCACTCTACTGTTTCGCTGCTTTGGCGATTCTACTATACTCCTATCAAGTATTTTTCCTTTGTTTAGAATCATTTTATTCTTTTTCAATTCTTTCTTGAACCTATCAAATAATTTTTTAGCGATCCTCTTTTCCTTCAATTTGTCTCAAAATAACCAAATCGTTTTACTGTCGGGGACTTTTTCGTATGTTCTTAATCCTAAAAAACGCATAAAACTAAAGCGGTCAGTGATTTGAAATTCTATCTGATCGTTACTTAGACCAAAGTTTTCTTGCAGTAATAATATCTTGAACATTAGTATGTAATCAAATACTGGTCTCCCGCCTGTACCTTTGGCTTCTTTGTTAAATGCTTTCTTGAGGATAGGCAAAAATATTTCCAATTAATTTGTCTGTTTAATTTTTCCAAAAGATCGCCTAATTGACTTATACGATCCAGTTTTTCTTCTTCAAAGAAGCCAGGTTGTTTCTTATTCATATCTTTTAGTATTCTTTATTATCAAATTTGCCTCACTTTAACTATATATCGCAACTTTTGCTTGGGTTTTTAGAGGTTCCCTTATGTATTCATCGAAGTTTTGTGTTTAATTTCGATATTTCATATTTGGAATTGTATTTGCCCTGTTCTTTGAAACCCGGGAACTGCCTCATTCTCATAAATCGAGGATAACTCTCAAAAATATCTCCATACCCCAGCATTCGCGGATCACCTTGTTCAGTTAAAACTTCTTCCAGTTCATTGCTTAATTGATTTTTTATTTCTTGCATATCTTTATTATCAGCTAAATTATGGAGACACTCAGGATCAATAAGAATATTATACAATTCCTCTACAGGACGCTTGGCGAAAGCGGCATCAAATAAATCCTCGTATTTTTTTTTGTTATTAATCATATATGTTTTTGTTGGTGATTCGTCAATATCGTAATATCCCTCTCCTCTTGATTCCGACTTTGAATTTAAGATTTCGTCTGTAGGCGGATTACCGGCAGGCCATCTTTCCGGTTTAAAATTTCTTACATACAAATATTTTTCTGTTCTTACTGCTCTACACGGATAGCCGAAGTTATCGGGACGAGCATGTGTATGTCTTTCACGTCCGTTATAAACCCGGTTCCTATTTGGATCAATCAAGCCGCTTTTATCAGACAGTAATAAAAAGGTAATAAACTTTTCCCGGTAACACCTGACGGCACTTCCAGACCGGCTGCTTCCAAAAAAGTTGGAGCAAAATCTATAAAGCTTACTAAATCATCTACAGAACGCCCATCCTCTATTTTTGCCGGCCATGAAATTGCCAAAGGCATATGTGTTCCGAATTCATAGTCATTTGCTTTGGCTTTGGGGAACGGCATACCGTTATCACTTGTTACTACCACAATCGTATTTTCCAGCTCGCCACGTTTTTCAAGTTGATCAAGCATAAGTCCAAGATGTTTATCAAACCATTCTATTTCCAGGGCATAATCCAAAATATCGGATTTTACTTCCGGTGTATTCGGGAGAAATGAAGGAACCTTTACGTCTTCAGGATTTTTACCTGCTCTTATACCGGAACCTTCTTCATATTCGCGATGAGGTTCTTTTCCACCATACCAAAAATAAAAAGGTGTTCCTTTAGGTCTTTGACTCAAAAAATCTTCAAAGTTTTTTGCATAATCAATATCACGAATACCTGTTGTTGGTGTATCATTAGTTTTGAATTTACTGAATTCTTTCCCGGCCGGATTTTTCTTCCACCCGCTAATTTCCCAATTCCCCGGGGACCATCCTTTAGCTGTAAAACCAACAAAGTAACCGGATTTCTCAAGAAGTTCGGTATAAACAGAAAATTTTCTAGGGGAAAGACTACCGTGTGTTCCGGCTTCTTCCAACTGCCAAATATTTCTTCCGGTTAAAATAGCCGCGCGGGAAGGCGAACATTGAGGAGCAGCGCAGAAAGTATTCTTAAAGAGCACACCTCTATCAGCAACTCTGTGGAAGTTAGGTGTATGAAGATAATTACCTTTGGAATTAGTTAAATACTGCCATGTTTGATCATCGGAAATAACAAACAAAATATTCGGTCTGGAATTTTTGGTTTGAGGTGAACAAGCTAAATACTGGCTTGCTATTAACGCACATGAAGCAGTTGTAATATTTCTAATGAATCTTTCTTCTTCTTTCCATAATACAATAACCAATTTATTTACAAACAAGTTTATACTTCTTTGCAGCATTCATATCTGGAATGAACAATATCCTACCTTAAAAAAGCTTTTGTAAGTATCATTATTAAAGTTTCTGCAAAATAAAAAGTCAGTCGAACCCGTTTTGGGGTGAGCCTGTCCGCCGTCTTTTTGGCGGGAAATCTTTCAATTAGAGTACGATTTCAAAGATTTCTCCCTCCGGCCGAAATGACAAAACGTTTAGATATCTAATTTTACAGAAACTCTATTATTTAGATAAGGTCTCTCCAAGATAATCTCATTGCTCTCGAAATCATGGAATTTGCTTCATCATCATTTTTAATCTGTATCTAAACTATTCTTTTATTAACAGGGTCCCATTCTACTTTGCGATTTTCAATATAAGATTTATGTACCATCAACATGGCAGCAGTATCTTGAAATGCTCTTTCAATGTTACAGCCTGTAGTTCCGCCGTTACGAATAGCATCCAGCCATTCTTTAATGTGCAGATGTGTCAAATCAATATTTTTCCCGCTGATATTTGTATCAATTAATCCGCGTTCGGCATAATACTTTTCTGTGGCTGTTGTAATCCCGTCAAGGTTTAATTTTGAAGAAGGATATTTGAAAAGAGGCTCCGAAGTATCAATGAGTCCCGTCTTTATTTTGTTTTTATACTTGGTTGAATCCTCGTTTGGTGTAACTACCAAATTAGCTCCTACCTCCATTGAGGCGTCGTGCCCCATAAATACTCTTCCTCTTGAACGGCTGTTAGCAAGACAAGCGCTGTATAGTACGGTAAATCCTTTATCGGGGAATTCCAATACAGATTGGAAAGTATCCGGCATGTCTCGCTCTTCTTTATAAAAATATATTCCCCCTGAAGAAACAACAGTTTTGGGAATTCCAAAACCCATAATCTGATTTACGGAATCAATCTCATGAGAAAACAATTGTCCGGCAAGCCCCGTATCATAAGTAAACCATCTTGGCCACCCGTAATATCTTTCTAAACTGAAAGGAACTCTCGGTGTATTGCCCAGCCACTGCTGCCAGTCTATTGTCTTTTCGGAACCCGGTTTCGGATTTCCGTTATCATCCAGGTGTCTGATCCATGCTCCATTTCTTGTATTTCTGTTGGTGGTAGTTTCTATCAGTGTTACTTTCCCAAGCAGGTTTTTGTCAATTACATCTTTTGCTTTTTTAAAGGTTTCGTTCTTATTATACTGGTGACCAAGCTGAAATACAACACCGCTTTTTTTAACGGCGGCGTAAACCCTGTGGAGTTCATCCTCGGTCATTGTTAATCCTTTCTCGCAATAAACATGTTTGCCCGCGTTAGCTGCGTCTATAGTCATTTGAGCGTGATGAAAGTCCGGGGTCGTAATTATTACAGCGTCAATATCCGGATTAGCAAGCATATCCCGGTAACGGAGATAGCGTTTAACTCCCTTTAGATTTACCTGTTCACCGTTCGGCTGAATTCCCCTTGAAGCAATGCTTAATCCCTTTTCAGCATGAAGATCAAAAACATCGCAAATGCCTATAACTTGGACATTCAGTAACGGCTGGTTATGGTAAGTTTGTAGTCTCTTTATAGCGCCTTTGTCGTTTTGTTTAGCTTTCTTTTTTAGATCTTCGTACCATCCTTTTTCAACAAAGCCGGCCGCTTTTAATAAATCGCCTCCCCTGGAGCCGACGCCAATTATACCAATTCTGACAACCTGCCCAATATTATCATAAGATTTTGGCATAACAGCAGAAGGATTGTAATCAAGACCAAGTTCTGCGGTAAGGGCTTTATTTTTAACATTATTTAATGTTTCTCTTTTCCAGAAATCATACGCAAAAACTCCTAAGACAGGAACCGCTGCAAGTCCTTTTAAAACATCACGGCGTGAAATCTTTTTTTCCGGTTCTTTTTTATTTTCTTGGGACAAGGTTAAAACTCCTAAACTTTTTAATTAATCTATCTAGCCCGATAATATCGCTTGTTTGGAATAAAGCTATAACCAGTAAAGCAAAGAATTCCAGTAGATTTTTATCAATGAAAATATAGTTTTGAGCAAACGGCGGAATGGCTATGTAATATAGTAAAATCATTAAAGCCCCAAATACTGCAGCCCCCCGGGAAAACAGGCCGAGAATAAGCAATAACCCTATAATTACCTGGGCCCATATGTTTAAACTATCAACTATAAAAAGTACTGTTTGGTTATTAGCCAATGATTGGAAGAAACCCGAAAACATCCAATTAGCCTGCGAAAGAAATCCCGCCGAAGTCCAGTTTGGATTTAGAAGTTTATCAAACCCTTCGTAGAGGAAATGGTAGCCGACGACTAATCTTAATATAACCAGTACTGTCAACTGTAACGTTGAATATCCGTTCTCATTTTTCCGTTCGGATATACCTTTGAAATTAATCATATGTGTAGAACTTAAGACTCCATATTATGAGAATATTTAAATAAACCAGTCTGCGAGATAAAAATAGCTTAAAAAAAACATTTAACGCAACTGGTTTAATAACTTATTTTTTATAAATCCTTGCAGCCCACCCGCCGGCGGGAGCCAGTTTAATTTTTATTTTATTATCCTTTATTATATCGGATTCGTTTTTCTTATAATCACTTCCGTATTTATCGGCATTTATACCGTCTTCATAACTTTCCATAGTATATCCGCCTTCGCCCAAAAAAGAGAAATCAATTTCAAATTCGCGCGGATTTTCATCCGTCATGGCTCCCACATACCATTCGCTCCCGTTTCTGCGGGCCAGTGCTATGTATTCACCCGCTTTTGCGTGAAGAACCTTCGTTTCATCCCATACACATGGAACCGGGCTTAAAAATTGCATACATTCGGCTTCCCTCTGATAATTTGAAGGAGTATCAGACAACATTTGCAGCGGACTTTCATAAACTACATATATCGCAAGTTGACGACATCTTGTGCCCATACTCATTGGTCTTCCCGGATTTGGGCTATAGTTTTTTCTCTGGGCATTGTTCATTGCACCGGGAGTGTAATCCATTGGGCCTGCAACCATACGTATAAAAGGAAGCGTAACTTCGTGTCCCGGAATAAATGATGTGTCCCATTTACAGTACTCCATAGCTCTTACACCTTCACGTGTAATCACATTGGGATATGTTCTCCTTATTCCATCCGGTTTATACGACCCGTGAAAATTAACAAGCAGTTTTCTTTTTGCAGCTTCACGCGCTATCTTCCAATAATAATTTACCATTGCCTGGTCATCTCTCTGCATAAAATCAACTTTAATTCCTTTTACTCCCCACTTCTCAAATCTGTCCAAAGTTTCTTTAAGCTGGTCGTCAAGAGTTTTCCAGACTACCCAAAGAATAATTCCAACATTCTTTTCTTCACCATAAGATAGAAGTTCTTTCATATTTACATCCGGATTTATCTTAGATAAATCTCCAAGTTCATACCAGCCTTCATCCAGAATTATGTATTCAATTCCGTACTTTGCTGCAAAGTCTATATAATATTTATATGTTTCAGTATTTACACCGGATTTAAAATCAACACCGTAAATATTAAGTGCACTCCACCAGTCCCAGGCAACCTTGCCCGGCTTTACCCATGAAACGTCTTCTAATTCACAAGGTTTTCCCAAAAGATAAACAAGCTCGTTCAATATTAAATCGCCGTCATTTTCGGCTATAGCCATTATTCTCCACGGGAAAGCTCTTGTGCCCTTTGTTTCTGCAATATAGTCTGCGCTTTCTACGACTATCATAGTCCTATCGTTTTTTGCTTTCTCTTTTAGTGCTGCGGGAGGATGAATCCCGGACAAAGTGTTATCTCCGCTCACTTCTAACCATAATCCGGGAAAATCGTCAATATCGGCTTCCGTTAACAAAATATTAGTTCCATCAACTTTTTTTGCCAAAGCAGGAAGACTGCAAAAACTTTCTAACTCTAAATCTTTCACGGCACTCTTCTTATAAAGTCTTTCATTATGCGATCTGAATCTTTCTTCCTGCGGAAAATACACAACATCTCTCCCGGCAAACTTAAAGTTTACTTCTTCGGATTTCACAATTATGTCATCATCAAAACTTGTTTCGAAACGGTAGGCTGCTCCTTCATTATAAGCTCTAAAGACAAGTGCATAATTCCCTTCGAATTTCAATTTTAACTCATTATAATTCTCTGCTATTTTTTCCCTTTTTTGCTTAACAACAGGATAAATTATATTATTCACCGAGTTGGTTTTGGAATCAATAACAATTGGGTTAGCGCCAAGTACCGCTCCGTCATCTAGGGTTATTGACAATGCCGACGGGAAAATCAGTTCTTCTAAATTATAAAAAACCGAATACTCAATTTTATCCGAAATAGAAACCTTAATTTCAACTTTTTTATCAGGTGAAAACAGGTTAAAATCTTCTGCGATTAATCTTGAACTAAAAAGGGATTGAAATAAAAGAACGATAATAGCGATATTAATTTTTGTCATTATTCTTTCCTTATCTCATATGAAATTATTAAACATTGGCTCAATTCCATTCCTTCAATAAGTCCCCTGAACCCGGGATATCCTTTGTTTCATGGAAAAACAATTGTTGGAATCAATTCAGTTATAAACCAAGTTCCTTCAAGGAACTTGGTTTATTATGTTGAAATACTTCTTCAATGTTAGTTAGTAACATATGAGGGGTTATTTAATCTCAATAAATTTTTGATACTCACTCTCAATGTTATTTTTATCCGCTTTCCCATTAAGAATTAGAATACGGTATTTAAAAGTAACCGAATTTCCTTCTGCCAAACTAAAGTTAAGTTTTTCTTCACCGTTGCTGAAAACAGCTTGCCCTAAAGGATTAGCCGCAAAAAGACCGTAACCCCGTGCGTGCCAGTAGGTGGGAAACCCAACGTTACCGGGATTATCAAATATTACAACCGTAACGTCTTTTGTATCAACGGTTCCGGAAAGGGCAACCCATCTTGCTCTTTTGCCCCACACGCTTTCTCCTTCAATGCCTTCACTGCTTAAGTAATTACCGCTTACGCCTTTATTATCCATAACGGGGACATTGGTTTGTTTTCCGTGAGAATCGCTGAGCATAACCGGTTGATCACTTGGCAATTCAAGTTGACGGGCGACTCTTATAGCTATCATTCCTTCTTTGTTGTCTTTAAATACTACGGGTTCATCAAGTGCAGTTAGTTTTATAACTCGATCAATGATTCTTACTCCGTCGCCTGCATAAAAAATAAAATGAGTTGTATCTTTAAGAAGAACCGTGCCTTCGGGCGCAAGCCAGTTTGAAGCGGTAATTAATTCACCTTTACCTTTCCCGCTTTTAATATCAACAATACTCTCATTCCGGATTGTTCCCATTTCACTTTCTCTTTCGGGCGGAATAGCGTCGGAATTATTCCAAAAATCCAAACCGTTTACATCTCCGTAATTTAGCCAGGAACCAATGTGATGGGGATGGTCTACCCTTTCTCCGGGTCTCGGATTTATAGGAAATCCTCTTGTGATTGTTGCACCGTTGGCAGCATTTATCGGATAAAGCACTGTCTTTTTTAAAACAGGTAATGAGTCTGTATAAAGATACGAAGTGAAGAGTTCATCATTTACTTTTACATCAATTCTTTTTTCAGCATCGTTTTTAATTAAATGAATTCTGTTTTCCAATTGCTTTTCCTTGTTATCAGCACAATTATAAAATACGGTAACAGCTATTACAAAAAGGAATAACTTTTTTACATTGTTAGGCATCTACAATTTCCTGCTGCTTTTCATCAAACTTTACTTTTCTGCCGCGATGCAACGCTTCGGTTACCATTAAACTTGCGACCGAATGATTATACCCTGCTTCTATCGGAGCGTTGGGTTGTTTCCTGCTTCGAATACATTCCATCCAGTTTTTCATATGTGCCACTGTCATTTCATCAATCCCCGTATTTGCGTCTGTTACACTTTTTATTGAATCGGAAGCAAGTGTAAACTCATCAAGCATATTCTCATGAAGTCCGAACTCGGGGAATTTTTCAGCGTGTCTTGCAGTTAACCCGCCATTTGCAGAAACCTTATTAGTATCAAGATTCAATTCCCCGCCGTTTGAAAAATAAATTTCCTTTGTGCCGCCTGCCGAATTTGAAAATCTCGAAGAATAATTCACCTGGAATCTTTTTGTAGTATCGGGATTGTCCGTAGGTCCATATTCCATAACAGCAGTCATGGTATCGGCATTTTTTCTACCGTCTTTCCACATATAAATGCCGCCGGCGGCAGCAACACTTAAAGGATGTTTAAAGCCTGTGAACCAATGAACAGTATCTATTTGATGACACATCCACTGTCCCGGAATTCCTGATGAATAGGGCCAGAAGAGACGGTATTCTATATAAATTCTGGGATTAAAAGGAATATAATCCCTGTTCACTAAAAATCTCATCCAATCAACGTCACTTTCTTTAAGTTTTGAAACACGGTCAGGATGACGCCAGCGGTCAGGCTGATTTACGTTCCAGGTCATACTTGCAAATTTAATAGGACCGAACTTACCCGACTTAATATATTCAGCTGCAGCTCTATAATTAGCACCGCTTCTTCTTTGCGAACCTATTTGAACAATCTTTCCCGTTTTTTTTACAGCTTTTAAAACCATTTTATTATCAGCCATAGATTCGGCTAAAGGTTTCTCTACATATGCGTCTCTACCCGATTTTACAGCCTCTGTCGCATGGTAAGCATGCTGGAAATCAGCAGTGCTGATTATAACAGCGTCTGCCTGTGATTTTTCATAAAGTTCTTCATTATTCCTGTATCCCACAACACTGCTTCCCTGCAAATCGTTTAAATAGGCAACCCCTTCTTCGCGTCTTTGATTCCATATATCCGAAACGCCTACAAACTCCATATTCAATTCTTGAGAGTTAGCCATAAAAGCTTTACTTAATGTACTTTTGAATCTATCAGAAAAACCAATAACACCAACGCGTACTCTGTCATTTGCGCCAATAATACGTTCATAGCTCATTGCGTCGGTAACAATTACTTTTGATTCTTTAACAGCGGGTTTTGATACGGCTTTAATTAAAGAAGAACCTACAGCTACAGCTGCGCCGGTTAGCCCAACTTTTTTAATAAAATCCCTTCTATCAATATCCATTTTCATTCTCCATAATTTTTTATACCATAATAATTTATTGTAATATTTTTTCTCTTTCAATTAGTTGTAAAACTAGCCTTTATAATCACCGGAAAATGATCTGAGGGGTATTTCATATCTTTAACGTCACAAAGCGCAGCATATTTTTTTACAGTAATTTTTTTGTTAGTAAAGATATAATCGATCCTTTCGGATGGGGGAGCGCATACATCAAAACCGGCAAATGTTTGCTCCGGACCGAAAGGTTCACTCTCTGAAACTTTACGAGAATCATTTAGTGCTTTGGAAATTATTGCAATTGGTGTTTCAGTCGGACCAAGATTAAAATCACCCATAAGCAACAAGGGATAGTCTTCGGAATTTTTTGAATCAATTTGTTTTAAAATTAATTCAGCAGATTTTTTTCTTGCTTCTATTCCTTTATGATCGAAGTGAGCATTAAACACCCAGAACTTTTTGCCGTTTTCTTTGATTTTCAATAAAGCATAAGTGCAAATTCTGTTTAACGCGGCATCCCATCCTTTGGAAGGAATATCCGGGGTTTCGGAAAGCCAGAATGTGCTGCTTTCAAGTACTTCATATTTTTCTTTATGATAAAATATTGCGCTGAATTCGCCGCCTTTGTTATCCTCTGATTCGTCTCTTCCTCTTCCTACAAAATTGAACTGTTCAAGATTTTCATCAAGCCACTTTACCTGGTGTATCAATCCTTCCTGAATCCCAAGAATATCGGGTTCATTATATTTTATTTGGCTAAGCAAAAATTCTTTTCTGTGAGGCCAACTATTTTCACCGTCTTGGGGATTGTCATAACGAATATTGTAAGTCATAAAATTTATGTCTTGGGCAAATACAGCAAATTGAAATAAAAATATTACTGTAACATAATATACTTTATCCATATTGTTCGCGCTTCCATAATTTTAGGAGTTGATAAAATAGAACATTTTCGCGACGATTTCTTGTTTTTGTGTACATTTTTTTGGTTTATGTGTAAAGCAGTAAGTTCTTTATATAGGAATCGTAAAATATCGCTTTGATGTTTAATTTTTGGTCATAAAAATCAATAACAAATTAGTGAGTGGTAAATTCTTCAAATTCGATATCGTTTTATAAAAACTTACAACTTTTCCTGAGTGTACAAAATATTTGCCGGGACAGTTTGTTTTTCAACTCCCGGTCCTTCATATAACACTTCTAATTCCTGTCCGCCTTTATTTTCAAAATACAATACCGTTATCGGCTGCATTCCGGCTTTTAACGCTACGGTTCCCGATGACTGCATCATTTCGTGCCTGCCGTCATTGGAAACTACAATTCTATCTCCCACGTATAATATTGATCCGTCGTCTGATTTTAAATAAAATTTGTAAATACCATCTTTTGGGATTTTGAGATAAAATTCATACTTGAAACCGTAACGGTCTTCAACCTCAGCGGGATCAAGACTAAAGTAATCAATTACTCCCGATTTCAACGGCTTTAAATATTTAAAATCAAAAACGCTGCGAAAAACACCTTCGTAATATGAATACTTAATTCCGTTTGTAATGTTTTCAGGATGTTCACTTTCTCTATAAGTTAGCTTTTCCGATACAAATGACATAACCGGACTTGGTTCAAGATTATCATAAAACGCTTTGGCTTTAATAATTTTTGTTTCTGTTATAGCAAAAGGCTTTGTAAACTTTTCTGATTTCTGATTGGGTTCCGTACCGTCAAGCGTATAATAAATTGATGCTTTCGGCAGACGGCAGCCAAGATCAACTATTGCCGAATCCTTAAAAAGTGATATGTCGGTTTTCTGAAACGGAATGGAAACAAAATCTTTAGTTGTAAACGAGTAAGGTAAATCCCCTTCTCCTATTCCCCAATTCTTATTGGGATTACTGCCCATCTTAAATACAAATTCCGAACCGTTTGTTATATCTGAATGTAAAAAATAATTTTTTGTATACGGTTTCCCGTTCAACGTTACTGATTGTATATAATAGTTTGACTGAGAAACATTGAGCGCACGAATTACAAACTTTTTACCGCTTCCGTTATTAATTGTTACTTTATCAAAAATTGGAGTTCCTATCAGGTATTCATTAGTACCGGGACAGAAAGAATAAAACCCCATAGCACTTAAAACATACCATGCCGACATTTGTCCGCAGTCTTCATTACCGCTTATACCGTCTCTATCTGTTGAATACATTTCATTCAAAATTTTATGCATCATGTTTTGTGTCTTCCATGGTTCGCCCGTAAAATTGTACAAATACGGCATGTGATGGCTTGGTTCATTGCCGTGCGCGTACTGCCCTATTAAACCTGTAATATCTCGCTGCTCATCAGTTGCGAATTTTGTAGTATCCGTAAATAATTCATCAAGCATTTTGCTGAGTCTTTCTTTATTCGTATGCAAAGAAATTAATCCTTTAACATCCTGAGGTACATAAAAGGAGTATTGCCAAGGATTTGCTTCTATATAATCCAGTGTAACCTCATAAGGATTAAAATCATCTTTCCAGTTACCGCTTTCTGTTCTTGGCTGCATAAATCCGCTTGAGCCGTTAAACACATTTTTATAATTCATTGCCCTGCTGCTAAACCTTTTGTAGTCTTCTTCTTTATTTAATTCTTTCGCCATAACGGCTATGCACCAGTCATCATATGCATATTCGAGCGTTCTGGATAAAGAACCTTTTCCGCCAATGCCCGATGCAACATACCCCAGCTTTTTATATGAGTCCAAACCTAAATGATCCATATCCGCGCTGTGTTTAATTGCTTCAAAGGCAGTTTCAACATCAAAATTACGGAGACCTTTCATATAAGCATCAACAATAACCGGCACCGAATGATATCCTATCATTGTACCGGTTTCGTTTGCCGCCAAATCCCACATCGGTAGTATGCCTCTTTCTTTATATTTTGTTATAAGAGATTTAAGTAAACTTTCATCTCTTTCCGGATCAATAATTGTTAATAACGGGTGAAGGGCACGGAAAGTATCCCAAAGCGAGAAGAGAGTAT
>JASFMY010000056.1:0-37365 GCA_050117315.1 Ignavibacteria bacterium
CATTTTGTCTACTGTGACAAGATAAACATTGGTCTTGTGATACACCGTCGGCGCTGAAGTTGTTATCGGCATGGCAGTCATAACAAGGAGCACTGCCGGCACCGGGATAAGGATTGTTATCATCCCAAGCAACCCCGTTAGCATCAGTAGAACCGTGACAATCCTTACACCCCATATCTTCAATGGGCACGCTGGTAGTGGCAAAGAAACCGCCTTGCTCGGCATCATACCAATATGATTTGCCCTGCCTATTATTATGAAGACTTGTCCCAAAATTACCTGCCTGTCCTACAATAAATGATGTAAGGATAACTAAAGTTACCATAGAAAATAGTACTTTACTTATCTTCATTCAGTTTCTCCTTTCATATTTGGGTTAGTATAATTATTTAATCCGCCTTCTCGTTCGCTACGGCGGACGAGAAGGCTGGGTTTAATTCCCCGTCGCTTACGGCGGAACACAGGGTTCGGGGCTTACCCCGAGGTTCATACCATTGATTTTATGTTCTTTGATCTTTTGCAACGCATAACTAATATCTTCGTTCTTTGGCAAGTGTATTTGGGCTAATTCGAAGTTCCGGACTGATTTATTTATATCACAGTACAACCAGAGCATTCCAAGAACTGTGTATAATTCGGAAATACTATAGGCTTTATTGTTCTCATTTTCTATTTTGGTAACTAATTCGGGGCAGGGACAGTCGTCTTTGTCCGGATTGGTATTTATTATAAAGCTTATATCTTCTTTTAAGAGTTCAATGAATATTTTAAGAGCTTTCTCAATTTTTCCTGTTTGAATGTGGCAAATAATGAGTTTCTTTTTTGCGGCTTTGGCTGTTTCGTTCTTTGATATAAAGTCGAGCAGTTCGGCTTCAGCTAATGAAAACTTTCTTGCCATAAAATATTGATTGCCTAACATTTCACTCATAACAAGAGGGAAGCATCAACTTTATTGCCAGAAAAAGATTTGTTTCTGCTTTTTTTTGACTGATTAAGGTGAAACATAGCGTTTCAGAAACGTAAAAAGTGGTATGATGGAATTTATAAAGTGTGTTAATAAAAATAGTTACGGGAAAATGAAACGAAATGTTCCATCATGTAAATGAAACAAACTATTCCACTAAGCCGTGTTTTTTGAGCTTTCTCCAGAGAGTTGTTCTTCCTATTCCCAGTTCTTTAGCTAAAGTGGTTCTATTCCACTTATGCTTTTCGAGCATAACCAAAAGATTATGCTTTTCCGCCCCTTGCGATACTGCTTTTTCGGGCGTACTTGCAGGAAACAAATTGTTTGAATTTCTCAGTGAGGCGGGCAGTTTAGATGGGTCAATTTTTTGATTTTGCTGCGTTCTAACAAATGCATATTCTATAACGTTTTCAAGTTCCCTTATATTTCCCGGCCATTTATAATTATTGAAAATATCTAAAACTTTTTCGCTTACATCTAAAATTTCTTTGTTATAATTGATGGAAAATTTGTTTAAGAAATGTTTTACCAGGGGATAAATATCTTCTTTTCTTTCTCTAAGAGGGGGGATATCGATAGGTATTACATTTAACCTGTAAAATAAATCCTCCCTAAATTTGCCGGTACTTAAGGCGCTGTCAATATCCATGTTTGTTGCACCAATAACTCTAACATCAACTTTTCTGGTTACTGATTCGCCGATTCTTTCAAAAGTTCCTTCTTGCAGCACTCTTAAAAGCTGAAGCTGCATTTGAGGAGGCATTTCGGCAACTTCGTCTAAAAATATTGTTCCTCTATCTGCGATTTCAAATCGTCCGGGTCTGTTGCTCACGGCATCTGTAAAGGCTCCTTTTACATGCCCGAACAACTCACTACCTAGCAGGTTTGAAGGAAATACAGAACAATTTACTTTTACAAATTCTTTGTTACCTCTACTGCTTGTTTTTACGATTGCATCGGCAATCAATTCTTTGCCTGTTCCGGATTCCCCGTGAATAAAAACAGGCGCATCAGAATCTGAAATTTCTTCGATCAGTCTGAATATTTCCGTCATCTGTTTACTTTGCCCGATTATCCCGTGAAATTCATTTTCAATTTCAAATCTTTTTTTGAATTCAATTAAATCGGAAATATCCCTGAAGGAAATTATACCGCCGGTTGGTTCATTCTCGCTATTATAAAGTACTGAGGCATTTAATTTAATGGGGATCTTTTCGTTATTGCTTTTGTGGATACTTGTATCGTAGTCGAATATGTTTCTATTTGTCTGAATTACTTGAGCAATCGGGCAGTCGGTAAAACATAATTCGGCTTTAAAGACGTGTTTACAGAATTTCCCGTTTACTTCTTTTCTCTTAAATCCTGTTATTCTCTCAGCAGCTTTGTTAAAGAAGTTTATTCGAAAGTTTTTATCTACAGTAAAAACGCCTTCACCAATCGAATCTAAAATATGATCTTTGATTTCGTTATCTATTAACATATAATTTAGCTTACAATAGCTTAAAAAAAGCCCGGGACTGTCGCCGGGCTTAAAATTTAATTTCCAAAAACGTTCTTTTCATCGTTAATATGTTTAGCCGGATCAATAATATTTCCCTCGCTGTCAACAACGCCGCCGTGGCAAAAAACACATTTTTCAATGGAATAAGACGTATGACCGGTTGGAGGTAAATTGTGGCATGAGCCGCATTCTGCTTCGCCCTGTCCAACGTTATTCCATGTCAGACTGAAATTGTTGCCTGCTATCTGGTCTTCAGTATAGATGGTTGGGTAATCAGATTCTTCTTTTGAGAAAACAAAATTACCATGGCAGTAAGTATTAGAGCACTGCAGGGAAGTTGCAGAATAAGAAGGAGCCGAAGGAGATGAGAAGATTGACCCGCTGAAGTCAACTTCTGCCATTCCGTCGCTGTCTAGGTGTCCGTCCGAATTTAATTCAGCCGGGACAACATGGCATTCTTCACATGCAGCAACGTTTGCTATAGCTGCGTTGAATAAGTGTGTATCATGTGCTCCTACTCCTCTATCCGATGTACTGCTTGAACCTGCAATGGAATTTGGAGGAGCAATTTTATCCGCATCGTTAAAGTCACCGTGGCATGTGTTGCAAGCTTCCGGGCCATCGGGTTGTGAGTGACAATTGTTACAAGTAGGAGATGCAATGCCGCCGCTGTATGTTGATCCATGGCATGATTTACATCCGGATAAATTCCAACTATTGTTTAATAAGAATTTGCCGTGAAAGCTATCCGAAGAAGAATTTACTATACCTTCTTTGTGAACAGTAATTGAATTATGGCATGTTGTACAATTTGGAGAGGCAACGCCTCCATCAAAATTTTCACCGTGACAGTCTAAACATTCATCCCATGAATCCGCTTTTCCGCCAATAAAGTTGCCGTGAAAGTTATCTGAAGAAGGATCGTTAATTCCTTCCTGGTGTACGTTTATTGATGAATGGCATTCAACACACCCGACTTTAGCTAATCCGCCGCTTAAATCCGTTGCATGGCACTGGGCACAATCGTTAAAACTCTGGTCAATTAGAAGAGTGCCATGATAATTTGCAGACTCCGGGTTTAATACCCCGGTTCCATGAACGCCTTGCGATTCAAGGGGAACGATATCATCTTTTACTTCACTACAAGCCGCAAAAAATATTATCACAGATATTGTTGTAAGATATGTTAATATATATTTCATTTTAATCCCGTTGTAATCAATTATTTGATACTATGACAATAACCGCAAAAGCCCTGCCCTGCAATACCGGTACTTGCTGTAGAACTTGTATGGCACGTGTAACAGATCGCTCCGTTGTCGCTATGAAAATCACCTTTGTCATCACTCATAAATCCGGATTCGTGTGTTCTCGGGTTTGTCCCTTTAATTCCGTCCGGGTCGGAATGGCAAAGGATACAATTTGCATCGGCGCCTTGAGTATCGTGGCAGGCTGCGCAGCTTTCGATATCTCTTTTTGCAAGGATAGCATGTAGCCCTCCGCCTGTCCCTCTGCCGATTGTGGTAAAATTAGACTGTGTATGCGAATAAGGTACAAAGCCCCCGATAGCAAAATCGCCGCCGTTTACGTTGTGGCATTCGGCACAGAAAGATTCAACTGAATGGCAGCTTTCACATTCCAGAGTTTTTCCTTTTGCATCAATTCCGTGTGTGAACCTGTAATTAAGGTCATGAACCAAATTGATTTGCTGCTGTTTAGTATTGTCAACATAATCATGCGGTGAATACGGGGTGTAGAAATCTGTCGCAGAGTTAGTCACGTCAAGAGCAGTTGTTCCAACATGGCATTGTCCGCAGAAGTTATCGTCGTGGCACATTACACAATTTTCATCAACTTCAACCATGAACTGATGGTGTTTTATAAAATCGGCGCTCATGTGATTTTCGGGAATTAACCCCACAGTACTTTTATGGCAAAGCTCACAATCATTAGATGCCAATGAAGTCCCGTTATGGCATTCAAAACAGTTTGACATTGGAGGAAAAGCAAATTCCGACTCTGAAGAATAATCAATCTCTTCAAACCCGATGTGGCAAGCTGTGCATTCAACAAGGTCGTTTGTTAGATGTATACTGTGATTAAAAATCAATTCGGATTTTTTTTGTAAAAGCGGTTCGAAAACATCTTCATAGTGGCATGTTTCACAAGCTTCGTCATCCTCTACATCATGGCATTCAGCACAGAAGTCTTTTACCGGAAGCAGCCTGTCATCTAATGAAACAGATTCATTTACACCGCTGTGGCAATCAGCGCATTCAATATCTGCTGTATGTAATTGATGGCTGAATTTGATGATATCTTTATTTGTTCTTTCATTCTTGCCGTTTTCAGAAGTAGTAAAAGCCGTAACAGCTAAGAATAGAACCGTTGCAGTAAAGAGTAATTTGTATATAATTTTCATTTTTATTTTCTATTTAAAAGTTAGTGTTAAACCAATGGTTTATTTTTAACAAAACTCTAAAATCATTGCTGTAAATTTTATTGTTCAAAAATTGGCCTTGAATATCAAACGACCATTTATCAAACGGTCTTAAATTCACACCGCCGAGAATCGTAGTTAAATTTTGAGATTCTGCATCGGGGTCCAACTTGTAAGTAGTATAAGCAACTCCCACAGACGGAGTGAGCATTCCGTCCATAAATGATCTCGCGGTATAAACAGAGATCGCATCAAGTTCGCCAGCATACCCGAAAGTTTTACGGTAGCTTACACTTCCAAGGTGCGTATTAACACCGACTGTAAATCTTTGCGAATCATCATCCTCATATGTAACATTACCGAACTTACCGGTCAGGTTGATTTGTTTGTTTATTTTAAAATCAACTCCTGCTTCAATTTCCTGGGTGTTCCTGTAATTAAATACAGAGAAGATTGAATTGTACCTAATTCGCGGTTCGCGGTAATTATAGTAAACGCTGAAATCAATGTTTTCCAATTGTTCGTATCTTCCGCTGAATTCAAATTTTGAAGTAGTTTCGAAGTTTATATCATAATCATATCTTGTAGAAATGGAAACTATCCCGGCTTTGAAGTAAGAGGCTTCGCCCCTTATGAATCTGTATTGATTTGAATTTTGTTCGATCAATACTTGGATCGGATTTAAATCTTCGTCCAATCTTGTTGCAGTATATTCATGAGTCTTAAAATTTTTATCAATATACCCTGCTGCAAATTTAAAGTTCTTAACGGAAAGAATTTCCAATTTAGCTCCCAGTACGTAATCATTACTTAAATCATCCGTGAATTCAAGTTTCTGGTAAGCCGGTACATTGCCGCCATAAAAGCCCGTTAAAGAAATTCCGCTGTGTTTTAACTTCAAACTTGCGCCGTCAAATATTCCGCCTAATACACTATAGTAAAGCGGCTGCCTCCCTAATTTTATTGTTGCTATTTTTGCGATATCTCTTGCTTCGAGATATAAATTATAGAATCTGAGTCTCGGATCGTTATCTAAAGTATTGGCTATATCGGTTTCGAAATTCACCCGTGTTCTTACTGAAATTTTATCTTTATTGAAGTTGAGATATAACGATTGAAATGTTCTTAGGTAAGTCTCTGAATTATCAGCGTCCTGGAATCTTTCAAAGGTATAAACGGCAGAAGAAAACCTGCCGTTTATGTTTTGTGCGTTTACTAAAATCGGAAGGCAAAATAATATTATTAAAAACTTTTTCATTTATTAACCAAAATTATTTTTTTTCTGGAATTGGATGAGCAATTTTAGCCCACTGTTCTTCAAATACAAATGTTTTATAGGTCGGACTTTCTTCATTGTGGCACGTTTTGCATTGGGCTTCGGCAGCGCCTTCAACTGTATAGTCTTTCATCCCTGCGGCAACGGATTTGGCATGATCTTTCATTATTTTCATTGATTTATATTCGGACCCGGCGCCGTGGCAAGTTTCGCATTGAACACCATCTTCCATTTTAAAACCCTTGTTAAACATTACGGCATCCATTCCATGTCCTGTAACGTGGCACTTCAAACATTCTGCTGCTTCTGCAGCTTTTCCTTCAATACCTTTATCTGCGGCTATATTGTCTGCTTCCGGTGTTTGTAAAGTTTTAAATGCATTTGCGTGGGATGAGGCTTCCCATATTTTTAGCTGTTCGCCTTGTTTTGCAGATTTGTGGCACATACTGCACTTTTTAACACCGATAAATTTTGGATCTTTTGCTATTGTAAAAGAAAATAAAATTACTACCATTAAAACACATGAAAATAGGTTTTTCATACTGCCTCCGGTTGATTTTATTTCTATTAATCTGATAAAATTTATTTATTTTATGTCTAAATAAAATATTAGCGTATATATATACTTTATGGCCTAAAACAATATATTAGAATTTTAAAAAATATACAACATATATGTCTAGTTTAAATGTTAATTGATGTTATTTTTTTTCTTTTATTCTTTTCAATTCTCTTGGATGCTCGTGTTCCATCTGCTCTTCAGTAATTGTTCCTTTAATAAAAGCAGTATTTAATGGATAAACATCAGGGTTAAAAATCACGTAATAAAAATGCCATACTATAATTGCCAGGGTTGCGAGCCATGCTTCGTATAGGTGGATAATTGTTGCAACGTCAAGCCAAACTGCTGGAGCTATAGATAACATAAAGTCATTAAAAGTAAGCATTAATCCTGTAAAGCCCATGACAATAACACCCCATATCAGTGCCCAATATTCCGCCTTTTCCATGTAACTGAACCTGTCGAACCTTGGTTTTTCTTTACTGATAAATGTTATCCATTTTATATTTGTTATAATTTCTTTAAGGTCACTGAATTTCGGCAAGAAATCGACTAACATTTGTCTGCCGCGTTTAGTAAATTCCAAATAATAAAGATGATACAGTGAAACTGCAATCATAGCAAAACCGAAAATCCTATGGGATATGCTCCTCAACTCAAAAGCACCGGCGCCAAACAATTCCCTCGACCATTTAAATAAAATAAAATCAGGGTATTTAAGTGCAAATCCCGTAAGAACAAGCAGTATAAAACTTGTGAGCATAATAAAATGCTGTATACGTTCTTTTTTGTTCATCCTTAGATAAATTTTACCTGTTGTTTTTACATGTGTATAATGTTCCTGGTTTTGAATTCTATCAATTGTTTTTCTGATGACGTCTAATATGTTGTGAATTAACATTCCGCCAATAACTACAATTATCAGTATTATATAAAAATATTTTAAGTAGTATAGAATGGGATACTCTTCTTCGGTGATGGTTAAATGAATATCAGGAAAACCGTTTTCAAAATTAGCTCCTTCGTGACATGATCCGCATGTTTCTGCAATATTATCGGGATGAATTGACGAGAGAGGATCGTTGCTAGATCTTATGTTGTGGATTCCGTGACAACTTGCACAGTCAGCCGCGAATTTAGACCCGCCTCTTACTGCCAGACCGTGATAGTTTTCTTCGTATGATGCTGCTTTATCTACAGGGAAGTCATATTTTTCCGCAAGTTGAACATCAGCATGACAATTTTTGCATAGTTTTACTACATTCATTCCTCTTGAAACTTTGCTGTCCGGATTTTCCGTAACTAAAATTTGATGCTTGCCGTGGCAGTCGGTACAAGTAGGAGAGTCTTCGATTCCCTGAATTAATGATTGCCCGTGTACTGTATTTATATATTCTTTTGATATATCGGGATGGCATCCGGCTTGTCCGCAAGTTTTATGCTCCAGTTCTCTGCTTATCCATGCTTCTTTTTCGGTAGCCCTATGCATACTGTGAGCACCGTGACAGTCCGAGCATGTGGCGGCATTTTCGTTACCTCCCATCAACGCTATATAATGTGCCGATTGTTCGTATTTTTCAATTTCAAATTTTTCTTCGCCGAGTTTGTCAACTAATTCCCGGTTATTAACGTGACAGTCAAAACATTTTTGTTTGATTAGAACTTTTCCGGTTGACGACCTGTCAACACTTTGAATATCATGCTCGCCGTGGCAGTCCGTACAAGAAGGAGCAAATCTATCCCCGTTTTCCAAGGTAATTCCGTGAGATGAATATTTGAAATTACTTGTAATATCGCTGTGACATTTGCTGCAGGTGTTAGGCTGGTTTTTGTGCGTAACCAAACTTGATGTCTCTTCAACACCTTTTATAATATGGTTGTCGTGGCAGTCTACACAGGTTGCAGCTTCAATGCCTTCATCAAGTAAATGGGAGTGTGTACTTGATTTATAATTATTAACAAACTCAACTAAATTTTCTTTGCCGATTTTTTCAAATCTATCTTTATCCAAATGACATTCCAAACATGCTTTGGAAGAAATAGAAAATTTGTTATGATTTATTAAATGCGATCCATGGCAGTCAATGCAGGATGGGGTACCTTCTTCTTTTGCAAGCGCGTGTATACTTTGAGCGTATTCATTATGCGGCTGGTTGTGGCATTTTGAGCATATTTCGTCGATTTCGGATTTGTTGAAATCAGCTTCCATTATTGAATGAGAATCTTTTTCGTGGCAATCAATACATGAAGGTCCCGAAGCATTCTCGGTAAATTTTTTATAGTGGTTGCTGTTAAGGTATTTATCGGTTGTTTCACTTTTGTGGCACTGCATGCAAAAATTCACCAAGTCGGCTTTAACAAGGTCTGTGGGCTGAATTTCGTGTTTTGAATGACATTCAAAACATTCAACATTTTTTCTATTGTGTATGCTGAGTTGAAAGTTTTCTACATCATGACAATTACTGCAGTCTACTTTGTAAATCCCTTCACCTTCACGGTGAGGTAATTCTTCAGCGTCAAAATCTAAATGACAGTCAATACAGTCCATGCTTCCGTGAATAGAATTCGTATAATTATTCTCGTCAACAAAAATAGAAATTTCGCTTTCGCCCCTAAACATTGTAGCTTCATTGTCTGTATGACACATAAAACAATCATCGTTCGATTGAGCATAAATCGAAGAAGAAATTAGAACTGCAATAACAAGATTTGATACCCTCATAACGTGATATATATTTTTGTTATTCGAAAAGTTATTTATTGATATATAAAAACCATTGAGATAATTATTAAAATAATCAGAACTACTCCTATTCCAAATGCTGTAAAACCAAACCACCTGGAGCCTTTTACCAGCCATTCAGGCGGCGCTTCGACTATTTTCTCTTCAAGTTTCTCTTTAATAAGTTGTTCGTATTCTCTTGGCCTGTCTTCTTTTAATTCATCCAGCTCAACAGAGCCCGTAAAAATAACGTTATCCATAGGGAATTTATCCGGGCGGAAGTGAGTATTAAAAAAATGTACTGTGAAAATAAAGCCTGTAGCAAGCAAAGCCTCGTCACTGTGAATTATTGTAGCCACATTTATAAACCAACCCGGTAATCCGATGGCAGTAAAAAATTCGGGGAACCAAAGAATCAGCCCGCTGCCCCCGATTACTGCAACTCCCCAAAATACCGCAAAGTAATCGAATTTTTCCCAGTATGTCCATCTGCCGTATTGCGGCCTTGGCCCTATTCCTAAGAACCATTTTATTGTTTGAACAAATTCTTTTATATCATTCATATTGGGAACTAAAGAATTTTCACCAACCAATATATTTTTCCATCCTCCGGATTTTGTTCTGGCTTTTTTAACAAGATAACCGATATGCAAGAAGAAATAACCAAACGTAATTGTTGCGCCCACTCTATGTATAAATCCCGTAACTTCGTAACCGCCTAATAGATCGGACAAAAATTGAAATATTCCAACCCCGGAAAATTTAATTATCATTCCCGTCAAGGCCAAGCTTAAAAAGCTTACTATTACCATCAAGTGAAGTACCCTTGAATAGGTATCGAACCTCCTGATGTAGATTTTTTTTTCTTCACTCATGATTAATTTCCTTCCGCATTTTCTTTATTAAGATTTTTCTTCTTTTTCCGCTTTTCGGCCAATGCCCTCGGCAGCCATAATAATGTATGAATACCGAAGAATGAAAATGTACCGATGAGCAATGCTGACATAAACCAGAATGTATAATATAAATACGGATATTTATCTTTATCATGGTGTGTAGCGTGAGTTAAATAACCCACAAATTTTCTGTTCGAATTTGGATGACATGTCTTACATGTTTCCACAACATTGTTCCTATGAAGATTTGACTTCGGATTTGATGTCGGCAATATGTTGTGTGCCCCATGGCAATCGTAACATTTTGCCGATTGAGTTACCCCAAGTTTTGATACTTTCCCGTGGAAAGTTTCAAAGTAAGATTCGGTTACTTCTTCGTGGCATTTGCCGCACTGTAAGTAAATATCATTTCTGAAATCATCAGTATCTACCCTTTCTATGGTATGAGAAAAATGGCAATCGTTGCATTCCGGTAGATCTTTATCCGTATCCGTTATATCGGGGCTGTGAATGCTCTTTTTAAAATCTTCATAAATACCGAAATGGCATGATGCACATGTTTTCGCAATATTATCACTATGAACTGTTGATAAAGGATTTGATGCCGGCAATTCTTTATGATTATCATGGCAGTCAACACATGTGGCTGTAACCAAAAGTCCGCTTTCCAGCAATCCTTTCCCGTGAATACTCATAGAGTAATTTGAAACCTTTTGTTTATCACCCGCAACCCCGGTTTCGCTATGACATTCGCCGCAAAGTGCAGGGATGTTTTGGTCAAATGTAAAAGACTCATGGTCATCGCTTTTTTTCATGTTGTGTGTTCTGTGGCAATCGGTACAGTAGGGCACATCGGTATTTCCGGCTGCATGCATTATTCCGTGCTGGCTTATATTGTAATCGTTCACTGCTTCTGCATGACACATTGAGCAATCAACCTGACCGCTGTTTAAACAAACGGGATTTTTCTGGTGTGAAACATTGGCGTGGCATTTAACGCATTGGTTTTGAAAGTGAGCCGAATCTGCCAGTTCATCAGGATCAATTTGCAGGGAAACTCTTTCACCGTTTACAATTTTATGAACATCCGGTTTTGTGTGGCAGTCAATACACATCTTACTCGGGAAACTCTCATCGTAAATCACTCTTCTTACTTTGTGCGGCTGATGACAGTCGACACAAACCGGTAACTCGTGGGGTTTCTTTTCCCACAACTGTCCCCGTATAACTTTGATATGAACTTTTTCTATTTGAGAATGGCACTGCATGCAGGTTGATGCAATATTTTTTCTATTTATTGAAGACTGAGAGTTTTCATGCGGCAGGATATCATGTGAATCATGACAAGAAGTACAAACTGCAGTTACAATCAAACCCCTTCTAAAAAGACCGTCGCCGTGGATGGATTGAGAATAGTTTTCCAAAACGTTGCTTTGACTTACCGTGGTTAAAGCATTAACAGGTGTGCCTTCCTTGTGGCAGCTTCCGCACAATTCAGGGATATTCATTACATAAGTTTTTGAGTTTTCATTTGAAGAAGAGAGAATGTTATGCTTGCTGTGGCATGTTACGCAAGTAGGAGCAAGTTTTTTTTCTTTTTGAAGAGCAACACCGTGAAGGCTGCCTTCAAATTTTTCGTAAACTTCATCATGACATGCTTCGCACTGGACCTTTTCCAATTCTTCCGCGTGTGGCAAATCTTCCGGGTCAACATCCATATGACAGGAAACACAGCCATTCTCAGCATGTATAGAATTTTGATATAATTTATGGTTTACCCACATTGAGATTTCTTTGCCGTTTCTTTCTGCTGTTAAAGTTCTATCTCCGTGGCATTCAATGCAAATTTCATCTTCTTCCTGAGCAATAATTAGGTTCTGCGGTACTGTAGAAAGAAATGTAATAGTTATTAAATAAATTAATCTATACATTTTTACCCGATAAAATTCTTTTGTTAAGTGGATTTATAACAAAAATCAGGCAGTATTTCTTTTTTTAGTTTTTTTTGTCATAATTAGTTTATAATCTAAAGCATTATTAAATCTAAGAACATAATCATAACAATGGGAAAATAATATTATAAGCAATAAATCAGACTACTATATCTTATCTAAAAATATTCAGATTTTTAATCTTTGTCAACAACTCTTTTATTTAAATATTTAATTAATGCTTGTGCTTTATAGAGCATTATTATATTTTTATATAAAATAAGACTAAACAGTTGAATTAAGATGGGTGCAAAATGAAGATAAAGTTACCCGATTCTTCTTTTAATTGGATAACCCTTATTGGAGCTACAATTGCCGGGATAAGTTTTTTTATGATAGTATTCCTTTTTTTCATTACTTCAATATTCGGCTCCGGTGCTTCTTATTTGGGATTGGTTATTTATATTGTTCTCCCTGCATTTATGGTTTCGGGTTTAATTCTCATCCCAATAGGAATGTTTATTAAAAAGAAAAAAGGAAAACTGCCCGAAGAGAAAAAATTTCCTGTTATTGATTTAAATGATATTAAGCATAGAAATGCTTTCGCGATTTTTATAGTGGGTACAATTATATTCCTTTTTATTTCTGCTGTTGGAAGTTATGAGGCTTTTCACTATTCCGAATCGGTTGAATTCTGCGGAACAACCTGTCATACGGTAATGAAACCCGAATATGTTGCTTATCAGAATTCTCCACACGCAAGAGTATCCTGCGTTGATTGCCACGTGGGTGAAGGCGCCGACTGGTACGTAAGGTCAAAGCTTTCGGGGCTATACCAGGTTTACGCCGTTTTGGCAAATGTATATCCCAAACCGATTGAGACGCCGATAAAAAACTTAAGACCGGCAAGGGAAACATGCGAAAAGTGTCATTGGCCGGAAAAATTCTATTCCAGGAAATTAAGGCAGCAAAGATACTATCTCAACGATGAAGAAAACACTGAATGGGATATTAGTTTAACTATGAAAATAGGCCCAACCTTTGGAGCTCTTGGTTTATCCGAAGGAATTCACTGGCACATCAATTCCAACGTAAAAGTAGAATACATAGCAACTGATGAAAAGAAATTAGACATTCCCTGGGTTAGATATACAAATTTAAAAACAGGCGAAGTGAAAATTTACATTAGTGAAGAAGAACCAATAGATGAAAGCGAATTAGTAAATTATGGGGTTCACGTAATGGATTGTATGGACTGCCATAACCGTCCGTCGCATCAATATTATCCGCCGGCTTTTTTTGTTAATAATGCTATAACTGCAGGAAATATTCCAAAAGAATTGCCTGAAATAAAATCCGTTGCTATGGATATTTTGAGTAACGATTTTGCTACTACGGATTCTGCAATGACATTTATCCGGCAGGAAGTTGAATCTTATTACGAAGGTTATAATGTTTCAAAAGAATTAATAGAAAATGCTGTAACCGGAATACAAGATGAATTTAACAAAAATATATTCCCGGAAATGAAAGTTAAGTGGGATGCATATCCAAACCACATAGGCCACGTTGAGTTTGAAGGCTGCTTCAGATGCCATTTCGATACACACTCAACAGACAAAGGGGAATATATTTCAAAAGACTGCGAAAACTGCCATACAATAAACGCGCAGGGTCCTCTTGATGATATGTACTTTGCAGAAACAGGTCAGTCTCTCGAGTTCAAACACCCTGTTGATATAGATGAAGCTTGGAGAGAAATGAAATGCATTGAATGTCACACCGGGTTGAATCCATAAAATGAGTTGTAAAATAATTAAACAGTCGAGTGATGAAAATATCATCACTCAATTAATGTAATAATTTGTTGGATATGATGTTTTTTAACAATTCCTTCCAAAATCAAAACTTTCTCTGTAGAGATATTCATCACAAAAATAAAATGATAAATCAACAATAATAAAGCAGTTTATTGTAAACTGCTTTATTCAAATGGCTTATCGGGATCCATAGTTTTCATTAAAATACGGCACACTCCTTGTAGTTTATTCCTTGAACTTAGAATTAATTGGAGAGATAAAATGGTTGCGTTATTTGTTGTTGGAATTTTTGTATTGTTCATATTGATTGACTATTTCGTTGTAAAAGCGAGAAAAGAAAAACATCCTGCCTTTATCCCATATGCAAAAGAAACCGGGTTTGCAATGTTTAACAAAAAAAGTTTCTTAATACCGGGTGGTATAATGCTTGCGCCGAATCATACCTGGCTTAAAAAAATGGTTGATGGAAAAATCAAGCTGGGAATTGATGATTTTGTTAAACATGCTTTGGGCAAGGTCAATATTAATCTTCTTAAATCAATCGGGGATTACGTAATTAAAGGAGAAGAAATTTTTGAAATATTTGTGAATGATAAAAAAGTCTCTGTAAAATCACCGGTTGAAGGTACTGTTCTAAATCATAATCTTAATCTTCAAAGAAAGAACATAGATGATGTTTACGGTGAAGACTGGATTACAGTGATTAAACCAAAAGAAGATTTAAGCAAAATATCATTTTTTAATTCAAAGAATGCCGTATCGTGGTTAAAAGATGAATTCAGCCGCTTAAAAGATTTTGTTTTAGTTCAAACTCAAACACCTGACTATGCTGCTGTTACAATGCACGACGGCGGAAACATTGTTGAAGGTGTTGTTGGCTATCTTGAAGAAAAGTCTGTCAAAGATTTTGAAAAGGAATTTTTGTCAATCTAAAAGCGGGTGAGTCATGTTAAAGAAAAAAGGAATTCTTTTTGATGCAGTATTGTGCGTTGGTTGCGGAGCATGTTATGAAGCGTGCAAGGAAGCAAATAACAACGGAAAACCGTCTGAAGATTATTATAAAGAAAGGCTGTCGGATAAAAATTTTACAGTAGTAGAATATTATGAAAATGAAGATTACGGTGATATATATTCACGTAAAATGTGCATGCATTGTGTTGAACCTACATGCGTTTCGGTATGCCCTGTCGGTGCAATAGAGAAAAAAGAAACCGGGGCTGTAGTTTATGACGAGAGTAAATGTTTCGGATGCAGGTACTGCATGCAGGCTTGTCCTCATAGTGTTCCTCGTTATGAGTGGTCAAGTACTGACCCGAGAATTAGAAAATGTTCAATGTGTTATGAGAGCAGAACTTCCAAAGGTGAGATTACCGCATGCGCTGAAGCTTGTCCCGCGGAAGCAACTATTTACGGCGATCTCGATGAATTAAAATCAATTGCAAGACAGCGCATTGAAGAAAATCCTTCTACCTACTATCCCGAAATTTACGGCTTAAATGAAGCGGGCGGCACGCATGTATTAATTTTGTCTCCCGTTCCCTTTGAACAATTAGGTTTTACTCCCAACTTACCGGATGAACCGTTGCCTAAATTAACCAAACAAGCCCTTGATAAAATACCTGCAATTGTTTCAATGGGCAGTGTTTTTCTCGGAGGTATGTACTGGTTAACAAAACGTAAGAACGAAATTGCTAAAGAAAAATTACAGAAGGGAGGATGAGTCATGTTAAAAAAGTTTCCGTTTAAAATTACTTTCTGGAATTCGGTTGGATTTGTAATAATTGCTTTCGGCGTTTATTCCGCAATTTTAAGGTATACAAGGGGACTTGGTGCCGTAACAAATTTATCTGATACTTTCCCTTGGGGTTTATGGATAGGCTTTGATATCCTTTGCGGTGTAGGATTAGCAGCCGGTGCTTTCACAATTTGTGCTGTTACACACATTTTCCATATTGAAAAATTTAAACCGCTTACCCGGCCTACAATATTAACTGCTTTTTTGGGGTACGCATTTGTTGCTTTGGCATTGATGTTTGATCTAGGTAAATGGTATAACATATGGCACCCGTTGATTATGTGGAACCCTGCTTCCGTTATGTTTGAAGTTGCCTGGTGTGTAATGCTTTATTTAACAGTATTGTTTCTCGAATTTCTTTCATTTGCACTACAGAAATTCAACTGGGTGAAAACATTAAACATAATAAGGAAAGCCATTGTGCCTATTTATATTTTGGGGATTATACTTTCAACACTGCACCAATCGTCGCTTGGTTCGCTCTACTTAATAGTTCCCTTTAAAATGTATCCTCTATGGTATACAAGTTTTCTTCCATATTATTTTTATATCAGTGCAATCTCTGTCGGCTTTGTAATGATAATTTTCGAATCATACCTGAGCGCAAGGGCGTTTGGTCATGGTTTGAATATCAATCTATTAAGCCGGGTAGCAAAAATAGCTTACGTGTTTTTAATAATTACAGTGCTGGCTAAGTTTATTGACCTTACGCTTGAAAACAAACTTGGATACTTATTCCTGAATCTTCCCGAAACTTATTTCTTTTGGGGCGAAATTTTTATCGGGTTTATTATTCCGATAGCGTTGTTGTCCCGTAGAGAAGTAAGAGAGAGCAGGTTCTGGTTATACATCACTTCAATTTTTGTAATAGCCGGCTTCTTGTTTAATAGGTTGAATGTAAGCATTACTTCTCTTATGCGGTCGTCCGGTGTTGAATATTTCCCTTCTATTTATGAAATAGGTATAACAATGATGCTTGTTACAGTCGGGATATGGTTGTTTAGTTTACTTTCAAATTACTTCCCGGTTTTTGAACATGAAGAAGAAGTTCACCGGGAGTTGAACGAAGAATACAAAAGTGAAGGTTTAATAGCACATTAATAGGAAAAATGAAGTGAAAGATTATAAAAATATGATGTGTGTTTGGATGAGTTCCGGTGTAGTTGAATATAAACTATGCGACAGAAAATTCGATTGTGAAAACTGTCAGTTTGATAAAGTAATAAGAAACAAGATATCTACTGAACAGAAAAACGATTACTATTCATTTGACATTATTGATGAAGTAATAAATAAAATTAATAATGAAGCTTATGATAGCCGCTATACCTACTTGAATAATTTTATGATGTTGAAATATTTGTTTGTTTCCAAATATTACATTGGATTCAGCCCTCTAACTTCATTCCTGCTTGATAATGTTGAGATATCTTCTTTATGTTCGCGGGGAAGAAACATCTTAAAGGGTAATCCTATGCTGAAATTAAACTGGGAATGGGGTTCAATAGAAATTGAAGCCCCGTTCGATTTTACATGTCTCGGCCAGTTTGAAGGACTAAATAATTCCAACAATCGAACACCTTGGTTCGGATTAATAGATTTAAAGGAAAATGAAAAATTAGGCTCAATAACTAAAGATGAATATCAAAATTCATTGAGATCTATTTCGAAAGAATTGTCAATAATTAAGAGAGATATAGGAGCAACTCCAAATTACATGCAAGATGGGGGCACCCCTGAAAAATCGTTAAGCAAAAGAATAGGTAAGGAAAAGTATTTGGAACTACTAAAAAAAGTTATCGAAATAAAATCGTGAACTACTAAAAGGAATTTTGATAATTTTTTTCCTTATATTCCCACATTAAAGTTAATTTAAAAATTAAATGAAAAATTCATTTTTCAATAAATTAGCTGTAAAACTTACAATAATCACTTCAATTATACTATTCATTACCTTAGCGGTACAGTCTTTTTTTACATCCAAAACTTTACAGGAAGATCTAGTTAGAGCATGTGCACTTAATACATATAGAATGAGTGAAATAATAAAAAATGCTACATTGTTTGGAATGCAGCGGAACAATAGGAATGATATTCAGGAAGTTGTTAAAAACATTTCACTTGAAAAAGGATTGGAAGCCATACGTATTTATGATAAGAGCGGTATGATTGTTTATTCAAATAATCTTACCGAACTAAATAATATGATTGAAATAAATTCCGGTATTTGTTCCCCGTGTCATTTTTCTTCGGTTCCGCTTGAGGACCTATCAATTGAAGACAGGATAAAAATAGAAATCAATAAAGACGATACGAGAACCTTGGTGTTGTTAAACCCTATTCAAAATTATGAATCGTGCTATACTGCGGATTGTCATGCACACAATAATAGTGTAAAAGTACTCGGTGTTCTCGAAGTTAAAGTTTCTTTAAAAAAAGTTGACGACATAATTGCCGCAAATGTTGATAATGTTTTACTGAATTCATTAATAGAAACAATTATTCTTGCAATTGTAATTGGGATATTGATTAACTTCTTTATAAATAACCCGATAAGTAAAATATCACAGGGAATTGGTGAAATTGCAAAAGGGAATTTGAAATACAATATTGATTTAAAACGCAACGATGAATTGGGAATTGTAGCAAGCCAGTTTAATAAGATGTCGGAAAAACTTAAAGCGGCATACAATGAAATTCAAAAATGGAATGAAACACTGAACCAAAAAGTTGAAGAAAAAACAGAGGAATTAAAATCGGTTTACGAACAGGTTGTGCAAATTGAAAAACTTGCTTCACTCGGCAAACTTTCTTCAACAGTCGCGCACGAGTTAAATAATCCGCTGGAAGGAATTCTTACTTATAGCAAGTTAATTGCTAAAAAACTAAGTAAACTTGGGAACACGGCGGAGTTAGATAAGATGCAGGAATTCTTAAAACTGATTGCAGACGAATCTTCAAGATGCGGGAAAATTGTTAAAGACCTTTTGATTTTTTCACAACAGCATGAAGAGGAATTTGTGGAATACGATATTGTTGAAGTCATCAACAAAAGCGTTTTGATGATTAATCATCTTCTTGAATTAAATAAAATAAGGCTGGAAAAAATATTTGATAAAGATGAATTAAGAATAAACTGTAACGGGCAGAAACTTCAGCAAGCACTTATGTCGCTGCTTATAAATGCTGTGGAATCAATACAAGAAGATGGAATTATTAAAGTCACCTTGAATCAGTTTAAAGACAAAATTTCAATTAGAATTACAGATAACGGAACCGGGATAAGCGACAAAGACTTATCTCATATATTTGAACCCTTTTATTCAACCAAACAAAAAATGAAGGGAACAGGTTTAGGACTAGCAGTTGCGTACGGCATAATTAAAAGTCACAACGGGGAAATTGAAGTTGAAGAAACTTCTCCGCGGGGCACAACGTTTTTAATTAAACTCTCTGTTAATAACGGAAATAATAAAAATGAACAACAGCCATAAAATATTAATTGTTGACGACGAAAAAATTGTCCGCGAATCTTTAATGCACTGGTTTCAAGAAGACGGCTATAAAGTTGATACTGCTGTAAGCGGAGAAGCTGCATTAAAAATTTTTGAAAAAGGGAAATATGATTTAGTTCTTACAGACATGAAAATGCCCGGCATAGGCGGGTTGGAAGTACTTCAGAAAATTAAAGATGTAGATGAGGATTGTGATGTTGTTTTGATCACCGCTTATGCCTCTGTTCCCACAGCTATAAAAGCTTTAAAAGAAGGCGCTTATGATTATGTTACTAAGCCTATAGACCCCGACGAACTTGCGCATCTTGTTAATAAAGCCCTTGATAAAAAAGACTTACAGAAAGAGAATATAATTCTAAAAGAAAGTATTGATGAAATTGTTAAACCCGATAACCTGATTGGTGAAAGTGTACAGATGAAAAAAATTTTTGAAATGATAAGATCGGTTGCACCCGCGGATACCACCGTAATGATTAGGGGTGAAAGCGGCACGGGAAAAGAGCTAGTTGCCAAAGCCATACACATTAACAGTAAAAGGAAATACTTTCCTATTGTAACGGTTAACTGCGGTGCTTTATCGGAATCTATTCTTGAAAGTGAATTATTCGGGCATGAGAAGGGAGCCTTTACCGGAGCACATTACAAGCGGAAAGGTAAATTTGAAATGGCGGACGGAGGAACTATTTTCCTTGATGAGATTGGCTCCGTCTCTCAGAAAATGCAGATTGAATTGCTTCGTGTGATTGAATCAAAACAGTTTATGCGGGTCGGCGGTAACGAAAATATATCAAGTGATTTTAGGGTAATAGCGGCAACAAACGAAGCTTTGGAAGACCTTGTAAAAGAAGGGAAGTTTAGAGAAGACCTTTTTTACAGGCTGAATGTATTTTCAATTTATCTTCCGCCGCTTAGAGAAAGAAAGGACGACATACCCCTGCTGGCTTATTATTTCCTTGATAAGTTCAATAATGCTATGAACAAAAACGTTAAAAAAATATCCAACGAAACATTGGACTTTCTTTCAAACTATGAGTGGCCGGGTAATGTTAGGGAACTGGAAAATGCAATTGAACGCGCCGTTGTTATCGGTAAAGGTGATGAAATAGTTCCCGAAAATCTGCCGTTTAAACAACACCAGCTCAATAAAAGAACAGATAATTCATTAGCTGCGGTTGAGAAAGAACATATCTTGAAAATGCTGCTGGAGAATAATTGGAATATCTCCAGGTGCGCATCTTTACTGGGGATCGACAGGGTAACGCTCTACAACAAAATTGAGAAATACGAATTAAAAAATTATAAAGAGCAATGAAAATAAACATTGCTCCGTTAGAATTTTCCAACCAAGATTTACTTGCCAAATTAAAAACAACTCTTACACAGGTTCTAAAACAAGAAGTAGATTTTATTGATCTGGAAATAGACCTGCAAAAATATTATTCATCCGAAAGAGGGCAGTATTACTCAACCAAAATAATTGAAGATGTTTCAAAGATAACCGTACAAAACGATAAAATAGTAATACTTGTAAATGTAGATTTGTACATTCCTATTTTTACGTTTGTATTTGGAGAGGCGCAGCTTAACGGAAATATCTCAATTGTGTCGATTTGCAGACTACATGAAGAATTCTATGATTTGAAACCAAACCAAGAATTGCTTTTTCGGCGTACTTTAAAAGAAGTAATCCACGAACTCGGGCATAACTTCGGGCTTATCCATTGTAAAGATTGGAACTGTGTTATGCATTCGTCAATGGGAGTTGAAGAAGTTGATATAAAAAGTTACGAATTCTGCAAAACCTGCCGGTCAAATCTTTAATCCGCCTTCGCTTTCACTACGGCGGACCTGCCTGCCCCGAACCAATGCTGTCAACTTAAGGATTGTCATTCTGTGATGGTTTTACACGGGATCTATTTTTTAGAAGATTCCCGATTAAAGCATTCGGGAATGACTCCTATTATTATAAATGTAGTTTTAAGTTGACAGCATTGGCCCCGAACAGGGATGCCCTTAGCACCGGCAAGACAGGCGAGAGGGCAGGGTTTAATTCCCCGTCGTTTGCGGCGGAACAGGGTCCGGTTCGCGAATTGCCCCGAGGGTCATACCATTAATTGCTAATTGGAAAGTAATTCTTCGAACAACTGATTTGCTTTTTCCATGCACTCAAGGTTCATTTCGGAATTTTTGTTTTCCAATTCTTCAAAACTTGTAAATGCAGTTGACTTTTCAGGCTCATCATTTTTTAGAAAAAGAAATTTATAATAATTGCTCAGAATTACATTCCCGTTTTTCTTAATAATATCCTGTAAATTTTCCGAACATTTTATTTCATCTAAATTTTCTGTGATAGGAACTGCAACAATACATCCCAAGTTGCAATTCTCGTTTTCAAGTTTTAAGCATTTGCCGGAAAAACCTTTTTGGGAATCTTCCTTTTTAACTTTTATGGAGGGATTTGATTTTATCAGGTTGACGAGGTTTTCAAGGTAATTAATAAAATTTTCTTGCGAATTCTTTTTCCCCAAAGTTTTTATACCCTTGTAGTAGTCATTCCATGCTGTAAATATTAATTGCGAATTCATGTTAATCCTATAAGCATACTTTTTAAACTTTAAAAAATCTTTAAAAACTATGATCCAAAAAAAATAAGTATACTTTGAAATATCTCTTTTTTTCTGTAGAATTTTTTTTGTACTTTCTACGTTAATTTTAAAAAAGAAAAACGAACAAATGAGCGACAAACAAGCCAAATCACTAGAAGAATTACGAAAAAAAATTAATGAACTGGATAAATCCCTTTTACACCTGTTATCTGAAAGACGGACACTCAGCAGGAATGTAATTTTTGCCAAGCAGAGTGAAGGCATGAACCTGCGTGACAAAAAAAGGGAACTGGATATCTTAAACTTGCTGATAGAGCTTGGCAAAAATGAAGGGCTTGACGCACACTATGTTACCAAGATATATTATGAAATAATTGAAGATTCAATCCGCATACAGCAAAGCATTCTTCAAGAATCAAAGTTGAATATAAAAGAACTGGATGTTATTAAAGTCGCTATTCAGGGGATCGAAGGTTCCTACAGCTATCTTACTTCAAATAAATTTTTCAGCCACTATAAAGAGAACCTCCAATTTCATTATAAAGATACTTTTGAAGAAGTTGTACAGTCGGTTGAAAAAGGTGAAGCCGATTATGCGGTTCTTCCCATTGAGAATACTACATCCGGCGGTATTAACGAAGTTTATGACCTGCTTATGCACACAACCCTTTCAATAATCGGGGAAGAGGTTTATCATATAAAACATTGCCTTGTAGGACTTGATGAAATTGCGACAGGCAAAATTAAAAAGATTTATGCGCACTACCAGGCAGCGGCACAATGCAGCAGATTTTTAGCGGGACTTCCGAACTGTAAGGTCGAATTTTTTACCGACACTGCAATGTCGGCTAAAAAAATAAAATTGGACCGCAACCCTGAAAATGCGGCTATTGCAAGTGAAGAAGCTGCCAACCTTTTTGATGTGAAAATTCTTAGAGAAGGAATTGCAAACCAGTCGGGAAACTTTACAAGGTTTTTAATAGGTGCCAGAAGACAAATTACAGTTGATCCGAGAATTCCTTCAAAAACTTCTTTGGTAATGGCTACTTCGCATACGCCGGGTTCGCTGGTAAAGGCATTAACAGCTTTCCAAGACAACGGTGTTAACATGACCAAACTTGAATCCCGGCCGATACTGGGTAACCCCTGGGAAGAAATGTTTTATGTTGATTTTGAAGGCAATATAGATGATGAAAACGTAATTAAAGCAATGGATGAACTCGGTAAACACACAAGGTTTGTTAAGGTTCTCGGCTGTTATCCTATTCACCAAATTGAAAAAACAAAAGTTGACTTTTTAAGAGATCATAAAACTATTGTAAAAGAGACTAAAGAAAAAGATACTTCGCAAAAGAAAAAAATTACTCCCAAAGGTTACAAACTTGCAAGCAGGGCATACAAATCTGAAGATACGATTATCAAAGTAAAGGATGTTACTATAGGCGGTGACGGCTTTATTGTTATTGCAGGCCCGTGTTCGGTAGAATCGGCAGAGCAGATAAATTCATGCGCATCTGAAGCAAAAGAGAACGGTGCTCATATTTTAAGAGGCGGATGCTTTAAGCCGCGGACTTCGCCTTATAGTTTTCAGGGGCTTGGCTATGAAGGTTTGGAGCTATTAAAAGAAGCGGGAAGATCTTACGAACTGCCTATAATAACCGAGGTGCTTTCTCCTGAAGATGTAAAAGAAGTTGCAAAGCATACGGATATACTTCAGATAGGCGCGCGAAACATGCAGAACTTTACGCTGCTTTCAGAAGCAGGCAGGTCGCACAGGCCTGTAATGCTTAAGCGCGGATTGATGGCTTCTATTGACGAACTTCTTCATGCTGCGGAATATATCTTATCGCAGGGCAATAGGCAGGTCATTCTTTGCGAAAGAGGTATTAGAACATTTGAAACAGCAACACGCAACACGCTTGATTTAAGTGCTATCCCTGTTTTAAAAGAATTAACACATCTACCTATCATAGTTGACCCGTCTCATGCAATCGGGCACAGGGATAAAGTTGTACCGCTTGCAAAAGCAGCAAAAATAGTAGGCGCGCACGGTATTATGGTTGAGTTCCACCCTGATCCCCCGAAAGCATTAAGCGATGCGGACCAGGCTTTGTATTTCGAGCAGTTCGAAGGTTTGATGCGTGATTTACAACAAATAAGTTAATTCCCCTATTACAGAGACGCCTATACGGCGTCTCACGGAAATCAAAAATAATAAAGCGACTGAATGTTAATGGAAAACATTGATGTGCTTATATTGTTGAACGTAAAGACATATTCGAGGTTAGGGCCGATTGTAAAACCTTTTTTTAATTCATTCCGTAAGTCAAATCCAAACTGGGCATTAAAAATTGTGCCCGTACTCCAGTTGTTTACATCGCTGAAAATTCTATCGTTTAAATAAACAATTCCTACGGCTTCTTCAAAAAATTTGCCTCCTCCGGAATATTGGGTTAAAACAAGTTTTAAAGAAAATGCTTTTATAAAAGGAAAATAATTTCTCTTGTTTCCGGGCAGAAAATATTCCAGCTCCCTCGAATAATGAAAACCCAAACGCAGGGCATAATCGTCCATAAACCACGGTGCAGCTTGTATGAATAAACCTGTGCTGAAACTTATAATATCGGAAGACTGCCTGGATATTTTTCCACCGCCGATACTTGCACCAATGGCAGGTGAATTAATCTGTGCGGATAAATTTGTAAATAGTGATACCTGAATAATGATTATCATAAATAGAAATTTTTCTTTCATTTGGATTCCTAAAGTATTAGCAATTTATCATCTTGAATTCTCCAAAGTTCAATACTAATAAATAATTATATATTCACAATGTAATAATTCGGATTGATTATTCATCGAGGCAAGTGCGGTATGCTTGTTGCAAATTGGTTTTGTGATTTTGCCATAAAGTCCTCTCTTTTTAAGACCTGCCCGCCGTAGGAGACTTTGGGAGGCGGGGAGGATTTAGGTGAGTTCGAAATAAAAACAAAATCACAAAACCAATTTGGCTTGTGTATATAATTGAGAAATAAAATTTGGTTTTTATTCTTTATCACTTGATAAAGAAGTGATTTAATGTTACGTTTGCATTAGTTGGTTTAAACAACCAACAGTTATTCGTTTTTTTTATATAATGATGAGTAGTAGAAAAATTAATATAATTGGTGGTAATTCAAAAGTTCTGCGAAATGCAAACAGGGCAATGATTTTGAATGTTATTAGGATCAAACAGCCGATTTCCAGAGTCCAAATAGCTAAGATGAGCGGGTTAAATAAAAGTACAGTATCCAGTATTGTTACTGATTTGCTGGAAGAAGAACTTATAATAGAAAAAAACAGTGAAGATCAAAATGTTGGAAGAAATCCTATCCATTTAAGTATTAAACTAGGGCGACACATGGTAGGAGCCATTAATATTGATTCTCTATTAACTCGCTTTGCGATTGCGGATATTGACGGCAGTATTATCGGAACTTCCGAAATTACAACTGAAGCCGGGAAGAAAGATGAATTTGTTAAAGATTGTATTGATGAATTGAAGAACCTATGCAAAAGTTTATCAATCGATGAATTAGACGGTATTGGAGTAACTGTTACGGGAATTGTAGATCCCAAAAGATTAATTGTAGATTATGCACCTAATCTTGGCTGGGAGGATTTTAAAATTGGTGATGTAATAAGAGAATATTGGCCGGAACTAAAAATATTGACTATTGGAAATGATGCTAAATCCTCTGCTCTTGCAGAATCGTGGTTCGGGCACCACGAATTTAATTTGTCAAACTTCGTATTTCTTTCAATTGGATCGGGGATAGGTTCGGGTATAGTTGTTGATAACAACATCCTTAACGGGGAATTCAATGCATCAGGGGAAGTCGGACACATTACAATTTACGAAGGGGGTGAGCTTTGCAGTTGCGGTAATCATGGCTGCCTTGAAGCTTATGCTTCTGATAAAGCGACCGTTAAACGGTATATTGATAAAAAACACAGTAATCCCCAAGAACCGGTTGATATTGAAATTCAGGACATTATTAACATGGCAAAATCAAATGATAAAATTGCAATAGATGTGTTAAAAAGTACAGGATATTATTTGGGATTAGGAATTTCTACAATTATTAAGTCTATTGATCCTCATGCAATAATAATTGGCGGAAGAATTGTCCAGGTATGGGATATCATTTTTCCTGAAATTACATATGTTATTGAAAAAAAAGCTTTTTTTGGCAATAAAAAGAAAATTCAAATATTGCCGACTTCCTTAAAAATTAAACCACGTTTGTTAGGTGCTGCTGCGCTTACGATTAAAGAGATATTCAATGATTTTAAGATAATGGCCTAATAAAGACTGGATAAAAAATATTGATAAAAGATACATTTAATTCGTTGTTTCAACAAACTAATTTATTTTTTTTAATCTTATAAGTGAACTTTTATGTGTAGAAATATAGCAATTGGAATTGATATTGGAGGTACAAACACTGTTCTGGGTTTTGTCGACGAAAAAGGGAATTATCTATTGGGAAATACAATCCCGACGTATCCTAAACAGGATGCAAAGAAATTTGTGTCAAGATTAGTAGAATTTATAAACGAACAGAAAAATAAACATTTCGAAAACGATCATTTAACCGGAATTGGAGTCGCTGCTCCTAGTGCTAATCATTTTAGCGGAACAATAGAGACTCCATACAATTTGAATTGGAGATATGTGAAATTCGTAGATATGCTCAAAGATTATTTTGATTTGCCGGTTGCAATAACTAACGATGCAAATGCTGCGGCACTGGGAGAATTGGCGTTTGGAAACGCCGTAAACATGAAAAATTTTATAATGCTGACATTAGGAACAGGTCTGGGCAGCGGAATAATAATTAATGGAAGCATCTTATACGGGAAAAACGGTCATGCCGGGGAAATGGGGCATATGACTGTTATTCCGAACGGACGAGAATGTGCATGTGGAAGATGCGGCTGTTTAGAAACATATGTTTCTGCAAAGGGGCTTAAGAGAACAGTATATAATATGCTGAGTAAATATAGAGAAGAAAGTGAGCTAAGAAATATTAATTATAATGAACTTACAGGCGAAAAAATAACGAAAGCAGCTTTGAATGATGATTATATTGCGCTAAAGTCATTTGAATATACAAGTGAAATTCTCGGGAAATTTATGGCAAATATCACAGCTTGTTTCGAACCGGAAGCTTTTATACTCTTCGGCGGGATGGCGGAAGCCGGTGATCTTTTGCTGGAACCGGCAAGAAAACACTTTGAAGAAAATTTACTTGAAGTATATAAAGGGAAAGTAGCAATTCTTAAATCAAAATTTAAAGACGGAAAAGCGGCTGTTCTGGGTGCTTGTAGTTTAGTAGCTCACAAAACAAAGTTCTTACAAAGAAGATGACGTTGCTTGAAAGTTGAAGTAAAATTGTGCTTTGGTTACAAAGTATATTTCTTTTTTGCAGCAAGTAGTTAATTAAAAATTTACCATAAAATTAATTCAAATTTTTAAAGGATATTCTATGAGTACAAAGTTTGCTGAAGCAATTAAAAAAACAAACAATTCGAAGACCGAAATAAAAGAAAAAAATAGTGATTCTGAAAGAATGTTGAATTCAAAAGTTGAACAATATTATTTAGAAAAATCGCAAAAATTATTGAGGTATGAGCCGACTGAAAAAAGCTCAATTATTCAGGTAGATAATTTCCCTGAATTGGGCAAACTTACAGCTCTCCGTTTTATTGAATGGGTACAGGAAAATCCTAATGGTGTTGTTTCATTACCGACAGGCAAAACCCCCGAACACTTTATTAAATGGGTAGAAAAGATTGTTAAAGAGTGGGATTCAAAGTTTGTTAAAAATGAACTTGCTAAAGTTGGTCTCGATAGCAAAAACAAACCAAGGCTTGATAATTTGAAATTTGTTCAGATTGACGAATTTTATCCCATCGATTCAAATCAACATAACAGCTTTTATTATTATATAAAGAAATACTATTTCAAAAACCTTGGGCTGGATCCGAGTAAAGCTTTGTTTATAAATATTAATAAAATTCCGCTGCCCGGCAAAGAAAGTTTAAAAGAAATTTTTCCCGATAACAAAGTTGATTTAAGTTTGCGTACAAGGTTTGCAAGCAACAAGCAGGAAAGGCTGCAAAAAAGATGTATTGAGTTGGTTGATGAATTCTGTACAAATTACGAACGCAAGATTAGAGAAATGGGAGGAATTGATTTCTTGCTTGGCGGTATTGGTCCCGACGGTCACATTGGTTTTAATGTTAAAGGCAGCGACCACTTTTCAACTACAAGATTAATTCCTACAAACTATGAAACACAATCAGCCGCTGCTTCTGATCTCGGCGGAATGGAGATTGCACGAAACAGGTTGGTAATTACAATCGGGTTGAAAACAATAACTTATAATAAGGATGCCGTAGCAATAATAATTGCTGCAGGCGAATCAAAAGGTAATATTGTTAGGGATTCGGTTCAAAACGGTCTTTCAAACGAATATCCTGCAACAGCATTGCAAGAATTACCAAATGCAAGATTCTTTTTAACTAAAGGAGCTGCGTTCAGGTTAACCGAAAGAAGATATGTTGACATCGATAATACTAAGAAAATTCCGCGCGAAGCTGTTGACCGTGCACTAATAAATTTGGCCGTAAAAACCGGGAAACGTTTAACGGAATTTTCAAATGCCGATTATAAAAACGATAAAATTGCCAGCCTGGTTTTAAAGAAAACCGATAAACCCGGAGTAAAACTTGGCGAAGATTTAACAGCTCGTTTAATCAAACGTTTGGAAAAAGGTATTGCACATGTTGAGAACGAGGTTATTCTGCATACAGCCCCCCACCACGATGATATTATGCTTGGTTATTTGCATTATATTAATCACCTTGTACGTAACCCAAGTAACAAGCACCACTTCTCATATTTTACCAGTGGGTTTACGGCAGTTACAAATGATTATATGCTGAAACTGCTTAGGCAAACAAAAGAGTTTGTTGATCAAGGTTACTTCGATGAAAGGTTCCAGTCAGGCTATTTTGATCCAAACTTTATTGAAGGGAAAAATAGAGATATAAGTTTATATCTTGACGGTATTTCCGCAAGAAGCAGAACTATCAAAAGAGAAGCTTTATCGAGAAGAATCATTAGAAACATGATAGAAATTTATGAAGAAGATAATCCGAAAAACTTGAATGACAGGCTAGACGAACTAATTAACTATTTCAGCACACAGTATCCGGGAAAAAAAGACATTCCGCATGTGCAAAAATTGAAGGGCATGCAGAGAGAATGGGAAGTTGAAATTCTCTGGGGCCCTTACGGCTTTGGTGTAACTGATGTTACTCATTTAAGATTAGGTTTTTATCAAGGAGATATTTTTACGGAAACGCCTAAAATTACTAGGGATGTATTACCGGTTTTAAGCCTCTTTGAAAAAATTAAACCGACAGTAATCGGTGTCGCACTTGATCCTGAAAGTAGCGGGCCTGACACCCACTACAAAGTTATGCAGGTTATTGCGGAAGCATTAAGAATGTATCAAGAAAAATATAATGTTAATGATATTAAAGTTTGGGGTTATAGAAATGTCTGGTCAAGATTTCACCCGTGCGAAGCAAACCTTTATGTGCCGATAAGCCTTAACTCGTTTGCTATTATGGAAAAATCATTCATGAATAGTTTTGGTTCTCAGAAGAATGCAAGCTTCCCAAGCTGGGAACATGACGGTCCGTTTCATGAACTTGCGCAGAAAATACAGGTACATCATTACAATACAATCAGAACTTGTTTGGGGAATGATTATTTCCTTAATAATGTTCACCCAAGGCTTAAAGCGGCAAAAGGATTACTAATGCTTAAAGAATTAACTCTAAATGAATTCTATAAGTATTCAATAGATCTGAAAAAAGTTACTGAAAACGTTTGATGAAATTTTATCCGAGAGATGAAAATGGGGATTCTATTCCATTACCTAAAAGGAAACAGCGGATGTTAAAAATTCGTGGTCTCCTTAAACTGAATAAATACGGCGGCAAAAGCCAAAATTTCAAAAGGAAAAACAATATTGATGATTACGGAAGCAATTGAAAAATTAGTCAACGAAGCAGTGCCGGAATAATTAAGAGAATTATTAAAGGATGATGAAATGACACAACTATATTTTTTAGACATCGTAGTAATAATCTGTTTCTTCCTAATAATATTTTCAATAGCAGTTTATTACTCGCGGAAAGCAGGAAAAGATACCGGTGAATTTTTCCTATCCGGGAGAAACATGCCCTGGTATATTGCAGGTACGGCTATGGTTGCCACAACATTTGCTGCGGATACACCTCTTGCCATTACCGAACTTATTGCAAAAAACGGGATAGCAGGTAACTGGCTGTGGTGGAATATGGCTATAGGAGCAATGCTGACAGTATTCTTCTTCGCTAAACTTTGGCGAAGAGCCAACATTATGACCGACGTTGAATTTGTTGAGTTGCGTTATTCCGGCAAGCCTGCAGCGTTACTTAGAGGATTCAGGGCTTTGTATCTCGGACTTTTTATGAATGCAATTGTTATGGGCTGGGTAAACAAAGCGATGCAAAAAATCTTTCAAGTAACGTTTCCCGGTCAGGATGCTTTCCTGTTGGTTGTTATCGCTGCATCAATAATTGCAGTATATGCTTCTGCTTCCGGTTTGTTAGGTACTGCCCGCACCGACAGTTTTCAATTTGTTTTCGCAATGGCGGGATGTATTATTCTTGCGGTTATTGTAATAAACTTACCCGAGATTGGAAGCCTGGTTGTATTGAAAGAAAAACTTGCGCCGCAGGTTTTAGATTTTTTCCCGAGGATTGGTGACGTTACTGCCGAAGGAATTACCGGGGGAGCGCTTGCTATCTCGGTGGGTGCTTTTTTCGCACATGTCGGGTTGCAATGGTGGTCAAGCTGGTACCCTGGTGCGGATCCCGGCGGCGGCGGGTATGTTGCTCAGAGAATGATGTCGGCTAAGGATGAAAAGCATAGTATGCTTGCTACTTTGTGGTTTACTATTGCTAATTACACTATACGCCCGTGGCCGTGGATTTTAGTTGCGTTGGCCGCATTAATACTTTTGCCGAGAGCAGTAAACGAAGACATGCTTCGAGCGGAAAACCCTGCCTTATTTGAAAAAGCTGAAAAAGTTTACAACAATCAGATTATTGATAAAAGTGATCCAATCTATGAGGATCAGGAATTCAAAGACTTTTATGAAAAATATGAAAACACAGTTGATCCGGGCGTGATGTACCCAAAGTTGATGATAAAATATTTACCCGCCGGATTTCTGGGATTGCTGATAGCAGTTTTTCTTGCGGCTTATATGTCTACGGTAGCATCACAACTTAATTGGGGAACTTCATATTTGATTAATGATTTTTATAGAAGGTTCATAAAATCGGACAAAGATGAAAAACACTATGTCCTGATTTCAAGAATTGGAATAATTTTGATGACGGTTTTTTCGTTATTGCTGACTAAGTATGTTTTAACTACCATTTCCGGGGCATGGGAGTTTATAATCAATGCCAGTGCGGGTATGGGCGTTGTATTAATATTGCGGTGGTATTGGTGGCGAATTAATGCATGGTCTGAAATTTCCTCAATGATTGCTCCGCTTGTAATTTATCCTGTATCCAAATACGGGTTCGGGCTGGAATCGCCGATAACGCTTTACCCGATTGTAATAGGTACTTCGGTTGTGTGGCTCGTGGTTACTTTTATAACAAAACCGGTTGAAGAAAATAAATTAATTGAATTTTACAAAAGAACCCGTCCGGGTGGAATTGGCTGGAAACATATTGAAAGAATGATACCTAAGATGGGCTTCGAAAGTAACCTTGGAAGGCTGTTCGTGAACTGGCTAATGGGGGTTCTTCTAATTTATTCTTTTTTGTTTGGTATCGGTAAAATCATTTTTGCAGAGTATTTACCGGGTGTTTTATTTTTGATTGTGGGTATCGTTTCAGGAAGCATAATATATTTCAATTTGAAGAAGAATGAAGAATCATCTGTTGATTATTCAAACTAGAGAAAAAATAATCACTAAGTCACGTTACGCAAATTGTATTAATCATAATCGTAATCTTAATCTCCTTTATCTTTTTTTAGAGTATGATTAGGATTATGATTAAGAGTAAGAATTCCCTGCGTAAGGTGAGTTACCAAGACAAAAATTTTATTAAGAAAACCAATTTGAAATCCGGGAAGGTTATTGTTGCCGGATGTTTTCAGAGGAATAACAATTGCGGGAATGGTACTTGTGTTAACAAACTATCATGTTTATCCGTCGCTTAGGCAAGCCTAATGAAACGGATGCACCCCAATTTCCCCTTTCTTTTTATTTATTGTCGGTTATCAATTTGTTTTATCATGGCACGGTACTATAAGTTATAAGTGCTTCACATTGAGGTGGGGCTTAAGTTTTGTAATCGTTTGGCTCGGGCCGTATAACCTATTCAGTGAAATTTTTGTAGCAACTCGCAAATCTATTCTCTCGGACTTTTGAGGGATCAATTAATATCTAATTGACTTTTCTCATTTCAAGTGATAATATAAACTATTAAATGTTACATCGCTTTTAAACTATACACAACCCAAATTGGTTTTGGGATTTTGCCGTAAAATCCTCCCCGCCGTACGAGACTTTGGGAGGCGGGGAGGATTTAGGTGAATTCAAAAAAATTAAAATACCAAAACCAATTTGCAACAAATATTTTTCACAAAAATAGGCAGTCAAATGAACAAAGAACCATACGTTTATAATGCGAAAGTTGTTGCTGTTTATGACGGCGATACTATCACAGTGGATATAGACTTGGGTTTATCCACATTTGTAAAAGGAGAAAAAATTAGACTTCACAGAATTAATGCACCGGAAATGAGAGGTGAAGAGAAAGAAGCCGGGAGAAAATCGCGTGACTATTTGCGGGATTTGATTCTTAACTGTGAGGTTCTTATTCAAACTATCAAGGATAAAAAGGGAAAGTACGGAAGATACCTCGGAGAAGTATGGTATAAAGACGAAACGGGCGAATACGCAAATGTTAACGACTTATTGGTTAAGAAAAAATTAGCTGTGTATAAAGAATATTAATTTACTTTTCTAATCAGCAATCCTGTCGTTGAAACCATTACATTTAGTTTGGATACTCTTTTTACATTTACAAATGTGCCGGAGCCGTATTCAGCGTCAACAAAAGAGGAGAGGAATTCGTAATCTTTTCTCAAGTCGAATAAATCAAAATACTGGTTACGGGAGAGCGAATAAATGCTTCTTTCTTTTGATTGTTCGTCAAAGAGTTTTTTATATCTGCCTCCCACGCGATCAAGTTGATAAAGCGTATGAAGTCCGAAAATATTAGCTACCGGGTGCCATTTCAGAATATGTGCGTCAATATAAAATTCATCACCTGAGATAATGTACCGTGCTATTGAACTATCGGCAAACGTAAATGAAGCGGCAAATTTTTGATTACCCATTGGCTCTATTTGAACTTCCGCGGCAAGTTCTTCCCTTGTTAAGGCATTATAACCTTGTAGTGAAATACTTAGTGCGGCACAAAGGAGGGTCAGGGAAACCATCAGCAGCAAAGTAACCATATTCAGAGTTGCCCCAAAAATCTTTTTTCTTTTTACTGCGATAAAAGTAGTTCCAAGAAAAACAAAAGTTAGTGCCGCAAAAGCTATTGAAAGAATTATTAGTGTTGTGTTCATTTAAGCTTATATACTGCTCTTGCAAACTCTCTCCCGAAATCAATATAACCGGCCGAATCATAATGATACTTGTCGTGGTAGCCGTAATTTTCGGTTGAGTTAACAATTGCCGCATATTTATCTTTTTTTACATAATCATTTTGTGCCTTGGTAACAATTTCAAAGTAATCCCACACCTTTCCGTCTTCATCCTGTCCTGAGTCCGATATTTGACCGATAACTACGGGAATGTTATCATCCCTAAAAGCTGCACGGATAAGATTCATTAATACTTTTAAATTCTCTTCATACCTTAATGCAATTTCTTTACTTACATCTGCATCGCTTTCTCCCTGCATCCAGATAATTCCGGAGGGGATTAAATTATCATCTTCCCCGTCGTTGTCAATATCTTTAATCGAAATAGCATTGCGCACTGTTGCCAGGAAATGATCGTACTGGTTTATAGATGTTGAGTCTGTATAGTCCGGGTCCCAGCTTCCGAATTTTCTCGCAGCCTCTTTATCTATTGATGTTCCGCCTTTGGCATATTTAATAATTGCAATGTCGTTTTCCGGTTCTAATTTTAAAAGCTCGTCGGCAAAAGAAATTTCCACCCCGAAATTTTTGGAACAATGATTTTCAACGCCGTCGGTTTCAAATTTTCTGCCATGCCCGGGTTTTAACTCATCCCATATTCCTTTCCCTGTTGCCGGGGTATTGTCTTTTTCCGTGTTGCCGTGGAAGATCATAACACCCTCAAAAGTTTTGTTTAATTCTGCAGGTAATTCTTCCACTTTACCGTATCCCACCATATTAGACTGTCCGCCCAGGTAGTATAATTTAAAGTCTTTTGATAAAGTAAAACTTGATGAAGCAAGAAAGATAAATGCCAGTATTGTGATAGTTGTTTTTTTCATAACGGTACTGATTTTTTTATGTGAATTTCCTTAATGATTTCTTGAATATAAATTTTCGGGTCAAAATAATATTAGGAAAAATATTACTCCAAATTTATAAAAATATATGCAATAATCGAAAGTTATTACATGAGGCTTCCGTTCATTATATTAAGTTCTAATCAGCCTGTTGAGTTTACAGGCTGATTAGTTATGTTATAAATTCGTAAATTATCTTTGATCGATTGAAAAGTAGTTATCGCTGTAATCGGTTTTTGTATTATCGCTTAATGCGGTAATTTTAACATAGAAAGGAGAGTGGTCTGCTGTTATTTTAGCTGCGATTGGCCAAACATATTGCCCCGTTGAATGTGAAGTTGACATTGTGATGTTCATGTAATGATGCGGTCCTAAATATAAATCAAGTCTAACATTTGTGGTAGTTACAACATTTGTTCTCCACGTGATTGTCATAATGTCTTCTATTTCCCTATAATATTCGCCGCCGTTTGGATTCAACAACCAATTAGTTACACTGCCCGGCTGACCTGATGCATATAGAGTTTCAATTGCCGTTTCATCGTCTGTAGAAAAACTACTGAATGACGGTATTGTTCCGCCGTAAAAATTGCCTGTATTATATACAGAATTTGGATCGGGGCTGCCGTAGGTTCCGTATGAACCGTCGTCAACGGAGGTACTCGGTATATGATTAGCCCCGTAAGAGGAAGTTGGTTCCCCTGCACTTTTCCAGTTTGTATGACGTAATCCAATACAGTGCCCAATTTCATGAATTAAAAGAAAAGCCAATTTATAATGATCGCCTGTGCTAACTCCATAATTAGGTAATTGGTTTTCATTTAGTCTAACAGTTCCGTAAGGCTCTCCCGAGGAATTTGGGAACCCGGATTGTCCGGCTCCGGGAATAGAAGTGTCGTTTATTACTCTTATATCGTAAGAACTTGGACCTGTTGAAGAAAAGAATATTTGAGAGTTTAAATTATTGTAAGCTGCTTTTGCGTACATGATTGCTAATCCTAAGCTGTAATTATTAAAAGTACTGTTATCAATATACACTTTAATACTATAATGATCCTGTGTTACCGTGTTGTTTGTATTATATTGAGTTACTTTTGAAAGTTTATCTTCTTCTTTATCGAACCTAATATCACCTTGAAGTAAAAAATAATCATCGTATTCTTCAACATCCGTCTCCTTATAACCCATGCTTAGTATTTTTTGATATACAGGATGATCTTTGTTAACTACTGAATTTGATTCTTCATTACTGATATTTGTTATGCTCTCATCTGTACAACTGAGGGTAAATAAAACAGCAGCTAATAAAATAAAACCTGCCTGAACTATTTTTTTTAGTTGTTTTAAATGGATAAGTTGAGTAAAGTTAATCATACAACTGCCTCCTTGTTTGTTTGTTGTGATACATGTGTTTTATATTTTAACGGCATTTATCTTTTAACTAAATTCGAATTACTTGGATAATATGAAGGCAATACACTAAAACTCTAACGATTTATATGCTAATTTATAATAGTATATCATCATATTGAATAGAGAGAATGTTAATTTAATGTTAAATTTTCCGAGTCTAATAAAAAATGCTGGAATCGGTGTCCGTTATAAGATTCAATCCCGGTTGAATAATTGTGTTTTGGCCAAATTGGGACTAATAGAGATTTCTCATAGGAGTTCTTGGGACAGTCACACAAAATGTATCATCTCAGACTAAAAAGTCTACGTTACGGAAAAATAATACCCCGGATTGCTGAAAATACTGTTGAATTAGCTTTTTGTACTGTTCAAGTCGCTTGAAGTACTGTTGAACTAGCTTTTTGTACTGTTTAAGTCGCTTGAAGTACTGTTGAACTAGCTTTTTGTACTGTTTAAGTCGCTTGAAATACTGTTGAATTAGCTTTTTGTACTGTTCAAGTCGCTTGAAGCACTGTTGAATTAGCTTTTTGTACTGTTCAAGTCGCTTGAAGCACTGTTGAATTAGCTTTTTGTACTGTTCAAGTCGCTTGAAGTACTGTTGAATTAGACTTTTGTACTGTTCAAGTCGCCGGAAATACTGTTAAACTAGACTTTTGTACTAAGGTTTCTGCAAAATAAAAAGTCAGTCATTTCGAATCCCGCTCTGCGCATGTGCGTCAACTTAACAATGAATGTAGTCTCCAGAGTCCCGGTGATTTTATTCTTTTTTCGGAGTTTTACGCTGTAGGGAATTTTTACAGCTTAATTAAACGGGTTTACGGTTGTCGAATTTTGGGTAATTACCGGTAAGTGGAGTAAACCCTGATTATACATTAGAGGATGAATAATTCCTGTAATTATTTATAAAACAAGAGATTTTGCGGCAATTCCGGTTTTAACCATTTCTAGTGCATAATTCGGGGTAAATATTATTTGAAGTCCGTAGGACTTCCATTATCGGGTGTGCCGGGCATGTATAAAAACTAACGGGTGAGTATGAAAAGCACAAGACCCGAGAGAGCCGAGATGACCGGAATCACATAGCTAAGGCAAGGGTGTCTCAAGTGATTGGGAATCGAAGGAAGCTGTAAGCAAAACTTTGTTATGACGAACAGAAATCGGATATAAGGCGGGTATTGCCGGGTAATTGACCCCTGAATCAAGACGCCCAATAGTCATCCGGAAGTAATACATGTAAATC
>JASFMY010000057.1:0-36637 GCA_050117315.1 Ignavibacteria bacterium
GTTTTTGCTACATTATCTGCAAAACAATTGAATCCCGAAATTTATGTTGTGAGCAGGGCGGTTGAAGAAGGAACCGAGTCAAAACTTATTACAGCCGGGGCAAGCAAAGTAGTAAAGCCTTATGACCTGGGCGGCAACAGGATGGTGCAGCTATTGATTAGACCGGGAGTAATTGATTTTATAGACGGTGTTGCAAGAGAAAGAGATATGAATATTAGTCTCGAAGAAATTAAAATCTGTGAGAACTCTGTATTAATAGGTATGATGCTGAAAGATTCTCCAATAAGAAAAGACCTAAATATTATTATAGTTGCCATAAACAAAAAATCGGGATCATTTATTTATAACCCTAAACCTGATACAAAGTTTGAAGAAGGCGATAAGCTCATTGCAATCGGTGAAAAAGAAAGTTTATCAAAATTAAATAAGATTTGTCTACACTAAAAATTAATCCTTCATGAATAAAACTGTAAAAATTATACTTGGAATTTCCTTTACTTTATTAAGCCTGTCTGCTATTGCTTTTTTTCTGTCCTATTACATGCTTATAAAACCCCACCCGGAATATAACGGAGAATATTCGGTAAACGGCATTGAAAATAATATCGAAATTTACAGGGACGAATATGCAATCCCCTATATATTCGCCACAACAGATTACGAAACGGCGTTTGCGTTAGGCTACGTTCATGCGCAGGAAAGATTGTTTCAAATGGATATTATTAGAAGAGCGGGACAGGGAAGATTAAGTGAAGTACTTGGAACAAGGACAATTGCTTTTGATAAGATGTTCAAAACATTAGGGCTGTTCAGAAATGTAGTTGAAAATTATGACCGATATAATCCTGATGTGATAAAAATACTGGAATATTATTCGAACGGTGTTAATGCATTTATAGAATCACATGAAAGTGATTTGCAAATTGAATTTGACGTACTTGGTTATTCGCCTGAAAAATGGAAACCCGAACACAGCCTGTTAATTGTAAAACTTCTTGCCTTTGAATTAAATATAAGCTGGTGGACGGACGTTTCATTTGCTCATTTAATTCAAAAACTAGGCGCGGAAAAAGTTAAAGATGTTATCCCAGACTATCCGGAAAACGGAACGCTGATAATTTCGGAGGGTTTTGAAAAATATGTTCAAGTACCTTATAACTTTATGAATGTTCATAAAGAATATCTGGACTACTTCGGGTTAGCCGGAACACACATTGGTTCAAATAGCTGGATAGTAAACGGAGAAAAATCCGAATCCGGTAAAGTAATAATTGCAAACGATCCTCACCTGCAATTTACAATTCCCGGCAAATGGTACTTTGCTGTTTTAAGGGGGGATAAGTTAAAAGCAGAAGGATTCACCATCCCCGGTGCTCCTGTTATTGTTATAGGTAAAAATGAGAACATTGCATGGGCATTAACAAACGTTATGGCTGATGACTGTGATTTTTATGCGGAGAAATTAGATGAACAAAAAGAAAATTATTTGTTGAATAATAAATGGGTTCCGTTAAAATCTGTTATGGATACAATAATTGTCAAAGATTCCGCAGACGTAGTAATTGAATTGAAATCAACTCACAGGGGCCCTTTAATTACAGAAGCACATCCATATATTGACCGCTATCCTAATGAATATCAAGACGATGTAAACTTATCTATGCGATGGACTGCTTTAGATTTCAGCGACGAACTCTATGCAATAATGTCTGTCAATAAAGCAAGTAACTGGAATGAATTTAAAGATGCGCTTAGCCGTTATACTGTCCCGGGGCAAAATTTTGTTTACGGGGACAAAGATGGTAATATAGGTTATGTTTGCGGAGTTAGGCTGCCTTTGCGAAGGTTTAAGAATTCCCCTACAATGATTTATGACGGTACAACAAATACCTACGACTGGAGCGGTTATGTGCCTTTCAAATCAATACCTAAGCTCTTTAACCCGCCGTCTAATTTTATATCAACAGCAAACAACAAAACTATTGATCCCTTTCCGTATCATATTTCAAATATCTGGGAACCTCCTTCAAGAATTGATAGAATAAACGAACTGCTGAATTCCAAGGATAAACATTCAATAGAAGATTTTAAAAATTACCAGTATGATTTTTATTCAAAGTACGCCGAAAGTATTGTGCCTTTTATTTTAAGCGCATTTGAAAATGTTGAAGCAACAAATGAAAATTTAATTACTTCTCTAAAACTGCTTGAAAGCTGGGATTACGTTATGTCCAAGTACAGTCAGACTCCTACTGTGTTCCTTACGTTTTATCAATTCTTATTGAAGAACATTTATTACGATGAAATGGGTGAAGAGCTCTTTAAGGAATATAGTTTTATGGCTAACGTGCCTTATAGATCTGTTTATGAATTATTAACCGAAAATAAATCAACGTGGTTCGATAACGTAGAAACGGAGAAAATTGAAAGCCGGGATGATATAATAAGAGAAAGCTTGGTAGATGCTTTGGATTACCTTGAACATAATATAAATGAAAATATTGAATACTGGCAATGGGGTAATATCCATCAACTTACATTTGAGCATTTCTTTCATGGAAATATCGGAATTGTAAATGAGCTTGTAGATATCGGTCCTTTTGAAATTGGGGGAGACGGTACGACAATATTTAATACGGAGTACAGATTTGATGAACCCTTTGATGTTAAGCTTGGCCCGTCTATGCGTTACGTTTTTGATTTCGCAGATTCGAACCATATATATTTTAATATGCCTATCGGTCAATCAGGCCATATTCTTAGCAGACATTATGATGATTTAACAAAATTATGGTTGGAAGGAAACTACATAAAATTAAATATTGATGATGATTTTATTAGAAGAAGTAATTATAATTATTTATTATTGCGTTCTAGTAATCGGAATTAATTTCTTCCGTACATATCTAGGTAAAATATTAAATTAAAATTCAGCAAATAAGAATCATATGAAAGTAACAGAACACTTAGACAAAGCAACATCACCTTTAATTAGTTTTGAAATTATTCCACCCAAACGAGGAGGTGACATTAGGCAGTTGATGAATGTGCTTGATACAATTGTTAAATACGGTCCCCCGTTTATTGACATAACAAGCCACGCTGCTGAAGTTATTTACGATGAAACTCCCGATGGCGGTTACAGGATGAAAATAAAAAGAAAAAGGCCCGGCACGCTGGGGATATGTGCTCTTATTCAAAATAAATATAATGTTGATGCCGTACCTCATGTAATCTGTAAGGGCTTTACAAAAGAAGAAACCGAAGACTTTTTAATAGAACTGCATTATTTGGGAATTGATAATGTACTTGCTATCCGCGGTGATGACAGTGGTTTTAATAAGCCTGTAAAGTTCGGAAGATCGAGAAATGAATTTGCAGTTGATCTTGTAAAACAGATAAGCAACATCAATAAAGGTATTTATTTGGAAGAAGATTTGTTGGACGCTGAACCAATGGATTTTTGCATTGGAATAGGCGCTTACCCGGAAAAACACTTTGAAGCTCCCAACCTTCATTCCGATGTAAGATTTACTAAAAAGAAAATTGACACCGGGGCTAGGTACATAGTTACCCAAATGTTTTATGATAACGAAAAGTATTTCAAATTTGTTGACCTTTGCCGGAAAGAAGGAATAAATGTGCCGATTATTCCAGGGTTAAAATTATTAACGTCTAAATTGCAATTAACTAGTCTTCCAAAAAATTTCTACATAGACCTGCCCGACGAACTGTCAGATGAAATTAGTGCTGCAAAACCGGAGCATGTTTTGGAAATTGGAATAAACTGGACATTAAAACAGGCGGAGGAATTGTTAAACAACAATGTACCTGCTATTCATTTTTATATAATGCAGAACCCGGAGCCGATTACAAAGCTAATGGATAAACTAAAAATATAATTTTATATAATGAAAATTATATCCGCTAAAAAACAAATTAGGCTGCCCCGTAAAGGAGTAACAAGATTAAAGTGGGGAGTAGCAGGGCTCGGGAATTTTTCCGAAATGTCTTTCATTCCAACATTACAGAAATTAAAAAAGAGCAAAGTTGTTTCCTTATACAGCAGCAGTTTTGAAAGAACAAAACACTTAGGGAAAAAGTTTGCAATAGAAAATAAGTTTAACAACTTTGAACAGTTTTTAGATTCGGATATAGATACGGTTTATATATCAAGCGCAAATGCCGACCATTATAAACAGGTAATAGCTTCTGCAAACGCGGGTAAAAATATTTTGTGTGAAAAGCCACTTGCAGTTAACTCTAAACAAACCAGAGACATTATTGAAACCTGTAAAAAGAATGAGGTTATCTTGGCTGTTAATTATTTGTTCAGGTTTAACCCGCTTGTTCAAAAAGCAAAAGAATTTATTAACAAAGGATTACTTGGGAAAGTATTTTTTATAAGCATAAGCTTTAACGCTTATATTCCTCCGAGTGATAATTTTAGATTTAACAAGTACCAGGATGGCGGCGGAGTCCTGTTTGACATTGGGACACATACAATAGATTTACTAAAATTTTTTGGAGGTCCTTTTAAGAAGGTAAGCGGCATTACAGACAATATAATTTATAAGACCGAAGTTGAAGATTTCGCTGCTGCTAATTTTGAATTTGAAAACGGCGCATACGGATTTATGAGTACTTCTTTCATTGCACAAAAACCGCACAGAAGGATCGATATAATTGGGCATAAAGGGAACTTAAGTATCGAAAATGTTTTCAGCAGGAAAACCGTACCGAGTAAATTAACAATCGATTTAATCGGTGAAGCAAAAAAAACTTTTATGAAGAGATCGGATAACTTGTTATATCATCTAAGAGCCTTACAGAAAACATTTATCAACAAAACTGTACCGGAAAATAATCTGGGAAGTGCCGCGGAAAACGTTGAAATTATTGAACAAATTTTAAATCAATAAAAAGAAAAACTTGCCGAATAATAAAAATATTAATATTGCATTAATTGTTGGTGGAGCTTCTGCCGAAAGAGAAGTATCAAAACTTACAGGCAAAAATATTTATGAAGCTTTACTGTCACTTGAATACAACGTAAAAGTTATTGATCCGGCATATGGATGTAATCAGCCGGAAAATATTGAACACTTCTTTGATGAACAAAATCATTTTGAAATCAACACACAGAATTATGTCCGTGCGGTAAACTCGGATCTGTTTGATAATATTGACGTTGCTTTTAATGCACTTCACGGCCCGTGGGGAGAGGACGGTACAATACAATCTTTATTTGAGTTGCGGGGCTTAAAATATACCGGTTCCAAAGTTTTGGGAAGTGCTGTGGCAATGGATAAAATGTTTTCCAAAATTTCGTTCGAACATTTTAAAGTTAATACTCCCTGGTGGTTTTTAATAGAAAAAGAAGAAAATAATATTGAATCAATAGTTCAAAAAATAAATTCAGGGTTTGGGTTCCCGTGTGTCATTAAGCCTAATAATCAAGGTTCAACAGTCGGATTAACAATATGCAAAAACGAAAACCAAATCAGTGATGCGCTTGAGCTTTCAAGAAATCATTGCGATAAAGCCTTGGTGGAAGAGTTTATCAGCGGTTACGAGTTAACAGTAGGTGTGCTTGACAAAAAATGTTTTGAACCGCTGGAGATAAAACCCAAAAGCGGTTTTTATGATTATGAGAGTAAGTATACTCCCGGAATGTCGGAATACGAAGTGCCGGCTAACTTCCCTATAAATGTTTTAACGGCATTAAAGGAACAGGCTTATAAGGCTTTTCTTGCTGTCGGGGCTGAAGACTTTGCGCGTGTTGATTTCCGACTTTCGGAGAAGCACATACCTTACTGCCTGGAGGTGAATACTTTGCCCGGCATGACAAGTACCAGCCTGTTACCCAAAGCTGCCAAAGTTGACGGAATTTCCTATGAACAATTGGTTGATAAAATTGTTAAGTTAGCCCTGAAATGAAGAATAAAAAAACATTAACAAAAAAAATATTTTTGTACGGATACTTTGCGATAATTCTATTGGGAATAGTTTTCTTAATATTTAATGAGAACGGCGTTATAAAGTTTGTTAGTCTGAAATACGATATTGAAAAACTGGACGAAGAAATAAACAATGCTGAAGTTAGTTTACATAAATTATCAAGTGAGATTGATTCGTTAAAGAATAGTGAGATAAAGATTGAACAGGTTGCACGCGAAAAATATTTGATGAAAAGGGAAAGTGAAAAAGGATTTAAAGTAGAAGAACAAAATTAGCTTTGCCGGAAAACATAAACATACCGAATACACCCCTTGCAGAAAGAGTTAGGCCGAAATCATTAGAAGATTTCCAAGGACAGGAACATTTAGTTGGTGAAGATAAACCGCTGTTTACAATGGTGGCAAACGATACTATCACTTCATTTATTTTGTGGGGTCCTCCCGGCACGGGTAAAACAACACTTGCAAAAATAATCTCCGAGAAAACTGGTGCAGACTTTTTTAAGATAAACGCAGTTTCTGCAGGTGTAAAAGATGTAAGGCAGATAATAGAAATAGGGAAGAAAAACAACGAGTACTTCAGAAAAACAATTTTATTTATAGATGAAATTCATAGGTTTAATAAAGCACAGCAGGATGCCTTATTATCCTCCGTTGAATCCGGCGAAATTATTTTAATCGGCGCAACCACTGAAAATCCCTCCTTTGAAGTTATACCGGCTTTAAGAAGCAGGGTCAGAATTTTTGTATTAAACGAATTGTCAAAAAAAGATTTAACGAATATTTTAAACTTTTCTTTAACCAATGATGAAGTGCTTAAAAACTATAATATCAAAATAGTAGATGAAGATTTTCTGATTTACCTATCGGGCGGCGATGCAAGAATCATGTTGAACATTCTTGAAGCAAGTGTTTATCAAAAATTAGATGAAGAAGAAATTATAGTAGATAAAGAAGTTCTTGAAAATGTAGTCCAAAATAAAAATATAATTTATGACAAGGGCGGTGAAGAACACTATAATGTTATTTCTGCTTTTATAAAAAGTGTAAGGGGAAGCGACCCGGATGCAGCACTTTATTGGCTTGCAAGAATGCTTGAAGGTGGAGAAGACCCTCTCTTTATTGCAAGAAGGTTAATAATTTTAGCTTCTGAAGATATTGGAAACGCTTCGCCAAACGGGCTTGTGCTGGCAGAGGCTGCTTTTGGAGCAGTTGAAAAAATTGGAATGCCCGAAGCGAGGATAATATTAGCACAGTGTACAACCTATTTGGCATCGTGTCCTAAAAGCAATGCTTCTTATTCCGGGCTTAATAAAGCTTACGGTGACGTTAACAACAGGGAGTTATTTTCCGTACCACTTCATTTAAGGAATGCACCCACAAAACTTATGAAAGAATTGAACTACGGGAAGGAATATAAGTATGCCCACGACTTTGAAAATAATTTTGTTTCCGAAAATTATTTTCCTGATGAAATGAAGGGGACGCAGTATTATTTCCCGACAGATAACGGCCAGGAAAAAAACTTAAAAGAACGCTTAAAAAAACTTTGGAATGAAATTAAAAAATACAAATGATTTGCAGGATTTGCGGTAACTCACAAAATAACACTGAATATAAAATTAGAGAAATGCTTTTCGGAACGAGAGAAGTATTTGAATATTTCCAATGTTCAAATTGTAATTGCCTTCAGATAAAAGATTTCCCGGAAGATTTATCAAAACATTACCCGGAAAATTATCTCTCATACGAGTTAAAAAAGGATAATTCATTAAAAGAATATCTGAATAAGAAAAGAGACGCAGTTGCAATGGGAAATAGGTCATTGATAGGGCGAATTCTTTTAGCCCTAATTGGAGTACCTCCTTACGTTAAGCGATTGAGACAAGCCCAAATTAAAATTGATGATAAAATTGTTGATGTTGGCTGCGGACACGGTTCGTTAATTTATAGAATGAAGAATGCCGGCTTTGAAAACGTCGTTGGAATTGATCCGTTTGTTGATAGTGATATCAACTATGAAAACGGGCTGGTAATTTATAAAAAGTCACTCTTTGATCTTGAAAGAAAATTTGATTTAGTTTCTCTTTTTCATGTACTGGAACATATGGAAGATCAATTTGAGGTATTAAAGAAAATTCATTCGTTATTAAATGAAAACAAATATGCTTTTATCGGAATACCGATTGTTGATTCCTATTCGTGGGATAAATACAAAGAGAACTGGATAAGCTTAGATGCTCCACGACATTTTTATCTTCATTCGTTAAAAAGTATAAATATTGTTGCTGAACAGAGCGGCTTTAAAATTGAAAAAATTGAATATGATTCTCTTGGTACTCAATTTTGGGGAAGTGAACAATATGAAAAGGATATCGCCTGGTATGAGGATGATTCTTATTTTGTTAATCCTTCAAAATCAGCTTATACTAAAAAGATGTTAAAAATGTTTGATGAAAAAGCGGCTCAAGCAAATAATGAAAGAATGGGTGATAGGGCTCTTTTCTATCTGAAGAGAATATAGATTAATCCGTTGTTCGAAATTCATACTGTTATTATGGTCAATTATTATTCAGATATCAGAAAATCAATCTAAAGATTAATAAAAGCTAATACCGCAAAGAATCTCCGACACTCTGTATGAAAATTATGAAATCCGAAAATAGCGAAATGTTGCTGTTTTCGTTTTTCCCTTTTTGTTACTATTCTCTGGTCTCCCCGATATAAAGTTATAATAATGAAAGTTAATAAAGAATTAAACGCAATTTCAACAGAATCAGGAAACGCGTTGAAAGAGATAATAATGATTTTATGAGACATGAAAAAAGTATAAGCCGACTGGAAAAACAGATCGTTGCACTTATTAAAAAACACTTGACTTAGTAAAAAAAATTTTTTACTCTGTAATTATTGTTACAGTTAATGCTAATTATGTAATATACATTACAGATGAATAATCAAAGATTAATTGATGTTTTTTTAGAAATCACAAAAATAGATGCGCTTTCCGGTGATGAGAAACCGCTCGCGGATTATATAAAATATTTCCTTGGTAGATATAATTATATAATAGCTGAAGACAAATCAACAAAGTTTACTAATAGCAATACCGGTAATTTGATTTGTAAAATAGGCAGCGGCGGAGATTTTATTCTTTTATCTCACATGGATACCGCACGTTCCACTCAAAACGTTAAACCCGCAATTAAGGAAGACAGGATAGTTTCATCAGGGGATACTGTTTTAGGAGTGGATAACAGAGCAGGCATCTCGGTTTTACTTTATACACTTGAAAGAATTGCGCAAGAAAATATCCATGTTAAAGACTTTACAGTTGCCTTTACAACCTGTGAAGAAACCACATTGTTGGGTTCAAAAAATCTTGCTGTTGATGGCGCAATAAAGAAAGGATTTATTTTTGATTCGGGTTATAGGCCCGGAAATTTTATATACTCCGCGTGTGGTGCGATGGGTTTTAATATAAAGATAATTGGGAAAGCCTCTCATTCAGGTCTTGCTCCTGAAAAGGGAATTAACTCATTGATGATTGCGGCAAAAGCAATTGGCGAACTCCCTCTGGGTAGGATCGATGAAGAAACCACAATGAACATCGGAGTGCTTAACAGCGGTTCGGCGGTAAATGTTATTCCTGAAGTTACAGAACTTATGGGTGAGGTAAGATCTTTTGATTTGAAAAAAGCCGAACACTACTTTGATTTTCTTATCAAAACGTTCAAAGAAAAAGCAGAACTCGCCGGCGCTAAAATGGAATTAGATTACTTCTGGGATTTTATGCCTTATACAATCTCTGAATCCTCCTTTGTCTATCAAGAAACAGTTCGTGTAATTAAAAAAGTAGGATTGCAGCCTACTCCCAGGATTTCACTTGGAGGGAGTGATGCGAATTCATTAAACGGAAGGGGAATTGAATCTATAAACCTGGGTATTGGCGCTCAAAACCCTCATTCAAATGATGAGTTTATTTATATAGAAGATTTATTCAAAACAGCGGAAATAGCAATTGAACTTGTGAAGGAGAATAATCAAAATGAAAAAACTTTTTAATGTCTTATCTCTTTTAGTGTTAGGATTTAGTCTTCAGGTATGTTCGCAAGCCAAGGGTAAATTGGTTATTATAGGCGGAGCACGAGCACCTGAAATAATAAAAAAGTTTGTAGAATTGGCAGGTGGTCAGGAAGCTAGAATTATTGTTATTCCAAATGCTAGCTCAGATCATGTTGGTAACAGTGAACGGGTTGTTAAAAAATTTATAGAACTCGGAGCGCAGTCGGATTATCTTTTATTTACAAAAGAAACTGCAGATGACGAAACAAATTTTAAAAAGATGGATTGGGCCAATTCTGTTTACTTTCTAGGGGGCGACCAAAGTAATCTTACGAGAGATATGCTGGGGACAAAACTGCTCAAGAAAGTTTTCGATATTTATAACAACGGCGGGGTTGTCGGCGGTACGAGTGCTGGTGCAGCGGTTATGAGCGAAATTATGATTACAGGAAATGAGTTGGTTCATAACGATTCAACCAGCTCATTTGTAACAATCGAAAAAGGAAATATAGAAGTTACTGAGGGGTTTGGTTTTTTAAGAACAGTTATTATAGACCAGCATTTTCTTAAACGCAAGAGACATAACAGAACAATTTCAACATTGATAGAGCACCCGGACCTGATTGGTGTTGCAATTGATGAATCAACAGCCATTATCGTTAACCCCGATGATACTTTTGAAGTTATGGGTGATTACCAGGTTTTGGTTTACGATCCCACTGAATCAAATAACATTCGTGAAGATACAAGGGGAAATCTGGGTATCAGTGATATGAAACTACATGTTTTAATTAACGGCGATAAATTCGATCTTAAAACCAACGAAGTCATTGAATGAACGAAAAGAAAAAATTCAAATTAAAGGCGCCGAACACTTACTTATTGATTTTTTCTTTGTTGATATTACTAGCCGCGCTTACATGGATTATTCCGGGAGGACAGTATGAACGGGCTGTTATTTGCGGCAGGGAGGGAGCCGTTCAAAATTCATTAATGCCTCAGCTTAAATATCTTTCAGGTGTTTCAAGACAAACGGCAATATTAGCTTTTAAACTCGGCGAATATACAAATGTAATAATTCCTACTTCTGCCGTAACAATGGGTGTTTTATCGATGGCAAAAGTTCCATGGGGAAATGGGCAAAGTGGGTTATCCCATTGCAAATAATTTTGATGCTTCAAAACTTACTTCTGGCGTTTATATTTATTCTTTGCAGACAGATTCAGGAATGCTTTCAAAAAAAATAGTGCTGATCAAATAGAAATCTAAATGATTAATAATAAAAAATGAGTGTTGATTGTTATGTACCGTTATAAGGAAATAAAAGAAAAAATTACAAGCAAGTACAATTCACTTCCCAAAAACCAGAGAAAAATAGCTGAGTACTTTATAAATAATTTTGATAAAATCCCTTTCGTAAATGTACATGATTTATCAGTTGCAACAGGAGCAAGTGTAGCTTCAATTGTTAGGTTTTCCCAGCGGGCGGGATTTAAAGGTTTTAGTGAACTGCGTGATGCAATAGCCGGATCGTTACAGAAAGAATTGTACAACAAAGAAATTTTTCCGCTTTTTGAAAAAAGAAAAGGAAAGGAAGATTTACTTGTTGAAGTTGCTAATCATGAAATAAAAAATATTAACGATACACTGAATCTTGTTGAGCGTAAGACCTTTAGTTACGTAATCGATAGAATTTCGAAATCCGGAAGAGTTTTTACCGCGGGTCTGGGAATCTCATATTTACTTGCGGAGATTTTAGCATATCAATTAACTCAGGTAGGAATAAGCTCTTCAGTACTCCAGCATTCTCACACCTTGTTTAATGAACAGATTATGTTTTTAAATCCCAAAGATTTGCTGGTAGTGTTTTCATTCCCGCCCTATTCAAAAGAAACTGTTGAAGCTGCCGAGTATGCAAGCAAAAGAAAAATTGACGTTATTTCGGTTACAAATAAAAACTCTTCTCCCGTAACCTTTTTTACAAAAGCAAACCTTATTGTAAAGAGCGAGAATATGCTTTTTACAAATTCATTTGCTGCAGTATCTGTTTTAATTAATGCCATAGCAACAGCCTGCGCGGTAAAAGATAAACAAAGAGCTAAAAAGGTTCTTAAAGAATCCGAAGAAATTATGATTAAACAGAACCAAATAATTAGCGGGAGTTATTGATGAGGAAAATTATTTGCCTAATTCTTTTTACTCCTTTGTTAATTTAAGCGGGCACTAATTACGGAGCCGCTACTGATGAAAAAGTGATGGTATCAAATTTCATGGAAAATGAGTATATTAAACACCTAGGAGTAACAATAATCTGAAAACTGTTTTAATTGGAATAAGGATTATTTTGTTCTACAAATAATGTTTACGGGATATTAGTCTCAGTTTTAAGACAATTACAAAATATAAATACATACGGTATGGCACAACCATTTCTTGATAATCCCAACGTAGTATCAGATTCGGTACAGCAGCTTCAAGAGATACAAGCTGATAATGGAATGGAGAATTCTGACGAAAAGATTATAAAAAGAATTAATAAGGGTGATATAAAAGCTTTCGAGTATTTGTTTAGAGCTTATCACAGTAATCTTTGTAATTACTGTTTTGTAAAGGTTAAAGATAAAGACGCAGCCAAAGAAATTGTCCAGGAGATATTTATTAATATCTATAAAAATAGAGAAAACTGGTCTCCTAAAAATTCAATCAAGTCGTACCTTTTTAAGGCTGTTAAAAACAGGATAATAAATTATCTAAAACATCCAAGTCTGTCTCAAAAGTCGGAACTTCTTATTGATAGTATAAATAACGAAAAGGAATTAAGTCCTATAGAGTTGTATAGCCAGAAAGAATTTAGAGAGGCCTATTTAAAGGCTGTAGAAAAATTACCGGAAAAGTGCCGTGAAATTTTGATGCTGGTAAAGGAGCATGGCCTCTCATATAAGGAAACTGCGGAAATACAGGATATTTCTATTAAAACCGTAGAGACGCAGATGAGACTGGCATTTCAAAAATTAAGGAAAAGCTTAAAAAAATTTAGATAGACCGGAAATTTTAGTTCTAAATTTAAAATTAATATTTTTATTTAATGGTAATTCGTTTTTCCACTGTATTATATTAGTGGGATACGATGCGCTAAGGAAAACATAAGGGTTTAACGAGATGGTAAATAAAGTTGATATGGAGCGGCTTATAAGGTATTGTGCTGACGAGTCCTCTCTTGAAGAAAAAAAAGAGGTTGAACTCTGGTTGGAGGAAGATGCATCAAATAGAAAGCAGTATAAGTTTCTTAGAGATATATGGAAAACATCGTCGGGAAATATTGATTGGAATACGGATTCGGAGTGGGAGAAATTTTCACATAATATTGAAGTTGTATCTAATAATGAAGGAAATTCTTTAGAATTAATTAATATTAAAAGAGAAACAAAAACTTCTAAAAAGTTTTTTGAAAGATTGTTGGATATACTAACAGGAAAGTATATAGTTAGGTATGCTGTGGTATTATTCGTTTTGGTAGCCGGATATTCTATATTTAATTATATGGGAATTTTCGATTCATCGGCATTAATTGAAAGAGTAACTCCATTCGGTAAAAAAGCTGTAGTTACTTTATCCGACGGCTCAAAAGTAATATTGAATTCAGGTAGTCGGTTAAGGTACCCTGAAGAATTTAGCGGTTCGCAAAGGGATATTTATCTTGAAGGAGAAGCTTACTTTGAGGTTATGTATGATAAAAAACGGTTTACGGTACATACTGCAGGTGTTTCTACATCGGTTCTGGGTACCAAGTTTAATATCTCTGCATTCCCGAGTGAAGAAAATATTATCGTTGCATTGATTGAAGGGAAAGTAAAGATAACCAAGAAAGGTCCAAACAATAAAGAAAGTACCAAAAGCATTATTTTAACGCCCAACCAACAATTCACATATAATACAAATACTGATGAGAGCAGTATTACGGAGGTAAACATTCAAAAAGCAATAGGGTGGAAAGATAATATATTGGTATTTGAAAATGAACCGTTAAACCAAGTTTTTAAGAAATTGGAGAGAGCATACGGATTAGAATTTAAGTGCGAGAAGAAAGTACTCGGTAATTATAATATTACTACTAAATTCGTAAATGACTCCGTATGGCTGGTTGCAGAGGTGATAAAAAAAACTACCGGACTCAACTATAAAACAAGAAAAGAAAATAATATTACAAAAGGATTTGTTTTTTTCTAGATTATTTCCCGGTAATTATTTGGGTCTGTTGCAGAACTAAGAATTTGTCATTGCCACAAGGCGGAACGTCATTTCGAAGGAGCGTTTTCTGCGACTGAGAAATCTTATAACCCGGGAAAAAAGATTTCTCACCGCTCTCTTCGTTCGGGTTCGAAATGACAAAAAGAAATCATTTCAAAACAAACTTGTGCAACACACTCTATTTTATGGGGGAAATTTATTAAATAATGAATTAAAACTAATAATTCGTTATGTAAATTGTGAGGAATCGATATTATTGAAACTTGCAGATGATCAATGGTAGTTTAATCAGTGATTGTTTATGAAAAGAGTTTTAGTTGTCCTTATTTTAGTGTCCACTCCATTCAGTGCCCAAAATTTGATCGATCAAAAGATTACGTTAAATGTTAAGAACATCTCTCTTAAAGACTTATTAAAAGTACTCGAACAAAGATCGGAATTTGTTTTCAGCTATAATAATTTTGAATTGCCGTTAGAAAGAAAGGTTACTCTCTCGTCTGATGATGAGTCTTTATATGAAATTCTTAAAAGACTTACCCGGAGATTTCATCTAACATTTTACCGCGTAAATGATCATATAATTATAAAGAAAGCAAAAGCAGTTGATGTATATAATGCCGAACCGCCGACAGGCTCAATTCTGGGATTAGTTTCAGATGCGTTTACAGGTGAACCGTTAACCGGCGCAAGTGTTTATTTGGAAGACACAGGTTTTGGAGCGGCAACAAACCAGGAAGGTCGGTTTGTTGTCATTAAAATCCAGCCGGACAAATATAAATTAAAAGTATCCTATATAGGTTATTTAACCCGTGAATTTGAACTCAATTTTTCTAAGGAAAGAATAAAAGAGTTATTCATTGAGTTGACACCAACAACAATACAGGGTGAAACAATAGTTGTAAGTGAACAAGCTTTTGGCCAGACCGCTGCAATTAACCAGCAGTTAAGTGCAAATACTATAAAGAATGTAGTTTCATCGGAAAAAATATTGGAACTTCCCGATGCAAATGCTGCAGAGTCGGTTGGCCGATTACCGGGAATCTCTTTAATAAGAAATGATGGTGAAGGAGAAAGGGTCGTTATTAGGGGGTTGTCTCCTACTTATAACTCCGTTGCTGTTGGCGGTATTAGGGTTCCCGCTACCGATGATAGTGACAGAAGCGTCGATTTAAGCATTATCTCATCGGAAATTCTTGCAGGCATTGAAGTAATTAAGGCATTAACCCCTGATAGAGATGCGGATTCATTTGGCGGCATGATCAATTTTAAATTGAAAAAGGCATTGCAGAGTGGCTTTAAATCCAGTTTAAGATTACAATTCGGAGCTAATGAGTTGCGAAACGATTATGGTAATTATAAAGGGACTTGGATTTTTAGCGACAGATTTTTTAATAACAAACTTGGTATAGTTGTCGCGGGGCATATTGAAAGAAACCAAAGGGGCAGCGATAGTTACGAGGTTGAGTGGGAAATAACGAGAGAGAAACGAACCGGTGAAGAATATGCCCCAATGTCGGCAACTCAAGTAGATATTGGATATAATTTGGACGAACGCAAGAAATATGGTTTCAATGCCTTATTCGATTATATAGTTCCAAACGGATCATTGTTTTTTAGAGCCTTTTTAAGTTCAAGGAGCGATAAGGTGTCAAGTCAGACTATAGATTATTATTATAGTGACGCTCTGATGAGTAGATATTTACTAAATTCGGAAACCAGAACAGCAATGAATTCTGTAGCATTGGGAGGTGAGCACGAATATAATTGGGTTAATATTGATTGGGCGGCTTCGATTTCTCAGTCAAGTACGATAACTCCGTACTCAAATTCTTTTGGCTTTAACCATGCCGATGCATATTCTATCGATGATCTTCCAACGTATCCAACCGCTGATGATATTATTAATGCGTCTACAAAGGATTTATCTGATTTTTATGCCAATGCATTTGAGCGAGGGAGTTCGGAAGCCGAAGAAAAGGAAAATTCGTATCAGTTAAATATTGAATTTCCTTATGCGATAACACAGAAGCTTGCCGGGAAATTAAAACTTGGAGGAAAGTTTAGGGATAACCGGAAAGTTCGTGATGATACGGAATTGATTAGAACATTGTATAGTTGGAGTAATAGTTCCGAAATTGCAATGTATCATTCTCAATACGGCAACCCGGGTTTTGAATTTCAATATGTTTCTTCTAACGGTGCACCATCAATTCTAAATTATATCGACTATTCCAGCAATTTCGGGAAAATTTTGAACGGGAAATATGATTTCTCGGTAGTCCTTTCTCAATCTGAGCTTAACCATCTGGTTGATGCCTATTTATTGGATTCTGCTATGGTTGTTCAAAGAGCTGCGGACTTATCCGATTATGAAACCGAAGAACAAATCGGCGCAGGATACTTGATGACGGAACTAAATTATGGACAGGAGTTTATGTTACTTGCAGGAATAAGATATGAACATACTTATACATATTTACTTGGTAAACAAGGTACGGTCCCTAATGAAGTGGTAGAGTATGATTATAGCCAGAATCCTGTAGAAGATGCTGATGCTGAAGTTCAGTATTCCAACTGGTTCCCTATGTTTCACTTTAGATTTCGTCCGGCAGAATGGTGCAATTTAAGATTGGCGTATAGTAAAACAATTTCTCGTCCCCGGAGGGAGTGGATGCTGCCAAGTATTGCTATAAACTCGGGAACATCGTCCGTAGATATAGGAAGACCTGAATTAAAGCCGCAGATATCCAGAAATTTAGATGCACATCTATCGTTTCATTCAAACCGGCTGGGTCTTTTGACAATCGGAAGTTTTTATAAATCTATAAGCAATTTAATTTACTATAGAACCGGTCATAAAATTTTGAATGCCTCAGAGGAAGGTTTTCCGTCCAACTGGAAGGGGCTAACATTAAACTCTCCTGAAAATAATTCTTATAAAACTAAAGTATACGGCTTGGAGTTTGAATGGCAAAGTAATCTTTGGTGGCTTCCAAAACCATTGAACGGATTGGTTATAAGTCTGAATTATTCTCATATATGGTCAAAAACAGATTACCCGAAATCATTCGTAAAAAACACTATTCTCGAGGGATATCCTTATTTGTCATCAACTGTTATTGATACAACACGTTCGGGGAAAATGCCGGATCAGGCCGATGATGTTTTCAACCTTTCTTTCGGCTATGATAATGGAGATTTTTCAGGAAGATTTTCCGTGCTCTATCAGGGGAAGTCGCTTTACGAAGTTGGGAGCAGGGAAGAATTGGATTCTTATACCTCTCCTATAACCCGGCTTGATTTATCTTTAAAATACAGGTTCTCAAAGTCAATCGGAATATTCCTGAATATAAATAATATATTAAATACCGTTGAACAATCTTATCAACAAAGAGAAACTTGCGTCAGCAGTATTCAATACTTCGGTACTACATCTGATCTCGGTGTTGTATTAGAATTTTGAATATTCCTTTTTCGTGTCTACATCATTTTTAGATGTGAGATATATTCCTCAGTTTTTGATACTAAGCCGGTTTTAACGGGATTATATGCGTCTTTAATCTAAAGGTCGAAGTTTCCTTTTACGTAGGCGGGTCTGTCACGTTCATCTCAGCGGGGACTTTCTACCTTTAATCTGGGTTATGTAGCACTTAATATTTTTTGTGCATATCTAATTAATTCTATATTACTTTTTACCATTTCTCCATCTTCTGTGTATACCGTATCTTCCATTCCTATTCGGCTGTCATAGCCTCTTCTTTTTGCCTCTTTTAATATTTCCCAAGAAACAGCATTAAATCCATGTAATAATCTTGGAATTTCTACTCCATGCTTATTTAACACTTCTTCTATTTCATTTATTGTTTCTAAAGCTTGAGCAAATTCTTCTGCTTCCGGTTCTATTAATATTCTGTAACAATATTTAATCAAATCACTTTCAACAAATATTTCTGCTGCTTTCTTTTCATTTAATCCGGCCTCAATTTTTATTCTTTTTGATAGAACCAATTCTGATATTTCTATCGCATCATCTTCTATCATATTTACCGATATGAAATCTGGTACCTTCTCCCATGCTTTTATATAACTTTTTCTTTTTTCTAAATCCGGTTCAATCCAATCACCCGAACTTATACCAAGTTGTATTTCGGAAGATATATTTTTTACCAATGATACTAATTTATTTACGTCATTTGGTTTTAAGCTTTCATTGCCGTCTTCATCATAACAATGGATATGAAAAATTTTATTCCCATTTTCATATAAAAGTTTTACTTCTTTTTCAATTTCTTTAAGTGATTGAGGAATAAATTTGTTTTGTTCTTTTGATCGGGCTCCGTTTAACGCTGTTTTAATTAACATATTTTCCTTTCCTCCAATAGCCTGGTTGATTTGTTAGTTAGGCATTTCGTTTTTTGAATTCAATTACAAGCTCTGGTCCAACGTCATACTCTTTATTGTTATAACCACCCCATGATCCTGTGATAGTAAAACCCATATTAGTTATAAGTTGCTTAAACTCATTTGGATAATAACAACGCATTTTAATAGGGTGAATAATTTCTTCAACTAAAGTCTCATTAACATATCTTCGATAGATCATGTCAGGGTAAATCACGAGTTTTTCTTTATCCATTTTATGCTGTCTAAAAGCATAAACCAAACGACTGCCGTCTTCCATGTTGATTTCTTGATTTATGATTTTACCAGGTTGACACCAGTTGGTTTTCATCTCTTCAGCAGACATTTTTGGTTTGAAGACATTCACAATTCCTTTACCGGTAGTGTTCAAGTGCTTTGCAATTGTTTCGAAAAAGCCCTGAACTTCTTTGTCTGATTCTAAGGCCTGCAGGACTCGATATGGCGCGATAACAAGATCAAATGTTTTGCCAAGATTAAGGCTGGTGATATCTTCTTGAAAGACTCGGGCATTGGTTAGTCCCGCATTTGCAACTTTTTCTTTGCAAGTTTCGAGCATTTCTTGCGAGTAATCTATTCCAATAATTTTTTTGCATGATTTTGCCAAAGGCACAAGTACACGTCCAGTTCCACAACCAAGTTCTAAAACATTTTTAGCTTTGACAGATTTTATTCTTTCTAAATAAAATGGCACATCATTTATAGGATGATTAACGGTATCATAAAAACGTGCCGTGTTTTTTCGTGGATCCATAAGATTTGTTTATTTAATTAAGTTTTTTGTTTGCCTACCAGGTAGCCGGGAAATGTCATCATCTCCAAGCCCCCTAAGAATCCCACTGTTGCGGGACTCAAGCACTTTTCAAGCCTTTCCCCTTAAGGAGAAGACCCGACAATTATTAAATTAGTTTATTAATTTTTGCTGCCTTTTCTTAAAACCCAGTTAGTGTGCCCCGCATGTATTTTGGTTTGGGGTCGGTGGCAACAATGGAATAATTACACCAGTAGGAATAAAGCAGGGCACCTATCGCTTTTAATCCTTTATTTCGTTATGCGGCTTATTGCTTGACATGTTTTCCGATTTAAAACCCATATCCCACCGGACCATATCCGGGAACACTTACATATCCACGTTGATTTCCTGAATCGTAATTGCCTGCACTAAACCGGGATGACCAGAAATTATCTCCACTGCCGCCACGTCCTTGATAAGCATTTTGCTGAGCCGCGAGATACAAATTAACTACCGGAATAGGATTCCCTTCGTAACCGGCATTACCTTTCTCATCAAGCCAATAAAAACCGGCCTGGATCCAATACCCCAATATATAACTCCAAACCGCCCATTCAGTTTGCGGCAATTCTCGATTGTTAACAATCACGCCGGTATTGCCGTTTGAGGCATCGCGGCTCAATTGACCCCATTTATGCCCCGGAAACATGAATCCGTAAGCCGGATATCCTACGACGCCGTAGAGCCCGCTGTTTGTATCATACCAATATTTTCCCGGAAGAGGTTCTACACCATAAGTCTTTGTTATTTCTTCAATCTGCTGCTTACTGAGATTTACATTGTTAATGATGACGGCTGCTTCATTCTTCGGAGTTTGTTTTACAGTTGAATCAGTCTTCAAATGATTGCGTTGAAACCTCAAAGTTTCAGAAGTGGCGGCAATTGCTTTGCCGTTTTCATCTACTTCGAACATCGTAAATATCAATTCACCGTCGTTCAAGCTAGCTTCAAAGATCAAGCAATCGAGTTTGTCTCCAACAGTGCCTGCAAGCACACTATTTTGAATAATACCACGAACTGAGAAGACATTTCCATTTCCGGCAAGTTCTCCAATGAAAGTATTGTTGTTTATGTTTTTTAACTCTAATTGCATTTCACCCATCTCGGATTGTAGTGAATACTTGCCGGTGAAATCTTGGGCTAATGATAAGTTTCCAAAAATGACGATAACTAAAATGAGTAGGGATAAAAATTTCTTCATTTTAACCTCCTATCAATTCATTGACCATCAAGTTAAATTTTAAAATAACAATCACTGTTGCTTATATCAAGGACACAATATTACAAGCCGCAAAACGATGAAGCAGTTAAGCAATTAAAGGAAATTGAAGTTGAGTATAACGGGTAGCCGGGAGATGTCACCACCTCCAAGTCTCCTAAGAACCATACATGCCGGAATCGAGTTTCCCTTCATACAGCTAAGCGCTTATAAAGCCTTTCCCCTAAGGAAGACCCGACAATTATTAAATTAGTTTATCAATTGCTGCCACCGTCCCCACGGTGGCACATTGGCAGAATGGTTTGAGAATGAGCAAAAATAAAAAATTCTTGGCTGCCAAGTAAAATAATACAGCAGTTAAGAAGAGATTCCATTGCTGCCACCGACCACACGGTGGCACATGTGCTGGGTTGAAAGAAAGGCAGTGAAGATAAAAACAAAATAAACACGTCACTGAATGCCTGTCCACAGTAGTTATACGAAGGTGGGGTCAGAGACGGCTGAGTGAAAAAAATAAAACATGAGCAGAAGAGGTAGAAATAAACTAACAGAAGAAAACTTCTTCTTCGTAACAACAACAATAGTAAACTTCGCTAAAGTGTTTGAAGATGAAGAATGCTGTGATGCTTTAATAAATAATATCGAATACTATCAAAAGAAGTACAGATTTGAAATACTGGCATATGTAATTCTATTGCTGCCACCGTCCACTCGGTGGCATATTTATTGAAAGGTAAGTCGCTGAATGAAATTAAACCACTTTTAGGAAATTCTGAAAATTGGATCAATGATGTGATGAGAAAAAGTACTACAAATCCAAATGGTGGTTGGGTATTAAGAGAAATTACGGGATCAAATCTTACTGGAAGAAACATTCAATTTCATCCTGGTACTCATAGACACTTTAATGGTAATCCATATTGGAAAGTTTCATCTCCAAAAGGAGGAGTAGTCAGAATACCTGCAACAAGATAGGAGGTAAAATGAATTTGAATAATAGCTTTAAATACTTGGTTGAATCTTTAAAATTAGTTTGTTCTTCATATGAAGAACAAAAAAAGTATTTGCCTAAGTTTGTTGAAATTCAAGATGAAGTTGTGGCAACTTTTACAGATGCATTTTTATTAATGCCTCAACTTGTAGAAAACAATTTTTTATCTATAAAAGCTATTGCTTTTATCATTAGGAGTTATAATTGGATGGAAATAGGTATGCGAAACAACGAGACTTCAAATGTCAATTCATTTAAAGATCATGATATATGGAAAAAAGTAAGAGAATCGGCAAAAGAAGCGCTCAAAGCTATGGATGTGAAAAATGGGAAACCGGATTTATATTATTTAAATTCAATTGAATAATTACATTCCAAGGCAGTCATGGAAAGGTTACTTCTATAATCAATCATTCCAGACATTTGCGTCAGAACCTCGAAACTTTTTACAACCGTTGTATAACTTCTATAATTCTATTAACTATGCTAATGAATAACAAAAGTTAGATATAATTATGAAAACAATAGTTAGTATTATTTTCAGTTCAGTTTTTATTGGGTTATTGGTTTATTCATATTTTTTAATGGAAAAAATTGAAAAACACACAATAGATAAATATTCTAAGGAGAATAGTGATTTTTCAAAATTTTATTTTAGAATTGATGAACATTATTTAACCGACGAAGGAAAAAAAATAAAAAATAAGGCAAAAAAAACAACAATATTTGCTTTCTTAATAATAATAATATATTCAATTCTAAGTATTATTGGCATTTTTTAGAATAACAATTTCAAGGCTGTCGAGGATCATTCCTCGACAAGGGAAGTAGTAGATATCAGTAAAATAGAAACTGCGAGTAAAGCAACCTCCGAGGTTACAAAGAAAGACCTCGGAGGTTCCCCGAAAAGAGTGAAAAAGTTTCATAAACATAATGTAGGGACAACTCATGAGTTGTCCCTACAACTACGGTGGGTAACAAAATAATACAGATATAAATAACGGAGTGATTTTGAAAACTATAACAATAATCTTTTTACTAATCCCGCTACTGCTCACAGCGCAATCGACATATGAATCAAAGACTACGGATACCGCCACACCTAAAACTACTGAGGGTGAAGATTCCACAAAAACAATAGTTCCCGACTTCATTGAGCTAAAAAATGGTGAAACAGTTTACGGCAAAGTTGAATTACACGAACCACTAATTGGCAAAAACTACATAACCCTCAACGACACGGTCAAATATGAATTAGAAGAAGTAGACCGCTACCAAAATGAACTAGGCTTTTATGCAGTGATTGACAGAGGCATAGCAATGAGAACCCACAAAGGCAAACTGGATCCCATTGCTGCCACCGTCCCCACGGTGGCACATTGGCAGAATGGTTTGAAAAGATTATATAAGAAAAAACCGTCACTGAATGGTCAGAGACGGCAATGAAAATTTTCCAATTAGGACTCTTACTGCTAGGAGTCTTTCAACTGGAACATGGCTAAGATCCGGCTTTTTTTATAAAGGCAAATATTTTAATCAAAATTCAGGAGCATATGGGAAATGGAATTATTTAGAATTTTAATGTTCTTATATTGTTTTGTATTGCTTATCTCATGTTCTGCAAGTTTAAAGCAAGAAAAACTATTTAAATACGATTTTGGTAAATATATAGTTACAAGAGAAAAAACTAACTCTTATGATTATTTACTTGAAGATTCAACAATTTCGCAAGAAGGTGATTTTTTATTTAAAGGCAAGTCAAATTCTCCATTTGGGGAAAAGTTTAACGATGATTCAGGGATTTATCTACCAGTGGAAAAAAATACAAATTATGAAATAGTATTTTTTAATAAGGTTAAAAATAAATGGGATTACTATGGATTAGTAATAATTCCAAAAATCAATTTAGAAAGAAATATGATCAAAATATTAAAAGAGAATTTGCAGAAAATTTTTGATCCAAATATTTACTTAATTGTAATTATTAAAGGTAATAACCCAATATTAAAATATTATGTATCAGTAATATACTGATTTTATCAATTTCCACTGCTGCCATCGACTTACGCATAGGCAAGCACTCCTCGACAAGGGAAGTAGCAAATAGCAGTAAGGTAGAAAAAGTACAGGAATAAAAGGTCTGTTGTCAAGAAAGGGTTATCTCGTTTGCGGGAATTCTTAGCAACCAAGTAATAATAGGGAGTTAAATATTAAATATGCGAGCCGGGGTTTGAAAATTTATAGGCTTGGTTCAGTAAGAGTATAGGTTAGGTTTGGTAAAAGTATAGATTAGGTTCAGTAAAAGTGTAGGTTAGGTTTGAAAATTTATAGGCTTGGTTCAGTAAAAGTATAGGTTAGGTTTGATAAAAGTATAGGCTATCTTTCTACTATTTACAGTCTATACTTTTACCCTTCATAGTCTATACTTTTTGACTGGAAGCTCTATACTTTTAAAATTTCCATTGCTGCCACCGTCCCCTCCTTCGTTTGTAACTACGGCGGGCAGGCCCGACAAGAAGAAGCCGGACAGGCACACGGTGGCACATTGGCTGAGTAGTTTGAAAAGGCAGTAAAACATAAAAAACGTCACTTAGTGATTCCAAGGCTGTCGAGGACCCACGCCAAAGGCGGGCAAGCACTCCTCGACACGAAGTGCGGGAAATATAAGTAAATAAATCTCAGCTTATAACATAAGGTTTGTTGTCAAATTGTTCTTGACAACGGGGTAATAGACAACACAAAAGAGAAACAAGGCAGTAGTAACTCTTAACTGCCAAAGAAACTAGAAGATGGGAAGACGAAACAGAACATTATTAACAAACGAACAATTCTTTTTTGTAACCACAACAATAGTTGGATTTAAATATGTATTTACAAAAGACGAAAGATGTGAAATACTCATAAATAATATAAAACATTATCAAAGAGTTCATGAATTTCTAGTACTTGCTTTTGTAATAATGCCTTCCCATTTCCATTGGATAGTAAAAGTAAACCCGGGAAAAGGAACGATTTCAGATATAATGAGAGATATAAAAAAGTACTCAGCCTGGGATTTGCTTGAGAGTCTGGAAAAAGAAAAGTCAAACTTATTGGAGTCATTCATATTGGACAAGCCGGGTAAACAAAAAAGGCAACTATGGATGCACCGATTTGATGACGAAGTGATTAGAAATAACAAAATGTTTTGTCCGAAGGACTCCTTCGGAGGATTAAATTGAAGTACATACATAACAATCCGGTAAAAGCCGGTTTAGTTTCAAAGGCAGAGAAATACAAATATTCAAGCACTAGAAACTATATCAAAAATGATCACTCAATAATATTTGTAGATACAGAATATGCCGGTATAGAGATAACTTAGGCTTGTTCCGTCACTGAGTGGTCAGTGACGGCAATGAAAATTCCAATGCTGCCACCGACCACTCGGTGGCACATTTAACTGTTGCCATCGCCCCCTCCTTCTCCCGACAATTCGGGATACGGAGGAAAGGCACTCGGTAGCAGATTTACAGAATGTTCTAAAGCTGTTACAAGTAAAAAAGTGACAGCTTTCACAGAGAAAAAATTAAACTGAAAGCTGATAAGTTTTAATGCAGCTAAACGGAGAAAAAATGAAATCAAATTTAGTAACCAAGTTAGTTTTTCATTTGTTTTTAACTTTGATAAGCAGCAATACTTTTGCGCAGGTACCTACAGAGGGTTTAATTGGCCATTGGCCTTTTACCGGTAATTATTATGATGTTATTGCAAATAATAATGGCATTCCGTCAGGGAATAATGCTCCTCAATTTATTAATGACAGAGGTGGAACAAATAATACAGCGTTATATTTTGAATATTCAAAATTGATTTTGCCATATAAATACAATTTCTCAAATTCCTCTTTTACAATAGGATTTTGGGTTAATTTTGCTTCTACTATATTTTTAGCTACTGGAGGTTTTTCGCAGAAAAATCCAGTAGAACCTTTTAATGGCGTCTTTTTAGGTGCTTTTCATGGCGGTAATTGGAAGAAGGCAGAATTAATTGATATAAATGGCAATTCGCTATCTGTACCAACTAATTCAGCTTCTAATTGGGATAGATATGAAATGGTTTACGACAATAATACTAAAACACTTTATTTGTATGTTGATGGTGTTATGCAGGGTTCGGATCATGATCCTAATTTTACAGGTAACTTTGGAGAAGCTAATCATAATAATCCTACTTTTATGTCTGATGGTGAAATATATTGCGATGGAAATCTTGACGATGTAAGGATTTATAATAGGGCATTAAATGCTAATGAAATACAACAACTATATTTAAATTCCGGGCTTACTTACACAGTTAATCCTTCAGCATATTCAGGAGGAAGCATAACTCCTGCAGCTCCGTTATTTATAGATAAGGGGGAAAGCATTACTATAACTGCCCAACCTAATCAAGGTTATGTTTTTGATTATTTTACTTATAATGGTACACAAATAACAGAAAATCCGTATACAATTTCTAATGTTCAAAGTAATATATGGATAAGTGCTTCATTTATACATGTTTTTACTGTTACGCCTTCAGTTAATCCACCTGGCTGGGGTACAATAGAACCCTCAACACCTGTAACTGTTCAACAAGATGGTAATAGTGGTGTGACGTTTACTGCAACTGCAAATGTAGGATATAAGTTTCATAGCATATATGTTAACGACGCAAACGGTAACCAGATAGGATCTTCGTTTAGTCCTTCTTATACAGTTTATCCTAATTCAAATACTACTATAACTGCTACTTTTGATATATATAGGCCAAAACTTCAATTTGTATACGAGTATATAAAAGGAAGCGTTTCTCCACCGCCTCATCATACTTACCGGACAATTTATGTAGATTATGGACAGGACTTTACATTTACAGGTGTTCCTAATGAAGGGTATGAATTTGATTATTTTATAATAGATAATACCGATACTCTGTTCTCCAATCCCGCAACATTATCAAATATTACCGAAGATCATACAATTAATGTTTTGTTCAAGGAAACTTTACCGGTATATACTGTTACAACCTGGGATAATGGTTCTGGAGGGTCAATAGTACCATCTGGCGAAATCGAAGTATTAGAGGGTTCCGACGTAAACTTGACAATTGTTTATAATACCGGGTATAAAATAGATTCAGTATTGGTAAATGATGAACAAGTTTATGTTGATCCTGCACAGCCTAATCTTACTATAACAAATGTTCATGAGGATATTTTAGTAAAAGCTTATTTTAGCCTAGATGAATTTTTTGAGCATGCAATTACGCCAAGTGTTAACAATAGTGAATGGGGTTCAATAGAACCATCTACTATTCAGATGGTTAAAAATGATAGTTTAATAACTCTTACTGCAACTCCCAGCAGTCCGGCATATCAATTTGATTACTTTGTTAAGCTTAGCAACAATGAAAAATATTATGATAATCCTCTTGTTTACGGACCGGTTACTTTTCAGGCTCAAATTCAAGCTGTTTTTAAAGAAGCCGAGTACAACTTAACGAAATGGGTAAATTCACCCGGAATGGGTTCCATTGTTGAAAATACACAATCTCCTTATGCATATGGTTCAACAGCGGAACTTTTTATTGTTTACAACACTAATTATAAGATTGATTCTGTGTTAGTTAATAGTGTACAGGTATATGTGGATCCCAGTAATCCTACACTGCAAATTACAAATATTGCGGAGGATATTATAGTAAAGGCATATTTCAGCTATGATGATTTTTTTGAACATGCAATTACCCCAAGTGTAAACAATAGTGAATGGGGTTCAATAGAACCTTCAACTCTGCAAATGGTAAAGACCGACAGCATGATTACTTTTACAGCTACTCCAAGCAGCAGGGCTTATGAATTTGATCATTTCTTAAAACTTAGCAACAATGAAAAATATTATGATAATCCACTTGCGTATGGACCGGTAACGTTTCAAGCGCAAATTCAAGCAGTATTTGCCGAGGCTGAACAATTTAATGTAAACTTAACTTCAAATCCGCCGGAAGGAGGTACTCTGAGTAAAGAACCTGATCCGCCTTATTATTTAAATGATTTAATTACTATTACAGCGGTACCAAATGAAAATTATATTTTTAAAAGATGGGAAGAAAACAATACCGAAATATCAACCCTGGATCAATATGAGTTTAACATAACAGGTGATAGAGATTTTACAGCGATATTTGCCAGCACATATAATATTACATTAAATGTGGAGGATGCCCTTAAAGGAACTATTGTGCCTAGCGGCGTTGAGGCAATTGAAGCCGGCGAGGATTTAATAATCGAAGCTTCGGCAACACGCGGTTATGAATTTGATTATTTTCTAATTGATCAAACAACAACTGAAGAAGATAATCCATTTACATTATCATCAATAAGTGCAGATCATGAAGTAACCGCTTATTTTAAAGATGCTGTAGAACAGCAAATAGGTATTTCAGCGATGCCTGAAGGTGAAAGTGCTTTAATTGATGCAATTACTGTTTCTCTTGAAGAACCGTATTATTTTGGTGACGAATTAACTATTGAAGCAGACGAGGTTGAAGGATTCACGTTCATCAAATGGACAATTGACGGTTTAAATGTATCGACAGAATCGACTTATAATTTTGCTGTTACAGGTGATATGGATTTAGTAGCAGTATATTCCGGCAACGCTAGAAATGTAGTTGTAACAATATCACCTGAAAACAGCGGAACGATTGAATCGGGAGAAGGGAGTCATGAATATGGCAGTTATGTGGAAGTTAAAGCACTTGCAAACTCCGGCTATAGTTTCGATTATTTCTTGATTAATAACGACCCTACTCATATAACTGACAATCCATTTGTAATTGAGAGTATTACTAGTGACTATTCTATTGAAGCACATTTTGCAGAGACATATTGGGAAAGAACGGGTAATGATCTGGTATTTAATAGAGAAAACGGAAGAACTGGAATTGGTATAGCTGTATCTCAAATACCACAAGATGTTAAATTGGCCGTGGGCGGTACAATTATATGTGAAGAAGCTGAAGTAAAACTTTCTGAGGATTGGCCGGATTATGTTTTTAATAACGATTATAAACTAATGAGTTTGGATAAATTAAGAGATTATATTTTTGACAATGGTCATCTTCCGGGAATACCTAATGCAAAGGAAGTAAATTCCAATGGATTTGAATCAGGCAAAATGTGTATGAAATTATTAAAGAAAGTTGAAGAGCTGACTTTATATGTAATTGCTAAAAATAATGGAGGAAATTCGATATTTTTCAATGGAGAGAATTTCGAAATAAACCAAGAATACGAGAATAATGCTGTTGGCGATGAAGAAGTTTCATTCATCAATATGACATTATCAGGTGAAGATAATTGGCGGATTAACGGGGATGACATGATTTATAATGGGGGAAAAATTGGAATTGGAGTTACTGCTTCCCAAATACCTGCTTATAGTTTACTGGCGGTTGGTGGAAAAATACTGGCTGAGGAAATTGTTATTAAAAATAGAGATACTGAAGGAAATTGGCCTGATTATGTATTCAATAGAAATCATAATCTAATGTCTTTGATAGAATTAAAAAAATATATTCTTGAATACGGTAAGCTTCCCGGAATACCCGGAGCTAAAGAAGTTGAAAGAGAAGGTATCAAAGTTGGAGAAATGAGTAGAAAACTTCTCGAAAAAATAGAAGAATTGACTCTTTACGTTTTGGGAGAGAGAACTGTAACAAATAAGGATTATCAAACAGGGGAGTCCGTTAATAAATTGTTTTTCCCTAATGAACCGCCCTTAGAGACAGAAGATATTAGCAGTCAAGATTGGGAAATAACCGAAAATGGTTTAACATATACAGATGGAAATGTTATAATAGGTACTGATTTATTAAATAACGAAGCAAAACTTGCTGTTGATGGGAAAATAATTACTGAAGAAATGGTAGTTAAACTGTCAACAGATTGGCCAGATTATGTATTTAAATCAGATTACAAATTAATGTCGTTAGATGAATTGGAAGAATATTTAATAATACATAAACACTTGCCCGGCATCCCATCGGCTGGTGAAGTAGAAGAAAACGGATTAAGTCTTGGAGAAATTCAGGCAAAACTACTTGAAAAAATAGAAGAGCTGACTTTATACATCGTAGAACAAGATAAAAAAATTAATGAGCTTGAAAATAAATTGGAAAAATTGTCCAAATAAGGAAAAAAAGTTTATCATGTAGATGATGCAAAATTTGCATCATCTACTTCTATTAAAAAATTTTCCATTGCTGCCATCGACTCACGCCAAAGGCGGACAAGCGCAGCGTAGTTATACAGAGGTGGGGGCCGTGACGGCAGAAATGATAATATTTAATATTAAAGCATTTTAGGAGATAAAAATGAGAGTGAATACTTTTATCAAAATAATTTTTCTTTATTTGATTATTACTTTTGGTTATTGGGGAAATGTTGGTGCAAGCATGAACGAAATTTCCTATAAAACATCAGTTCCTATAACCACAGTGAATATTTGGGTTACTGTTTATGACCCGGGTAGAGTAAAGGTCAGTTGGGAAACTCTTGAAGGAGCAGATGGCTATAATATATATTGGACAGAAGATCCTAATTCGGGTTTTACGAAAATGAATGATGAACTAATTGATTCCTTACAAACCGTGGTTTATCATAATGTTGACCATAAAAAAACGTACTATTTTAAAGTAGAGGCTATTCAGGCAGGAGAAACTTTAGGGGTATCTGATATTGTTCAAATCACCATGCCTCCATTTACTGAAATTCAATCTATGAGTCTAAATGCCAATTATGGAGAGTACAGTTATTCAATCTCATACTACGTTTACAGGACTTGTGACGTAGAAATATATGTTGATGATATTTTGAAATACACAAGGAGTATCAGTTATGCCCGTGACGATATATTTTCGTGTTCCTTTTTTAAGGCCACAAAAGATGATCAGACAATTAAAATAATTGCAACCAAATCAAACCGGCAATATATCGATGAAGTTGAAATAGATTTACTATTCCCTCCTTTATCTCAAATATTGGGAATTACTCACGTTCAGTATTCACCGGACGATCTCATATTTAATTACTCTGTAAATCAAAATTGTACGATAAATATTATAGATGGGAATACTAATAACACTCTAGCAACATTTCCAAGTACTGAAGGAGAGCATGAATATACTTTAGAAAATCTGCCAAACGGGAGTTATTATTTTTATGTTGAAGCGGTCAACGAAAACGGGAGCTCTAAAGATGGTCTGTCATACGAGGTAAATAATTATCCGCCACAAAACCTTACTGCAGAAGTAAATCTGCCTGAAATTACCTTAAACTGGGACGATATATCCCGAGCTTCCCAATATTTTTGTCATTGGTCCGAAGACCCTGCGACTGGATATAACTGGCATGAAGACCACGTCGGCAAACCTGCTGTAATACGACATTGTGACCATAATAAAACGTATTATTTTAAAATTGAGGCACAAAACTCCCAAGGTGAATGTTTGGGACTTTCTGAAGCAATTGCTGTAGAAACGCCAACATTAGTAGAGATCAACAAGATAGAATTGATAAGAGCTGGTACTGGTAGTGGAATATACATTGATAAAGTAGAATTTGAATTTAAGACTAAAGAGAGAGGCGATATTGAAATCTATGTTGATGATCAATTAAAAAAAACAGATTATGTTCAAGCTCATGACACTTCTCACAGTGAAGTATTTTATGATTTAGAAACAGGACAACATACGGTGACAGTTAAACATATTGTTAATGGAGCTGATTTTACTGATGCGCAAGAGTATAATTTTGACTTAACTCCTTCTGTGAGAATAGAATCAATAGAGCCGTATCAAAATGTTAAAGAAGATATACTATACACTGTAAGACCAGGACAAAATTGCAAATTGTATGTATTTATAGACGGGAATATAGTGTTAAATGGGCGAGCTACATACGCAAATTGTCAAGTTACTAAATCATATTATGGATTAGCCCCAGGAATTCATGCTCTAAGAGTTGAGGCTGTAAATAGTAATGGTACAGGTATAGCTGAACAGGAGTTTATCACTGGCTTGCATGCACCACTTAATGTTACTGCAACAGCCTTATCACAAAATAAAATACAGGTAAACTGGGATAGTGTTGCCGCTGCAACAGGTTATGACATTTATATTTCAGATAGCCCTACAGGGAACTATCCAAAGGCTAATACTTCAGAATGTACACAAAATAGCTACATAGCAAAGAGAATTAGTAACCAGAATACATTTTATATAAAATTAAAAGCTTATGATGAACAAGATGTTTCAGAATTTTCTGATTCAGTATCAGTAACATTGCCGTCTTTCACTTCCCCTATAATAACCAATGCAGCTGCTGTGTCGCCTCTTCAGTTAAATATTGAGCTTGATAATATTATTGATATTGATTCTTTGCACTTTTATTTAGCTGAAGTGTCTGGAGAAGATTATAATAAAGTACATTCAACAAGCGAGGTTTCAACATTATTAAGCTTTGACCCAAATAACTATCATGGCAACTATTCTGTTAAAGTTGAAGCTACATGTAATGGTGTAAGTTCAGGATTATCTGCTTCAGTCACTGTAACATTACCTGCTATAGTTGAACCTAAGACGGTTGAGATACTTCCTGTAAATTCAATAAATCCACCCGAAGACAGAGACAGGATGCAGATTGGCACTTATATCTTTCAAAGCGGCACACTAAGTATTTATATTGAAGGTGAAAAAAAATTCGAGGAGTATTATTCTGTAAATGAACCCACAGTAGTTGAAAGTATAATTGATACAATAGTATGCGGAAGCCGGCAAATAGAAGCTAGACTTGAAACAGAAAACGCGTTATATACCGATACGCAATCATTCGAAATAGAAAACAGGCCGCCTGTAGTTTGGTTGGTAGAACAAAGATATGAATCAGGGCTGCCCCTTCCTCCCGCTACTATTTATTTAAAATATTGTGTCGGACAACCATGCTCATTAAAGTTATTTATTGGTGGTGAATTAGTAGAGGGCAGCTACACAGAAGAGGAAGGTGTAGATTATATTAATGGTAAATTATTAGACAGCATTTACACAGAGGCCGGAGCACATGAAATTCTGGCCGATACACTCCTCGGGCCGGGGCGTTATTCATTTTATTTAGAAGCAAGTAATGAAAACGGAACATATACCTGCCCTTCTATAAACCCTGCAGTGGCTGGGGCAGTAGCTCCTCAAAATGTAAATATTACAGCAACATCCGAAACCACGATTGATGTTACCTGGGATGATGTTAATGCAGATTATTATAAAGTTTTTTTGTCGAACGATCCGGATTATAATTTTGAGCAGATAAATGTTGAAAACATTCTTGATACTCAATTCAGCTATTCGGGATTAATAGCCGGCAATGAATATTATTTAAAGGTTGGGTCTTATTTCCCTCCAAATGATATTGGTTATCCTGATACTGCTATTACACAAAGTATCGAATTTAGTATGCCGGGTAAGGTCAAAATAAATAATGTAACGTTTGCATATGCAAGTTGGCTTGGAGGTGTTACCGACGGATTTTATATCAACTACTCGATAGGTGAACCCGGTCAGGTTAAGCTTTATCTCGAAAATGAATTGATAGAAGATACACTTTTTAATGACTCGGGAACATTTGAATCGTATTTTTATGAAATATTTTTAGGTGAAAAACAAATTACTGCTGAGTTAATTACAGCGACCACAACATATAAAGATTCTATCCTAAAGGATATAGCCCCGTTAGCTCCGGATGTAGATATCCTAGACTGGGAAGTTATACCCGTGTTAAATGATGAAAGAAATGTTAAAGTAAACTTTACTGTTTCCCAGGATTATGAAGTGGATTTCTATTTGGATGATGTATATCTCGAGAATATGAACTGCGAAGCCGGTTATAATGACTATACAATAATAAATCCCTCCCCGGGGGATAGATCATTTGAAGTAAGGCCTGACGGCCCTAGAGGCGGATGGCCGGATACGTTAAATTTTAACTTGCTGCCGATGTATGCAATAAATTTAAGTGTTGAAGATACGGCTAAAGGATCAATTAACCCCAACGGAAATGTGTTTAAAGAATCCGGAGAAAATTTAACTTTTGAAGCAACACCAAAACGAGGTTATGAGTTTGATTATTTCATGATAGACACCACAACTAGTTTGACCGGCAATCCTGATTCACTAACCAACATTGATGCCGATCATTCTGTTGTTGCTTACTTCAAAGATGCCCCGGTTTTGACAGTAAATCTTTCTGCATTGCCTGCGGATGAACCATCATTAACTGAAGCACTTTCTAAATCTCCCAATGAACCCTACTATAAAGATGATGAAATTACTGTTAAAGCCGGGCAGGTAGAAGGTTTTGTATTTGAAAACTGGACGGAAGAAGAAGTTGTTGTTTCAACTGATACTATCTATACTTTTACTCTAACAAGTAACACGGATCTGGTGGCAAACTATTCGGGAACCCTTAGAAGTGTTACAGTAGTAATAGATCCGGTTGAAGGTGGTATAATAGAAAGCGGCGAAGGTGATCATGATTACGGTAGTACAGTGGAAGTTCTTGCTGCGGCCAATTCGGGATATGAGTTCGATTACTTTTTAATTAATGGGGATACGACTAAGATTACTGATAACCCGTATATAATTGAAAGCATAACAACCGACTATTCTATTGAGGCATATTTTGCCACATCAAGAAGTGTTGTTACAGTAGTGATTGATCCGGTAGAAGGCGGTATAATAGAAAGCGGCGAGGGGGAACATGAATACGGCAGCAGAGTGGAAGTTCTTGCTGCAGCCAATTCGGGATATGAGTTCGATTACTTTTTAATTAATGAGGATACGACTCAAATTACTGATAACCCGTATATAATTGAAAGCATAACGACCGACTATTATATTGAGGCATATTTTACCGCTCCATCACAATGGGAAGAAGTAGACGGTAATCTTGTCTACAACAGAGAAAACGGAAGGGTAGGTATAGGAGTGGAAGTGGAAAACATTCCTACGGATGTAAAGCTAGTAGTTGGGGGGACTTTAACAACAGAGGAAGCTGAGGTAGAGCTTACCGGTAACTGGTCGGATTATGTTTTTAATAAAGAATACAAGTTGAAAAGTAAAGAGGAGCTGGCAAATTATATAAGGGAGAATGGACATTTACCCGGGATGCCTAGTTCTAAAGAGGTGCAAGAAAACGGTTTTGAGGCGGGAATAATAAGTAAAAAATTACTTGAAAAAATAGAAGAGTTGACCTTATATGTTATTGCTGATAATAAAGGAAATAACAGTTCCATTAAATATGAAAGAATGTTTGAGAGAAGTCTTACTGCAGAGAAAAACGATGAATCTGAAATATTAGCTGTAGAGATGAGTGTTGCTGCAACTACAACCACAGGTGAAGACACATGGGAATTAAGTGGCGATGATATTGTTTACAACAAAGCAGACGGCAGAGTAGGTATAGGAGTAAGTCCCTCACAAATACCGTCAAATAGTATAGTTGCTGTAGGAGGTAAAACATTAGCAGAAGAAATTATTATAAAAGTAAGGGATGGTAATGGAAGTTGGCCGGATTATGTTTTTACAAAAAGTTATAACTTAATGAGCAAAAAGGAACTAAAAAAATATATTTCCGAAAACGGGAAATTACCGGGAATCCCAAGAGCAGCAGAAGTTGAGGAAAAAGGTTTTGAAATTGGTATTATGAGCAGAAAATTATTGGAAAAGATAGAAGAGCTAACTCTATATGTTCTTGCAGATAATGCTCCAAAAGATTTTGTTCACCAAGAATTATTTGAACGTAATCACACGGATATAGATTTTGATAATAATTCAGCTACTCCTTCAGAAACAATTACAAGTGGACAGTGGAATGCAACTGGAAATGATATAACATACACAGACGGCAAGGTAATAATAGGCACCGATATAATTCCAAGTGATGCAAATTTGGCAGTGGGAGGTAAAATAATAGTTGAGGAAATGATTGTAAAACCGCAAAGCAGCTGGCCGGATTATGTATTTAAGAATGATTACAAGTTGATGCCGTTAAACAAACTAGAAGAATACATAAAGAAAAACAAACATCTGCCGGATATCCCGGGAGAGAAAGATATTAAGGAAAATGGAATTGAACTGGAGGAAATTTATCCAAAGCTGCTTGAAAAAATAGAAGAACTGACTTTATACATCGTAGAACATGATAACAAAATTAATGAGCTTGAAAATAAATTTGAAAAATTGTCCAAATGAGGAAAAAAGGTTTATCATGTAGATGATGCAAATTTTGCATCATCTACTTCTATTAAAAAATTTCCGTTGCTACCATCGACTTACGCCAAAGGCTGACAAGCCCACCGTAGTTATACAGAGGTGGGGGCCGTGAAGTTAAAAATAGACCTAACCTCCGAGGTTTTAAGAACCTCGGAGGTTGCCGAAAGCAGTATTGAGAAATTCCAAGGGTGTCGAGGACCCCACGCCAAAGGCGGGCAGGCCCTCCTTCGTTAAAAAACTACGGCGGGCAGGCCAGGCCCGACAAGAAGAAGCCGGGCAGGCACTCCACGACAAGGGAAGTAGCAAGCAGTAAGATAGAAAAAGTACAAGAATAAAAGGTCTGTTGTCAAGAAAGGGTTATCTCGTTTGCGGGAGTTCTTAGCAACCAAGTAATAATAGGCAGTTAAATTTTAAATATGCGAGCTGGGGTTTGAAAATTTATAGGCTTGGTTCAGTAAAAGTATAGGTTGAACGAAACCGCCAAAGCGGCAGCACCGTGTTCATTGAAATATTGAGTGAGTATTTTTTATATTCTCTCATCACCACAAAAATTAAGGAGTAAGAAATGGGAGAATTAAGAGAAAAAATGCTGC